>JALYHP010000017.1 GCA_030799355.1 Pseudomonadota bacterium
GCCTACGCGGTTGTTCCCCAGGAAACGCTGGCTATCCGCTAAAGGGACTGCCGGCTCGGCCGGCGGCCGCGTTTCGGGCTGCGTAGGCGGCCGCGGGTGTATTGCACCGCACGAATTTCCGCGGAAACGTCCTTTGTCTGCCTGGTGGACTGCAGGCCGAGCCCCGCGGCTGCGTTGCGAGCGGCGCGCTAATTGCGGCACGACCCGAAACGCGACCCGGCGATTCCGATGAGCGGCGCGAACCCATCCCGCGATACGGTCAGGCTGACCTTCGAGGCGCGCTGCAAGAGCCGGCTATTGCTGCGGCTCGATAGCGGCGATACCGCGGCCTTGATCGTCGAGCGCGGCCGATTGTTGCGCGGCGGCGATCGTGTGCGGACCGAGGACGGCCGAGAGATCGAGATCATCGCGGTCGAGGAGGCCCTTCTAGAGGCCTTGAGCGATGATCCGGTCGTGCTCGCCAAGGCGGCGTACCACTTGGGCAATCGGCACGTTGCGGTGCAAGTGATGCCGGGCCGGTTGCGGTTCCTCAACGACCATGTGCTCGGTGAGATGGTCAAGGGGTTGGGCTTGCAGGTCGCACCGGTGCTGGCGGTGTTCGACCCCGAGGGAGGCGCCTACGGGCACCATCACGCGCACAGCAGCCAGATTCCGCTGGCACGACCGAAGATTCACGAATTTCGCCCGTGACGCCCGCACTCGACAATTCACGCGTGTCGCCCGGGACGCCCCTCGCACTCGACGATTTACCCACGCCGCCGGTGACACCCCTTGCACTCACCCGCTTGCTGCAGCTGGGCAGCCAAGCCTTGCCGATCGGAGGGTACAGCCACTCGCAGGGTTTGGAGTCGGCCGTCGAGAGCAAATTTGTCACCGACGAGGCGTCCACATTGCGGTGGATATCGAATGTCTTGCGCTTTTCGATCTACAGTTTCGAGGCCCCCGTTCTGTTGGCGATGAGCGATGCCTGGTCGGCGCAAGAGGAAGCGAACCTGAGGTCGCTGAACGAGGAGTTCCTCGCCACACGCGAATCGGCGGAATTGCGAGCGGGGACGGTGCAAATGGGATTCTCGATGCGTGTACTGCTAGAGGCGCTGCCCGATTTGCCTCTTCGCATCATGGAAACCTTGCGCTCGATGAACGAGCCCAGTTTGCCCTGCGTGTGGAGTGCCGCCGCCACCGCATGGGCGATAAATCCGCGCGACTCGGCCATCGCGTACGTATGGTCTTGGGCGGAAAATCAGGTGTTGGCCGCGGTCAAGACCCTACCCATGGGACAATCGGCCGGACAACGTATATTGCTGGCGCTCGGCCAATCGATCGCGGCGAACTCGGAGAAAAAGAGGATGGCCCCCGACGACCGTTCGAATTTTGCACCCGCGCTCGCGATTCTGTCCGCGCAGCACGAAACCCAGTATTCGCGTTTGTTCAGGTCCTGATATGGCGCATACAAAGTCTCCGGTGAGGGTTGGGATCGGCGGCCCGGTGGGCTCGGGGAAAACTGCGCTCACGCTCGCGTTATGCAGGGCCATGCGCGAGCGCTACGAGCTTGCCGTCGTCACCAACGACATCTACACCGAAGAGGACGCGCAGTTCCTGGTGCGCAACGAGGCCTTGCCGGCCGATCGGATCCTTGGCGTGGAAACCGGCGGTTGTCCGCATACCGCAATACGTGAGGATGCTTCCATCAATCTAGAGGCGGTATCGCGCTTGAGTCTGAGGTTCCCCAGACTGCACGTCATCTTCGTGGAAAGCGGCGGCGACAATCTGGCTGCGACGTTCAGTCCTGAGCTTTCCGACCTGACGTTGTACGTGATCGACGTCGCTGCGGGAGACAAGATCCCCCGCAAAGGGGGACCGGGAATCACCAAATCGGATCTGCTCATCATCAACAAAATCGATCTCGCGCCCATGGTGGGCGCCTCGCTCGAGGTGATGGATCGCGATGCGCGACGCATGCGCGGCGAGCGTCCGTTCGTGTTCACGAACCTGAAAACCGGCCACGGATTGGACACGGTCATCGACTTCGTGGAGCGCGAGGGTCTGCTCGTGCGCTCGCCGTGAGAGGATCCTGCTGCGATCGCCGCAGCACGAGAAGCTGAAGGAGCGC
>JALYHP010000026.1 GCA_030799355.1 Pseudomonadota bacterium
CGACAGCGTGAAAGTCATGACCATCCATAGCAGTAAAGGACTCGAGTTTCCCATCGTCGCCATCGCCGGTATCGGCTTCATGCCCACCAAGGTCGACACGGGCGAAGAGGACGCGCGATTACTGTATGTCGGGATGACCCGCGCGACCGAGCGGCTATTCATGACTGCGAGCCGCGACAGTACGTTCGTGCAGCGATTTGCTCGTCTCGAAGAGGCGGCTTGATCTCAATAAAATAGCGGCGTGGCGGTTTCCCGATCTCGTGCCACGGACCTGCGCGCCGTGAATAGCTCGGAAATTGCGGAGCGAAGGCGCGTGGATAGCGATCATAACGCGTGCTAGAGTCACCATTTTTGGGGTGCGTAGGCTATGCGTTTTATGAGTCCGGCGGTCGCCGAGATCTTCGCCGAATACGAACGGCGCAATGTCGAGGAGTACGCGAAGCTGACTGCCTTGGGCAGCAAGATGATCGCGCACCGCGATGAGTTCCTGCTGCCGATCGGCCCTGAGGTAGGTGCGTTCCTGCACAGCCTCATCCTTGCCAAGCGCCCCGCCCGAGTCCTGGAATTGGGGACGAGTTACGGGTATTCGACCCTTTTCCTGGCCGACGCCGTGAAGCAGATCGGTGGGCGAATGATCTCGATGGAGCTTGCCGATTACAAGCAAGCCCATGCCCGCGCGATGATGGACAAGGCCGGGATTTCCGACGTGGTGGATTTCAGGCTCGGCGATGCCGTCGCAATGATCCAGGCCGATAGCGGCCCGTTCGACTTCGTGTTGCTCGATATCTGGAAGGAGCTATACGTGCCCTGTCTTCAGGCCGTCTATCCAAAGCTGTCCGATGAAGGAATCATTGCGGCGGATAACATCATCGAGCCTGCGATGTGGCGCGAGGACGCTCGCAAGTACAGAACCGCTCTTGGCTCGTTCCCGGATATGCAAAGCACTCTCATTCCGATCGGCGGCGGCATCGAGCTGTCGGTCAAATGGTCGCCGGCCAACCCTAAGCTTTAAGGCAGACGCTCGGCCGAGTGCCGGCGTGCCTACTATGCCACTTTCTGCAAATTGACCGTGTGGGCTTTAAACTCCACTTTGAGGCGTCTTCTTACTGCGTTGAAAATTGCCGCCAGGTTATCCATGCTCGGATTGCCTTTGGGTGACAGCATCCGATGAAGACTCTTACTCGGCATGGCAGTTACCTTGGCCAGTCGTTCAAATCCCAAGGTTGCATTCACAAGATCGCGCAGAATGAGACGCGCCGTCTCCGGTTCGCCACTCAGAAATAAAGTTGCCGCCTCATCGAGGAGCGCTTTAGCGAACTCCGGATCGCGCTCCAGTCGTGTAACGACTGTCTTCTTGAAATCACGAGTAAGTGCCATGGTGATTACCTCTTTCGCTTCTTAGCCTTATTGCCGTCCGATGGAGGCGCTTTCCGTGCCTTGTACTCGACGTGTAAATCCAGTGCCCGGTCAATATCCGCTTGCTGCCGCTTCTTGGTACCGCCACCAAACAACACAATCAGCGATTCACCGTCTTTCGCAAGGTAGATCCGATAACCCGGACCCCAATCAATCACGCATTCTCCGATACCTGAAAACCACTTTACATTCGACGTGTTGCCAAATTCCATGCGAATCTTCGCGGTAGCAACCTTGGCCGCGGCTTGCGCGTCAAGGCTGTCGAACCACTCCTTGTACGGAATCGAGCCGTCCGGACGAATGTACTCTTCCACCCGGATGTTCATTACCAAATGGTAACCTATACGTTACTATATAAACTACTATTTTGCCTTTGCCTTTGCCTTTGCCTCTGCCACTCCTCTGGACTAAATCCTCGCATATACCGAGTTATACCAACCCAGGCGCACAAGGCGCGCTGGGGCGTGGTCCTAAGGTGTAATGGTGGCAGGGAGGCTCTCGAATAGTCCGGCTAGGATTTTGATTCAACCTTGAGTTCTATCCGCCTTTGAGGATGATCGGCACCGATATCGAGCGGATCGTTCCGTCGCGCAACACCCGAAGCCGACCGTTTGCCCGGCGCGCAGCAACGCAATGGCATTACGTAGCTGAGCGGCGCTATCGAGCGCAACTCCATTGAGCGATATCACGATGTCGCCCGGCTTGATGCCCGCGCGCTCGGCCGGCGAGCCCTTCGTCACATCGAGAATTAACGCGCCCCGGGATTTTGTGAGGCCCAGCGACTCCGCTCGATCGGGGCTCACATCGCCCAGCCTGATCCCGAGCGCGCCGCGTTTCACCTCGCCGTGGGTGATCAGTTGCTGCATGACGGCCCCCTCGAGCCGGAGCGAAGATGGCGGCATCCGACGCAATGGTCCTCCCTCTCACCGGGACGCCGGTGACGGATCTTGGCTCGAGCTTCAAATGCGGGCAAGAGCGAGTAAAATAACGTCGACGCCAAAAAAAGGCAGCATTGCGCGATGCGGAAGTCTGCAGCCCATTCTCACAAGGTATTTCCATCGAATGATCACCTATGCATCGGATCAAGCGACGCTGTCGAAAATCGGGGAAGGCCTGAACACGACATATACGCAAAATAGTCCGTGGCCGCATATCGTCATCGACGAATTCATGGATCCAGACTGCCTGGAGCGTGTGCGCGAAGAGGCGCTGGCGGTCGATCGAGAGCGCCGCTACAAGAAGTTCTTGGATCGCAAGACGGACCACAACAAATTCGCATTTACCCCGGATGCCGTCGGCGAAGAGACATCACGGCTGGTTAATTTCTTGAATTCCGGACCGTTCGTGAGCTATCTGGAGAAGATGACGGGCATCGGCGGACTTCTTGCGGACCCCTCATATTTTGGCGGGGGATTACACAAGATTCAGGCCGGAGGATTCCTCGAGATCCACGCCGATTTCAATCACCTGAAGCGCTACAATCTCGAGCGCCGGCTGAATTTGCTCCTGTATCTCAACAAGAATTGGGATCCGTCGTACCAAGGAGATCTGGAACTGTGGGACCGGCCTTCGATGAAGCGTGTGGTCTCGGTGGCGCCGATCTTCAATCGATGCGTGGTGTTCTCGACCACCAAGGAATCGTTGCACGGACATCCGCTGCCCCTGGCCACTCCGCCGGATGTCGACCGCATGTCCATTGCCTTGTACTACTACACCAATACCTGGGTACCCGCGACAGAGGAACATTCGACGCTTTACTATATTTCGCAAAACAATAAGGTGCGGCTGCGACCCGATCGCATCCTGAAGACGCTGGTCCAGGACCTGACGCCCCCGATCTTCCGTAAGTCAATTCGAGCGCTCAAACGCTGGGCGAAAGGCGAAAAAATAACCGAGGTTTGATGACCAGGATCGGCTTCCCACAATTAGAAATTGTGGCGCAGTGCAGATGGCTCAGTCTCGGCATCTCGGGATTGGCGAGGTCGGACTAACTTCGCGACATGGGCCATGCGGGCGCGCCGCAGGTTTTCGCCAGCCCATCAAGATTCTCCGGCCTTCGTCCAATAAGACGAGAGAATCTCCACGCACGAACGCACGGGCTTGGAGAACAGTGATCCGAGCCTGATCTGCCAAGTCAGTAACTTGCCAAAGCGGCTGACCAAATGAAACACGTCCTTATAGGACTCCCTGCGGCTGCTCGTGACGTACGCAATTTTCAGTGCATCGCACACGATGGCGCCGGGCAATTTATATACGCGAGATCGCGCAACGAAGGGATCACGCGCGCGGGCGTTGAACTGCGAATCGCGCGCCACTAGCCACGTGGCAATTCGCTCCATGATGAAGATCTTCATCTGGACATTACGATTACCGCGGTAAAACGTCGGCTCACGAAGTTTCACGCCGAGCGGGTCGGTCGGCGATTCGGCAATTGCGTACAGTTGTTCGGTCACTTCGAGCCATGCTCTCCAAAAGCGCGGTTTGGCGATCATGTAGTTGGAGTACACCTCGTTGCTCGAATTCGTCACCAATTCATCCAGGTTCGTGGCTGATCCGATTCTCTGGAAGAATTCATGAGCGATATCGAGCAGGCCCGGGTGGACACAGTCTCCGAATTTGAAGACATTCCAGTGATACGCCGTGAGATGAATACTCGGACTTAGGAGCACGACATCGGTCGTCTCGTTCTGGCTGCGCACAAAGTCACGCGCCGCGGCGGCACTCAGGTTGGTCTTGTATTTGAACTTCGGCGAGACAAAACCGTAATAAGAATCGTCGGCCAGGCGCTGGTTGACCAAGAAATTACGGATGGGCCAATATTCGAACCAATCCGGTTTCTCGTTCGCCGAATTATCCAACACCAGGAATCCGGGGTCTAAACTTTCGCGCGGGGTGTAGTGATTGAATATCTGATAGATGAACACTGCCGACATGGTTTATGCCTTGGAGACCGACCAATCAATGGAACCCCGACTCAACCCACCCCGACCTAACTCAACTGAGCCTTGGCGTGACCGCAGTCGAGTTCCCACTGCTTCAATGCGATCGGCAACTCACTGCGCTGGATCGGCCGGTTGCTACGATAGAGAGTCCGAGAAACCAATATTATAGCTGGTTGACACCGCTCGGTCCGAACGACGGATGCCCGGCGCGCTCATTGAAAGCAGCCCAGACCTGCACCCCCCGTCCGTAGGCCGAGCCACACGGTGGCGCCTCGAAGCGGCTGTGACTGCATCGACTTGCTTTGGGAGGTGGCAGGGCTATCCTGGCGTTGTGCTCCGCGGGGGAGCTCAGCAAGGAAATCAAAAATGAACGTCAAATCACGGTTTTCTGGGTTTTGGCTGGTGTGTTCGGGGTTTGGTTTTGGCCTGCTAGGTGCGAGTGCCGCCTGGGCGGATAATGCGGTCGATCTGCTCGTTCAGGCCGATACCGCGCCGATCAAGATGGTGCGAGTGGCGCCGGGCTCGCCGGTCCACGTGGTGTCGTTGGGTCGCCGCGTGTCTTATCGAGACATCAACTTCGATTCTCCGACGGCTGATGCGGAGTTGGAGAAGCGGCTCAGCGATGCAGCGATGCACATATGTCAAAGGCTGGATGAGAGTTTTCCGGACAGCAGACCACGGGGCAAGAGCTGCGCGGAACTGGCCGTCAAGGATGCGCTTCGCAAGGTGCACGCCAACGAAATGGCGGCGCAGCGCAGGGCGAGCAATTGAACGTGTATTGCCGATAGTCTTCCGGCGCATTGCGCGCCATTGGTGACCACCATGCGCGAGGCGGGTGACGAGCCCGCCTCGCAGGCACGTCAATTTGTTACCTGCGAATCCTTATGTATACATAGAAAATGCCATCAAAAGTAGATGGCCCCATCCCGGTACCCATCCCGTCGGCCCTTGGTGATTGGTAACCCGGTTTCTCGTGGTAATATTCCCTCAGAGAAGAGGGAATATTCTATGAGCCAAACTGCCGTTGTGCATGCGTCGAAATCCGCATCGCCGCGGTCATCGCCAGCGGCACGTCGCCATTGGATCGATGCGGCGCTGATGAAGGTGTTTGCGAGCCCTGCGGTGAGACGTGCCTTGCGGGATCAGCAGCGGTTGAATTTGGCGGCTCTCGGCGAACAAGCCTTCCGGGCAGTCGAATCGAGCTTGCATGGGCCGGCGCCCTCGCTCGGCGCGGCGGCGCTGACGACTCACCGTCGTTTGGTAGAGGGCTTGCCCGGCCAGTCGGTGTTCGTGGCCTCAGGGCTGGCTTTCGATACGCTGGCCGAAGCGTTGCCCTTTCTGCACCTGACTGCCAAGACGGCGTGGCAAAAACTCGACGCCAATCTGTCGAGCAGCCAGAGCGAGCAAGCCCTGCGACTGGGGCGCATCGCCGTCATGGCCGCGGAGCTCATGGGATCGGCGGAGGATGGTCGACGCTATTTGCGGACGCCTAACTTTGCGTTGGGCGGTGCGACGCCTCTGGAACTGCTAAAGACGGCGGAGGGCGAGCAATTGGTGCTCGCGGAATTACAGGCTCAGGCCGACGGCGGTCCGGTGTGAAGCTATATCGGGCGCGAGCCTGGCGCGCAGGACCCGCAACGTTCGATCCATTGGAGTCTTCCGGTTCCGTAGGCGGTGCCGGATGGCGGTTCAACGATGTTCATACAGAGATTCTCTATACTGCCGAAGTCGAAGCATTGGCGGTTCTCGAGGTGGCTGTGCGACCTGGTTGGGAAACGGTGCGGCAGGTCTTTATCGGGACGATCGAGCTACCGGATGGCCTGATCGTCGAGCCTCGCGATGTGGGTATCTTGTTGCCGAGCAACTGGAATGCGCGCCCCGTGGCGCCTGACAGCCGCAGTATCGCGCGCGAGTTCTTGAGCGCCGTCGCCGGCATCGGGGCGGCATCGCGGCCCATCGGACTGCGTGTACCGTCGGTGCTGAGCGGTTCTGATCATAATGTGCTCATCGATCCATCGCGCAAAGGCCTGTGCTCTGCGAGCCTCACGCACCGGTTACCCTTCAGTACGCTACTCACGACGAGTAGTTAGAGCAGTGCAACAGGAGCGTTTATTATGCAGATTGCGGCGCATGCGTATGACTTTCCCCACGACGGTGACTTGACCGCGGACAATACCGCCCTGATCGTCATCGATATGCAGGTGGATTTCTGCGGCGTGGGAGGCATGACGACGGTATCGGGCACGGATCTGGACATGATGCGCGCGCCGATCGAGCCGACTCGGCGTGTTTTGGCCGCCATGCGCGCGTGCGGCATGCTGGTTATCTATACCCGCGAAGGCCATCGCGCCGACGGGTCGGATTTGACGGCGGTCAAGCGATACCGTAGCCGCTTGGGCGGCGCAGGCGTGGGTGATGCGTCGCCCATCGGCAGGATCCTCGTTCGCGGCGAACGGGGGCACGCTATCATTCCCGAACTCGCACCGCAGCCGGGCGACCCCATCATCGACAAAGTCGGCAGCGGTTGCTTCTACGGTACCGAGATGGAACACCTGCTGCGCAACCGCGGCATCCGCAATCTGATCTTCGTCGGGGTCACGACGGAATGCTGCGTCCACACCTCCATCCGCGAGGCATCCGACCGCGGCTTCGACAACCTGCTTCTATCGGATTGTACGTCGGGCATCACTCCGGACCTGAAAGATGCCGCCATCGCCATCATCAGCAATCCATTTACGCTGTTCGGTACCATCAGTACCTCCGATGCGGTGATCCAGGCGCTGGCATCGTTGCGCCCGCATTAGATTAGAACTCGATCGGAACCGCCGATGCTTACTTGCTCGCGGTTTTACAGTTGGCCGCGGCGCAAGGGCGGCTGGGGACTCGACCGCGGATTTGAGTCGACCGCGAGTTTAGGGTTGCGGCGTGTTGGCCGGCCTTGCCCGAGCCCGCTCAGCCGCGTTTCTCGCCGTCCAGGACCGCCGAGAATGCCGCATTCGCACGGTCGATGATTTGCGCGAACGTATCATGCAGCAAAGGCGACATCCGAAGTAGGCGTGAGCGCCCGTCCGCGGGATTCTCGGTTTCCTCAAGATAACCGTCCGCGATGGCCTTGTTCACGTATTTCATCGCGGTTTGCAAACTGACCCCTTTGACTAGGTCGTAGGCGTCGCTTTTCGTGACCAAAGCCGAATCGCGCAACCATAGCTCGGTAAACAACCGGGAGAAGTAAATATCGCCGAAACCCGCTCGGTGGAATGATGCGACCCATGCGTCATCGAGTTCGCGCAGCGCGAGCAAAAATCTGGTTCTGGCCGCACGCTGATTGTCGGTCGTGCCAGCCTTTGTTTTCCTAGATTTTGAATTTCTGATCTTCAAACGCCCTCCGTCCTTCTCGCCGCTCCGAATCCCATCCCGACCAGCCCTAACCCTCTAACCCAGCGCTAACCCAAACGCCGCCTATTTCCGACGCCAATCCAATTCGAAGGTCAGCCCCTCGATTCCCCAATCCCCAATCCCCAATCCCCAATCCCTCTTACTCAACCGAACAATCCAAACGTCCCAGCCGCACGTATCCCTACGCGACCTTACCCGCCTCAAGCCCCATCCCGCGCACGATGCCAGCGCCACCTCGCATGCCAAACGCTAACCTCCAACCCGTCACCCCGCAACGCAAATCCCATGCATCCTAGACCCGACCCGACCAAGCCAGCCCCGGGCGCCAATCCGATATGCTCGTGATATATATACAAAAACACATATAAAAATATGTATTTTTTCCATGTTCCGTGCTATCAAGACAGCGTCATCAACCTACCGGAACCGCCTATGAGCGCCGCCGCACCAACCGCCTTCCGCGGTCTTTTTCGAGATCGCGACAGCGCGATCATCAACTCGCTGGTTCTGCTGTGGGTTTCCTTGGGATGGAGCGTTTCGTTTGTCTTGATGGGCGCGGCTTCCATTCCGCTCAACGTCGCGGGGGTCGTATTGTGCGCTCACAGCATGGTGCTTGCGGCCTATCTCGTCCATGAATCCGCACATCAAAACTTGTTTGCGTTTCCGTCGGCCAACACGGCGGCGGGGGAAGCCATGAGCTTCATCGCGGGCTCCTCTTACGCCACGTTCGAACGCATACGGCACTTGCACATTCGGCATCATATGGATCGGGCTGATATTACCTGCTTCGATTTCAAGGGGCTGATGCTACGTCATCCGATGCTCCGCCGAATCATGGAATTGCTGGAATGGTGCTACATACCGGCGGTCGAAATTCTCATGCACCTGCAAGTGGTGTGGCGCCCGGTGCTTTCGCGTTCGCAGCGGCGGCATCTGGCGCGCTCGATGGCGATGCTGGCGGTGCGCGGTGCGTTGTTGGGTCTACTGGGTCTGTGGTCGTTGAAAGCACTCGGACTCTATTTCATCGCCTACGGGTTGATGTTGCACGTGCTCAACTTTTTCGACGCGTTCCATCATACCTTCGTACAATTCTTCGTCGAGGCTCATCAGCCGGTACCGGACCATGACCGGGATCGAGCCTATGAACAAGAGAATACCTACTCGAATCTACTTTCCGTCCGATTCTCCTGGCTCGATGTGCTCATTCTGAATTTCGGATATCACAATGCGCACCATCAGCGCGCATCGCTGCCTTGGTTCCGACTACCTCGCTATCACCGGTCATTGTATGGCAACGGAACACCGGCTGTTCTGCCGCTCTCTGAACTGCTGCATAGCTGGCACCGCAACCGGGTACGGCGCATCCTCTCCGACGGTTCCGGCTCCGGTCCCGGGCAGAGCAAAAGCCGGGGAGACACCTTCGTCGGCGCTCATGGGGTTTCATTTTTGACGGTCGTGTGAGGGCCATGCGCAGGCCCACGTCCGGCAGTCGGGCTATTGGCGCCTGCCCCGAACGAGTCTCAGGTACGGCCCGCGAGGCGCTCGATCTCCTGCTCTAGCTCGACCATACATTCCGACAGGAGGACGGTCGATTGCGCTTCCGCCAACCGCTCGATGGCACCGGCGCTCAAGCTCAAAGATGCAAATCCCAATGTTGCGCCAGTCCCCGATACCCGATGTGCCAGATACTCGAGCTCTTTGAATGCACTGTTATCCCCCCCGTGCAGCCGGATCACCAAGGCGCGCAACAACACCATGTCCTGCGAGCAGCGCTGCAGAAATCTCACCGCCAGTTCGTTGATCCGCTCGCACATCGCCGCACGCTTATCGATGACTTCATTCATGGTTGGTGCGCGCCCAAATCGTCAGCACTTCGGCTCCGAGTTCCATGGGATCGAAAGGTTTGGCGATCACGCCGACAGCCCCGAGTTGGCGAAAATGCGCGACGTCTTGGGGCATGGCCTTGGCGGTAACGAAAATCACCGGAGTGACCCCAAGCCCCTTATCCGCTCGAATCCGCGCCAGGGCAGTCGGTCCGTCCATGCCCGGCATCATGACATCGAGGAGCACGAGGTCCGGCTTGAGAACCGACATGATGTCGAGAGCCTGTTCGGCGGATGCGCACGTGCGCACCGTGAGGTTGCCGATCAGGCCCAGCGACATCTCGACGATCTCGCGGATATCCGGCTCGTCATCGACATACAACAGCGTTTTTAGTTGGGAACGGCTCATCGAGCATGCCTTCTCGCGATCCAGCCCCTCATAGCGGCGCAGCGGTCAGTACCGGAGTCGTGACGTTGTTACGGCCGGCCGCCTTGCTTTTGTAGAGATATTGATCGGCCTGAGCCAGCAGCATCTCGACTGTAACGGTATCGCGCATCGGCATGGCCTGCAGCCCGCCGACGCCGACACTCACCGTTACCGAGCGCACGGCGCCGCTTAGCCGAATGGGCAATTCTTCGACCGCCTTGCGCAACCTTTCAGCCACCACAGCCGCCCCGGCGAGATCCGTTTGCGGCAAGACTACCGCGAACTCCTCGCCGCCCAAACGTGCGCACCAATCGAAGTCTCGCGGCAGGCACGTTTGAATCCGTTTCACGAGCTTCTGCAGGACGATATCCCCCCCCGCATGGCCGTGGGTATCGTTGACCTGTTTGAAATGATCGACATCGAGCAGCAGCAGCGACAGGTCGCTGCGGAAGCGCCGAGCACGTTTCAGCTCCGCCCCCAGATAGCGCACGAAATAGCGCCGATTGTGGGCCCCCGTCAGCGGGTCGGTCATCGCCATCCGCCGCCGCTCTTCGAGCGCGCCCTTGAGCGAGTGTTCCAGTGACAGTACTCTGGTCGCGGTGTTGAGCCGGGCGATCAGTTCCGCGTCGGACACCCGCTTGCTGAGGTAGTCGTCGGCGCCCGCGTCGAGACCGAGCAGAATGTCCGCCTCTGCCTCGTGCGCCGTCAGCAGCATGATGTAGATGTAGCCCGGCCAGCTCCGCCCGCGAATCGCGCGGCATAACGCCAATCCATCCATGCCGGGCATGCTGCGATCGAGAATCACTATCGACCGGAAGTCACGCTGAAGCACAGCCAGCGCACCGGCTCCATCGCAGACGGTGCGTACATCATACCCCGCTCCCACCATGGATATTTTCAGGTGCTCCGTCATGATCTCATCGTCATCGACCAGCAATAGCCTAGGGACGGGCATGATGGCTAACGATAGGACGGTGGTGGATCCAAAGTCCTCGCTCAGGGCACGCGAACGCCCAACTGGCAGCTCCTGGGGCTCGGGTGCCTCTGTTATATGTTGCGTTACCGTGACCGACTCGCGCTCCTCAGTGACGCCTTTGATCTGCTCAACGTCCCTTGGTTTGCTTTGTTCGGTGCTCTGCTTACCATTTTCGGCAAGAGCGAGCGCCGCGCGCGCCTCTTTCAGCGAACGACGGAGAGCGGCGGTGCCGAACGCGGCGGTGATCCGCGCGTACAACTCCACGTCGGGGAGTTTCTTGGTAAGATAGTCATCGACGCCGGCTTCATAGCCGCGCCGATAGTCGAAGCGGCCGTCTCTCCCGGTGAGCATGACGATGAAAGTCCCATCCATGCCAAGCGCACGCACCCGCTCGGCCAACTCGATACCATCCATCAGCGGCATTTGCCAATCGGTCAGCAGCACTGGGAAGAATCGCTCTGCGATCAGGGCGAGCGCTTCCTTGCCATTGGATGCCCTCGAGACATCGAGACCGCGGGCTGCGAGTTGGTCGCCGATCAGCGCCAACTCGATCTCATCATCGTCGACGACCAGAATGCTCAAGTGGGCGTCCTGAGTAAGTGCTTTCATGCGAACGGTGATGACGCCGCTGTTGATCGCGTCCTCTTCTGCCAGGGGCACCTGTCTAACGGTATAGTCGCCTGCGATATTGAATAGCGGGAACCGATTTCCGTCCGGTAGCGGGACCATCGAATCGGCGGGGACCATCGGGGTCGTCCTCGATTTCAACATGACCATCTCCTTGAACTGATGAAGAACAACAGAGTTCTGTCGGCCGCAAAGACGAAAACTGTGCGCGGATCCCATGAGTAGCGGGTATGCCGCAGCCGGGTCTCCAAATCTAACCCTGTGATGCTCGGATCGGCGCCTACGGGATCACAGCAAGTCGGCGCGAGCAGCGCACGGGCCCCTGAAACGCGGCGGGGACAAACCCTTAGCCACTAGGCAGCAATCGCAATCTGCGTGCTCACTCACACTATATTCCGTCGCGGGGGCGAAGAATGAGCCGCACCCCGTTCGCACGCGCGCACTCCGATCGGCCGTCACGTTGGTGGTAGTGCGCCCTAACCCAGTCCTAACCCCTTTCCTCTTCAATCCACATCGGCCTACGCGCCACCTCCGACCGCCCCCGCGACCGGCGTTCGTCGGTTGAAGATCTGAACCGAGACCACATGCCTAATACCCGCCAAAGTACCGATGAAGCCGCCATTAGCCTCGACATCCGACGCGCGGAGGTGCTTTTGAGAACCGGCGCCTTGCAGACCGCCATCTTGAATAGCGCCAATTTCTCGAGCATTGCCACCGATACCAAAGGCGTCATCCAAATCTTCAACGTCGGCGCCGAGCGAATGCTCGGTTACACGGCATCCGAGGTAGTGAACCGGATCTCCGCCTCCGAGCTTCACGATCCCACGGAATTGATCGCCCGAGCCGAAGCACTGAGCCTGGAATTCGGAACGCCGATTGCTCCCGGCTTCGAAGCATTGGTATTCAAAGCCTCGCGAGGGATCGAGGATATCTATGAATTGACCAAGATCCGAAAGAACGGAAGCGGCTTTCCTGCGATCGTGTCGGTCACGGCATTGCGCGATGCGCAGAATATCATCATAGGCTACCTATTGATCGGCACCGACAACACCGCCCGTAAGCGTGCAGAAGAGGCGCAGCTGAAGGCAGGAGCCCTACAGAACGCGATTTTCAACAGCGCCAACTTCTCGAGCATTGCCACGGACGCGAAGGGCGTGATCCAGATCTTCAACGTCGGCGCCGAGCGAATGCTCGGCTACACAGCCGCTGAAGTGATAGACAAGATTACTCCGGCCAACATCTCCGATCCGCTCGAAGTGATTGCCCGGGCGCGAGCCTTGAGCGTCGAATTAACGACCACGATCAGTCCGGGATTCGAGGCGCTGGTGTTCAAGGCATCACGCGGTATTGAAGATATCTACGAATTGACCTATATCCGCAAGGATGGCAGTCGCTTCCCTGCGGTCGTATCCGTGACGGCATTACGCGACGCCCAAAACACCATCATCGGCTATCTGCTGATCGGCACCGACAACACCGCGCGCCGGCAGGTCGAAGAGGAACGCACGAAGCTCGACCAGCGCTTGCGGGATCAGCACTTCTATACCCGCTCGCTCATCGAATCGAACATCGATGCGCTGATTACTACGGATCCGCGCGGCATCATTACCGACGTGAACAAGCAAACGGAGGCCTTGACCGGTTGCACGCGCGACGAGCTGATCGGCGCGCCGTTCAAGAACCATTTCACGGATTCGGACCGCGCCGAGGCGGCAATCAACCGGGTACTGAACGAAGGCAAGGTTACCAACTACGAACTTACGGCACGCACGCGGGACGGCCAACTCACCGTGGTGTCCTACAACGCTACGACCTTTCACGACCGCGACCGCAGGCTCCAAGGGGTAGTGGCGGCGGCGCGCGACGTCACGGAGTTGAAGCGCTTCGAGCATACGTTGCAGCGTAAAAACATCGAGCTCAAGGAGGCCAGCCGGATGAAGTCGGAATTCCTCGCCAACATGTCGCACGAGTTGCGAACGCCATTGAACAGCATCATAGGATTCTCCGAGATTCTGAAAGACGGCCTGATGGGCGACCTGTCTGCTCAACAACTAGGGTGCATCGGCAACATATTCAGCAGCGGCAACCACTTGCTATCCCTCATCAATGACATTCTCGATCTCTCGAAGATCGAAGCCGGCAAGATGGTGCTCGATCTGGAGCCCGTCAATTTGTCGTTGTTGTTCGCGAACAGCCTATGCGTCGTTGCGGAAATGGCCGCAGCCCGGGGTATCCGTCTCGAGAATAAAGTCGTCGAGGATCTCGGCGTTTTTCAGGCGGACACGCGTAAGGTCAATCAGATTCTGTACAACCTGCTGTCGAATGCAGTCAAGTTTTCTGAGCAAGGCGGCTATGTGATTCTGGGGTCGCGCATCGTCCCGCGCGCCGCTGTGGGTCAGCTATCAGGTCTGCGCGTGGGTCGGACCTTTCCGTTGGCTGAAAGCGAGTTCTCCCAGTTTCTGGAAATTAGGCTCACCGACGACGGCATCGGTATCTCTCCCGAGGGGTTGGAGCGGCTGTTCAAACCGTTCAGTCAGATCGATGGCGGCTTGTCGCGGAAATTCGAGGGTACGGGATTGGGCTTGGCGATGGTAAAACTGCTCGCCGAGTTGCATGGCGGAACGGTGGCGGTGGAAAGCACCGTGGGCGAGGGTTCCTGCTTCACGGCCTGGCTTCCGCTGCGAAGGACCGATGACACGATAACGCGCAAGGCACTGCGTTCTCCCAGGCTCGATTTCGTTGAAGGTACGCGCACCGCACTGGTGGTGGAAGATGATTGCAAGGCCGCTGAGTTGATCCGCGTGCAACTCGAGACGGAGGGTTTCAAGGTCCTGCACGCCGCTTCGGCCGAAGAAGCCATGCGGCTTGCGATGCGGCAGCCGTTGTCGCTGATTACCTTGGACATCATGATGCCCAGCATGGATGGCTGGGAATGTCTCGCGTGCCTCAAGCAGGTGCCGGACCTGCAGCGCATTCCGGTGCTGATCATCTCGATTGCGGCCGACCCCGACAGGGGTTTTGCGCTGGGCGCGGCCGCCGTCATGCAAAAGCCCATCACACGGCAAGAATTATACGAGTCGCTGGCGGATCTTGGCCTATTCCCTCGCTCGCAGGGTCTGACACTCAAGGTCCTGGTTGTCGATGACGATCCCAACGCCGTGGCGCTGATGGCCGTCCGCGTCGCCGAGCTCGGCAGTACCGTACTGCGCGCTGGTGGCGGCCGCGAGGCGATCGAAATCGCGCGCCGGGAGCTGCCGGACGTGATCATTCTCGATCTGATGATGCCCGAGGTAAACGGCTTCGATGTGGTCGCGGCGCTCAATGACAAGCCCCATACCGCTCGCATTCCGATTCTCATCGTCAGTGCCAAGCAAATTACAGCGGAAGACCGTGCAACACTCACCCAATACGTCACCGCTATCATGGAAAAAACCGAGTTCGACTCCGAGCGCTTTTCGGCAGAAATCCGCCGGGCCATGTCGGGACGGCGACCGGGAGTCTGAAATGGCAACAGTTCTCATCGTCGAAGACAACACAGTCAATATGGAGCTGGCAACCTTCCTCCTCCAGTCGGTAGGACACACCGTGCTCAGCGCAATGGACGCAGAAAGCGGCCTCACATTGGCGCGCGACGAGCATCCGAACCTCATTCTGATGGATATCCAATTGCCGGGTATGGACGGGCTCGAGGCGACCGGACTGCTCAAGCGGGGTGCGGCGACGCAATCCATTCCAGTGGTCGCTCTCACCGCCTTGGCGATGAACGGCGACGAAGAGCGCATCCGGACCGCCGGATGCGACGGTTATATCGCCAAACCAATGCGCTACAGGGAATTTCTGGCCTCCGTCGCCGCTCACTTGGCGACGGCATGAACGCGAACCCCCAAGTGGATTACCACCTGCCGCGCATCCTGATCGTGGATGACGAGCGCCATAACAGGCAGTTGCTCGAGATCATGCTGGCGCCGGAGGGCTTCGAGCTCGTCAGCGCCGCCAGCGGCGTTGAAGCCCTGGCCGTCGTGGCGCAACAACCGCCCGACGTGATCCTTCTCGACGTCATGATGCCGGGAACCGACGGGTACGAGGTGGCGGATCAGATCAAGAACAACTTCGCCACCAGGAATATTCCCATTATCATGATCACGGCGCTCAATAGCCGCGACGCCAGGATGCAGGCGCTCACCGCGGGGGCGGAGGACTTTCTCAGCAAACCGGTGGATCGAGCCGAACTGTGCATGCGCGTAAGAAATCTATCGCGGCTGAAAACGTACGGCGATTTTTACGAAAAACAGGCCGCCATTCTCACGGAACAGGCCGCCCTGCTCGATCTGGCGCAGGACGCCATTGTTGCCCTGGATCTGCAGAACCGTATCCTGTTTTGGAGCCTCGGCGCCGAGGCAATGTATGGCTGGTCGAGCGAAGAGGTGCTTGGCAGGAATATGGTTGAGTTGCTGCGGGCGGAGTTCTCCGAGCCCATCGAACACCTGTCGGTCGCGCTCTTGCGCAAGGGCCGATGGGAGGGAGAGACCGTCCACTACAGGCGCGACGGTCGACAGTTGGCGGTCGCCAGTCGATGGGCCCTGCACCGCGGTGCCGACGGTGCCCCGGTCCGGATTTTGACGATCAACAGTGACGTCACGGAACGGAAAAGGCGCGAAGAGGAGATAAGAACCAGCGAAGAGACGTTTCGCGTCGTCATGGAACATGCCCCGGTCGGCATGGCGCTGGTGGATCCCGCGGGCCGGTGGCTCAAGGTCAATAGTGCGGTTTGCAAGATGCTGGGTTTTACCGAATCCGAATTTCTCGCGACGAATTTCCAAAATATGACTCATGCCGAGGATCTCGACGCCAATGTGCAGCTCCTGCAGCGCACATGGGTCGGAGCGCTGGACACCTATCAGATCGAAGGGCGCCTCAGGCACAAGGACGGACATTTCGTCTGGGCGCTGGTCAGCGTCTCGCTCGTCCGCAACGCCGACAATACTCCGCGGTATTTCGTAGCGCAGATTCAGGACATCACCGCTCGCAAGGAGGTGGACCGGATCAAGAGCGAATTCATCGCAACCGTGTCTCACGAATTGCGCACTCCTCTCACCTCGATTCGCGGCTCCCTGGGACTCGTTGCCGGCGGCGCCGCCGGTACGCTCCCTGACAAGGCGGCCCGGCTCATCAAGGTGGCATATGACAATACCGCCCGGCTGACACTCATCGTCAACGACATCCTCGATGTGGAGAAGATCGACTGCGGGAAAATGTCGCTGCAGCTGGCGAGCCATTCAATGGCGGTACTGATCGAACGGGCGATCGAAGAGAATGAGGGCTACGCACAGAGCCATCAAGTACGCTTCATGGTCCCGCTGGCGCTGCCGCAAATAATGGCAAGCGTCGATCCCAACCGCATCCTACAGGTGCTGGCGAACCTCCTTTCGAACGCCGCGAAATTCTCGCCGGCGAAGGCTCCGATCGAGATCGGAATGACCGTCGATGGCGCAATCCTCCGCGTCTCGGTGACGGACCGCGGCCCCGGCATACCCGCCTCCTTTCAGCACCGGCTCTTTGAACGGTTCTCGCAGGCCGACAGCTCCGACACTCGCCAGAAGGGTGGCGCAGGACTCGGCCTCACCATCTCCAAAGCGCTGGTAGAGCAAATGGGAGGAACGATGGGATATAGATCCGAGCCTGGGGTCGCAACGACGTTCTTTTTCGAGTTGCCGGTAGTCATGCAACAGGTTGAACCGCTGCGTAATACTGCAGCCCCTCAGGCCGAGGAAATGCTGGAGCGGATTGCCGTCGGCCAGCGCCCGGCACCTCTTGAGCCGGTTGTTGTTCCGCCGTCAGGCCCAGTAGAATTCCCATGGACCACAACATGAAATCAGCCGGCAAATGGCCACGTCTGAGCGTGCCTGCCGGCCCGAACGATCCATTCGACGATCTGCGTGTCTCTTACTACACGCGCTTGCGCAGCGACTGTGCGCAATTGCAGAGGCTCCATATGCAAATGGCACGTCCCGAGAGGGGCCCGGCGGCCCAGTACGACTCGATTCACGTGACAGCGCATGGAATGGCGGGTGCTGCGGCCGTATTCGGGGTCACCGACGTAATGAACGCCGCAATGACGCTGGAGCGAGCCGCGCTGGCCGCTGCGAATGCGCAGGCAGACTCCGCCGATCAGACGGCGCGCGCGGCGCTCGGCGCTCTTACGGACTTGCTGCAAAGCATCGACGAGGCGACAAGGTAGCGCCCGTCGTTGACCCAATGACTTAGGCGGAAACGACTGTGGTGCCTTCGAATGAGATGCCAATCTCGGGCAGCGTCCGTTCGGCAAGAGAGCGTAGTTCTTCCAGGGCGAAGACGAGCAATGTGCCGGTTGCACCGGTCAATCCCACATTGCCGGTTTTGATGGCGGAGTACGCCTGAATGGCAATGCCGATCAACCGTCGCTGCTCATCGGCGAAGATGACCAGCCGCTGTTGCAACGTTGCCGCGTGGGCGTCCATCGACACCTGCCGAGCACTCCCAAACGACGTGACGGCGTCCGCAATGGCGTTGTCCAGACAACGGTTGAGCGTACGAAACTCGTCCGTGGAGATTACTACGCCCTGAGCAACCGCCAACGCGGTGACGGATTGGCATACATCTCCATAATCGTGCACGACTTGGTCGACCGTGTATCCGTGGCGAAGCAGTTCGGCACCGTGGAGAGCAGCCGCCCGACCGATCTCCGTGGGAGCGGGCGTTGGCGCAGCGTCCGGCGAATCGCGCGAGGGGTCCAATTGCTCCGCCCGAAGAGTCTCGGCAAGCTGTTGCAGGAACAGCGGCACACCGTGATCCAGGGCTGCGTGGAGGTCCGTGGACTCAAGCCTCTTGGCCACCTTCTCCTTGCATAGCCTGATCAATTCTTGACGATTCAAGGTGAGGAAGTCGTGCAGCACCGGGAGACGATAAGCGCCGCCACGGGGTCGTCTGTACGCCCCCGCACATAGGGCGCCTGACTCTCAATCGGCAAATTGGTATCCGGAATTGCTTCGCTTGGCGCGATACATTGCCTCATCCGCCTTCTTCATCAGCAGGGCCGCGGTGACACCGTTTTTCGGGAAAATCGAAATTCCAATGCTGGCCTGGATATTGGGATTGACGATGCGCTCTCCTATACTCAGGTCGCATGGCACTTGAACCGCGCGGAGGAGTTTTCCGGCAATCATCGCGATGTCATTTTGTTCGTGAATCCGCGCCAGCAGGTATACAAATTCATCGCCGCCCCAGCGGCTGACGGTATCCTCCTCGCGGGTATTGTCCTTGAGCCGCTTTGCGATGGCCCGCAACACCGCATCTCCGGCGTCGTGCCCTAGTTCATCATTGATGCGCTTGAATTTATCCAGATCCACGAACATTACCGCAAGAATCCAGCCATACCGTTTTGCCTGCGCGATTCCATGCTCGAGTCGATCAACCAACAGAGCACGGTTTGGCAGGCTCGTCATTGAGTCATGAAAAGCCGCATTGCGAGCGCCACCCTCCTGCTCTACAGCAGCGGCCAATTGATGATCGGCCATGCTATGTGCTCTGACTTCATCTTCCAACGTGCGATTTACACCCGTCAATTCTTCGAGCGTGTCGTACAGGAGTTTTTCAACAGCCGTACTTTGTTTGAACGCAACCTCCATTTCCGGCGACGGCGCACTCATCGCAAGTTCTCGCTTCATGCTTGCATTGGCGGACGACAGCTCATTTGCCGTCTGCTTCAATCGCTCTTGGATTTGCCTGCTTTGCGTCAGCGCCGGGGTCATGGTTTTGCGTCGCTCAATGAAGGTCTGATATATCGCTAGGCATTTGACACCGGACCATCGGATCGTCGAGTGATGGATGGATCCCGTCTCTTGCACTTGGACCTTGGCGCGCTTACTCCGTTCGGCCCCTTACTGTCGGAATCGGCCCAGTCAATGGACGGCCTGGCCTCGATGCTTACGTAGGAAACCCTGCATCGCGATGCAGGCATTACCTTCGCAGATCTTATGTGCCGCCTTGGAGTAGTGCTGCGATGCTGCAGCGTGAGCGTTCCACGGCCAGCATATGGTGCTTGGCTCACATCCGCAACACGGACCCCCGGGTAAGATCGGACATATCCCTCGCACGGCGGAGCCGGCCAACCATCGCGAACGAGCAGCCGACTTTATGATCCAAAAACCGCCCTCCCCACTTAGGTCCCCAGACACATCTTCCTTTGCGGTCGTGGGGATCTTCGCTGCGATTGTTCTTTGTCTGTTGATAGTCGCCGATGTCGGCTTCGGGCTGCTGTCCTCGGTACGTGCCTATGTCGGCGGCGAGAGTGTGTGGTCGAAAGCCCAGAAGGACGCGGTGCTTCATTTACAGAATTATGCGCGCGATCACTCGGCTGAAGAACTGAACGCGTTCCGTTTGGAGATCGCTATTCCCTTGGCCGACCGTGATGCGCGGGTCGAAATGGACAAGCAGAATCCAGACTTCAAGAAGGTCCAGCGGAGTTTAATGCGTGGCGGCAACCACGTTGACGACATAGGCGGCATGTTCCACCTGTATCGGCGCTTTGCGTCGGTTGGATTCATGCAGCGGGCGATTCGTACGTGGAGGGCGGCCGACACCGGTATCGAGCGACTCGACGAAAATGGAAAGCTTCTACAGCATGAGATCGAGTCCGTCTCGCCCCGTGCCGAGCGGATTCGAGTCATTCTCGCCGAGATTGCCCTGGTCAACCAGGATTTGGGACCCGTGGAGAAGCAGTTCGTTGCCGTGCTCAGCGAGGCCTCGCGCACGGCCTACCGGTGGGTCGAGAATATTCTGCTGGGTGCCACGTCGATATTGCTGTCGGTGGGAACCCTTTTGTCCGTGCGCATCGTTCAGCACCGAAGGCGCGCGGCGGCCCATATCAACTACCTCGCCTTTCACGACAGTCTCACCGGCCTTCCCAATCGATTGATGTTGAACGATCACTTAGAGCGCGCCCTCGGCCGGCATCGGCGCGCCGATACCCCAATGGCGGTCTTGTTCGTCGATCTGGACCGGTTCAAGGCGGTCAACGACTCGTTAGGATACGAAATAGGTGACCTCCTGCTCCACCAGGTGGCGGATCGTTTGCGGGCAAACTCGCGGGAAGGCGATATAGTTGCGCGGATCGGCGATGACAAGTTTGTTGTCCTCATCGACAACCATAGCCCTGATTCCGACATCACCGGCTGTGCCGAACGCCTCGTCGAACGACTGAGTGCTCCCTACATGCTTGGTACCAAGGATTGCCACATCACCGTAAGTATCGGGATCAGCGTTTTTCCGTCCGACGGCAACGATTCGCAAGCGCTGCTCAAGGCGGCGGATTTGGCCATGTATCGCGCGAAGCAGGCGGGACGCAATAGTTTCCTGTTCTACTCGGCTGCGATGAACGAGCAGACGGTGGCACGATTGGAATTGGAATCGGATCTGAGCCATGCTTTGCAGCGGGGCGAATTCCTGTTGCACTATCAACCGAAGGTGGAAGCCGCCACCGGCCGTATTACCGGGCTTGAAGCCCTCTTACGCTGGAAGCATCCGCGTCGCGGCCTCGTGCCGCCGCTGGATTTCATTCCTCTCGCTGAAGAGACGGGTCTGATCATTCCAATCGGCGAGTGGGTGCTTGCGACCGCTTGCGCGCGGACCAAAGCGTGGCAAGAGAAAGGCCTGCCGGGCTTAAGAATCGCCGTCAACCTCTCTGCGAGACAATTCGCCGATCCTTCGCTCCTCAAGAGGTTGACCGGCATCATCCAGGCCAGCGGACTGGCCCCTTCGAGTCTCGAACTCGAGATAACGGAGAGCGCAGTCATGGCTCACGGAGAACGCGCCGCAACCGTGATCGGTAAATTGAAATCCATCGGCGTGCAAATCGCAATCGACGATTTCGGAACGGGCTATTCATCCCTGGCCTATCTTAAGTGCTTCCCAATCAATACGATAAAAATCGACCGGTCATTCATTAGTGATATTCCTTCCGACAGCGGGGATAAGAAAATCACTCGCGCAATAATAGCCATGGCCCATAGCCTGAAGCTCAACGTAGTTGCCGAGGGCGTAGAAACAGCCGAGCAATTGGCGTTTCTCCGGTTACAGCGCTGTGACGAGATACAGGGATACTTCTTGTATCACCCTATTCCGGAAATTGCAGTGGAGGAAGTTCTTGAACTCAATCGTCTGCAGTGCGACGCGCATCTCGCCGTGGGTACCTGAGCTCGATGGCTCATGCGGCCGTGCGATGCTACGTCTTGGAGCGCGCGAGATGAGAACCCGCCGGCGGCGGAAGCGTAACCCGGTTGCGTCCGGATTCCTTGCTCTTGTATAGATGCCGGTCCGCATGGGCAAGCAGCATTTCGACGGTGGTGGACTCTCGCGAAGGCAAGGCCTGCAATCCGCTGACGCCAATACTCACCGTGATGGATCGTACCCCTGCGGGGGTGTGTATGGGTAAGTCCTCGACCGCCTTACGCAAGACTTCGGCCACCACCGCGGCGCCCGCCAGACCGGTTTGCGGCAACACCACGACGAACTCTTCGCCGCCCATTCGAGCACACCAATCCTCCTTGCGCGGCAGGAATTTCTGAATGTGCCTCACAAATTTCTTCAGGACCGTATCGCCGGTCGCATGGCCATATCGATCATTTATTGTCTTGAAGAAGTCAATATCCAGCGCCAGCAATGACAAATCATTGCGAAATCGGTTCGCTCGCTTCAATTCCGCGCCGAAGTAACGCATGAAGTACCTTCGGTTGTGTGCTCCCGTCAGCGGATCGGTCATTGCCATCCGCCGACGGTCCTCGATCGCGCATTTGAGCGAGTGCTCGAGCGATAGGATGCGGGTAGCCGTTCTGAGCCGCGCAATGAGCTGAGCTTTCGAAACGCGCTTGCTCAGATAGTCATCCGCGCCCGCTTCCAAGCCGAGGAGAACGTCTTTCTCGGCGTCGTGCGCCGTCAGCAACATTAAGTACACATAGCCTTGCCAGGCGCGCTGGCGGATGGCGCGGCACAGCGCCAATCCATCCATGCCCGGCATGCTGCGATCGAGAATCACGATCGACACGAAGTCCCGCTGTAGTTGGGCGAGCGCAGCCTCTCCGTCAGTGGTCGTAGTCACCTCGTAGCCGGCTCCGACCATGGAAATTTTGAGGTACGCCAAGACCAACTCGTCGTCGTCGACCAGCAGCACCTTGGGCAGGTGCGTGACCGGCAGCGCCAAGAGCTGAGCGGTGCCCGCGCAGTCCTCGCCCGGGTCGACCAAATCGGTGGAAAAATTCGCCGCTGCGCAATGCGCCATAGCCTGTCTCCTTGAAATATGGCAACAGAGTTCATTCGGCAGTGCGCGCACGTCCTTCCCGATGTTTTCGGGGGCCGCGTCGAGTAATTCCGAAAACATCGCGTCTTGTTCTTGTTGCTGGAACCGCGCAAGCAATCTAACCGAAGCCCTTTGCGGGCAAGGTCGAGGGCGTCACACCGGTGGGCGCCGTTTGCGCTGCAACACCTGAATCGCCGCGGGGACAAACCCTTATGATCGGTTAGGTCAGCTCGTGCCTGACAAGACGGGGATGACGCGTTTGTCGCCCGCTGCAATGTCGAAGTTCTCGCGATAGGTAACGGCGTCGCCCTTGCGGACCTCTAGGGTATGTGTCCCCGGCGTGACTTCCACCACTTGCGCGTGGCTGCCGGCCTCGCTCGCCTGGCGGACTTGCACACCATCGATGAAAAGGGCGGAACCCGCCGGCGCGCCGGTGATGATGAGCTGGGGCGGTTCCGGCGCGACCGGCGCCTTCGCATGGAACCAACCGGAGTGTGACCAGCTACAGCCGGACAGGCACAGCAGAACGAGTAGCAGTGATTTCCTCAAGCAGGGTATCTGGTTCGTGCGAATTACGAAGATTACCATGATCACCGGACTCCAAAGCAAGGCACGTCAGTCTGGACGGTGGCTGGACATTCCTAAGCCAAGGGTACGCCGGACTCGATGCCGGCCGCGCGCTCTAAGCCAAGGGTACGCCGGACTCACTCCCGGCTGGATACATACTCGCATGCCGAATCGCGATCCCCGCAGCACCCGCCTCACGAGCGGCGGCACGGTAGGCATCGATTTCGCTATGGCCCAGCATCATGAGTTTCGCCGCCACACGCTGGCCAGCCATGGCTGCCGTTCGCGCGGTTGGCCGGTGGGACGATAGTAGTGTTCGAGTTCCGCGAAGCCTGCATCTGTGAGATAACGACGCCACGCCTCGAGGGTGTGGTAGGCGCCATAGCGACCGCCATTCCAGCCTTCCTCGCCATTTCCGCGCGGATTGGAGCTGAACAGCACTCCTCTCGGTTTCAGCGCGGCGTGCAATTGTCGCAACACGCGGGGGAGCTCCTGGCTCGGCACATGGAACAGCGACGCATTGGCGAAAATGCCGTCGAAGCATTCGCTCGGCAGAGCGAGCGCGAGGAAGTCCTGTTGCCACACCTCGCACCCGCTATCGGCGCGTGCCATGGCGGCAAAGCCCGACGCACCTTCGAGCCCGATCGCCGTATGGCCGAGGCTGGTAAAGGCCTTCAGATCGCGGCCGGGTCCACAGCCAAAATCGAGCAGGGTGAAAGGTGCGGTAGCCTCAATATGCCGCAACAGCGAGGCAATGTTCTGACTGACGTCGTGGTCCCGCGTGCCGGCGCGAAACTCTTCGGCACGTTGCTCATAATAGGCAAGCGTGCCCTCCGCGATTCGATTCAGCTCGACCGGTTCGAGTGGCTTCGTTAGCAAGTCAAATTATCCACATCACCGTAGCTGGTGAATTTCTGTCCTGAGGGCGCCGGGAACTCAAGTCCGCCCGGCGGTATGCTGAATAACGCATTATCGTGTGGATGCGAAATACTTTATCTTTCACGGCACGAGGCTGAGGTGCGGCATGTGAGAGCTCTTAGTTTACCACGGGTATGTTGCCCAACCATGTGCCTGCCATGCCCGATGAGATCGAGTGAATGCGGCGAAAAAATGAATGAGTCACTGGTGCTGCTCCCTGATGACGAGATTGACGAAAGCCCGAATAGCGATTCGAGGCTGGGTCGATAATCCCCCGCCAGGATGTCGAATACATGAAGGCTGCGTGTCAGTTGCGGCATTACGGGGGAAGGTTGCGTGTCAGTTGCGGCATCGCAGAGGGGCAGGCGCGACGGCGTGGCGTGGGGCAAGCAGCCGACTTCGGCGGGGCCGCGGGTCAACTGGGCGGAATACGATCGCCGGCTATTCGCGAGAATGAATACCGGGCGGCCGCCTTTCGAGCGAGCGTGGCGCGACCAGCACGCGCCGGGCGGCTGGCCGGCTCACACCGCAGGGCTGCGCAGCAGCCGGCCGTTGACCACCAATATGCCGGCAAGCACCAGCAGCGAACCGAGGGCGAACCGCGGTTCGATGGGATCCCCGAGCAGCAGCGCCCCGAGGAGCACGCCGAACAAGGGTGTCATCAGCGACAGCAGCATGAGGCGCGACGTCAAATAATGCCGCAGCAGCCAAAACCAGACGAGATAACTGAAAATCGAAATGAACAGCGTCTGGAACCCGAGCGCGAACAGCGCCGCTTCGGAAGGTACCACTCGGGTCTGCCCCGTGAGCCGTGCGAATGCGTACAACACCGGGGCCGCGACCCCTACCTGGTAGAGCACCGTCTTCGCGGTGGCCGCACTGCCCACTCGTCCTCGGCGCAACACCACATTGCTCAATCCCCAGGCAGCACCTCCCGCCAAGGCGAGCAGATCGCCCACGAGCAGTTCGCCTACCGTTCGGCTCCCGGGGCCGACAAACGCGACGACGATGCCAAAAAACGCGGCGGCGATACCCGCCCATTGGATACGGTCGAGACGTTCTTCCGGCAGGAACTGCAGGCCCAGGGCGGTGAATATCGGTGCCGAATACAAGAACACGATGGAGTGTGCGGCGGTCGTGTGAACCAGCGCCGATCCGGCGAACACGAATTCGAGGGAGAACAGCAAACCCAGTGATAAGCCGCTCCACAAGCTGCCGTCGGCCAATGCGCGACGGCCCTCGCGCTTCGCGACCAACAACCCAAAAAATACCGCTGCGCCGGCGAACCGGACCGCGAGCTGCATGACCGGGGGCACATCCGAGACCACGCTTTTCATGACGACCTGCTGCACGCCCCAGACCACGCAGAGCAGCAGCACCAGGGCCACTGCACGCAGGTCGAGAGGCTGGCGGATGGGAACTCTTTGCACGGTCACGGTCTCTAATATAGCGTTGCCGCGGCGTGCAGCGGTAAGTTACGCGATGATCCGCCGACGAATACTTCGTATCGACCGTGCAGCCATGTCCATGCATCGCGATGATCGTCAAACACCGCCAGCGCCAAGGGTTCGAGGGTAATCGTGACGGTTTTCCGCCCGCCGGCATCCAGCTCGACCCGTTGCCAGCCGGCGAGACGGCGAAAGCGCTCTCCACTCTTGGTAGGCAAACTGACGTAGAGCTGTGCAATCTCGGTACCGCCGCGTGCGCCGGTATTGAGTAGGGTGAACGTTGCCGTCTTGGCCGCGGGATCTACGCTCAAGTCACGATAGGCGAACGTCGTATACGAAAGTCCGTAGCCGAATGGGAACAGCGGCTCCTTGCCTTCGGAGTCGAACCATTTATAGCCGACGCGCGCACCCTCATCGTAATTGGCGACAAGGCTCTGGCGCACTCGGTTGTCCTCGACCCAGCGTCCGTCGGTGGCATCGGCGGCGTGTGGCGCCGCCCCGACAATATCGCGGTGGGGCAGATCGGCTTCGCTCTTGGCAAAGGAGATCGGCAGTTTTGCGGACGGCACGACGGTCCCGAACAACAGATTGGCGATCGCCTGCCCGCCACCGATGCCCGGGTACCACGCTTCCATGATGCCCGCGACCTGACCCATCCAGGGCATGGTGACCGGATTACCGGTGAGGAGCACGACGATGGTGCGGGGATTCGCTTGCGCAACCGCGGCGATGAGCTGATCTTGCCTGCCCGGGAGCGACAATGTGGGTGCATCGCCCCCCTCGCTCATGTACTGATCGGCAAACACGATGGCTAGGTCCGCCGCTTTCGCGAGCGCCGCCGCGGCGGCGGGATTCTCCCCTGAATCGAACTGCACGCGGGCGCCGCCGGCGTGTTCCCGGATGTACCGCAACGGCGCGGATGGAAAATAAACCGGCTGACCCCAGCGGGTCGGGGCGCCGGGATCGATGGCATTGCCTCCCGGTGCGTCCACCTGCGCCGAACCTCCGCCGGACAGAACTCCCGCATCGGCGTGGGCGCCGATCACGGCGATGGATCGCTTCGCGGCGGCGTCGAGCGGCAGGATGCCGTCGTTCTTCAAAAGAACGATGCTGGCCTCTGCGATATGCTGTGCGTCCTCCAGGCCCCTGAACGGGTCGACGACGCGTCGCGGCGCCGGCGGATGATCCACGATGCCCGCGTAGAACATGGAGCGCAGGACTCGGTGCACCATGTCATCCAAGCGCCGCATCGGGATACGCCCGGCGGCTATCGCCTCCTCGAGGGGCCCGCCGAAGAATTCATCGTCCGGCATCTGCACATCGAGCCCCGCCATCACGGCCTTTTCCGTGGAGTGCGTGCCACCCCAATCCGATAACACGAAGCCGGGAAATCTCCAGGCCCCCTTCAGCACGTGGTTCAAAAGCCACTCGTTCTCGCATGCCCAGTCGCCGAGCACTTTGTTGTAGCTGCACATCACGGAGGCGGGTTGTCCGATCCGAATGCCGAGTTCGAACGCGAGCAGGTCGCTCTCGCGAGCCGCCTGGTGCGTGATGCGCACATCGACGACGGTGCGGCCGGTCTCCTGGTCGTTGAGCACGTAGTGCTTGATATTGCCCATGATGTGGTTGTCCTGCACACCGCGAATCAGGTTCCCGACCACCCTGCCGGCCAGCAGGGGATCTTCCCCGGCATATTCGAACAGCCGGCCGTTGCGCGGATCGCGCGCGAGATTGACGCCTCCGCCGATCGACTGGTTGTAGCCTTGAGCACGCAGCTCGCGGCCGATCACATCGCCGTACAGGCGGGCCATTTCGAGAGCCCAGGAGGAGGCCGCACCCAACACGGAGGGCAGCAGCGTCGCATAGCGGCTTTGCGCCGCGGCCATGCGCACGCCCACCGCCGAGTCCGCTTGCTGCACGGATGGGATGCCGAGACGTGCCACACCCAGGATCTGCCCGACGCCGCCATTGTTGTCCGGCGGCAGCGGCTCACCCGGATGCAGTGGGCCCCGCTCGATTCCATGCACCAAGCGGATTTTCTCATCCAACGTCAGTTGCGCGATGACGAGATCGGCGCGCTGGTCGGGCGTGAGCGAGGTGTTCATCCACGGCCGCGCCGGTTCAGGTGCCGCGGTCGCGGCTGCGATCATGCACACGGCAATGCCAGCCGCGGAAATCAAGCGCAAGGCCATGTACCGCCCTCTACCGATGTTCCAAAACGGCCGGGCCGCCACCGAGTCGATGCGCTCACGCACGGACTCCCCGGCGAAAGTGCGGCGCCCAGGACCGCAGAATGGCCGCGCGGGGCGGGCCTAAGCTGCTGCGCGGGCGCTTTGTATCAAACGTCGCCGTTACCGTTACCGACCGAGCTTTCGCTCATGTGGATGGCGCGGCCGGCGAAGGGGCACCCGACCCACCCTATGGGCGCAGCTCGATGTCCGGTTTCGATGCAGATCGCGTTCCCTGTTTGGCCGCGTTGCTCACCCCATGATAAGTGTAGACCAGCGAGAATTTAACCGCTTGGGTCAGGTTCCGTCCGGCCGAGTGCAGCGTATTGCAATGGAAAAATACGGCATCACCCGCCGCGAGGCGCGGCGATTCGGCCGTGCGCAGCATTTCGGCATTGTCCGCCCGGTCGGAGCGGAAGAACTTCGCTTCATCGAAGCGGTCGGTGCTCAATGCGGCCACATGGGATCGCGGGACGAACCAAAGCGCGCCGTTGTCGATCGTCTCATCGCCGAGCGCCAGCCACACCGATACCAGGTCCTCGCGCGCGAACGACCAGTAGCGTATATCACGATGCCAGGCGGTGAGGCTGCCGTATAGGGGATGCTTGGTCATCAGACAATTGTGATGCGCGCGTGACATGACCACCCGCTCCGCGAAGTAGGCTTCCATCCACTGCCGCACATGGGGTGCGGTGGCCAGTGCGGCGAATCGCGGATCGCGGCCATAGGCATCGAGCAGCCGGCGAACGGTATCGCCACCGGCGGCGTCGGCAGATCCGGGCGCGCCCGGATATCCCAGATCGGCTTCCAATTCGAGCGGGTCGGCGGGTGTCGCGAGCGCAGTGCGCGCCGCCATCGCGAGCGTCGCCACCGTCTCGGCCGGCACGAACCGCGAGATCACGACATACCCCTTGTCGCGCAGCTGTTCGATCTGCGGCTGGAGTGACGAGGTCACGGCTATCCTGGTGGGGCGAAACCCGCCTCGCCGCGAAACGGTTCGCGCGTGAACTCCGCGATCTCCTTGAGCAGCGCGGCGGCCGTGCTCGCGATCAGGCGCGCTCCCTTCTCGGGCGACGCCAACGAGGGGTTGGAGCCTATCCGGCCATCGGGAAATCGAGCGCGATAATCCAGGGCATCACGAATGGGTCCCGTGGGGGCGATTGGCGGCGTACAGACCGCCTCCTTGATACTGGCGGGATACGCGCTCTGGGTAATGGCGATTTCCGAAGGAGTGGCGTGTGAACCATGGCCGAACGGGAATAACTCGCCGGCCAGCTCGCCCGCGCCGGGCAGTTGCCACCAACTTCGCAGTTTGAGCATGAAGGGACATGGCGCAGCCGCAAAGGAATATTTCGCATAGGCTTCGGAAAAGGCAGCCTCGATGGATGCGATATTGCCGCCGTGGCCGTTGAAAAAGTAGAGGCGCTCGAAGCCGTGCCTGCTGAGCGACTCCACCCAATCGCAGATTGCCGCCTGGAACGTCGAGGGCCGAAGCGAGATCGTGCCCGGGAAACCCAAATGATGTTGTGCCATCCCGATATTGAACGTGGGCGCAACGAGAATATCGCCGCCACGCCGGTGTGCTTCGTGCGCGATGATTTCGGGACACAGCCAGTCCGTGCCGAGCAGCCCGCTCGGCCCATGTTGTTCGTTGGAGCCGATCGGGATGACCACGGTTTTGCAGCGCCGAAGCCACGATTCGATTTCTGGCCATGTCGAGAAGGCGAGGAGCATAGAGACCTCAGTTTCTTGATGGATGCGGCCGATGAGGGTCGGGAGCGGGGGATTCTCTAATAGATTGTAAGAATTACACTGAAGCCGTCAATTGAGAAGCGTCAATCGACAAGCGTCAAGCAAGAAGCATCAAGCGAGAAGCATCAAGCTAGACGCATCAAGCGAGAAGCACCAAGCGAGAAGCACCAAGCGAGAAGCCTCAAGCGAGCAGCCCAAGCGAGACGGCACTCGAGAAGCGGTCACTCGAGAAGCCCCCACTCGAGCGTCAATTCAGCCGTCACGAGAAGCCGGCACGGTGCGCAGCGCCCAACGCACCGGACCCCCGACACAATCCGAGCCCGAGCCCGAGCCCGAGCCCGAGCCCGAGCCCGACCCGAACCCCGACCCGAACCCAAGCCGGGCGATGATCGTCGGCCAGGTTATGTGATGCCTTCGGGGCCGACGGCCATCTTATCACCGCGGACTTCGAGAGATCCGGCGGACCGGCGCGGCGACCAGGAACCTGGGTTCGGTGTTCAGCGGCTGCCGCGTATGCGTCCGTTGGTTTAGACTGGCTTTATGAAAGCCTACGGCGGAGTCGAACAATAACAATGAGCACCGGACGACAGGTTGACCGGACGGGCCGAAACCCGTCATCCGCGGCGGCGGTTTTCAAAAAAGTGTTGCACGCCTTCGAGGATCGGGACCTTCCTTATGCCGATGTCGTGTTTCACTTGCGGCGCCTGCTCGCGGCGAGTGCTTCGCCACAGGAATTGCTGGAAGTTCTGCGCCGCTACGAGTGGATCGAGCCGCTGCCCGAATACACGTTGGAGGAGATCCAGGGCATCCTCAACGAGGCAGTCAAACGAGCTCCGAGCCCGCCGTCGGCTCCGGTTTCCGAGGCGGCCGCAACGAAACGGCCGGTGGCCGCGCCCACGGCCACCCATGAGAATGCGGGTCCGGTCCAGGAGAACATCGCTCGCGATAAGGCGGCCGAGGACTATAAAGCATTGACCTCCGCCTATGAGCGGGCCCGGGACGCGGGCTCCGCCGCCATCGCGCGCACGAGCGCGCTTGCCTCGCAGCTGGCCGCTGCCCAAAACGCCCTGGACTCGGAGCAAAACAAAACCCGCGACATGGAGCGGGCGCTGGCGGATAGCATCGCCGCACGCGATGCGGTCCTGCGCGAGGCGCGAGAATCGCTGGCGCAACGCGATGCCGAACTTGCCAAAGTACGCGCCGCGCTGGAATCGGAGCGAGGCAAGCCCCGGGAGCCGGACAGGGCGCTGGCCGAGCGCATCGCGGCACGCGATGTAGCGCTGCGCGAGGCGCGAGAGTCGTTGGCGCAACGCGATGCCGAATTCGCGACCCTGCAACGCGAACGTCATCAATTAGCACTCGCGCTCGAATCGCGCACGACGGCCTGCGTGCAGTTCGAGGGCGACTTGCAGGCAGCGACGGCGCGTGCCGCCGCGCTCACGGACGAGCTTGCGAATGCCCAGGCCGCGCTGGAATCGGAGCGAAGCAAGCCCCGGGAACCGGACAAGGCGCTGTCCGAGCGCATCGCCGCGCGCGATGCGGCGCTGCGCGAGGCGCGAGAGTCGTTGGCGCAACGCGATGCCGAGTTCGCGGCCCTGCAACGCGAACGTCATCAATTAGCGCTCGCGCTCGAGTCGCGCACGACGGCCTGCGTGCAGTTCGAGGGCGACCTACAGGCAGCGACGGCGCGTGCCGCCGCGCTGACGGAAGAGCTTGCGAACGTCCGTACGGCGTTGGAATCGGAGCGAAGCAAGCCCCGGGAGCCGGACAAGGCGCTCTCCGAGGGCATCGCAGCGCGCGATGCGGCGCTGAACGATGCGCGGGAATCGCTGGCGCAACGCGATGCCGAATTCGCGGCTCTGCAACGCGAACGTCATCAACTGACGCTCGCGCTCGAATCGCGCACGACGGCCTGCGTCCAGTTCGAGGGCGACTTGCAGGCATCGAAGGCGCGCGCCGCCATGCTCACCACCGAACTTGCGAACGCTCGAAACGCGCTGCAATCGGAGCAGAGCAAGATTGAGAAAATGGACCAGGCGCTCGCCGAGGCAACCGCGGCGGAGGATGCGGCGCGAAAGAACGGCGAAGCCGCGCTGCGCAAGCTGGATCAATACCAAGCCGAACTGCGCCCATTGCGTGCATCGCTCGCGACCCAGCAGAACGAGCACAGGACGATCATAGGCACGTGGGAAGCGCGTGCAAAGTCCCTCGAGGCCGAACTCCAAGCGGAAAGAGCCCGAAGCGATGCGAGAGCGGCCGAATCGGCACCGGCGCGCGAAACACCGCAGAATTACGACACCACCGTGGCGATCGACGCGTCGCCGCAGGCTGCGCCGCCGGCGGGCGAGTGGCGAATGGAGCCTACGCTGTGGGCATCCGAAGCGGCGGCGGGCCCGCCATCCGATCGGCAGCCGCAGCCGGCCGCGCGCGCCGGGAAACCACGGCCTACGGCCGGAGCGCTCGCGCGAACGGCCGGGGTAGCCGCCGCGATCGTGGTACTCGCGGTGGTTGCCTGGTCATTGGTCCGCAAGGGGGCGCCACGGGCGACTGCGCCGGTCGCCGTCTCCTCCGCGCCGGGGCCGGCGGAGCCGGGCTCCGTCGTCCGCGACTGCCCGACGTGTCCCGCCGTCACGATATTGCCGGCAGGGCGATTCAAGCAAGGATCGGCGCGCACCGACAGTGGCTCGGCATCGTCCGAAAGGCCGCTGCATTGGGTGGCGATCCGTCCGTTTGCCCTGTCGACCAGCGCCATTACCGTGGATGAATTTCGGGCGTTCGTGTCGGCGACCGGGCGGGACATGCGCGGCTGCGACACCTATGATGACAAGTGGCGGTATCGGCCGGAACGCAACTGGCAGAACCCGGGATTTGCCCAGAACGGATCGCACCCGGTGACTTGCGTGTCGTGGGACGATGCCACGGCGTACGCGGCATGGTTGTCCACGACCACCGGACATCGCTACCGTCTCCCGAGCGCATCGGAATGGGAATATGCCGCGCGGGCCGGCGGCGATGCCTTGCAACCCTGGAATTCGGACGCATCGGCGGCATGCGCAAGCGCGAACGTGGCCGACCAACGCGCGGCCCGCCAGTATCGGGGATGGGCGGTGTTTCCCTGTGACGATGGCTATGTCTACACGGCACCGGTCGGTTCGTTCAAGGCCAACTCGTTTGGTCTCAACGACATGTTGGGCAACGTGTTGCAATGGACCGCCGATTGCTGGCATGCGGACTACACCGGCGCGCCCGTCGACGGGTCGCCGCGCCCGTACGGCGATTGCACCGAGCGCGAGGTTCGCGGCAGTTCCTGGTTCACCACGCCAAAATTCGTGCGGGCGAGTTATCGAAACCACTTCGCCACGACCTACCGGGCCAGCAGCGTGGGAATTCGAGTGGCGCGGGATATCGGCACTTGAGAGATATCCCGGCGTCCGCCGAATCGCGATGGAATGTGCTCGTGCGCCACCGTGCCGCGCCCGACGAGGCGACCTGCGGCATCGATGCTCACGCGCAGGCCCTGGAGCCCGGGCGTGTCGTCTTTCGATATAGGCTGCGAGCCGATCTGTCGCGCCTGCGCATCGCGCCGGCGATGGCGGCGCAACGCGTGCACGGCTTGTGGCGGCATACCTGCTTCGAGGCTTTCATCAAGACCCCCGGGGCGGCAAGTTATTACGAGTTCAATTTCGCGCCTTCCGGGCAATGGGCGGCTTATCGCTTCGAGGCGTATCGTGAGGGCGGGGTGCCCTCCGGCCTGGGCGCCTGCCCGGAAATCGCGGTGCGCCGCTTCGACGACAGGCTCGAACTGGACGCTGCGCTGCGCGTCGAGGAGTGGATCGCCCACCCGGGTGCGTCCCACTTCGAAGTCGGGCTAACCGCCATCCTCGAGGAGGACAATGGTAGGCTTTCGTATTGGGCGCTGAATCACGCGCCGGGCGACGCGGACTTTCATCACCCGGATGGCTTCGTACTCGGACTATCGGTGTAGGAACCGCGCGCCGCGGATTCGTTGCGAGACACTTATGAAATGCGGACTCGACCGACTGCTCGATGAGCCGGCGCTGCGCAAGCCCCTTGCCGGGCGACGCGTCGCGCTATTGGCGCATCCGGCCTCTCTCACGCGGGATCTCGAGCATTCGCTCGATGCGTTGGCGGCTCTCGGCGACGTCCGGCTGAGCGCGGCCTTCGGCCCGCAGCACGGGCTGCGGGGCGACAAGCAGGACAACATGATCGAGTCGCCGGACTATCATGATCCGCTGCACGGCATCCCGGTCTTCAGCTTGTACGGTGACGTGCGCCGCCCGACCGCCGCGATGATGGATACGTTCGACGTGCTGCTCATCGATCTGCAGGATCTGGGCTGTCGTATCTATACCTTCGTCACCACGCTGCGCTACGTGCTCGAGGAGGCGGCCAAGAAGGGTAAAGAGGTATGGGTGCTGGATCGGCCAAACCCCATCGGCAGGCCGGTCGAGGGCCTGACGCTGCGTCCGGGTTGTGAAAGTTTCGTCGGTGCCGGCGCGCTGCCGATGCGCCACGGGCTCACGCTCGGCGAGCTGGCGCGCTGGTTCGTGGCAACGCTGCGGCTCGACGTCGAATGCCGGGTGATTCCCATGGAAGGCTGGGACCCCGACGCCGCGCCCGGCCACGGCTGGCCCGTCGGCGCGCGCACCTGGGTCAATCCGAGTCCGAATGCGCCCAATCCATGGATGGCGCGCTGTTACCCGGGATCGGTGCTGCTCGAGGGAACGACATTGTCGGAGGGGCGCGGAACCACGCGGCCTTTGGAGGTGCTCGGGGCTCCCGACCTCGACTCGCGGGAGCTGCTGAAGGAAATGCGCGCTCTCGCGCCGCACTGGCTGGCCGGCTGCCGGCTGCGGCCCTGCTTCTTCGAGCCCACCTTCCACAAATACGTCGGCACGCTGTGCGCCGGCATCCAAGTACACGTCGACGATGCGGCTCACTACGTCCACGAGCAATTCAAGCCCTGGAGATTGTTTGCGCTCGCCTTCAAAGCGCTGCGGAAACTGCGCCCGGACTATCCTCTGTGGCGCGACTTCCCGTACGAATACGAACACGAGCGGCTCGCCATCGATGTCATCAACGGCAGCGATTTGTTGCGTCGCTGGGTGGACGACGACCAGGCGCTGCCCGGCGATCTCGATGCGCTCGCGGCCGCCGACGAAGCGGCGTGGACGGTGGAGCGTGCGCCTGCATTGATGTATTGACGGGAATGCCGAACCCGCGCTTGACGACCGATTTTCGACCCAAGCCATCGCCGGAAGCGGTAGCTCGACGTTGCAGGCAATTTCTGCCGCAAGCCGTTGCAATGCAAGTCGCAAATGCTGCTATAACGGATGGAACGCATCTCAACTTTGCTCGGCTCCTATGGCAAACAAATCCCGCACGCCCAAGCAAGAAGCGCGGCACGAAGAATTGGCTGCCATCGCGCTCGACCTCTTCGCCGAGCGGGGATTCTTCGACACCAGCATCAAGGCCATCGCCAAAAAAGCCGGCATCAACCCGGCGCTCATCTACTACTATTACAAGGACAAGGCGGACCTGTTTCGAGCCGCCATCGTGCAAGCGGTCTCGGTGGCGCATCGGCAATACCGGCAGCTGCCGCTGAAGAGCGACGACCCGCTCGGGCGCATCCATGCGTGGCTGGAGATCAACGTGGTGCTCGCTCAGCGAATGCGCAGCTTGGTGAAGATCATGCTCGACTATTCCAGCGCCGGCGTGCGGACGCGCGACATCGATACGGCGATCCGCCAATTCTACGAACTCGAGCGAGTGATACTGGTCGAGAGCATCCGCCGCGGCGTGAGCGATGGGATCTTCCGTCCCACCGATGCCGATCAACTGGCCGTGTTGATCTCCATCCATCTCGATGGCGTAACGGTCGCCTCGTCGATTCGCGAGGTGTTCGATATGAACGATGCGATCGTCAACCTCAAAGCCCTCGTCGGGCGCTATCTGGGCCTGGAGGACCCGGCCGGCGGGATCTCGAGACCGCAGCCAACCGCGGTGCCGCGCGCGCGCCGGCCCACGGCAAAGCAGGCCGCGGCACGCGGCAAGGTGATGAAACGCGCATCACGCTGATGCGTGCGCTACCGCGGCGGGCCGCGGCACGCGCGGTGATGAAGCCCTGCATGACGTTTGAGCAAACGTGCCGCCGGCGCAGCGCCCGGCGCAACCGAAGCCGGGACCGCGAGGCTTCGCCCCGAACGCCGCTCCGGCCGTCGCTACCGGCCGGCCGTCTCACCAACCCTTGACGGAATACCCCAGGGTGAGGCCGACGGTGCGCGGCTGCGACACGATGGCCATGTAGCGATTGCCGAAAACGCTCGGATCTTGATACGAGGTGATCCCCAGGTTGTTGGTGAGGTTATGGACATACGCGGTGGCGGTCCATTGGGATGCGGTGAAGCTCAAGCGCGTGTCCAGCATCGTATACGGACGCACCGGCGGTATGGAGGCCGACAGTCCGGACAACACGGCACTTTGATAGTGGGCATCGATGGCGTAGCGCAACTCGCCGCCGGCGAGCGGCACATGGCCGTACTCGAGCGTGACCGCGGCACTGGACAGCGGTGTCCCCGGCAATCGGCTGCCCACCGCGGGCGCGGCGCCGGCGACGTTGGGGTAGACGTATAGGTCGCTGAGCTGAGTCAGCTTGGTGATGTCATAGGTGTAACCCAGATGCGCGGTGATATGCGAGCTCAACACCGCATCCAGTTCCGTTTCGAGTCCGCGGCTGTAGGCTTCGCCGACGTTGAGGACGCCGGGCAGTACCAGCGCGGTCAACTGCACCTCTTCCTGGACCTTGTGCCATTGGATGTCGTAAATGGCGGCGGAGTAGCGAAAGTGATTCGCGACGGTGCCCTTGATGCCGACCTCATAATTGTCGGCCGTGTCCGGTTCCACCTTGAAGAGTCCCGAAGGGACGGTAAAACCTCCGGCGGTGGACGGCAATGCGTTCACGCTGCCGCGCCGGAAGCCTTGCGACCACGTCGCGTAGGCTAGATTGTCCTTGTCGAATTGATAGGAGGTATTGAACTTCCAGAGCGCGCGACGCCACGAGTCGCCGGACGTCATGTTGGTGGGCGGAGAACCGAATTGCGGCGCCGCCAAGAAGAGCAGGGCGGTCGCTTGGTTTTGGGTCAGCGTCTGCTTGAATACGCGGGCGCCGCCGGTGACGCTCCACGCCGATGTGACATGGCCGGTCAATTCGCCGAACAGGGCGATTTCCTTGAACTTGGTATTGAAATCACCGACGAAGGCTTCGTCCTTGTTCACCGTGATGCCATTGACGACGGTGGTCTGTCCGGGCACGTAGGCGGTGTCGCCGACGCCGCAATAGGACGGCGTGTTGAAATCCGCGGGACTGGGGCCGTAGATGGGCGCACAGGCATTGTAAAAATCGTAGTATCCGGGATAGTAATCGTCCTCCTTGATCGCGGTGGTCTGGTTCTTGAAGAACAAGCCGCCGACCCACTCGAGCTTCCCGCCGGATTTGGATGCCAAGCGCAGCTCCTGCGACCAGGGCTTGTCATCGAATGCTTCCTTGCCGACGATGAACATGCGCGGATTCTGGCCGTACAGATCCTGCGGGAAGCCGTAGAAATTCTCGTACTCCGCGGTTTCGTCCGCCGTGGTGCGGTTGACGTGGTGCGCCCAGGAACTCGCCGAGGTCAGGGTCGCAAAGCCCATGTCGTACTCCAGCGTCAGCGCCGCCATGTCCACGGTATCGTGGGTGGTGGATGCCATGTTCTCCGGGCTCGAGAGGCGATCGACGCCGGCCGGGACCGGCCCGTTGTAGTACTGCGAGACGGCGGGCGGATTGGTGAAATCGCCGACCGGCAAGGCAGACGGACTGACGGGTTGGTTGTAGCCCGCGAGGCTGGTCGCCACGTACGGGAAGCCGTCCGCCGCCGACAGCTGATGGTAGTAAGACAGCTGCGCATGAAAATCTTCGCTGGGCTTGAACAGCGCGGCCACCCGTGCGGTGCGATATTGATAGGAGTTCACACCCTGTTTGTCGTACACCACGGGATCGCTGAACACGGCGCCCGGCGTCGCCGCGACCGGTACGCCCGATGAGTCGAGCTTGTAGAGATTCGGCTGGTTGATGAAGCCGGCTTCGTCCGTCCATCCGGTATTCAAGCGCACGGCGAAGGTGTCGGAGAAAGGCAGATTGAGCATGCCCTTCACGTCTTCGTTCAGTTCGTGCGTGTGGGCGGTTTTACTGACATCCGCCTCGATCTTCGCGTCGAAGGCGCTCGGATCGGGCGCGTTCTGCACGAATCGAATGGTACCGCCGAGGGAGCCGGAGCCGTACAGCGTACCCTGGGGGCCGCGGAGCACTTCCACCCGGTCCAGATCCTGCAATCGCAGATTGACCAGCAGCGGCGTGTCATCGACGTAGGTGGCCACCGGCGGCACCACCGGGGATGCGCCGGCGGGCAGTCCCGAGGTGGTTTCACTGTTCAAGCCGCGAATGATGAGATTGGCACCGGCGACGCCGCCGAAGGGCCCCTTGTCGGTGTAGTTGACGCCCGCCATGGAGTGCGCGAGGCCGGCAATGTCGACGATGCCCGCTTCATCGAGGCGCGCACCGCTGACGGCGGTGATGGCGATGGGCAGGTCCTGGGCGGAGACCGCGCGACGGGTGGCCGTCACCACCACTTCCTGCAGGGTGGCCTCGTCGACATTGACTTGGTCGGCCGAAGAAGGCGCGCCGTACAGCGCGGTGAGCACCGCTGCGGTCACGGATGACACGGTACCCGCGAAGCGCGGCATGGAAGCGGGTACGTTCGACCGCCTTATCCGATGAGTGCTGACCATTGAATCCCCTTTGCTTGAATTTTCCGAGTCGAGTGCATTGCATTTTTTTAAACGCGCGTTTAAATTATTTGCAAAGGGCATGCCAAGAGGCGTACGGCGATCGAATAAGGGAATATCCTGCAAACATCGCTGTGCTGATGCCGGCGGGGCTGACGTGAGTACCGAGTTGCGCACGCCGGCGCACCGCCGGGGAGCGCCGCGTAATGCACGATGCCCGAACATCGGGCGCCGGGAGCGCAGCGGTGAGTAGGGCTGCCGCCGCCGCCCTGGTTTTGCTCCGCTATGTGCTGACCCGTGGTGGTTATGTCACGTCCATTTAACTGCCGCCACGAGGGAGAGCTTTTCAGTGAGAAGATGCCCGATCGCCTTATTCGCTATTTTCGCGGTCCTGGCCGTCCAGCTGTCGTGCGCGCGCGTCGCCACCGCGGAGCTGCGAGGCGGCATCGACTCGCCGGTGGGCCGGCCGCCGGCGCCGCCCGATTGGTTCCACGTATTTCCAATCGATGAGCGTACCTACGCGTTGTCCGAACCGAAGTATTGGCAAGAGAACGTCAGTTATCTGTTGATCGGCACCGACCGCGCGCTGTTGTTCGACACCGGGCCGGGTATCTACGGCATACGGGCAGCGGTGCGCGCGTTGACGCCGCTGCCCGTCATCGTGATTCCCTCGCACCTGCATTTCGACCACGTGGGCGACAACGAGGAATTCGACGATGTGCGCCTGCTCGATACGCCTGCGCTGCGGGCTCAAGTGCGGGACGGGTATTTCGTGGAAACAGCCGCGCAATACCAGTTGCGAGGCTCGATCAAGTACCGCGTGCATGGCTGGATCAAGGACGGAGCGACCATCGATCTGGGCGGGCGTAGCGTGCGTTTCTTGAGTACGCCGGGGCACACCCCCGACTCGGTGTCATTGGTCGATGTGCAGCGCAAGCGGCTGTTCACGGGGGATTTGGTCAATCGAGAAATCACGTTGGCCGCGGTACCCGGCTCCGACATCGTGGCGATGGCAGGTTCGCTGCGCCGGTTGCTCGAGCAGGGGGCGGTGGGCAGCGTTGCCTATGAGGCCCATGCGGAGAAGCCGCTCTCCTGGACGGAACTCGAGCTGTTGGCCCGAGGAATCGGCGACATCGCGGCCGGGCGGGGCACTTCGACGCCGATGTGCCTCGGGGGTACACCGACGCGCCGCTTCAGCGTCGGCGATTTTCCCGTGGTGTTACCGCTGGTCGGCGGCCCGCCGCAGCCGCCCCTTGCTTCCGTGACGACGACCATCGACTGGAACGCGGGCCCGTGTCCATGAACGGCAACCGATGTGGTGGCGATGCGGACGCGACAGCGAAACCGGACGCTGTCACGCATAGTCGTTCAAAGCAGGAAGTCTGACCATGGGCCTACCCATCGCGGACCGTTGGTTCGAGTTCGACCGGATCGCCGATGACATTACGCGCATCTGGGAGCCGCACGCCGTTCGGCTCATGCAATGTAATATCTGGCACATCCGCGGGCGCGATCGTGATCTGCTGGTCGACACGGGATTCGGCGTTGCGAGCCTGCACGAAGCGGCGCGGCATACGTTCGACAAGCCGCTGAGCGCGGTCGCGACCCACGCCCACGTCGATCACGTGGGGTCGCTGCACGAATTCTCCGACCGCATCGTCCATCGCGCCGAGGCGGGGGATCTGGAGCGTCGCGAGGCGTTCAGCTTGGTCCGCGACGATCACTCGCGCGCCAGCATCGACATGCTCGAGCGTGCCGGATACGAAGTGGGCCCGCTGTTCATCGACGCGCTACCGCATGCCGCCTTCAACCTCACGGAATTCGGCCGTCCGGCGGCGCCGGCGACGCGCTTGGTGGAGGAGGGCGATGTGATCGACCTCGGCAATCGCGTGTTCGAGGTGCTCCATTTGCCGGGGCATTCCCCCGGCAGCATCGGGCTGTGGGAGGCCTCGACGGCGACGCTGTTCTCCGGCGACGCCATTTACGACGGGCCGCTGCTCGACGAACTGCCGGGCAGCGATATTCCGGTCTATCTGGATACCATGCGGCGCTTGGAGCAATTGCCGGCGCGGGTGGTGCATGCGGGCCACGATCCGAGTTTCGATGGGGCGCGGCTGCGGGCTTTGGCGCGCGAGTACCTCGAGCGGCGCGGCTGAGCGAAAACGGTTGGGGCATCGCTCGATGTAGCGTGCTTCCGCTTCGTTGCTGCCTCGCTGTTAGCGCGGCGAGTTTCTGCCGTGCGGCATCCCGGGGCCTGCCGCCAAGCAGGCGCCGGGAAACGATTAGGTTGGGCCGAGTCCGCCCGACGAACTCACCGGCGCGCCTGCCGCATCCGTCTCGACGATGCGCCAGCTGTCCGTGAGGCAATTGCCTTGCGGGTCGAGATCGGCCAGTTCGATGACGCCGGCCGGATCTGCCGGGGCGTCGGCATGCAGACGGAGGGACCACGCTCGCCCCTGTTTGTAGGGCAGCGTCGAGCGCTCGATGAGCCACTCCTGCGGCTGCCCCGGTGTCGCCGCACGCACGCTCCCCAGCGACACTTCGAGGTCGAGCAGATCTTGCTGGCTCTCCAGGGGCAGGGTGCAAAGCGCGTCGCCGAGCAGCGTACCGGGGCGCAGCGGCACTGGCGATGTGCGGGCCCGGGCGAATATGAGCCGGTCGGCCGCGCGAATCAAGAATCCGTCGCGGCCGTCGCGCACCCGCGCGAGCCGCAGGCCCCAGCACGGGTTCGGCGGGTTCTCGCGCTCCCATCGCTCGGTGTAGTACGCCTCGGTGCCGTACTCGTCCAATATATCGCCGCTTTGCTCGAGCCGCGCTCGATCGGCGAATGGGCTTTGCGGTTGCAGATCGATGCTTCGTCGCCACCACGCCCGGGTGCCCTCGAGCTCGAGCCGGCCGGCGAACGCCTGCTGCGCGGCCAGCCACGCGAGATGGTCGGCGCCGAGCGCTCGGAGGCAATTCACCCCCGCGAACGACATGCGCTGCATGGGTTGCCGGATATCCGCAAAGAATGCCGGCCCCTGCAGCCAGAACACCTCGGCCGAACAGTCCGGCGGGTCGTCGCCGCGCCGATACAGGGTCCGGCGCCACAATCCGCGTACATCGGCGATGCCTGCCATCCGACTCACCCTGCGCTGCGCCTGCGGATCACTGCGCCGCCGGCGACGGGGGCCGGCGCGCGACGAAGTCGATTTCCACCCGAGCCCCACGGGCCAGCGCCGTGACGCCGATGCAGGTGCGGGCGGGCAGCCGGCCGGGCTCGAAATAGCTCCGATAGACGCGATTGAACTTCTCATAGTCATCGGCGAAGTGCGTGAGGTAGGCGCCGGCGCGCAGCACATCGCTCAACCGCAGCGACAATCCGTGCAGTACCCGGCGCAAATTGTCGATCACCAGATGGGTCTGCGCTTCGATGCCCTCCGGGATCTGCGCTTGGGGGTTCCCCGGATAGGTGGGCATCTGACCGGTCACGAACACCCAACCGTCGCTTTCCG
>JALYHP010000036.1 GCA_030799355.1 Pseudomonadota bacterium
CGCCGTCGAAGTACGAGGAGGCGTTCGGATAGCCGTGCCAGTGGACCGTGTGCTGTTCGAACAAGTCAGGCCGCATGATCATGCCGACGTTCGAGAGGGTCAGAAAAAACTCGTCGTCCTCGTCGACTGCGATCAGCGGCGCGGGAATGTTCGCGGCCAGCACGCCCATGTTCATCATCATCGCCGGTTCGCTGATGGAGGCATCGACGCTGCCGTTGGCCGGGTTCGCGACCGACGAACCGTCGGCGACGATGGGACCGACGTAAGGCTTGTTGAACTCCGATGCAGCCTTGGTGCCCACGTATGCGTCATACGTCCCGGGAAGGGCATTGGCGGCATTTTGCAGCGAGGCCAGGCCCGACAGCGGCGCGAAGCCGAACAGGTAGATCTGGTTGCCGTCGGCCATGGTCGCAAAACCGTCGCTGCCCGCGATGTGCTGGCACTTGATGCCGGGATTGGCGACGACATGGCCCGCGTCATCCGTGGTCGATGGATGCAGCGGCGTGCCGTTGGGACACTGCACGCGAAATGACTGTGCGAACGTCGGGCCTGAGGACAGCAGCAGCGCGGCAATGGCCACCCGATTCAAAGCAGTATGGAACTTCATCTCCAGCTCCTGGGTCTCGTGATCAAGCCTACGTATGAGCCGTACGTGCTACGCGTACGCACGGTCCTGTGACGCTCCGATGCTGCGCGCATCGCGGAGGGTTCTCGATTCGGTAGATTGCTTAGCGAGGTAGGGTTCGCGGGTAGGTGCAAGGTAGGTGTTTACCCCAGGCCCGGCTTGGATCGCGCGTTCGTGCGCTACGTCACGTCATGGAAAAAATCGCCGCGCTGCTGGGCGGCGGTCAGCAGCAATATGTAAGGCGAACGCGCGCTGCAGCGGCGCGCGTATCGCAGGTGGGACTCGATCAGCCGGCCGAAGCCATCGGCTGCAGCGCACCCAGGGGCGGCGGCCGCGCGCCGATAGGGGTGCCGAACGGCTCGCTGCCGGTCATGCCGTTGCGAATCGCGAACATGGTGATGGCCGCTGCGTTGTGCAATTGCAATTTGCGCATCAGATTGGAGCGATGCTTTTCGACGGTCTTCGGACTCACGCCCAGCTCGCGGGCGATCAGCTTGTTGGAATTTCCGAGGGCGATGCGCGTGAGTACCTCGCGTTCGCGTTCGGTGATGGTTTGCGCCACGGCCTGCGGGGATGGGCGTTGGTCGCCGGAGAGATAGCCCGAGAGGATCTTGCTGGCAATACCCTTGCAAAGGAATTGCTGGCCCACCGACACCGTGCGAATCGCGAGCATCAGTTCGGCGCTGGTCGCGTCCTTGAGGACGTAGCCGTTCGCGCCGGCATTGAGGGCGGCGCGTATATATTCTTCGTTCTGGTGCGCCGTGAGCACCAGCTTGCGGGTGAGCGGAGAAATGCTCTGAACCGCGGTGAGCAATTCGATGCCCGAGCGTCCGGGCAGCGCGAGATCCGTCACCACGAGGTCCGGCTGCAGTCGCGCGATGCCCTCGAGACTGTCCTCTACACTGCCGAATTCGCCGACGATGTCGAAATCCGACTCGATTTCGATGAGTGCCTTGAGCCCTTCACGCAGGATGGCGTGATCTTCGACCAGTACGATACGTACCTGCGGCTTGTCGATTGGGTCTGGAAGCGAAGCGGGTGATCCATGGAAGCTCCCTTGCATCTCTTTCTCCCTGCACGCGATGCCATTAGTTTTATCGGTGGATTCCGTCCAGGAAGCACCGTGAACTATTTACAACGTTAGAAAGTGTAAAGGTGGTTCAGTCGACCTGCAATGAGTCAATAGGGGAAAAGCTCGCCTTCGGGAATGGCGGAGGCGGATATTTCGACATTTATGTGACCTGGATCACAGTATTTCGGATTTTGTCAAACCCGCGTCAGCGGTAGCCGAGAGTTTTCAGGGGTGAGCGCGGCGGTTCCCGGCACCAGCAATAGGCGTACAGCCCGCGAGGGTCGTTCAGCTTCGCAATCGAACGGGCCTGCTCGAGTATCGGGTCCAACACTCGGTCGATGTCGCTGGGCGGCGCGATGAGTCCGGCCATCCGTCCCATCTTCAGCGCCTCGGAGCGCAGCTGCATCAGCAGCTCTTCGCGCAGGCTGAGCTCGGACTCGATGTAGTCGACGTCATAGTCGGTGCCGAGCTCGGCAAGCTTTGCCGCAGCGTCGGTCGCATCCTTGAGGCCGCCCAAATGGTCCACCAAACCGATGCGCTGTGCATCCACCCCCGCCCATACGCGGCCTTGCGCGATCTTGTCGACATCCTGAACGCTTTTCTTGCGGCCCTCGCCAACGCGCTGCAGGAATTCGGAGTACGCATGTTCCACCGAGGTCTGCAGTATCTGGCGCGCGGCCGGCCCGAGGGTTCGTTCCGAGCGCATGTCGCCGGCGAGCGGCGTCGTGCCGATGCCGTCGACCTTGACGCCGAATTTCTCGAGTGTGCGCTGGAACGTCGGCACCACCGAAAAAACCCCGATGGATCCGGTCAGGGTCGTCGGGCTTGCGAAGATCTGATTGGCCGCGGCGGATATGTAGTAGCCACCGGAGGCGGCGTAGGTGCTCATCGAGACCACCACAGGCTTGCCGGCCTTACGCAGATCCCGTACCTCGCGCAAGATCTGCTCCGAGGCGAACATGCTTCCGCCGGGACTATCGACCCGCAGGACCACGCCCTTGACGGTGTCATCGTAACGCGCCTGCCGCAGCAGGTCCGCCGTGCTTTCGCCACCGATCGTTCCCGGCGGCTGATGGCCGTCGAGAATCTCGCCGGCGGCGACCACGATGCCGATGCGCGCATCCGACTTCGACTTCAGGACGCGCTTGGAACGCACGGCCGCGAGGTATTGGTTCATGCCGATGGAATTGAACGAATGGTTGTCGCGGTCTTCGCCGACCAAGCCCTTGAGCTCGTCCGCCAATTGCCGGCGGCTCTTGAGCGCGGTCACCAAGCCGCGCTGCAACGCCAATTTCGCGGCATCGCCTTGGACGGCGGCCAAGGCGGCCGGCTCGTCGGCGATATACTGGTTGAGCGCGTCGGCGGGCAGCGAACGGGCGCGGGTTACGTCTTGGCTGTACGCGCTCCACAGCGCATCCAGCCAAACCGAGCTTTCTTCGCGCTCGCTCGGCGCCATGTCGCTGCGCGAGAACTGGTCGGTGTAGCTCTTGAAAGTACCCGCCCGAAATACATTGACGTCGACGCCGAGCTTGTCGATGGCGTCCTTCAGAAACATGCGGTAGTAGCTGAAGCCATCGACGTACACCAGGCCGAGCGGATCCAGATACACCTCGCCGGCCTGCGCAGCCAGGTAGTATTGCGTCTGGTCCAGCGAGTCGGCGGCCGCGACCACGCGTTTGCCGGCGGCGCGAAAGTCGCGCAGAGCCGCACCTATTTCCTGCAGCTTCGACAGGCCCGAGGCGCCGAGCTCGCCGGTCTCGAGCACGATCAGCTTGATGCGCGAGTCGCCCTTTGCCGCCTGGATGGCGTCGATCACGTCCTTGAGCAGCGTCTCGGGGGCGGGTCCGCCGGAGGCTTGCCCGAACGCGCGGCGCACGGGATCGCTCGATAGCTGTTCGACCAATTCTCCCTCGGGCGCCAGCACCAAGGCCGCGGATCGCGGCACCGTGGGAATCGAGGTATGCAGCGCCGCGAGGATGAAGCCGAAAATGACCAGCAACAACACCAAGTGCAGGAATTTGCGGACGCCCTCGAGGATCCGCCAGACTAGACCAAAAAACCCGCTCACAACCGACCCGACACTCATTCAATGCTCCCGGTCGGCCGACGAGCCTGTCGGCCAAGTCATGGCCGAACCAGGCTTCGTACGGGCGACGCTCAGATCTTCTCGTCGATGCGCGCCGCTTTGCCGGACAGATCACGCAAATAGTAGAGTTTGGCTCGCCGCACGGCGCCGCGCCGCTTGACGCTGACTTCGCTGATCGATGGGCTGTGCGTCTGGAACACCCGCTCCACGCCTTCGCCGTGTGAAATCTTGCGAACCGTGAACGAGGAGTTCAAGCCGCGATTCTTCTTCGCGATCACTACCCCTTCGTAGGCCTGAACGCGCTCGCGATCACCCTCCACCACCTTGACCTGCACGACGACGGTGTCGCCCGGATTGAAATCCGGGAACTGGCGCTGGGCGCGCTCGCCGTTCAATGCTTGGATGATCTTGTTCATAATTTCTTCCCTCGCTCGTGTGACGCGTCAACAATCCGGCCGTTTCGTCCCGTGCGTCCGCGCACGTTCGATCTTGAATTCTTCCAAAAGTGTCCGTTCCTCGCGGCTCATGCCGCGCCGCTCCAACAATCCGGGCCGGCGCAGCCAGGTGCGGCCCAGTGCCTGCTGCAAGCGCCAGCGCGCGATGGCCGCGTGGTCGCCCGAGGTCAACACCTCCGGTACCGCGCGCCCGTCCACCGACGGCGGCCGCGTATAGTGCGGCCAATCCAGCAGGCCGTCGGTAAATGACTCTTGCACCGCCGATTCCGCGCTGCCGAGGGCTCCGGGGATCAGCCGCCCGATGGCATCGATGACCACCAGCGCCGGCAATTCTCCGCCCGACAGGACGTAGTCGCCGATCGACCATTCATCGTCGATCTCGGCCTCGATGAAGCGCTCATCGACGCCCTCGTAGCGTCCCGCCACCAATATCAGTCCCGGCCAGTCCCGCGCCGTACGCGCCATGCTCTGGTCGAAACAGCGTCCGTCCGCACCCAGGTACACCCGCCGCGAGCCCGGCGGTGCGCTCGCCACCGCATGGCGCAAGGCGCTGCGCAAGGGCTCGACCTTGAGCACCATGCCCGGGCCTCCGCCATAGGGCCGATCGTCCACGGTGCGATGGACGTCGCCCGCGAAATCCCGAGGATCGATGCACGTGATCGCGAGCAACCCGCGCTCGATGGCGCGCCCGAGCACGCCGTGCGCCAAGGCTTCACGGAGCATCACCGGAAACAACGTCACCACGGTGATATGCACCCGTCACCTCGATCCGCGCCCGGCCGGCAGCTCCCGCGGCGCTCGCGGTCACTCCGTTCGCCCCGCCGCCTCATCGTTCCAATCCACAATCACCCGCCGCGCCTGCAAATCCACGCGCCGCACATGCTGCGGCAGCGCCGGCAGCCAGTGCTCTCGCTCACCGCGCACGACCATCAGCGCATGCAGCGGCGTTTCGACGAAATGCTGCACGATTCCCAGTCGAACCCCGGCGAGGTTCACCACCTCGCAGCCGATCAGATCGGCGCGGTAGAAATCCTTGTCATCGCGTTGCGGCAGTTCGCTGCGCGGCACGCCGATCTGCGCACCGCGCAATGTCTGCGCCTGATCCCGGTCATCGATCCCGGCCAGCTTCACCGTCAGCCGGCCGCCGCTGCGGCCGCTGCTCTCGATTCGGTACGCGGCCCACGCGCGGCCCACTTTCAGTTGCAAATCACGATGTTGCAACAACCGCTCGGGTGGATCCGTGAATGAGCGCAGCTTGACCCAACCCCGGACCCCGAAGGGCGCGCCCACCACACCCAGCTCGAGGAGCGCAGAGGATTCGTCGCCCACCGCCATCTCCAAGCCTTCGGTCGGGAACCCTTACGCGGCCTGTTTGCGAAACGAGGTGAGCAGGTACTGCACGCGCTCCGACATGCGCGCGCCTTGGCTCACCCAGTGCTCGATCCGAGCGACGTTCAAGCGCAGCTTGACTTCGGCACCCCGCGCCACGGGATTGAACAGCCCCACGCTTTCGAGGCTGGTGCCACCTTGGCGTTTGCGGCTGTCGGTCACCACAACGTGATAGAACGGGGTTTTCTTGCCCCCGCGTCGAGTCAAACGGATCGTCACCATCGTTGATTCACCTTGCAATGCCTAGCCGCTAATTGTAATGAATACCGGGCCATCAGAGCAAGGCCAACCGGTGCGGCAAAAACGGAATGGGGTACGAATTATCCCACCCCGCCGGCCCGCCGGAGGTCAAATGGGTCGATTGGGCGGCGGCGGGCCCTTTCGGCAGACCTCGCGGCAACCGGCCCGCGGGAAGGCGGCGGTCCGCTTCGGCGAACTCCGCCAGGTGCCGCAGCCCTGCTGGGCGCGTCGCAGCTACGGCGCGTCCGGGTGCATTCGTCCTGCAGGGCGCCCGAGCAGGCCGCCAAAAATCTATCGCGGCGAGTGCCTCCGTATGCCGCGCAAGGCTCGAGCCAGGCGTCAGTGACGCCCCGGCGGACCGCTGAATCCGGGCGGCAGCCGCCCGCCCATGCCGCGCATCATGTTCTTGAGCATGCCGCCTTTCATCATCTTCTTCATGGTTTTCTGCATGTGATCGAACTGCTTCAACAAGCGGTTTACCTCCGGCACCTGGACACCCGATCCGGCCGCGATGCGCCGCTTGCGCGAGCCGTCGATCATATCGGGCCGCCGCCGTTCGCGCGGCGTCATGGAATCGATGATTCCCATCTGCCGTTTGAGGCTCTTCGCATCGACCGCGCCGGCGGCCGCCGCGGCGTTGGCCTGCATCTGGGCGGGCAGTTTGTCGAGCAGGGCCGAGACGCCCCCCATTTTCTGCAATTGACTCAATTGGTCGCGCAGATCCGACAGATCGAAGGATTTACCCTTGTTGATCTTGTTCGCAAGTTTTTCGGCCTTTTCCTGATCGACCTGGCTCTGCACCTGCTCGACCAGCGACAACACGTCGCCCATCCCGAGGATGCGCGAGGCGATGCGCTCGGGCTGGAACAACTCGAGCGCCTCGGATTTCTCGCCGGTGCCCACGAACAGGATGGGCTTGCCGGTGACCTGCCGGACCGACAACGCCGCACCCCCCCGGGCATCGCCATCGGCCTTGGTGAGAATCACGCCGGTCAGAGCGAGCGCCTCGTTGAACGCCTTGGCCGCATTCACCGCATCCTGTCCGGCCATGCTGTCGACGACGAACAGGCGCTCGTGCGGCTGAATGGCCAGTTCCAGCTCCCGGACTTCCGCCATCATCTCGGCGTCGATATGCAGCCGGCCGGCGGTGTCGAGCAACAGCACGTCATACGCCTGTAATGTGGCCTCGGTCAGTGCGCGCCGCGCAATGGCAACCGGGGCCTCGCTGACATCGCCCCGCGCGAACCCGGCCCCCACCTGGGAGGCGAGGGTTTGCAGCTGCAAAATGGCCGCCGGGCGGTAGACGTCGGTGCTGACCATCAACACCTTCTTTCTCTGCTTGTCGATCAGCCACCGCGCCAGTTTGCCGGCGGTGGTGGTTTTCCCCGCGCCCTGTAATCCCGCCAGCATCACCACCACCGGGCGCTGCGCGCGCAGGTTGAGCCCGGTGCTGGCCTCGCCCATCAGCCGGACCAGTTCTTCGTGCACCACCTTGATGAACGCCTGGCCCGGCGTGAGGCTCTTGGTGACTTCGACACCCACGGCGCGGGCCTTGATGGCGTCGGTGAACTGCTTCACCACCGGCAGCGCGACGTCCGCATCGAGCAATGCCAGCCGCACCTGCCGCACCGTGTCGGCGATGTTGTCTTCCGTCAGGTGGCCGCGCCCGGTCAGCGCGTTGAGGGCGGAGGAGAAGCTGGAGGTGAGTCGATCGAACATGCGGCGAATTGTATAGGCGGGGACCGGAGCCCGCCAGGCATGCCTGCACCGCGCGCGCGGCGGCGGTAGCCTCGTGAGCAGCCGTGCCAGGCACACCGATGCCGGGTGCGCGGCGGCGGTACGGCGCCGGGCCCGCTAGGCGCACCTGGATGCTTGTGTCATTATTTCCGGGCCGTGATCCTCGCCCTCGCCCTCTTCGCCCTCTACACCGCCAGTGCCTGGGTCATGCTGAAAAGCGCCAGCAATCCGCGCCTGAGCTGGCTCGCCTGGGCGCTGGTGCTGATGAGTATTTTCGGTCACACCGATGCCATCGTACGGATGATGCGCATCGATGGGCCGGTATCCATTGGATTGCTCGAGGCGCTGTCGCTGCTGGCCTGGGCCGTGGCGGTGCTCGCCTGCTTGCTGTGCATCGAGTCGCAGAATCGAGTGTTGGGCGCGATTCTGTTGGCGATCGCGGCGTTCGGGGCGGCCGCGACCGGCTCCGGCCGCACCTATGCGGAAGAGCACGTGCCGGGATGGGCGCTGAGCGCGCACATTCTATTGTCCATGGGCGCGGCGGCGCTGCTGTTCGCCGCGGCCGTGACCGCCGGGCTGCTGATATTCCTCGACCGGCGCCTGCGCACGCGGCGAATAGCCGATCTGCCGAGCATCTTGCCGCCGCTCGATGCGCTCGAGAAAGTCATGTTCCGCTTGATCGGCGCGGGCTTCGCATTGCTCACGCTCGCGTTGCTCACCGGCCTCCTGTTCGTCACCGATTTGTTCGCGCAACACCTGGTTCACAAGACGGTCCTGTCGTTGGTCGCCTGGGTGCTGTTCGGCATATTGCTCGTCGGCCGGATCCGCAGAGGTTGGCGGGGACGCTCGGCGGTGCGCTGGACCTTGAGCGGCTTCGGTTTTCTCGCCGTGGCCTATTTCGGGGCAAAATTCGTCCTCGAGACCCTTCTCGGTCGACATTGGGGCTGATTGCTCATCGAGAACCCCAGCCCCCAAGACTCATCGCGCTGCCCATGTCCAGTCCATCGCTAGGCGTCATGTTCGGGGGGTTGGCGGTGCTGCTGTTGCTGGCCGCCTTTTTTGCCGGCAGCGAAACCGCGCTGATGAGCCTGAATCGCTATCGCCTACGACATCGGGCCAAGGCCGGACATCGCGCCGCGCGCATGGCAGAGACGCTGCTCGCTCAGCCGGACCGCCTGATCGGGCTGATCCTGTTGTTGAGCACCATCGTCAACGTCGTCACACCCACCTTGGTGGGGCTCATCACCTTTCGCCTGGGCGGCGACGCGCTGGTCGCGATCGGAGTCATCGCCCTGACATTCGTCATGTTGATCTTCTGCGAAGTGGCGCCGAAGACCTACGGCGCCTTGCATCCGGAGCGTCTCGCCCTGCCGGCGGCCTATATCTACACGCCACTGCTGCTGCTGCTGTATCCGTTCGTCTGGGCGACCAATCTGCTCGCCAACGGCGTGCTCTGGCTGCTCGGCGCTTCGCAGCCACAAGCGTCGAATTCACTGAGCAGCGAAGAGTTGCGCACCGTGGTGGCCGAGGCCGGCGCCATGATCCCGCACCGTCACCAGCAGATGCTCGTCAGCATCCTGGACCTGGAAAACGCCACCGTGGAGGACATCATGGTGCCGCGCACGGAGATCCTCGGCATCGACGTGGACAATGATTGGGACAAGGTGCTGGAGCAGTTGCGCCAGAGCCAGCATACGCGCCTTCCCGTGTACGAAGGCGAAATCGATCGCATCATCGGCGTGCTGCACATGAAACGCGTGGTGCATGAACTGGCACGCGGCCGCTTGGACCGCGATGCGTTGATCGCCGCCTCGAACGCGCGCGACGCCTACTTCGTTCCGTCGGGCACGACCTTGAACACGCAGCTATGGAACTTTCAGCGCGACAAGCGCCGCATGGCCTTCGTGGTCGATGAATACGGCGATATCCAGGGGCTGGTGACGCTCGAGGACATCCTCGAGGAGATCGTCGGCGAATTCACCACCGATCCGGCGACCATGATGCACAAGGACGTGCATCGCGAAGCCGACGGCAGCTTCGTCGTCAACGCCTCGACCACCGTTCGCGCCTTGAATCGCTCCATGCGCTGGAACCTTCCCATGGACGGACCGAAGACGCTGAACGGCCTGATCGTCGAATTCCTCGAGACCATTCCGGAGCCGGGAACCACCTTGAAGCTGGCCGATTACATGCTCGAGGTATTGCAAACCGCGGACAACGCCGTCAAGACCGTACGGGTACGTCCGCCGAAGGCGAACTGACGCAGAACGTGCACGGCTCCCGGCCCAAGGGCTTTCAGGGTGCGGTACCTCGCGTGCGCCCGGTCCAAGGGCTTCAGGCCGCGGCCAACGCTCGAGTGCCCGACACCCAGGCGTTTCGCGCGCGCGGCGATCGCGTTGTCGCAAGCCCAACCTCGACAAAAGGCCTTCCCGGACGCTCCTTCAGAAAACATCGAGGGCTTGGCCGAGACGCGTGACACCGCGCACCGTCATGCCCTCGGGGGATCGTTTCGGCACGTTCGCTTCCGGCACCAAGGCGAGCTTGAACCCATGTTTGGCCGCCTCGCGCAGCCGCTCTTCGCCGAACGGCACCGGGCGAATCTCGCCGGCGAGACCCAATTCGCCGAAGGCGATCAGCGAATTGGGCAAGGGCACATCCTGCAAGCTCGAGCGCGCCGCCAGCACGATGGCCAGATCGCCGGCGGTTTCCGCCAGGCGCACCCCGCCCACCACGTTGGCGAACACATCCTGGCCGCCGAGCGACAGACCCGCGTGCCGATGAGCGACCGCCAGCAGCATGGTCAGGCGGTTGCCGTCGATGCCGACGGCGACGCGGCGCGGATTGCCGCCAAGGCTGGCATCGGCCAGCACCTGCACCTCGATCAGCAGCGACCGAGAGCCCTCGCGCATCACGGTAATGACGCTGCCGGAGACCGGCTCGGCGTGGCGCGACAGGAAAATCGCCGACGGGTTCGTCACCTCGCGCAATCCCTGCTCGGCCATGGCGAACACGCCGATCTCGTTGGCGGCGCCGAAGCGATTCTTGACCGAGCGCAGCACGCGGAAGCGGCTGCCGGTGTCGCTCTCGAAATACAGCACCGTGTCGACCATGTGCTCGAGCACCCGCGGGCCGGCGATCTGACCTTCCTTCGTCACATGGCCGACCAGCAATACCGCCGTACCGCTCGTCTTGGCGAAGCGCACCAGCTCGGCGGTGCACTCGCGTAGCTGCGAGACGGCCCCCGGCGCGGATTCGATGCGCTCCGAATGCATGGTCTGAATCGAGTCCACGATCAGCACCCCGGCTCCCAGGCTGCTTGCCGTACCGACGATCCGTTCCACGCCGGTCTCGGCAATCAGCCGCGCGGCGGCATCCTGCAAACCGAGTCGCCGCGCACGCAGCGCCACCTGTTTCAAGGACTCCTCGCCGGTGGCGTAGAGAACGGGGCGGCCCAGACCCTGGAGCGCGGCCGCCGCCTGCAGCATGAGCGTCGACTTGCCGATGCCGGGGTCGCCGCCGATCAAGGTGACCGAGCCCAACACCAGGCCACCGCCGAGGACCCGGTCGAGTTCCACGGACCCGGTCGTCAGCCGGGGCTCGTCCGCCACCGCTTCGGCGGCGAGCGAGGTGGTCGCAGCGGCATGGGCGAGCCGCGCGGCCTGCACCGTCCGGCCGGCCCCGGTGGGCGCCGCTTCGGCCACCAGCGTGTTCCATTCACCGCAGGTGGCGCATTGTCCCTGCCACTTGGGCGACGCCGCTCCGCAGCTTTGGCAAACGAAAATGTCTTTGAGCTTCGCCATCGCTTGCCTTTTGATCCGAATCTGTGAGCTTAGCATTGCCGTTACGGCTGCCCGATCCCCTATACTGCCGGCCTTCTGAAATCGGATTATGTCTATTGCATGCGAAAATTCGGATCGATCGCGGCGATCATTGGCTTTGGAATCTTGGGGACGGACCTGTTGCTGAGATTGCTCGCCAATGTCAGTTCCTGGCTATGGTTGCCCGGATTTCTCGCATTGGCCGGCGGCAGCGGGCTGGTTCTGTGGTCGCGCCGGTCGGCCGTGGCGCCCGTGTCCGCCCCAAAGGCCGCAAGCGTCCCGCACGGCGACACCGCGCGGCTGCTCGATAACTTCGAACAGCGCTTCGCGGAACTGAAGGGTCGCAAGCCCAGCGCCACGGTGCTGGGCGATCTGTATGCCCTCGGCACGCAGCTCGAACAGCGTGCGCGCAGCGTTCAGGCCACCGCCGTGTACCGGCATCTGGCACGCATCGACAATACCTATCGCGACGTGAGTTCGCGCCTCAAGCGCCTGATGGATGCGGATCGGGCGAAGCCCAGACCGGCCCCGAGCCCTACGGCGGCGGCCCCCGCCGCCCAGCCTGCCGGCGCGAAATCCTCATCGCCCGCGCCCGAGGCATCGGAGCTGCAACGCCTCGGACGCTACCAGCTGGAACGCGAGATCGGACGCGGCGCCATGGGTATCGTGTATCTGGGACGGGATACCGCCATCAACCGACTGGTGGCCATCAAGGCCATTCCGCTCGCCAGCGAATTCAGCGATGCCGAGCTGGTCGAGGCCCGAAGCCGCTTTTTTCGCGAGGCGGAAACGGCCGGGCAGCTCAACCATCCGAACATCGTCACCATCTATGATGTCGGCGAAGAGCGTGGACTCGCGTACATCGCGATGGAATACCTCAAGGGCCGCCACTTGAGCGATTACACGACGGCCAACAGCCTGCTGGAGCCGCGCAAAGTGTTGGAAGTCATCGCGCGGACCGCGGACGCGTTGGGATTCGCGCACAAACAGCAGGTCGTACATCGCGACATCAAGCCGGCGAACCTGATGTTCGACGCGAGCACCGATGTGCTGAAGATCACCGATTTCGGCATCGCGCGCTTGTCCGGCGCCGGCAGCACGCGTACCGGCATCGTGCTGGGCACCCCGTCGTTCATGTCGCCCGAACAGCTCGAAGGGCGAACTGTGACCGGTCACTCGGACTTGTTTTCCCTGGGTGTTAGCCTATTTCAGCTGTTGACGGGTCAGCTACCGTTCGCGGCTGACACGATGACGGGACTCATGCAGCAGATCGCCGAGGCGCCGCATCCACCGTTGCGCGCGTTCCGGCCGGACCTGCCGGCGTGCGTAGAGGCGGTCATCGATCGCGCACTTGCAAAGAATCCCGACGCACGGTTCGACTCGGGGGCCCAAATGGCCGCAGCCCTGGAAGACTGTCGGGCGCGTATACCGAGCGGATTGCCATGATGGTTTTCGATCGCACACATTCAGCGGCGATGCGCCCATGAGTCTTCGGGGCAAGATCGCCAGCGTCGCCATGACCGATACGGGCAAGGTGCGCGAGCACAACGAGGACATGATCGGCACCGAGGCCGACATCGGCCTGTTCGTGCTCGCCGACGGCATGGGCGGCTACAACGCCGGCGAAGTCGCGAGCGGCATCGCGGTGAAGACCATCATCAACCTGGTGCGCGATGCGGTGCTGCGCGAGGATCTGGCGGTACGCGATCCGGACACCGGATTGACGCGACCGAGCATCATCCTGCGCGACGCGATTCACAGGGCCAACAAGATCATCTATCACACCTCCAAGACCCAGCCCCAATGCGAGGGCATGGGTACGACGGTGGTCGCCTGCCTGTTCCACGACAACAGGATGTCGATCGCGCACGTGGGCGACTCGCGGTTGTACCGGCTGCGGGACAATCGCTTCGAGCAAATGACCGCCGATCACTCGCTGCTGCAGGAATTGGTCGATCGCGGCTTTTATTCGCAGCAAGAAGCGCAGCGGGCGACCAACAAGAATTACGTGACCCGAGCTCTCGGCGTGGAGCAAAACGTCGAGGTGGAGATCCACGAACAGCCGGTACAGAAGAGCGACTACTACGTCCTGTGTTCGGATGGCCTGTCCGACATGATCGAAGATGAGGACATCCATTTAACAATCAGCACCTTTAGTGCTAATCTTGATACAGTCGCTAAGCAATTGATTCAGCTGTCGAACGATAATGGTGGGCGGGACAACGTGTCGGTGATCATGGCGCACGTTGCGGAACCGTTTCCGGCACACCGGCGTATGTTCGATAAAATTCTGGGATGGTTCGGCTAGGAGTCTGCATGGCACGCCTGATGCTCAGCTTGGACGGTTCGGTCCTTGCGGAATACAACATGAACAAGGAGCGCTATACCATTGGGCGCCTTCCGGACAACGATATCCGTATCGACAATCCGGCGGTGAGCGGCCATCACTCGCTCATCATCAACATTCTGAACGACTCGTTCTTGGAAGATTTGAACAGCACCAACGGTACGTACGTCAACGGCAAGCTGATCAAGAAGCATGCGATGCAGCACGGCGATGTCATCACCGTCGGCCATCATCAATTGCGCTTCGTCGACAGCCAGGAAGATGGCGAGGTCGAACAGGACGAGTTCGAAAAGACCATGGTCATCACCTCGAGCACCCAGGGCGAAGATCGTATCCGCCGGGTCGGTGTCGCGGTCGATCAAGCCGCCAAGGCCGTCGCCGCCAAGCGTCCGGCGTCCCCCGGCGGCATCCCCGAAAACGCCGCCGCGCTGCCGAGGGCCAAACTGCAAGTGCTGTCCGGCGCCTTCGCGGGCCGCGAGCTGGAGCTGACCAAGGCGCTCACCACCCTCGGCCGACCGGGTGTGCAGGTCGCCGCCATCACCCGGCGCGCCGAAGGCTATTTCATCGTGCATGTGGATAGCGGTACGGAAAACGACTATCCGCTGGTCAATGGCGTGCCGATCGGACCTCAGGCGCGGCGGCTGAACGACAACGACGTGGTCCAGTTGGCCGGCGTGAAAATGGGGTTCTTCGAAAGCTAGGCACCCGCGACCCGGGCGGTCTTCGTCTGTGACGCCTGGCCTCGCTGACCGTTGGCGGCCGGCCTCGCCATTTACCGCCGTGGGCGTGCGAGTCCGTGCATGCCGGCCTGCGAGTGTTCCACCGGCGCGGCGGTGGTCAGCGAAGCGCGACGGCCACGCGTTGGCTGATCCCACAGAGTAGTTCGTACGGAATGGTATCGGCCCACACGGCGATTTCCTCCACCGGCAAGCCTTCCCCCCAAAGAGTCACCGTATCTCCGAGCTTGGGCGGTTTTTCCATGCCGCTGACGTCGATACCGATCATGTCCATGGATACGCGGCCGGCCAGGGGCATGCGCTGTCCGTTCACCAGCACCGGCGAACCCGACGTGAGGCTGCGGGGATAGCCATCGCCATACCCCACCGCGGCCACCGCCAGTCGGGTGGGCCGCTGCGCCGTCCAATTGCCGCCGTACCCCACGCGCTCCCCGACTTCGAGATCCTTCACCGCGATCACGTGCGAATGCAAGGTCATGGCGGGCCGCAAGCCGTAGTCGGCACCGATCGATCCCGCGAATGGCGAAACGCCATACAGCAGCAATCCGGGCCGTACCCAGTCGGCCTGCGCATCGGCGAAACTCAGCATGCCGGCGGAGTTCGCGATGCTGCGCTCGCCCGCGAGCGAGGCGGTCGCCGTCCGGAACCGCAGCAGCTGATCCGCCGTCGTCGGCAATTCCGGATCGTCCGCCGAGGAGAGGTGCGTGAACAAATTCACGGGACGTTGCACGGCCGGCAGCACGCTGAGCGCCGCATGGGCGGCATCGAAGGCGCGGCCCTTGAATCCCAGACGATTCATGCCGGTATCGAGTTTCAGCCAGACCTTGAAAGCCGCGCCCGCGGGCGCACCGCGCAGCAGCTCGATCTGTTCCGCCGTGTGCACCACGAGCTCGAAGCCCGCGGCGGCCGAGGCTTCGAGCTGGCCGCCGTCGAACACACCCTCGAGCAGCACGGTGCGCGTGCGCACGCCCGCCTCCCGAAGGGTCAGGCCCTCATCGACGCGCGCCACCGCGAAAGCATCCGCCGACTCGAGCGCCCGCGCGACCGCCACCAGACCATGACCGTAGGCGTTGGCTTTGATGACGGCCATGATCCGCGAGCGCGGCGCCCATTCGCGCAGCACTGCGAGGTTGTGGCGCAGGGCGGCCGTGTCGATCGTCGCACTGACCATGGGCGTCATCGAAAACTCACCGCATCCCGCCGGCAGGATCGCCGGCCGGCCGCGCGCCGCCCGGCCGAGACATTGGCGGAATCACGCCCGGGCGCTCACGGCCTTCGAGCCATGATGGCGCTGGCGCGCTCCTCGTCATGTGCGAAACACACCCTCACCGTAGGACTCGGGCGCGAAGTTTTCGAACTTGGTGTATTGGCCGAGGAAGGTCAGCGGGAAGTCGCCCGTCGGACCATTGCGCTGCTTGGCGACGATGATGTCGGCGATGCCTTTGCGCGTCGTGTTCTGGTCGTAAAAATCTTCGCGATAGATCAGCAGAATCACATCGGCGTCCTGTTCCAAGGCACCGCTCTCGCGCAGATCCGACATCACCGGCTTCTTGTCGACGCGCTGTTCCACGCCCCGGTTGAGCTGCGACAACGCGATGACGGGCACCTTCAATTCCTTGGCGAGCGCCTTCAGCGACCGTGAGATCTCGGAAATTTCCGTGGCGCGATTCTCTTTGGTGCCGGCGACCTGCATGAGCTGCAGATAATCGACCACGATCAAATCGAGGCCGCGCTCGCGCTTCAAGCGGCGGGCGCGGGCGCGCACTTCGGTGGGCGTCAGCGCCGGCGTCTCGTCCACGTATATTTTCGCCGCTCCCAGCTGCGTCATCGCGGAATCGATTCGCGGCCAGTCCTCCTCGCTCAGGCGGCCCGAGCGAAGGTGTCCCTGATTGATCCGGCCGAGCGAGGAAATCATGCGCAGGGTGAGCGACTCGGCCGACATTTCCATGCTGAAGATGGCCGCCGACTTGCCCGAGCCGAGCGCGGCATTCTCCGCGATGTTGACCGCGAGCGTGGTCTTCCCCATCGAGGGCCGTCCGGCCACGATGATGAGATCGCCGGCGTTCAAGCCCGACGTCATTTCATCCAATTTGGTGAACCCGGTCGAGATACCGGTCAGCTTGCCGTCCGAGTGGTACATCTCGTCGATCTTGTTGACCACATCGGGAAGAATGCTCTTGACCGTGCGAAAGCCCACCTTGCCGCGCGAACCGCGCTCCGCGATCTCGAACACGGCCCGCTCCGCGTCATCGACGATCTCGCGGGCCTCGCGCCCCTCGGGCTCGAGGGCGCTGGTGACGATCTCGTTGCCCGCCGTGATGAGCTGCCGCAGGACCGAGCGCTCGCGGACGATATCCGCATAGGCACGAATGTTGGCGGCGGTGGGCGTGTCGCGCGCCAGCGAGCCCAAATAGGAAAGGCCGCCCACCTGATCCAAGACACCCTGGCTTTCCAGATGGCCGGAGAGCGTGACGGCATCGCACGGCTGATTGCGTTCGATAAGACCGGCGACCGCCTCGAAAATCAACCGGTGGTCGTTGCGATAGAAATCTTCCGCGGTGACCCGGTCGGCGACCTGATCCCAGGCGGCGGAATCGAGCATCAGGCCGCCGAGCACCGATTGCTCGGCTTCGACCGAATGGGGCGGCAGGCGCAGTCCGTCGCCGGTCCCGCCGGCGCCAAACGACCGATTACCGAGGCGAGGGACGGCCACGTGCGATTTTCAGGCGCCGCGGCGTTGCCGCCCTACTCTTCGGCGACGATGGTGACCGTCAAGGTCACATCGACATCGGTGTGCAAGTGCAGCTGAACTTGGTGCTCGCCGGTGGCGCGAATCGGCCCGTTCGGCATGCGTACTTCACTGCGGCTGATGGGCTGGCCCGCCTTGACCGCGGCCTCGGCGATATCCGCCGTGCCGATCGAGCCGAACAGTTTGCCTTCCGACCCCGCCTTCGCCGTGAGTTCGAGCTTGAAGTTCTCGAATTTCAGGGCGCGAGCCTGGGCCGACTCCAGCTCGCTGTGGGCCTTCGCTTCCAGTTCGTGGCGCTGAGCCTCGAACTTGGCGATATTGGCCGGCGTCGCCATCGTGGCTCTGCCCGTGGGAACCAGATAGTTGCGGGCGTAACCCGACTTCACCTTGACGCGGTCGCCGATCGAACCCAGGTTTGCAACCTTCTGCAATAAGATGATATCCACGTGAGGCTCCTCGCTTGCAGAGTTAATGCTGATCGGTGTACGGCAGCAGCGCCAGGAAACGCGCGCGGCGAATGGCCAGCTGCAGCTGGCGCTGATAGTGCGCACGCGTGCCGGTGATGCGGCTCGGAACGATCTTGCCGGTTTCGGTGATGTAGCTCTTGAGCGTGGTCAGATCCTTGTAGTCGATCTGCTTGACCTCATCGGCCGTGAATCGGCAAAACTTCTTGCGACGGAAAAAACGTGCCATGGTGTGCTCCTATATCTTTGCGACTGTCTGTACGACGGTGACTTGCCGGATGCTGTAACGGTGCGACGCCGTTCAGCGCGCGCCCATGGGCGCATCGTCGTCGTCGTCGTCGCCGAAATCATCGTGTCGACGGGCATTTTCGTCCGGCGCGCGCGCCATCGGCGAAGCCTCGGTGACCGCTTCGTCCATCTTCACCACGAGGTTGCGCAACACCGCGTCGCTGAAACGGAACGAGCCGGTGAGTTCGGCCAGCGTCTTCTGGTCGCATTCGATGTTGAGGAGAATGTAATGCGCCTTGTGCACCTTGGAAATGGGGAACGTCAGCTGGCGCCGACCCCAGTCCTCGAAACGATGCACTTGGCCGCCGCCGGCACTGACCATGCCTTTGTAGCGATCGACCATCGCAGGAACTTGCTCGCTCTGGTCCGGATGAACCAGGAGCACGATTTCATAATGCCGCATTGTAGGCTCCCTACGGGATA
>JALYHP010000037.1 GCA_030799355.1 Pseudomonadota bacterium
CAGCGAACCGGCGATGATGATGAACATGGGCGTGCTGGCCGCGAACATTCCCGCGCCGCTGATCGCAGTCGACGAGGACGACGAGTTTTTTCTGACCCTCTCGAACGTCGGCATGATCATGCGGCCCGACCTGTTCGAGCAGCACACGGTCCACTGGCATGGTTATCCGAATGCGTCATCGTACTTCGACGGCGTGCCGGACGCGTCGGTTGCCATCAACATCGCCGGCAGTTTCACGTACTACTACACGGCGCCCGACGCCGGCACCTACTTCTGGCATTGCCACATCACGCCCCCGGAGCACTTGCAGATGGGCATGGTCGGTCAGCTCTACGTGCGGCCGCGCCAGAACAAGGTCAAGGCGGGCGGCGATCTGAGGAAGGCGCTCGCGGACACGTATAAATACGTGAACTCGAATGGAACGAACGTCGCCGGGGCCGACTACGACCCGTGCACGGTCGATGTGCTGTGCTCCAGTCCGCTGCCGGCCACGAAGAACTCGACCGGTGGGACCATTGCCGACGCCACGCAGGTTGCCGGCGCACACTACGCCTACAACGATGGCGACGCCTCGACGCGCTACGACGTCGAGTATCCGATCCAGATGCACGGCTTCGATCCGAACTTTCATTTCATCGGCATGACGTTCAACCCCGAACCGTTCGCGGACATGAAGGACAAGTACTTCCTCCTCAACGGCCGCAGCTATCCGGACACCGTCAATCCGGCCGTGATCACCACCGCGGCCAGCGATGGTGTCGCGCGGGCGGCGCAACCTTTGCCTGCCCTCATCACCATCCCGCATGGCGGTCGAGCGCTGCTGCGCATCGCCGATCTGAGCGTCACCGAATACTCGACGTTGGCCACCGTCGGAATCCCGATGAACGTGATCGGTTTTCACGCGCGCATGTTGCGCGACATGGCCGGCAACAACATGTCGTACCAGACCAACTCGATCACGTTGGGCGGCGGCGAATCCTACGACGTGATTCTGGACACGTGCACCGGGACGCGTACCGCAAATTATGCCTGCGTCGATGCAACCGGCGCTGTTGCGCCTTTCATCCCCGCCGGGACCTATTTTCTGTACAGCACCAACCTCGATCACCTGTCCAATGACGCCGAAAATTTCGGCGGCATGATGACAGAGATCGTGGTCCAGTAAGGAGAGCGACCGTGAATGACTTGAACCTAATCGCACGCACGGCTGCCATGAGTGCGGTTCTCGCAGGAACCGTGGCGGCAGTACATCCCGCATCGGCCGCGGTTCCCGGCATCGCCGACTCGAACTTTCAGCTCGTTGCCAACGAAGCATTTTCCAGCCAGCCCGACGGCGGATCGGTGTATTCGTGGGGCTACGGCTGCGCGAGCCCGACCGGGCACACGTTCGTTCCGGCCGCGATCGCCACGGCGTCGTGCGGCACCATGCAGATCCCGGGGCCGACCCTGGTGGTCGACGAGGGTCAAGTAGTCACCGTCACACTGACCAACAATCTGCCGGTCGCGGCGGGCAATACCTCGATCCTCTTTCCGGGGTTCAGTGTCTGCACCGGAGCGCTGACCGCGGCAACGGCAACGGCGCCGGCCACCTGCACGCCGGCGGCGACCCCTAATGGGGTCAACGGCGTCTTGACGCAAGAGGCCGTGCACGGCGGCTCGGTCACCTACTCGTTCGTTGCCACCAAACCCGGCACCTATGCGTACTACAGCGGCACCCAGGCCGATCTACAAGTGGAGATGGGGATGTACGGCGCCGTCGTCGTGCTGCCCACGCAGACCGGCGGATTCGCAGCCTGCAACAAGAGCGCGAACCTCGGCATCGACTATCGCTTGTCGTCCGCGGGATTCGCATTCGATCATCCGCAGACCTGCTACGACCGCGAATATCTGTTCCAGCTTGCGGAGATGCAATCGTCCATTCACGACGAAGCATTGGTCCAGAAGACAGCATGCGATGCCGCCATCGCAGGCGCGGGTCCCGGTGTGGCGGTCACCTGCCCGGTGATCGCGGTTCACTCGGAGCCCTATCATCCGAATTACTTCCTGGTGAACGGGCGCTCGATGCCCGACGACATGGAACCGAACTATGCGGCGATGTA
>JALYHP010000007.1 GCA_030799355.1 Pseudomonadota bacterium
CGAGGGCTTCGGCGGCGCAAATATGCCGCGTGGTATTCGCGCATGGATCCCCTGCCGCCCGTCCACCACTTGCGTGACGCCGAAATCCGCGGCGACGCTCATCAAGGAATAGGCGTCGTCCTTCGACAGGCGCTGCCGTTCGGTCAACAGGGTCAGCATGCCGAGCGCGGCTTCGCGCATGGCGATGTTCAGATCCTCGTGAAAGCCATGGACGATCCAGCACTCCGGCGTTTCGAGCAGCGGCGATGGAAATGTGAAGTCGCGGCGCACCAGGATCTGGAACAATACGTTGAGCGATGACTCGATCGCGGTGCCCGAGACTTCGCCGTCGCCCTGAGAGATGTGCGGGTCGCCGATGGAGAACAAGCCGCCGTCCACCTGGACTCGGTAATACATCGTGCTGCCGGCACCGATGCGCCAGTTGTCGATGTTGCCGCCATGATTGCCCGGGGGGACGCTGCTGATGCGTCCGGTTGCATCCGGCGCGACTCCGGCTACTCCCAGATGCGGCCGCAGCGCAATGCGCACCCCCGGCAACGCCGTCTGGCGATCGCATGCCGGGCAACGATGGATGGCGCCCGGGACCGCGTATTTGCGCGGATAGTCGTACGCATAGAGAGCCTGGGCGGTAGTGCCGTTGTCATCGATCTGGTAGATCGTCACGCGCTCCTTGCGGCCAAGTTCACCGTAGAGATAGCCCCAACTCGCCGCCAGATTGGAGCCGTAGCGGCAGCGCGGCGTCATGCGCAGATAGCGGACCTCCAGCATGTCGCCGGGCCGGGCGCCTTCGACGGCGATGGGGCCGGTCATGATGTGCGGACCCGGCCGCCGGTCTTCCGGCGCGATACCTGCGAATAATGCTTCGATGGCCGGATCGAACATGAGATCCGGATCGTCCCCGGCATGACACGTAACGGCTTCTGCCTGGATGAGTCGCCGCTCCTGACCGTCAAAACCGGTGCCAACGAAGCGGAAAAGTAACCCCAATGCACCGTTGCCGGTGTTGCGCGCAGGGTATGCAGCGCGGAGGGGAGGGTCTCGGCCGCGGCTTCGATCATGGTCGTTCCGCCGCCAGCGCGGCAGCCGGAGTACGGGCGCGGTGCCCTGTGAACAGGGCCAAACCTGCGTAGGTCAGGGCGGCTACCGGGAAGCCCACGATCCAACTGATATCGGCGCCGCCGAGCGCGCGCGCGATGGGGCCGTCGTACAGCGGCGATTTCATCGTCAGGGCGGCCGCCGCCATTCCGGCGAGCAGCGCGATACAGCCGGCTGGGTTCATTCCGTGCCAACCCCAGTAGCGGCCCGCGGCGCCCGCTCGGCTGTGAATGGCTTCGAAATCGAATTGTCCGCCACGCAGGAAGCCGTCGCACACCCAGACCCCGCCAAACGGGCCCACCCACACGACCAGCAGTGAAACGAAATTATTGAGTGCCGTCGAAAAATCCTGCACCAGCAGTACGTAGAGGGTGATCGCGGTCGAGACGATGAGGTCGAGCGCGGTCGCGACATTGCGATGCACCTTGAGCCCCATGGCTTGCAAGGACAACCCCGAGGAGTAATACGTGGGCACGGTGTTGGCCAGCGAGCCGCCGACCACGGCCAGGATATAGACCACGAACAGCCAGCCCGGAACGAAGGGCTTCAATCCGGCCACCGGGTCCGACATATCTGCGAGGGTGGCGCAGATCGCGCCCATCATGGTCACCGCCAGCGACGGCAGGTAGCTCGCCCAAAACACGTGGCGCACGACCGTGCGCGTCGGGGTGGCCGAGGGAAGGTACCGCACCCAATCGGGCCCATTGAACAGAAACGATAGCGGATTGGAGGAAACGGCCGCGCAGGCGCTCAGGAACGCCGCCACCGTCGCGGCGGGCGACAGCGAACCATGGGACGGCGCAGGCAGCTGGTTGCCGGCGATGACGAAGCTGATGACGACGATCAGTGCGATACTTACCACGACGGCGAAGATTCGTTGCAGCCATAGCATGGTGGCATGGCCCAGAACCGCCACGCCGCCGCAGAGAAGCAACTGCAACAGCACGGCCAGCAACTTGCCGACGGTGCCGGGGTCTGCCCAGCCGAGTAACTGAAACAATGCCAGCAGGGCCTCCACGCCGAAGATGGTGTTGATCACCTCGAAGGCCAGAGCGGCCACCCATGACAGGCCGGCGTTCACCTTGTTGGCGCGCATGCCGAAGGCTGCGCGTGCCAGCGTGGTCACGGGCAATCCGGCGCGCACGCTGATGACGGACCCGTAGGACACGTAAATGTAGGCGAGGCTGCCCACGGCACAGGCGGTGAGCGCCCCCCACAGGGTGAGACCCTGCGTAATCGCGAGCGCACCGATCGCAAAGCCGAACAAGTTCACGCTGTTGGCCACCCAAAACTGGTCGACCTGCCGCAGCGTCATGTTGCGTTCGGCTTCCGGAATGTGGTCGAAACCGCGCACTTCGACGCTGAAGGCTTCGTTACCGTGCAGGATCACCTGTTCATGGTCGCGCATGGGATGCTTGTTTGGATTAGATGCGGGTTTTGTAGCAGTCTCACGGCGACTCTGTAAACTACAATCGTCCGGCGGACCATGGTGGTGCGCCTGGGGTGCGTGCTTGCCCGATTGCCGTGCGGTGGCTGGGCCGAAGCGCCGGGGTCGCATCGCGTGCCACGGCACCGCTTGATCGGCAAAAACCGCACCCTGCGGGGGCGACGCACTGCGCACTTTCGATTTCTGCGCGAGTATTCACACTCCCACGTTTGCGCCGTCGCGGATTATGAGTTACACATAATACCGGGAGAGGCTCAACACACCGAGAGAAGCGAGAGACGAGAAAGCATAAGGGTCAGTTATCCGAGTTGGCGCACTTTGTGAGGTTACACCGTGACAACGAGCGCAGTGCTTTTTGACGATTTCAAGACTTCCTACGAGAAGAGCGTCGCGGCAAGCTTCACGCTCGCCGAATACTTCCAGCTCTGCCGCGACGATCCGATGACCTACGCGCTTGCCGCGGAGCGCATGGTCAAAGCCATCGGAGAGCCGCGGCTGCTGGCCACCAAGTCCGAGCCGCGGCTGCTGCGCCTGTTCGGCAATCGAATCCTGAAGTACTACGATGCCTTTGCCGACTTCTATGGCATGGAGGGCGGCATCATCGAGGAGATCGTCTCCTTCTACCGCCATGCGGCCCAAGGCCTCGAGGAGCGAAAACAGGTACTCTATCTGCTGGGACCGGTGGGCAGTGCCAAGAGCACGCTTGCCATCAAACTCAAGAGTCTGATGGAACGCTACCCGATCTATACGCTGGTCGATGGAGATACCGGCGAACGCAGCCCGCTGTTCGAATCGCCGCTCGGGCTGTTCAACCCGGAGAAGTACGCGCAGCGTTTGGAGGGAGAATACGGCATTGCGACGCGCTATTTGACCGGGCTGTCGAGTCCGTGGGCACAGAAGCGCATCCGTAGCTACCAGGGAGATCTCACGCGCTTCCGCGTGCAGCGCATATATCCCTCGGTGCTCAATCAGCTGGCGGTCGCGAAGACCGAGCCGGGCGATGAGAACACCCAGGACATCAGCTCCCTGGTCGGCAAGGTCGACATGCGCAAGCTCAGCAAGTTGAGCCAGGATGACCCCGATGCCTATAGCTACTCCGGCGGTTTGTGCCTGACGACTCAGGGGCTGCTCGAGTTCGTCGAAATGTTCAAGGCGCCGATCAAGGTGCTCCATCCGTTGCTGACGGCCACCCAGGAGGGTAATTTCAAGGGAACCGAAGGGTTCGGTGCCATGCCCTACCAAGGCACCGTGCTCGCGCATTCGAACGAAAGCGAGTGGAAGAAATTCAGCAGCAACCGCGACAACGAGGCGTTCCTCGACCGCATTTTCATCGTCAAGGTGCCCTACTGTCTGCGGGTGACCGAGGAGGTGGCCATCTATCAGAAGCTGCTGCGCGAATCGACGTTATCGAAGGCGCCGTGCGCCCCCGGCACCTTGCAGATGCTCGCGCGCTACATGGTGCTCTCGCGGCTCAAGCCGCCGCCCAACTCGAGCATCTACTCGAAGCTGCGGATTTACGACGGCGAGAACCTGCGCGAGTCGGATCCGCAAGCCAAGAGCGTCGCCGAATATCGGGAGGTGGCCGGAATCGAAGAGGGTATGTCCGGATTCTCGACTCGCTACGCGTTCAAACTCATTTCCAAGGCATTCAACCGTGACCCGTCGGAGGAGTCGGCCGACCCCGTGACGCTGTTGAAGGTCATCGAGGAGAGCATCGGCACGTCGGATTTCAGCCCCGATCTGCAGAAAGCGTGCACCGTGCATTTGAAGGAGTTCTTGATTCCCCGGTATCTCGAGGAGCTCACCAAGGAAATCCAGGCGGCGTACCTGGAGTCTTATGCCGACTATGGTCAGGAACTGTTCGATCGGTATGTGGCGTTCGCCGATTTTTGGATCCAGGAGGAGGTCTATGTGGATCCGGCGACCGGGGTGGCCTTCGACAAGGCGGCGCTCAATTCCGAACTCGAGAAAATGGAAAAGCCCGCCGGCATCGGCAATCCAAAGGATTTTCGCCACGAAATCGTCAATCACGTGCTGCGCGCACAAAACAAGAGCGCCGGCCAGAAGCTCGTCTGGACGAGCTATCAGAAGCTGCGCGAGGTCATCGAGAAGCGCATGTTCGCCGCCACCGATGACTTGCTGCCGGTGGTGTCCTACTTTGCGAAAGGCAACGCCGAGGATGAAAAGAAGCACGAAGCGTTCATTGCGCGCATGAAGGCACGGGGGCATACGCCGACCCAGGTGCGCCGGCAAGTCGAGTGGTGGACGATGGCTCGGCGCCAGTGAGTCGAACCCAGCGCCAGGAACAAACACCGTGACCAGCGTCATCGTCGATCGGCGGCCGGACAAGGGCAAGAACACCGGTAACCGGCAGCGGGTATTGAAACGGCTCGAGGGGGCGCTCAAGGCCCAAGTCGACCAACTGATCGCGCGACAAAAGCTCAAGGAGCACGACAAGGCCGTCGAGGTCAGCATCGAACGCAAGGATGTCAAGGAGCCCGGATTTGTCTTGGATCCGGTTTCCGGCGCGGTGGGCAGAGTCGTGCCCGGCAATGACAATTTTCGTGTCGGGGACAAGATTCCCCGCGATTCGGCTCCAGGCCGCGGTCGGGGCGCCGGAGAGGGCTCCGGTCAGGGAGAAGCCGACGACGAAGACGTCTTTCGGTTCGCGCTGTCGCGAGAGGAATATCTATCGCTGCTGTTCGATGACCTCGAATTGCCCGCGCTGGTCAAGAAAGACCTTCTGGAGATCGATGAGAGCCGCTTTCGCCGCGGCGGCGTCGTGCGTTACGGCAATCCCGGCACCGTATGCGTCTCACGGACGTTCAAGGCGTCCATCGGCCGACGGCTCGCCGCCGAAGCGCAAATCGAGGAAGCCCTCGAAGAGGCCGAAGCGGCGCTATTGCATGCGCAAGCGAGCGGCGTCGAGGCGCGCATCCGGGCGGCGGAACTCGCGCTGCGGGAGGTCCATCAACACCGCGCGAATATCCCCTTCTTGGATCCGGTGGATCTTCGCCATCGCAGCCTCGTCGAAGTCGAGTCGCCGCGCACCGCGGCGGTGATGTTCTGCCTCATGGACGTCTCGTCCTCCATGGACGAAGTGCGCAAGGACCTGGCCAAGCGTTTTTTCACGCTCCTGTATCTGTTTCTCAGCCGCAAATATCAAAAGGTGGAGCTGGTCTTCATTCGCCACACCGATCAGGCGCAGGAAGTCGATGAAGATACCTTCTTCAACGGTACGCAGGCCGGCAGTACCAAGGTGGTATCGGCGCTCGCCAAAATGCACGAGATCATCGGCTTGCGATATCCGGCCTCGCACTACAATATCTTCGGCGCGCAGGCGAGCGACGGCGATTCCTTCGGTTCCGATTCGACCGAGTCGTCGGCCTATCTGTTCTCGCGGCTGCTTCCCACGGCGCGCTACTTCGTCTATGCCGAGGTCGGGGGCAGCGCGGTCCAGGGATCGACGACCTTGTGGAGCGCATATCGCGACATAAAATGCGAGCACTTCAACATGGCGGCGGTCAGAGCCCGCAACGAGGTGTACCCCGCGCTGGCGAAGCTGTTCAAACAGGAACAGGCGGTTTGATGCGTCATCCGGAACACCTGACCGGTGCGCGCGACTCGGACCGCTTCAGCGGCAGTGAATGGACGCTCAACGAACTGTTTGCCATCGAGCAAGTATGTGCACGCCACGCGGAGCGCTACGGGCTCGATACGTTTCCCAATCAGATGGAGGTCATCACCAGCGAGCAGATGCTCGACGCGTACGTCTCCAGCGGCTTGCCGGTCAACTATGGTCACTGGAGCTTCGGCAAGCATTTTTTGATCGAGAGCGGCAAATACCGCTCGGGCGCCAACGCGCTCGCCTACGAAATCGTGATCAACACGAATCCGTGCATCGCCTTCTTGATGGAAGGCAATTCGCTCGCCATGCAGACGCTGGTGATTCCACATGCCTGTTTCGGCCATAACAGCTTCTCGAAGGGCAATTACTTGTTCAAGGAGTGGACGCAACCCGATGCGGTGCTGGATTACATGCTGTTCGCGCGCAATTACATCGCCGAATGCGAGGAGCGATTCGGATTGGAGCGGGTGGAACAGACGTTGGATGCGCTGCACGCGCTGCGCGATCAAGGACTAGACAAGTACAAGCGGCCACGCAAGCTCGATACCCGCAGGGAGCGGGCCGAACAGGCGAAGCGGCTGGCCGTGGCGCAGGAGACCATGCGGCAGGCCGAGTACTACAGTGTCGTGCCGCATCCGGCCAAAGCGGAGCGGGCCGCCGCCATTTTTCCGGCCAGCCCCGAAGAGAACCTACTGTACTTCATAGAGAAACACGCGCCGAAGCTCGAGCCCTGGCAACGCGAATTGGCCCGCATCGTGCGCAAGATTGCCCAGTATTTCTATCCGCAGCGCCAAACGCAGGTCATGAACGAGGGCTGGGCCACGTTCTGGCACCATCGACTCATCAACGACATGTACGATGCGGGTCAGATCGATCAGGGCATCCTGCTCGAGTGCCTGCATTCCCATACGAACGTCATCCGGCAACCGGAATATTCGAGACTCAACCCCTATGCCTTGGGCTTTGCGGCCTGGAACGAGATCAAGCGCGTCTGCGAATCGCCGACCGCGGAGGATCGGGAATACCTACCCGATATCGCCGGCAAGGAGTGGCTGCCGACCTTCCACGACGTCATGCAGAACTACCGCGACGAGAGCTTCATACTGCAGTTCGTGACGCCCAAACTGGTGCGCGATTTCCGCTTGATGAACATTCAATCGCAGGAAGGGCTCGATCATTGGACGGTCAACGATACGGCGGGCGAGGAGGGTTTCAAGTCCATTCGCAGCCAGTTGGCGGCGTCGTACCGTCTCGAGTCCGTAATGCCTGACATATCGGTAGTTCGGTATGGACGGGACTCGGACCGCAAGCTCACCTTGCACCACCACAGCTACAACGGGCGCACGTTGGTGGCGGACGAGGCCAAGCAAACGCTGAAGTACCTGCATCAGTTGTGGGGATTCGACGTCTCCCTTGAGGCCGTTGATCAGGCCGGGGTGATTTTGAAGACGTATTGATGAAGCGCGCTGATGAAGTGCGCTGATGAAGTGCGCTGATGAAGCGTGCTCATGAGGCGTGCTGTAGACGCGCCTAGAGGCGCGCTGGGTGCGGCCCCCGACGCTGGGGCTGTGCTACGGTATCGTCAGCGTCACGTAGAATCGCGGCGCGGTTCTGAAGGTCACCTTGGCAGGACGGCACGGAATCCCGCCGAGACTGAAGCGTTGGGTCTTGCGGAAATCCTGCAGCGCACGATCCTTGAACTGGTCGTCCAACACCTCGGCGGCCACGCCGGGTAAGCCCGAGTCCCCGGTACGGCACTCGCTCCACTGCAACGTAAAATGGTGATCGGGATTGGTGCCACGATAAAAGCATGGTGACCACCAATTGGTCGGACTTCGCATCGTAATAGACCTTGCCGAAATTATCCGCGAAGGCGGCATGCACCCACAACGAGGCGGCCGCTGCGGCCCAACCGAGGACGGGCGGGCCCATTCTCGCGTTCGGCTCTACCGGGCCTCTCCATGGGGTTCTTTTCGTCGGCGCGGCGCTGTTCCGGGATGCGGCGCCGCTCATCGGTGCGCGACCGACCCGCGTTCGAAGCCCTGATGGATATCCGCCGGCAGGAACTTGACCATCCAGTGCAACAGCAGCGGCAGCAGGATGACATCGTCGATCACCCCGAGCAGCGGCAGGGTAAAATTCAGCGGCTCGAGGGCATAGAAGCCGACCATCGCCACCACCGGGAGCAGCCATACCGGCCGGCTTCGATGCCGTAACGCGTACCCCAGCAGGCGCAGATCCTGGCCGCCGAAACGCCACAAGCGGAACAAGCGGAGCAAACGGAACATGAGCTATCCTCGCATGTGCGGCGCGGCTCGAAGGCGAGCCCGCTCAGCCGACCCAATGGCAAGATATAGCGACGGTGCGCATGCTTTCAAGCACGCTGCCCGGGGGAGGCCGCCGGATGCTGTTTATTTTCGAAGTTCACATCAAGCCCGGCCACAGCGCGGAACAATACGCATTGGCCTGGATGCGCGCGAGCGAAATTTTACAGCGCGCGCCCGGTGCCCGAGGCACACGGCTGCACCGGAAAATCGGCGATCCGACCGTTCTCGTCGCCATCGCCAGCTGGCGATCGAAAGCGGACCGAGACGCGATGGACAGGCGCCGGGACCCAGCGGTGGGGGCCATTCTCAAAGAAGCCGCCGAGCACTGCGATATCCGCGTCATAGGCGAGTTCGAAGAGCCCGACTGGGTGGTCGACCCGCCCATCGTGTGACCGACCGACGGCATGTGCCGACCTGCAACCGAGGAGAGTGACGATGAGCGATTCAGTACCAGCCACTTCATCCGGCGTTCGCGCATCCCAGTTGCGCGGCCACCGGACCGTGAAACGGGTCATCTTGAGGTGGCGCATCGCCAGGAGCGCCCTGTGTCTGCCGTTCGCGATCGTTGCACTGCAGGCGAGTGCGCAAACGCCGGTGGCCCTGCATCCCGACGACATACCCGCCGTCACCGTTTCCGACGGAGTGCTGCTCAAGGAACTCACCGGCCGCCGTGCCCTGGCGAACGTCAGGACCGATCAGGGAAGCGTGGCGCTGTTCCATCTCGATGCCGGCCGTGCGAGTGCCTGGAGTTACAATCGCGTCGGCGAGGAATCATTCTTCGTGCTGAAAGGGCATGGACAGGTTTGGACCGGCAGCCTGTCTCAAGACGTCCGTCCGGGATCTTTCATCTTAATCCGGGCCGGCACCGTCCGGTCGATCCGCGCGAGGCCGAACGAAGCGCTGGAGTTTTATGCCATCACGACCCCGGCCTGGAGCAGCGACGATGACGTGATGACGACTGCGCCGGCGGGTGCGCCGAAGTGATCTCCGCTCCGGAGCAGGCAGCAGCGGCAATGCCGCTCAGCCAAGAAAGGCGCCAGCCAAGCAAGAGAGGAGCCGTAGCCAAGCCGCAGACGTCCCTCAGCCGAGCCGCAAACCGATGCCGGCGTTACCGACTGGCACCCGGTAACGTTCTGGGGTACGGTCGGCCTGCGTAAGGCCTCGGCGCATAGGGCTGCGGCGCGTAAAGCTACGACGCATAACGCTACGGCGAGCGGGAGAACGCGATGAGCAATGGTGCGGGTGCGATTCAATGGCCGAGCTTTCGCGGACAGGCCACCATCGTGGGTAGCAGCCCAAGCGGGCGAGTGACGGTCTACGTCGATGCCACGCTCGGACAGCCGGGGCTGAAAAACGCTCAGGATTTGCTGGCGGATGCGGACCGGGTGGTCCGGGCGAACGACCAGTTCTTCGGCACCGGCAGCGGTAGCGCGAACGTGATCGTGTTTGCGCTCGGCGGCGCCACCGACGGAACGGGAGGCGCCGACCATATGGCCTGCGACTATTTCACGGGCAACGATATCGAGGTGTGCGCATCGTTCGGCAATTCGATGCGTGTCAGCGCACTGTTCGAGGCCGAGCTCAGCGAGTGCAACATGGGCGGCAACCTGTGCGGGGTGAGTACCGGTGAGGCGCTCTCACGCTGGTGTGCCGCGAGCGTGAGCAACAATGCGCTGGCCGATTTCGCGACGGCGCCGACGTGGTTCAACGATGGAACACCGGACTTCGTCAACAAGACCGACCCGACAGACCGCAGCGCCGATAGCACGGGCTGCGGCATGGCATTCATCTCATGGCTGCTGAGCCAGGGATTTGCGCTCGGCGTTGTTGCGAAGGAGTTGGTGGCCCTGGGGGCCGGAGGCACGTTCGCGCAGCTATACGGCAGCCTGACCGGTAAAGCCCCCGACACGGCCTGGCCAAATTTCTTGGCCGGCGTAAAAGCTCTGAGCGGCGGTGTGACCACCGATGATCCGTTTGATGCCGCCACGGTACAGGCGGCGCTGGCTGCGATTCGCCCGGCCTCACACCGCCTGTTGCCGCCTTCGAGGCAGCAGCCCTGACCATTGAAACCAGACATGGGCCGGATGCCGCGCGCCGCTCAAAAGCTCCAGTTGCCCATCACTCCGACAGTGCGGGGACGAGAGGTATAGGCGTATAGCAACGTGGATCCCGGCGCGTCGGCATAGCGCTGCAGCAGCGGTCGTGCATTGGTCGCATTGTTGACGAAAACTCGTGCATCGAAGCCTGCCCGGGTCATGCCCAACTGCAGATTCAGCAGGTAGTTCGCGGGGTCGGCGCTGAGTCTCGGATCGTAGGTGGGGCTCGTCGGCTCCAGCTCCGAAAACGGGCCGCTATTGTGGCTGTGCGCGATTTCCTCGGCGCGCAGGTAAGCAGTTGCGGTGCCGGCCAGCGGCCACTCGTAGCGCGCGCTCACCGTGCCGCTCCAGGGGGCCGGTACCGAGGGAACCCCGCCAACGACGGTGCCGCGAGCGATCATGATGCGTCCGTCCGCGGCGGTCAGCGTGCGGGTGTAGCGCACATCGAGATAACCCACCGTGAGCGCCATGCGCAGCCGTTCCGTAATGGCGCCATCGGCACTGAAATCGAATCCGGAACTCCGGGCCGCCCCGGCGTTGGTCGTGAAGGCATTGCCGCACGCGTCCTGCACGCGCTCCTGGATCCCCTTCCAAAGGATATCGAACACACTGGTATCGAGGTGCAGACGGCGGTCGAACAGCTGGTTCTTGGCGCCCACCTCGAAACTCCAAACGGAGTCTGGCCCAAAGGATGAGGGGCTGCTGCTGTTGCCGCATCGTACCGGCTGGCCCGCGTTGCCGCCCGCCCGCAGCCCTTTGGCGATGGCCGTATAAAAGAGGTTGTGGCTGTCGGGTTGGTAGGACAAATCGAACCGGGGGGCGGGCGGGAGGGTTTCGTTATGCACCGTCGATCCCGAAGAGGGCCCCGCGGTGGCGGAGCCGGACGTGCGACTGAAGCCGCGGGCCTGCAGCGAGCCCACGCGCATCCCCGTGCCTAGCTTCCAATGATCGGTGATCGACCACTGCGTCTGACCGAACAAAGAGCCTTCGGCGATAACGGTGTAGCTGTCGGTGAGGACGACGGGCACCGTTGGTGCCGCGATCAGATAAGTATCTTGCATCGAATCCTGGCGCAGCCTCGAATAAAAGGTCCCGCCAAGCCACTTGATCGGCGCGGTCGGATCCGCCGAGGCGATTCGTAGCTCTTGCGACATGAGAATCTGATGCAGCGTCAGCTGCGTCGGCACTGCATCCGCATAGGAACTCGGGAACTCCGGACCCAAGGGGTTGCCGAAGCCGTCGAAATACACGACCCCGGCCTCGTTCGTGGTATCGACGGTCGCCGCTTCGCTCCGATCGACGTAGGAGGTGATGGTGGTCAAATCGGCGCCGCCCATGGCAGCTACTATGTTGAGCGAGGCCAGGTTCAAGCCGTGCACCGCGGGCTGGCGAAGCAACCTACCATTTTCCAGGACACCCGCGCTTCGCGGCGGCGCGGCGTAAAATACGGGCGTGTCATGCAAATTCATGGACTGATGGCTCAACGAGGGCGTGATGCGCAGCGCGTCGTTCGGCTCGTACGCAACGCTCAACCGCAGCGCCCGGCTCACGGCGCGATTGGCATGGGCATCGACGACCGCCCCGGTGAACGGATCGATTCGATCCACGTACCCGGCGTCGTCCCGATACCAGACGCTGATCCGGGCGCCGAGAAGGCCGTCCACGAGCGGCCCACCCGTGGCCGCGCCCAGTTCCACACTCGTGCCGCCCTGGTCCGTGACCGACACCTCGGAGCGATACAAACCGCTCACCGTGGTGGTACTCGGTTCGTTGGTGACGTAACGGATGGCTCCGCCCTCGGCACCCCGCCCGAACATCACTCCCTGGGGGCCGCGCAGCACCTCGATCTGCGCCAGATCGAACGTAACGGGATAGGCATTGCCGAATACGGTGTGCGGAGTCTGGATCGGGGTGTCGTTGATGTAGATGCCGGTGGTTGCGTCCCCTTTGTTGGCGCTGATTCCCCGGATAGCCAGATTGGTGAGGATTCCCGGACCATACTGCGAGCTGTAATCGTATTCCACACCGGGGGTCACCATGGCGATGCCGGCGATGCCCTCGCTTCCAGACATCTTCAGGTCATCCGGCGACAGAACGCTGATGCTCATCGGCACGGTACTCAGAATTTCGTCGCGTTTGGTCGCCGATACGACGACCTCGCCGAGCGCGGGCGCGCCCGGCCCCTCGGTGCCGAACGCACCGGTCCCGGGTTGCGGACCCGCCGAAGCGCGAGCCCTCGGCCGCTCATAGAGCTTTACGGTACGGTCGTTGAGGAACTGGAAATCGAGTCCGGTACCTTCCAGCAGCCGTGCGAGACTCGCCATGGCCGGCAGGCCGGCAGGGGTTGCCTGGGCTACCTTGCCGCGGGCCAATTGCGATACGTAGACGACCTGCACGTGCGTCGAGGAGGCGAACGCCGCCAACGCTTGCGGCAGCGGTTGCGCTTCGATGCTGCGCGTGGCCCCATGGTCAGGCGCCGCCTCGTTGGCCGCGAACGCCCAGGGCGAACTCACCGATAACAGGCACAGTGCACACAGCCTGGCCGACTGGCCCAACCAGACCATGCCTTCTCCGCCGTAAATGACAAGAGAAGGCAGGACTGTAAACCGAAGGCGGATGGTTGGCCAGGGGGGGCTCCAACGGCCACGGGCAGAACCGGTCGGCCGCGATCCCGATGCGCGGCGGGCCCCGGGCGCTAGATATTGCGCACGGCGGATCCGCGCTTGTCGCGAGAATTCAGGACTTTGAAGCCTGTCGGTAGACGCTCGACCCGGACGCCGTCGAGTGATTGGAGGAACGCCGCGAAGGACTCCGTATCGGCGGCATCGAAAGCGCCGCTGATCCGCAAGCGGCGCAGCGTAGGATCGTCGATGGTGAACGGAATGTCGTTGTAGCGGTTGAATTCGGCGGCCACGGCCGCGAGCGGCTGTTGGTCGAATACGATTTTTCGCTCCAGCCAAGCGGTCGCCTCTCGCAGATCGGTGGATTGCGGAGCCGGCGGCAATACGCCGGCAACGACGGTGACCTGTTGACCGGCCCCGACGCGCATGCCGCTCGGCAGTCCCGCCGCCGCCGCCCGGGGCGGTACGAACGGGCCCACGGAGACCGCGACCTGGCCGGCAGCAACCGTGACCACCGTCGCATCGGCGGTGCGACGAACATCAAAATCGGTGCCGACCGCCACGGCATCGGTCGAGCCCGCGTGGACGCGAAACGTTCGGCCGCGGTCGTGCGCGACCTTGACCGCCACTTGCCCGTGCTCGACTTCCAATAATCGCTCGGTGGATGAAAACCGAACCGTTACCTGGGTATCGGTGTTCACATGAAGCGTCGAGCCATCCGACAGCGGCCAGATTCCTTGTTCGCCATGGGCGGTTCGATAGGTCGCGACCGCGGGCGCCGGTCCGCGGCCCTCTCTCGCGACCCACCACAGCACGCCCATGGCGGCCGCGCTCGCGATCACGGCGGCCGCGATTCCCGGTAAGAAGCGTTGCCGCGGCGGCAGTCTGACGGGTTGGTAGCGGATGGAGGGCCCGCCGATAGGCACGACGCCATCGTCGGAGTCGGCTCGCGCCATCTCCACCAGCGCCTGCACCGACAACCGCGGATCATCGCCCGCCACCGCAAGCGTGCGCTCGAGCGCAGCCACCCCGAGGTATTCCTCGATGTGAACCGGCGACGCCTTGATCCAGGCAAGAAATGCGGCGCGGTCGGCCTCCGCCAGTGACCCGACCCGGTGGGCGGCGTACCAGTTTGCCGCGACCTGGGTGATCGCGGAACGAATGTGGGCGTCCGGAGCGTTCATTCGCCTACCTCATCCGCGCCATGCGTCGGCGGCAATGCGCCAGGGCCGTTCCCAGGTACTTCTGCACCATGTGGGGGGATACGCCGAGCTGCTCGGCAATCTCCTGGTAACTCAATCCATGCTGGTACTTCAGGTGTATGGTGGCCCGACACTTTGGCGGCAGTTGCGCCAATACCTCCCGTAGGCGGGCGACCCGCGTCCCCATGTCGAACAGCTCTTCGAAACCGGCCGGTCCGGCCAATTCGTGTTCGGCGAGCGGCTGGTCGGGATCGATGGGCGCCGGGTTGCGTCGGTTGAGGACCGAGTGTTCGTACACCAGATTGCTGGCAACCGTATAGAGATAACCTTCGGGATTGCGTATGGCATCGGCGTCCTTGACGCGCAAGATGCGTAGGTACACTTCCTGAACCAAGTCCGCGGCATCGTGTTTGGTCTTGATCCGGCGATAGAAGAACGCCTGCAGCGCACTGCGATGCTCTGCAAACAGGCGTTCGACGAAGTTTTTTCTCGGTTCAGGCATACGGTCAGCAGGTGTCTGGTGGGAAGCGATACTTACATAGAGTGTCGCCGTGGGCTATTCGGCTACCGTTAAATGGCATCCCCTCGGGGGGAGGGCGAATATATCGTGGCACGCCGAACAAATAGTGGTAACGGAATCCGGTGCCACCCACTCTTACTTAGCGGGACCACGGATAGGGCGCCACGGATTAGGCTTATGCTCGCCTTACGTTTTCTTTACCGCACGAGCGGAGGGTGGCGCGGTCCCACCATTTTCGGCCTGGAGCCGGCCGGTGGCTGCAGCGGCGCGGCTGCCGCTCGCGCCGGGTGCCGGCTGAGCGGGGATTTGCCCCAGCCTGGCCATCCGGCCCATGCACGGCGTGACTGGGGCAGTCCGGTCGCTCGGTTGCGGCATAGAGGATTTAGCCGTCTGGCTGTTCCCGATGCCTGTTCGGCGTGGGCCGCCCCAGTCGCGGTTCGGTTCCGGCGTTCCGGGGCTACCGAGCGGTGTGGCTGTCCCGAATGCCTGTTCCGCATGGGCGGCCCGCTCGCGGTTGGGTTCGGCATTGCGGGGACTGCCGAGCGGTGTGCCTGCCCCGAATGCCTGTTCGGCATAGCGCCCGGTCGCGTTCGGTTCCGGCATCCCACGCTACATAGCCGTGTCGCCGCCCGAGAACGTGGCTCGGTGTCACAGTTTCCGTATATCGGCGGATGAAATGATTTGACCCGGAAGAGAGAGTTTATCGCCTGACAGCGGTGTCTCGTTCCAGGAGTATGGTGAGCCTGCCAGGAGATTTGCGCATGCGTGAATTGCCACTCAAACATTTCCTGCTCGCCTCAGACTTCGATCAGACGCTGAGCTTCAAGGATTCCGGACTCGTCTTGAGCGAATTGCTCGGCGTATCTGGCTTCGAAGAGCGTGTGGCGGGGTTGGCGCGTTGCAATTTGGTGCAGCAAGGCGGGGAGCTGGCGTATCTGATTCGCCACGATCCGGAATTTCGCGGCGTGCGCCGGGAACATCTCGAGGAGGCCGGTCGGCGGGTGCGCCTGAAAAGCGCCATCCCGGCGCTGGTCGACTTCATGCAGCGCGGCACCGAGGGATATGAATTTTCGTTCTTCGTGATCTCCGCCGCGCCGCGCGAGATCGTTACCTCGGCACTCGCGGGGATCGTGCCCGCGGAAAACATTTTCGGCACCGACCTGGCCTTCGATCCGCGCTCGGGCGAAGTGACGGCGATCAACCGCGTGCCGGCCGGCTACGGCAAGGTTGCCGTGATCGAAGAGTTGCAGCATCGCTTGCGCGTGACACCGGATCGCGTGATTTACGTCGGCGACGGTAGTTCCGACGTCCATGTGATGCTGCATGTCAATAACCACGACGGCTTCACCATTGCCGTTTCCGAGAACAAGCAACTCGCCCGGATTGCGAAGCGCATCGTTCTCAGCGAGAACGCGTTCAGCATCATGGTACCGATCCTCGATGAACTGCTTCGCTGGAAAACGGGTGATATCCGCGGGCTGTTCGAGTCCTATGGCTTGACGCTGAACGAGTGGGAGAAGGAAAGAACGGATCGCGTCAAGATCAGCGAAATCCTCTCGTTCAATCACGCAGCCGCGGCGGAGCTATGAACCACGTCTGGTCCGAAGCCTTGGGCTGGACCGCAACCGCGGTCTTTGTCGGCTCCTATTTTTTTGCCCGCCCATCGTGGTTGCGCGGCGTGCAAATGCTGGGTGCGCTGCTCTGGGTGACATACGGTGTGCTGATCGGCGCGGTTCCCGTCATCGTTGCCAATGTGCTGGTCTTCTCGGCAGCCGCCTGGACCACTTTTCGCAAGGCGCCGGCGTCCCCAGCGGCCGCGTGACGGACGGCCAGGCCACCCTACCCACCCGGCTCGTTCTCGACGGCATCGATTTGCTGCGCGGCGCATTCATCCGCATGGCGACTACTCGCTCGAGGCCGTGGCGCGCAAGGTTCTCGCGAGGAAAGCCGTCATCGGCGACGTGCGCGATCGAATGGCCGAGATCATGCGCAACAAGGCGGCCACGTTCTCGAGCCCGTCGGACGGGCGGCAATTCGAGCTGTACGCTGTTCGACAACGCCTAACGGAGCCCGTCCTCGAAGCGCTGGGCCTCGATTTCGAGCGGGCCTGGAGATGGGCGGCAATTCGAGCCGTCCGTTGTTCGACAAAGCCTAATGAAATGAACGATGATGGTGTGCATCGCAGCAGCTGGATACTAAAACAATGTCGCTGAGAATGGTGGGGTTGGCGTTATGGTTCTTCTGCGCCGCGGCGTGCCCGCAACAGGCGTGCTTAGCCGCAGCCGATAAGGCCGTCCCGGCGAGCGTCAAGCGGGACGCCGCCCGTTGCCTCAATCTCAGAGAGGTGGACGCCTGCAACGATGCCATCCGGCGGAATCCGAACGATGCCGAGCTTCTCGTCGCGCTGGCGGATGGGTTGGTGCGTGCGCAGCGCCCGGCTGACGCTCTGCGCCACTATCGCCGCGCCGCGACGCTCGCGCCCACCATGCGCGGTCTCTCGGCTAAAATCAGTGCTCTCGAAAAACGGCGTGGATCGGCGCAAGCGCCAACGGTCGCGCGGCGCTCCGGTCACCCTGCATCGCGCGTACCGACAGGCTCCTTGATCGGCCGAGCTGCGTCGAACGACGAGCCGGACAAGCGCTACTCGAATGCGGAACCGGAGACGCAGTCGCACTAGAACCTGTCCTTGGCAACCCTCGGGGACCGGGCAGATTTCTTTTCCTGCGGCGTTGTTGCCTCCGCACGGGTCGACCCAACGTCGCCGGCTCCACCTTGCCTGAAGGGAATCCGCCGCGGTCGTGGCCACGTAATACTCAGGCTGCTCGCCGCATCCACGCTTCAGACCGCTGGGATTGCGCAGGCGCGCGCAGCGATTTTGTCGTGGTAGGGTGAAAGTTATGAAACACGATGAGCGCCGAGGGTTCGCGCCGCTGGCGAGCTGTCTGATCATCGTCGCGGCCGGTGCGGCGAGTCTTGCAGCGAGTGGGGTGGTAAAGGCTTGTCCGCCCGCACCCGCCGACAGCCCCGGTTCCAGCGCGGCGCCGACGTCGGCTGCGCCCCGCGGCTCGCTCTCGCCGGAACAGTCCGCGGCTCTGGCGCGTCAGCGCCTGCGCCGATGTGCGCTGCACCCGGGGACCTGCGAGCAGAGCAACCGGCCGGCCTCACCGTCCGCCGATGCACCCGGCCTGAAAGGAGTTCCCCGAGACTGAGCGGCAGATCGAGATTGGGCGCGCCTACCGAGAGTGAGCGCCGGGACCGAGATCGAGCATGGGACCGAGCGGGGACCGAGATTGAGCGCCGGGACCGTCTGAGCATGGACCGGGACCGAGCGGGGACCGAGAAGCGAGGAGCAGCGTTCGAAGCCTCGTGACTTCGAACGCTTTCTGCCTCGTCTCGTCTGCTGGTCTAATCTCGCATCAGTCGTCCTCGTGACCGTGCAGCGTGATCGTCCAGATGCCCCGCCCGTGCGTCGCCGCGTACAGCAGACCGGAATTGGCGTCGAGTGTGAGGGCGTACACCGCGGTTCGCGGCAGACCCGCGGCGACCGGCACCCACTTGCCCGACTCGGGCTTGCGCACGATCACTCCATAATCGGTGGCCGCGTAAACACGGCCGCTCCCCGCATCGTAGGCGATGCCGGTGATCGGCTGATCACCGATGTTCGCGCTGCGATTGACCCACGTGGCCTTCTTGCTCCCTGGATCGAAGGTCACTTCGAACACATGGCCGACGGTGGTGGGCGTGTACGCATCGTAGCCCGAAAAGGACACGAATGCGTGCAATGGGTTTTTTGGATCCACCGCGATACCGCTGGGGAAACGAGTGGGTTGGGCCGCCGTATCGATGCGGGTGAACGCGACGGCTGCCGCATCCGCCGCATCGGGGTTCATTGATAAGAACAGCCGACCGCGGCGGGTCCCGACCCAGAGGGGCGTGCCGGCGGCGCGCGCGCGGGCGATAGCGACGACGTAGGAGCCGGAGCCGCCCTTGTCGGCACCGAAGCTGGCGCTGGTCAGCGCGGTGCCGAGCGGAACCCAATCACCGCAGGGCGAGCTGAATGTGCCGTAGTACTCGTTGCACACCGTATCCAGGAAGGCGCGCGGGCCGCCATTGTCCTGGGTGCGCCAGACGTGCTCGAGGCCGACGAAGAACGTGCCGTTCAGCACCGGATCCGCGATCAGTGGCACGTAGAAGGACGACGCTTCGCCGCTGCCCAGCAATCTATCGGATATCCAATCCCAACCGAGCGGCTCATTGGTCGGATCCGTGCCCCCGCCGCTGAAGTTCACGTCGAGCTGCGCGAGGTAGTAGGTGTGCATGCGAGTGCTCGGCACCACCGCATTGATCGCTGACTGACCGCCGTCGCCTCCGACCGTCTCGAACCAGGTTCCGGTGCGGCCGTTGTAGGCCCAGGTGCCGTTGTCCTGCGTACCCCCGAGCAGGTCGTTCGCCGGATCCTGCGGGTTGACCGACACGTGTTCGAACTGCAGCGTTTCCAGACCGGGGTTCATCGAAATGATGCGCTTCGGGATGGCCTTCAACCATCGCTGGCAGTCGGCGAGGTCGGCCGGCGCCAGCCCGCCGCTGTGGGCAAAGCCGCGGGTCGGATCGGCGCACTGCGCCGATGCGTCGACGAACGAGCCATCGGTGCGCACCACCCCGCCGTCCGAGCCGACGATGGCGATACCCGGATGCCCCGGAACGAAGTCGATCGCATGCTGATCCGGGTGCATGCCGATCGGCAGCGGCGCCGTCGCGTCGTTCGTCATGTCGGTGAAGCTCGCGCCGGCATTGGTCGAGCGCTGTACGGCGCGGCCATTGGAGGGGAACGGGCCAGGATAGAATAGCTCATCATACATCATGGAGCCGCCGATCCAGACCGTGTCGGGTTGGCCGGCAGGAGACGCGACGAACATGTCGTAGCTGCACTGGGTACCGCAGAACGCGTACGAGGAGTAGCCGGGTGTTCCCGGAGTCGGATCGGTCAAGCTGATCCATACGGGATTCGCGACGTTCGCGTCGTCGGTACGATACAGGCTGCCGATACCGCTGGCATCGGCGTCGCCTACATAGATGCGCAGCTTCTTGCCCATCGGCGCGAGCGCGAATTCGGTACGCGAACCGGCCGAACCCGCGACGCTGCCGCCTCCCGCGCTGGCGAACACCTGTTCATAGCCGCCGCCGCTGGCGGAGCGATACACGCCATAGTCGAACACCGAGAAATAAAAGCGCGTCGGATCATTCTCATGCAGGCCCACGCGTGTCGCAGCGATCTTCGTCACGCCGCCACGGAAGAAATCGCTGCCGTTCGCGGTGGTCGGATCCACCGCGTCCGAGGGCACGCTGAAGGCCAGCGAGAAGTGCTCGCCGCCGTCGCGCGACTCGTACAGCCCGACGATCGGAGCGCCGGGCGGGGTGAAGCGTCCGCCGTTCGAGGCGGATGCGCCGTGCCGCGCCACGTCCGTGCCGATGAAAATGTGCTGCGGATCCCGGGGGTCGACCGCGACGGCGCCGATGGCGCGGCCGCTCGCGACGGCGGCGCTGCCCGGAACCAATTTCCAGGACTCGCCGCCATCGTCCGATCGGTACAGGCCGAGACCGGCCTCGGAGTCGCTCGAACCATTGGGCTCCCCGGTGCCGGCATACAGTGCATCGCCGTTGTCGTCACCGCGACCGTCGCCGCGATCATTGCTATGATCATCGCCTCGTGCGAGGGCCAGCGAGCCCATCGCGGTGGTGGGCAAACCGCGACTCACCGAGCGCCAGTGGGGCGTACTCGAGAGTGCATCATCACTGCGCCATACGCCGCCACCGGCGGCGGCGACGTACACGGTGCAGTCGTCGGCGCCGCGGCAATTCGGCGTTACCAGAATGCTGGCAACGCGCCCGGAAACCGTCGAGGCGGCGCCGGTATACGTAACGGGTCCCGGCACGGTTCCCACCACCGGCCCGATGGATTTCCATCGCCGCTGACTGTCGAACGGATTCGCCAGCACGGCGAGCGCCGCGGCGGCCGTTCCGCTCGGGCCCACCGCGCCCGTCGCGGTTCTCACCGTCCCGCCCTCATAACCGGCACGCAGGCCCAACCCATCGTCGCTGGCGCCGTAGACCGCGTAGTGGGCATCCTTTTCCGTCACCACCTTCTGCTGGGCGAATGCGAGTGGCGTCATCATCAAGCCGAGCCCAGCCGCGACCAGCGCAACCGAGCACTTCGAGTGCAACCTTCCCATGTGTATCTCCCCGAGACTTATTTTGTTGATGCTGCCGGTCGTAGGATGCGGACCGCACTCGCGATGGCTCGCAAGGAGGAGCGACTCGTACTTCCGGTTCAGATGGCGCAATCCTACTCGCGCCTCGAAAGGCAAGGAAGGTTGATTCGAAACCGAAACCGCAGCAGGGTCATCGGGATGAGGGTCATAGGGATGAGGGTCATCCTCGCCGGCTCGCAAGGAGGAGCGACTCATACTTCCGGTTCAGGGTCGAATGCGTTGAGTCGGCGGCATTTATCGGTACACTGCACGTCCATTTGCGGCCCGCTGCGCGTCATCGCGGACGAGCGGTCGAGACTACGAGGATGCCGGTGAGTACGAATGTCGATATGAGTCTGAAAGATCGGACCGATCCACCGCGTCAGGTCACGCCCGATCCGCCGGGGCCGGTCATCGACATCCGCTATGGTGAAGTCGGTTTGTTGCAAGTACGCATCCATACCACCAGCCCCGGCGCCATCCTCGATGAGCTCACGGGGCGTGTCGCCGCCGCGCCGCATTTCTTCAAGCGCACCGCCGCGTGTCTGGATCTCGGCGCGCTCGAGAAGATGCCGGAAACCGCGGAACTCCGTGCCGTGATCGATGCGGTGCGCCGCGTCGGCATGCTGTCGGTGGGGCTGTCCGGAGACAGCGCGGCGTTGGAAACTCTGTCCAAAGCCGTGGACCTGCCGATCCTGTCGAGTTTTCGGACACCCCACCGGCCCGTGCCGGTGATGCAGCCCGCACAGGATGCACCGGTGGTACACGCGCCGCCGCGACTCGCTGGGGAATTCGCGACGGCTTTCGATTCCGCGCCGGCGCCGGAACCCGCATCGCCCGCCGCATCCGCGCGAGGACCCGAGCCCGCAACATCCGCCGTATCCGCGCCGACGCCGGAACTCGCATCCTCCCCCGAACCCGCGCGCGCCGACGCAAGCATCCCCGCGCTGATTCACGGCCAGACCATACGCTCCGGGCAGCGGCTATATGCACGCAATCGCGACCTCATCGTCACCGCCGGCGTCGGTGCCGGTGCGGAGGTGATGGCCGATGGCTGCCTCCATATTTATGGATCGATGCGCGGCCGGGCGATGGCCGGCGTACACGGCGAGCTCGGGGCGCGGGTATTCTGCCAGGAATTTTACGCCGAGCTGGTGTCGATCGCGGGCGTGTTCCGTGTCTTCGAAACCATTCCCGCCGAGCTTGCCGGCAAGCCCGTGCAGGCCTGGCTTGCAGGCGAGACTCTACATTTCGCGCGCATCGGCACGTGAGCCGGACCGCCGCGGACATATCCAACGGCTCGGCTGAGCGGGCGTCATGCCCGCCGCGGCGCGAGACCTCAACACAGGAGAATTCAGCATTGACCGAAATTATCGTCGTGACTTCAGGTAAAGGCGGCGTCGGCAAGACCACCACCTCGGCCAGCATCGCCTGTGGGCTGGCCCGCCGCGGCAAACGTGTCGCCGTGATCGACTTCGACATCGGATTGCGCAACCTCGATCTCATCATGGGCTGCGAGCGGCGTGTCGTATACGATTTCGTGAACGTCATTCAGGGCGACTGCGTCCTCAAGCAGGCGCTCATCAAGGACAAGCGCATCGACACGCTGTATCTGCTCGCCGCGTCACAGACTCGCGACAAGGATGCGCTCACCGATGAAGGGGTACGTCGCGTGCTGGACGAACTCGCGGCCGACGGCTTCGATTACATCATCTGTGATTCCCCCGCGGGCATCGAGAAGGGCGCGCATCTGGCGATGTATTTCGCCGACCGAGCGGTGGTCGTGGTCAATCCCGAGGTTTCATCGGTGCGCGATTCGGATCGCATCCTCGGTCTGCTCGCGAGCAAGACGCAGCGTGCCGAGCAGGGCAATGGCGGCGTGAAGGAGCATCTCTTGTTGACCCGCTACAGCCCCCGCCGAGTCGCGAGCGGCGAAATGCTGAGCGTCAAGGACGTGAAGGATATTCTGGGTCTCGACGTGGTCGGCGTCGTTCCGGAGTCGCCCGACGTGCTGTCGGCATCCAACGCCGGCGTTCCCGTCATTCTCAACGCCGACAGCGACGTGTCGGCGGCGTACGAGGACGCCGTGGGCCGCTTGCTGGGCGAGACGTTGCCGATGCGGTTCATCGAAGAACCCAAGAAAGGGTTCTTCGCACGCGTGTTCGGGGGTTGACATGGGATTGCTCTCTTTATTCCGCAAGACTCCCTCGTCGGCCCATCTGGCCAAGGAACGTTTGCGCATCATCGTCGCGCAGGAGCGCAGCACCCGCGGCGCCCCGGACTATTTGCCGCTGCTGCGCCGCGAATTGCTCGAGGTGATCCACCGATATGTGAATGTCGATCCGTCGGCGGTGCAGATCAATCTCGGGCAGGACGACGGCCATGAAGTCCTGGAACTATCGGTGGCCTTGCCGGAGGGAGAACTGGGCGGTTCGATGGCCAAACGCTGAGCGCGCGCGGACCTTGCGAGGGCGCGAGATTGTTTCGTGCCATTCGCAACGCCATCGCGGAGCAGCTGCTACCCAACAGAGCCGAGCGAGCTACCCGAGCCTAGCGAATTCCCCGATCGAAGATCACGAATCGATCTTTGTCCTGACAGCCAGGGCAAGCAGATATCGGTTCGTGATCTGTTTCGATCCCAATGGCTCGGCGCGCTTGAAGACGTCGGTATCTTGCTACCACGGCGTGGGCTTGTAGTCCTTGAGGAATTGGCCCCAGACGTGCGTGCCGGTGAGCTGCCCGGCGAAGATCGGATCGACGATGCGCGCGGCGCCGTCGATGATGTCGAGCGGCGGCGCGAAGCCCAGGTTCGCCTTGCGGGCCGCATGCGCGGCGGGATCTTCGTCGGTCACCCAGCCGGTGTCGACGGCGTTCATGTGGATGCCGTCCTTCACGTAGTCCGGCGCGCTGGTGCGCGTCATCATGTTGAGCGCTGCTTTCGCCATGTTGGTATGGGGGTGCTTGTCGGTCTTGGCGATGCGATAGAACTGGCCTTCCATCGCGCTGACATTGACCACATGCTTGTGGAGCCCGCGCGTCCGCAGCATGACGGGTTTCAAGCGGGCGTTGAGAATATACGGTGCAATCGCATTCACCAGCTGCACCTCGAGCAGTTCCGGCGTCTCGACCTCGTGCATGCGCAGCCGCCAGCTATTGACCTCGCGCAGGTCGACCTGTTGTCCATCCTCGTCGTATAGATCGGTGGGATACAGCGCCTCGCCGCCGCGAAAGTCCTCATCGAGGTAGCGCCGCTGCGAGAGGGCCGCGCTGTGCACCAGCCCCTCGCCATGCCGTTGCGCGGCCGTGGCGGCGACCGTGCCGGCGCCCGTTGCCGGGGACCCTTGCAGCAAGCCCCGCAATTCGTATTGGTTCGCGAGCGGTGCCCGCCAAGCCTCGGGAAGCGAGTCGAGCGGCTCGGCTTCTCGGGCGAGCAGGTGGCGGAAGAAGCCCGCCGGCCGGCGCACGGTCTGGCAGGCGTTGTTGAGGATGTAGTCGAGCCGCGGCAGCCGCTCGACCAGAAAGCGCGTGAACAGCTCGACGCTCGGGGTGTGCCGTAGATCGAGACCATGGATCTGCAGCCGTTCGCGGAACACGGGAAAATCCGGCTCTCGCGAATACCGGTCGGCCGCGTCGACCGGGAAGCGCGTGGTGACGATGACGTGCGCACCGGCGCGCAGCAGCTTGAGGGATGCCTGGAAGCCGATCTTCACCCGGGCGCCCGTGACCAGCGCTTGCTGTCCGCTCAAATCGGCCGTCTGCTCGCGTTTGGCGTAGTTGAACTCGCCGCACGCATCGCACAGCGAGTCGTAGTAGCGATGCATCTTGGCGAAGGGCTTCTTGCAGACGTAACAGGCGCGCTCCTGGCGGAACTCGGGGCGGTCATCGACGCTCTGCGCTTTGGGCCGCTCGAGCCACAGCGGCGCATACGCGGCGGCGCGGCGCTGGATCCGCAGGCCGGCCTGTTCGATGACCTTGCGGTCATGCGCCTTCGTGGCCTCGCGCTTGGCACGCCGAAAGGCTTTCGCCATTCTCGACACATCGTGCCGTTCCGGTTTTGCGACCAGGCCGGCGAGCATCAGCAATTCGCGGCGCTGATCCTGCGCAAGGCGGGCGAGATGCGCGCGATCGGCCTCGATGGCGCGCAGCACACGCATGCAGGCGCGCACGTCGTCATCGGCAAGCGCGGCGCCGGCCAGGCCGGCCGTGTCGGCGAACGCCGCATCGCGCGCGACAGCGGCGTTGGGCGTGGCGGTAATGCCCGACGCGGCTGGGAGATCGGGCGTAGAGAAGGAAGGGTTGAGCGCGGCTGCGGTATCGAGCATGAAGGGCGGATCGAGAGCCGCAGCGGCGTTGGGCGTGGCGGTAATGCCGGGCGCAACTGCGGTATCGGTGTCGAGCGTGACGGGCGGATCGAGAGCCGCCGCGGCGTTGGGCGTCACTGAGGAGTCGGGCGCGAGCGTCGTTGGATTCACGGCCGGCATTGTAACCGCCCGGTGCCCGCGGTGCGGGCGGTGTTGACACGGATCGTCAGATCGTCAAACTACCCGCCCTATCGTGGAAGCCACCGTCAAACCCCTCCAAGTCCCGCCTCCTCGGATCGAACGCGCATTGCCGCCGTTGAACCGCGGCTTCGGCTAGATCGAAGGTGGCTCGATCCAAGTTACTGCGCTGGGGCGCGGCTCGTTCCAAGCTGCTGCGCTGGGGCGTGGCGATCGTCCTGACCTTGCTGATACTCGCGGCCGCGATCGGCGCCTGGGTCGTGCACCTGGACCGCGTCGTGACCGCCGAGTTCACGGGACGCCACTGGTCCGTGCCGGCGCGCGTCTACGCCGCGCCGTTCGAGCTGTACGTGGGTGCGCCGGTCGCCGCGAACGAGCTCGAGGAGGAACTGCGCCGCTTGCATTACCGTCCGGGGGAGCCGGCCGCAGGCCCAGGAATCTATCGGCGGCGGGGCAACACCTTCGATTTGCACACGCGCCGCGTGCGCTTCAGCGATGAGCTGCGCGGCGAGCAGCTCGTGTCGATCAGCGCGGGCGCCAGCGCGGTCACCAGCATGCGGCAGGCGGATGGCGCGGACCTGCCCGTGTTCCGCCTCGATCCGCCGGTGATCGGCAGCGTTTCTCCCGTGCACGGTGAAGACCGGCTGGTGTTGTCGCCCGCCGATGTGCCGCCGCTGTTACGCGCCGGCATCAAACTCATCGAGGACAGGCGCTTCGATGCGCATTCGGGCATCGATAGCCGCGGCATCTTGCGCGCGCTGTGGGCCAATCTGCGGGCCCGCCGCGTGGTGCAGGGCGGCAGCACGCTCACGCAACAGCTGGTCAAGAACTATTTTCTGTCCGATGAACAAAGCGTCGGCCGCAAGGCCACCGAGGCGGTGATGGCGCTGCGCCTCGAGGCGCATTTCTCCAAGGAAGAGATCCTCGTGGCTTATCTCAACGAGGTATATCTCGGTCAGGACGGTTCGCGCGCGATACACGGCTTCGGACTCGGCAGCGAGTATTACTTTGCGAAGCCGCTCGCCGAACTCGATGTCGGCGAACTCGCCACGCTCATCGGGTTGGTCAAGGGCCCGTCCTACTATGACCCGCGCCGGCACGCCGACCGCGCGCGCGCGCGGCGCAATCTCGTGCTGCAGGAACTGGCCGACGCTCGTTTGATCGACGGCGCCGCCGCGAAGCGCGCGGCCGCGGCTCCGCTGGGACTCAAGACCCAGGGAGGCACCTATGTGCCCGCTTATCTCGATCTTGTTCGACGGCACCTGAAGCGCGACTACGCGGAGGCGGATCTCGCCGCGGCCGGTCTCGCCGTCTATACGAGCCTCGATGTGCGCGCGCAAGCGGCCGCCGAGCGCGCGCTGACCGTGAATCTGAAGCGTCTCGACGCGGCGAGCCGGGTACGCGGTGACCACCTCGAAGGTGCGGTGATCGTCGCCGAGCCGAACAGCGGCGATGTGGTCGCGGCGGTCGGCGGACGCGACGTGGGTACCGGCGGCTTCAACCGCGCGCTCGATGCGCGGCGGCCGATCGGCTCGCTGGTGAAGCCCGCCGTTTACCTGACCGCGCTCGAGACCGGCCGCTATACCGCGGCCACTCTCATCGAGGACGCGCCGATCGAACTCAAGCTGAGCGATGGCAGCGTCTGGGCGCCGCAGAATTTCGAGCATGAGGTGTATGGCCGGGTGCCGATGGCGCGCGCGCTGGCGGAGTCCATGAACCTGGCGACGGTGCGGCTGGGGCTGGAACTCGGCTTGCCCAAGGTGGTGGATACGCTGCAGCGTCTGGGACTCGAAGCGACGCCCGTACTCAATCCCTCCCTGCTGCTCGGGACCGTGGAAATGACACCGCTCGAGGTGGTGCAGGTTTATACATCGCTCGCGAACGGCGGCTTTCGTGCCCGCCTGCGCGCCGTGCGTGCGGTGGTCGATGAGCAGGGCCGGCCGCTCAAGAGTTTCAAGGTGCAGGTCGAGGAGGCGGCGCCGGCCGCCGCCGTCTACCAGCTCGACCGGATGCTGACGCTGGTGACCACCCGCGGCACCGGCCGCGATGCACCGGCCCGTCTGCCGCGCGGGACGGTGGTCGCCGGCAAGACCGGCACGTCCTCGGACACCCGTGATGCTTGGTTCGCGGGATTCACCGGCAGCTACTTGGCGGTGGCCTGGGTGGGTTACGACGACAACCGCGTCACCGGGCTCACGGGAGCGGCCGGCGCGCTGCCGGTGTGGGCCGACACCCTGGCGAAGCTCAAATCCGCCTCCTTCGATCCCGTACCCCCCGAGTCGGTCGAAGATCGCTGGATCGGCTTTGCGGACGGCCTGGAGACCACCCCGGCGTGCAGCCCCGACGCCGTGGCCGTGGCCGTGCCCAAGGGCACGGTGTTGGCCGCACGACCGGGATGCGCGGTCTCGCCGGCCGTGGCCTCGCCAACCGGCACGATGGGTGACAAGATCAAGACATGGCTCAAGAATCTCGTGCATTGAGGCCGCTCGCCGCGGTGCTCGCCGCTGCGGTGCTGCTCACCGGCTGCCCGGCGCCTTCGCGGCGTCCCGAACTTGCGCCGCCGCCGCCGCCGCCGCCACCGCAGAACCCGCAAGCGGCTCCGCAGCCCCCACCGCCGACGGCCCCTGCGCCGCGTCCCGCGCCGCCGCCACGCGAAAATCGCTTGTCCCCGGCGACTCGCTCGCTGGTGATGCAAGCGCGCGCGCTGCTATCGCGCGGCGAACTGGACGGCGCCTCGTCGACCCTCGACCGTGCCCTGCGCATCGAACCGAACAATCCGCTGGTGTGGGTAGAACTCGGACGGCTGCGGCTCGCGGAAGGCGATGCGCATCAGGCGGAAGGCTGCGGGCGCAAGGCGCTGGCACTGGCCAGCGGCGATCGCGGCGCGCAAGCGCAGGCCGGGCGGCTGCTCGCGGACGCTCTGCGCATCCAGCGGCGCAATCAAGAAGCGGTCGAGATCGAGCGGCAGCCGTTCATGCGCTAACGGTTGATAGCCGCCAGATTGTCCATCCGTCCGGCAGGCCGCTTTGATGAGGCGGCTTTCGGGAGCAGCTCCGGCCCGTCGGGACCAACCCCCGAAGTTGGGCAACCAAAGTCCCGAAGTCAGTTCTCGCCATTTGCACGTATTTCGATGGGTACCTAAAACACCGAAATTCTTGACACGGTCACTAATACCCCGAAGATATGTCATGGTCACTGAAATCCGGAAAGACGCCAATCCGGCGGCACGAATTAAAGCGTGAATCGCCCCCGGAGCTTTTCATCGGGAAATCAGATTCGCTTGAGCCCGTTGACATGACATTTCCCCAGTACCGTCACGGGTTATGAAGTCTCCGCGTATTCCGCTGTACAACTTCCCAGATGTCGTGCTGCATGCGGCCGATTCGATTGTCTTGAGCCACCCGTACTATCGGGCCGCGAAGGCCGGTGATATCGTCGCTGCCGATCGATTGGTTGCCGACATGGCCGATCCCGTGTGCATTGACCGCATTAATTCGATCCTCAGCAACCATCCCCACGTCGAGTTGGTATCGGTTCATGCTCTGGAGTCCGGAGGTGTCAACGAAATTCCCGCCGCATTGGGCAAGTTGCTTGCAAAGCAGTCACAGCGAAAAATTAACGACTCCATCGTGCAATCGAACTCGGTCGGCCATACCAAGGCGAGCGGTTTCCACCGACTGGCTCATCAGGCGCAGTTTTTTGGCGAGGTCATATCCGGGCAATTTTACGTTGTCGTCGACGATTTCGTGGGACAGGGCGGTACGCTCGCCAATCTGATTGGCTTCATCCATTCGCGCGGCGGCAGCGTGCTCGGAGCCACGGTATTGACCGGCAAACCGTACTCGTGAAGCTAGCCCCAGACAATGCATTAATTCAATCCCTGAGAGACAAGCATGGACAAGACATTGAACAGTGGTGGCGACAACAATTCGGATTTGCCTTCGATTGCCTTACCCGGTCGGAAGCTCGCTACCTCGAGCAAACCGCGGATGCTCAAACCATTCGAGATCGACTTGTTACAGCAGGACTTGAAGGCGGCACTTAGCATCGAGGGACATGCCAAATCCAAGGTCACGGTCACCGGGAAATTGACGTGAAGTAGTCATCACCCCGTGGTGAAATGGATCCGCGACGCTGGCCTTAGGCGCCAGCTACAGGAGCTGTGGCGTGACGGTGCGCTCGTGGCCTCGATCGCCTATGTGTTGGCGCGCGAGACTCACGCCGCGAACCCCGACGAGGCGCTGGTGACGGGGCTCATGCACAACATTGCGCAGCTATCACGATGGCCGCGGCGCAGCAGGCGGCAACGCTGCGGCATGGTCCGAGGTAGTACGTGAGTGGCACCCGCGGGTGGCGCATTCGATTTTGAAGCACTGGAAGTTCCCGGCCGCGATCGTCGCTGCCGTGGGCGATCAAGACTCTTGGGACCGCGAGAACGGCAGCGCGGGGTTGACGGGCCTTCTGATAGCGGCGGGCGCTTTGCATATTTCAACGCAACCTCCTCGCAGGCACCGTCAAGGTTGTCCCTATGTTTCAACGGCTGGGACTCGGCGCCGACGACTGCACGCGGCTGTTGGCCTCCTCGGCGCAGCGGATCAAATCGCTGCGCACCGCGCCTCGCCCTGAACTTCGGCGGCCTACCCTCGGGGTTGCGAACCGACGAACGGAATCTTTTGCAGCCGCGGCACCGGGCGGCCTCGCCACTTGCGCCACAAGTCGTAGACCAGCAGCGCGGCGGTGAGCGTCGCCAGGGTCGCGAAGTAGGCGTGTGCGCCGAAAGCCGCCATCAGGCTTCCGGAGAGCACGGGGCCGGCGATGGCGCCGGCCCCATTCAAAAGCAGGAGGGCGCTGCTGGCGGCGACCGTTTGCGCGGGCTCGAGCTTATCGTTGACGTGCGACACGGACAGCGAATACAGCGTCAGCGCCAGCCCGCTGAACAGACCGGCGAGGGCGAGGAACAGCGCGTGCGGCATCGCCCTGAACGCAGCGATACCGCCGGCGACCAGCGTCGCCAGCGCGCAGATGCCGGCGATCACGGTCCGCCGATCGACGCGATCGGAGAGGCGGCCGACCGGATACTGGGTGATGACGGCCGCAAGAATGCTCACGCCCATGAACAGCGCCACGCCCCGGGTCTCGAGACCGCTCAGGCGTGCATACACCGGCCCCATCGAGAAGATGGTGGCGGAAATCATTCCTGAAACCGTCACACCGGCCACACCCAGCGGCGAGTTGCGGTACAACTCGAGGAGCCGTACCCGGCCGGGCGCCTCGCGTTCCGGTATCTGGCGTTCGAACAGCGCGATCGGCACCAGCGCGAGCGATATCAGCGCCGACACGAGCATGAAGGGAGCGGCGGTGCTGGGGTCCGACAAGGTCAGCAGAAACTGCGCGGACCCGAGGCCCACGTACAGCACCACCATGTAAATGGCGAGCAATCGGCCGCGGTTCGCGCGGTTTGCGCGATCGTTGAGCCAACTCTCGGCAACGACGTAGATGCCGGCAAAGCTGATGCCCGATGTCAGCCGCATCACGCCCCAGGTCACCGGATTCACGAAGCAGGCCTGCAACAGGATCGATGCCGAGGCGATGGCGGCCAGCGCGGCAAACACGCGGATCGGCCCCACCTTGCGCAACAGGGGTGGCGCGATGCGCGTACCGGCGAAGTAGCCGGCGTAGTAACAGGACATGACGATGCCGGTGACGTGCGGTGAAAAGCCTTCCAGCGTGGCACGCAGGGCCAGCAGCGTGCTTTGCAGACCGGCGCCAAGCATGAGTACACCCATGCCGAGAAGCAGGGGCCAGCTCGCGGCAATGGTACTAAGCGGCATGCGGGCTCCCGGCAAGGGCGCGGCGGCTCCGAGAGAGGGGGGTGGCCAAGCGCGGTGTCGCTCGGTTCAAGTGCGCGCCAGGACGATGAGCGCGAGCCCGGTGAGGAAACTCGCGAACATCGCCGTCAGCAAGGCCGTCGTGCCGGCCGGCGCCGTCCGAAATTCTTTCCAGATGAATACACCCCACAGAGCGGCGACCATGGTGGCTCCCTGGCCGAGCCCGTAGGAAATCGCAAAGCCGGCGCGGCCCGAAGCAATCAGGTTGAGCGATGTGCCCACTCCCCAGATGGCGCCGCCCAGGATGCCGGTGAGGTGCGTGCCGAAGCCGGCGGCGAGATAGTCGCGGAAACCCACGGGGCTGCCGACCAGCGGCTTTTTCATCGCCAGCGTATTCCACACGAAATTGCTCATCAGCACGCCGGCCGCCATGACGAACACCGCCGCGTACGGACCCATCTTGCCGCCGTCCGCGTGGCTCGGATCCACGTACATGGCCGCCGCGACGAAGCGATAGAACAATCCCATGAACACGCCGCAGGCCACCGACAGCAGTAGACCCCTCACGCTGCTACTGCCCGCACTCGGCGTGGCGTCCGCCAATCGGCGATAGGCGATGGCATCCAGGATGATCGCGAGGGTCACGAACGCCACTCCCGCGGACAGCAGCGCCACGTTGCCAACCGGCGCGGCGCGGTAATTGACGATCACGCCGATGATGAGCGCAAGTCCGATCCCTACCGGAAAGGCGACCGCCATGCCGGCGATCTCGATGGCGGCGACCAGCAGAATGTTCGCCAGATTGAAAATGGCACCGCCCAGCAGGGCGGACAGCAGGGCGGCGCCCGAGGCTTGCGACAGATCGGCGAGGAAGGGGCGGCCTTCGGTGCCGTTGCTGCCGAGCGTCAGGCCGAGGATCAAGGTCAACAGCACCACGCCCAACGAGTAGTCCCAGTAGAACAGCTCGAACCGCCAATCCGGGCGCGCGAGTTTTTTGGTATTGGCCCACGAGCCCCAACACAACATCGTGAGCACGCAGAACAGGACGGCCAACGGATAGCTATGCAGGACGAACATCGGAGTTCCTTTTTTTTGTACCGCTGCGACCCGGAACGCTACACGAACGGTGCCGCTGCAACGATGGTTTTTGCTGCGCCGTTTTACGGCGCCTGCCCGGCGCCGCGCCGCGCCCACTGCGCATCGAAGTCGGCGCGTCGCGCAAAGGACTTCTGGGTTCCGATGCGCGTGGTCGATAGGGCGGCGTATAAATTGGCCCGTGTCACGGCCTCCCGCTCGGGCATGCCCTCGGCGAGGAACACCGCAAAACTGCCGATGAACGCGTCGCCGGCGCCGGTGGTATCGGTGGCCGCGACAGAAAAAGGCGGCACGAAGGTGTGCGTGGCCGCATCGGCCAGCAGCGCGCCGCGCGCGCCCAAGGTGATGAGGACTCGCCGAAACCCCTTCGCGAGCAGCGCGGAGGCGCACGCCGACGCTTCAGCTTCGGTGCGCACCGGCAGCGCGGTGAGCTGCTCGGCTTCGGTCTCGTTCGGAATGAAATAATCGGCGGCGCACAGCGCCCCGAGCTCGGCCGGGGCGGCCGGCGCCGGGTTGACGATGCAGGGTATGTCATGTGCGCGTGCAAAGCGGATGGTGTGGTACACCGTCTCGAGCGGAATCTCGAATTGCAGGATGATGGCATCGACGCCGCGCAAGTCGGCGGCCGCCGCCTCGACATCGGCGACCCTCAGCATGTCGTTGGCACCCTTGACGACGATGATGCGGTTCTGACCGTTGGGCTCGACGAAGATGGGCGCCACACCGGTGGATACGCCCTCGACGATGCGCACATGCGTCGTGTCGATGCCGAAGGAGGCGAAGTTGTCGATGGTTGCCCGGCCGAACAGGTCGCTGCCGACCTTGGCCACCATCAGCACGTCCGCACCGCAAAGCCGGGCGGCGACCGCCTGGTTCGCGCCCTTGCCGCCGAAGCCGAGATCAAACCCCTTGCCGAACAAGGTTTCACCGGGACGCGGGAACACGTCGGTGAAAGTCACCAGGTCGGTATTGGCGCTGCCGACCACGGCAATGCGGGGTGTTCTGGGCATGGCCTTCCTTCAGGCCGTCAGGGCCAGTAACTCCTCGAACAATGCCGACGCGCCGATTCGGAAGTTGCTGGCCGAGGCGCTCCCGAGACCGAACTTGCGTTCATACAGCGTGAGATATACCACGGCCTCATCGAAGGTGCGGATGCCGCCCGAAACCTTCAGTCCGACGGAGCTGTGGCCGCGGGCCGCCGCCACGGCCTCGAGCAACACCGCCGCAGCCTCGGGCGTCGCCGCGGGCTGGGTCTTGCCGGTGGAGGTCTTCAGGAAATGCGCGCCCCCCTCGATGGCGATGTCTGCGGCGCGGCGAATGGTGTGGGCGCTGCCCAGCTGCCCGGTTTCCAAGATGACCTTGAGCAGCGCTCGCTCCGCGCACGCCTCGCGGCAGGCGCGGACCAGCTCCAGGCCGACACTCGCATCGCCGGCCAGCAGCGCTCGATACGGGAATACCACATCCACCTCCGCCGCCCCCGCGGCGACGGCGGCCGCGATTTCCGCCGCGGCGGCGTCGGGTGCCGCTGCGCCGCTCGGAAAATTCGCAACGGCGCAGACGGAAATGCCGCTGCCGTGCAGCGCCTCCAAGGCCGCGGCAATCCATCGTGCCCAAATGCAAACGGTTGCGGGCTTGACGGGGCCGGAGCGGGCGAGCGCCGCCAACGCGTAGACCGACGTGGCATCGTCCGAGTCGTTCAACCGGGTCAGGTCGGTGAGCGAGATCAGCCGCCGCGCGAGCTCGACTCGCGATTCGGCCGCCGCCCCGGGTTCGTTCCTGGACGGCGAGGTGGGTGGCAAACGCATGTGGCTATGGTAGCAGCAGGGTGCCGTCGATGGCCGAGGAAAGCGGGCGGCGGGGCGCTGGCCGGAGGGATCGTGAGGGGGGCGGCTCGGGCCGCGGGGCCCAGGGCTGGAAGGCCGGGCGGGTGCTTGGGCGGGGCGCTGGACGCTGAGGGAGGGCGGGGGACACGGGGCGCTGGGCGCAGGGCTGGGGTATTGAGGCTTGGCGGCGTGCCGCGGGCTTGCGAGGGGGGGCCAGGAATGCGGGTTGCGACAGGAAACCTAAGGTGGGGCCAAGGGACAGGCGGTGCAGGGCGGGCGAGGCGGGGGTGCTTGCGGTCGTCGATCGGCGACATCTCAAGGGTGGCGGCGAAGGCGCCGACATATGCTGGAGCGCGGCGCCAAGCCCTAGCGGCGGACGACGCGGTATCATGAGAAACGCACGGTTCACCGAAACTGATCTCAGGGTTCAATAAAACTGACTGCTGGGTGCGTAAACAGGAGTACAAGGGCTCAAGGAGGGGGAGGCAATCCCTTGCTGGAGATCCGTGTCTTTATGAATAGCCCTTCGCCGCGGCGCGTCATTCCCATCAAGGCCGAGCCGGCCTCTGCGCTGACGGCTTCGCAGCAAAGCGTCGTGCTGGAGGCATGCACCCGCCTAAAAGCGCTCCCGGGCGCGCTGTTGCCCATCTGCCATGCAGTGCAGCAATCACTGGGCTTCGTGCCCAAGGATGCCGTGCCGCTGATGGCGCGGGAGCTGAATCTGTCGGTGGCGGAAGTGCACGGCGTGGTGAGCTTTTATCATTATTTCCGGCAACACCGCCCAGGGCGTCATGTGGTGCATCTGTGCCGCGCGGAGGCCTGCCAGGCAGTCGGGTCGTTTGCACTCGAGGAGCACGCCAAGCGCAGTCTGGGTATCGATTTTCACGGCACGACGGCCGATGAGGCCATCAGCCTCGAACCGGTTTATTGTCTCGGCAACTGTGCGCTGGGCCCCTCGATCATGATCGATGGAAAGCTCAAAGGGCGCGTCACCGCCGAGCGTTTCGATGCGCTGATGGCGCAGGCGCGGGAGTCTGCATGAGCCCACTCAGAATTTTCGTTCCGCGCGACGCGTCTGCGCTCGCCGTGGGCGCCGAGGAGACTGCGCGGGCGATCGCGGCCGAGGCCGAGCGGCGGGGCATGGCGTTCGAGCTGGTGCGCAATGGCTCCCGGGGACTCCTATGGCTGGAGCCGCTGGTGGAAGTAGAAGTGGCGGGCACCCGCCGCGCCTACGGGCCCGTCCAAGCGGAGGATGTCGCGGGGCTGTTCGAGTCAGGGTTCACGTCGGGCAACGCGCATGCGTTGGCGCTCGGCATCACCGACGAGATTCCTTATCTGAAGCAGCAGCAGCGGCTGACCTTTGCCCGCGTCGGGATCACCGACCCCCGCAGCCTCGCCGACTACCTCGCGCATGGCGGCTATCGGGGGCTCGCTGCGGCACTGCGAATGGCGCCCGCCGACATCGTCGCGAGCGTCACCGCCTCGGGTCTTCGGGGACGCGGTGGGGCGGCCTTTCCCGCCGGAATCAAATGGAACACCGTGCTGGGCGCCCCCGCCGGCCAAAAATACGTCGTTTGCAACGCCGATGAGGGCGATTCCGGCACGTTCTCCGATCGCATGCTGATGGAGGGTGATCCCTTCGTACTGATCGAAGGGATGACCATCGCGGGCCTCGCGACCGGCGCCACGCGCGGCTACATCTACCTGCGGTGGGAATATCCGGACGCCCAGCAGGCGCTCGAGGCCGCCATCGCGGCCGCCTGCGCAGCCAACTATCTGGGCGAGGACATCCGGGGCAGCGGCCGGCGGTTCGATCTGGAAGTGCGGATGGGGGCCGGAGCTTATATCTGCGGAGAGGAAACGTCGCTGTTGGAGTCCCTGGAGGGCAAGCGCGGCCAGGTACGCTTCAAGCCCCCCCTGCCGGCGATCGAGGGCTTATTCGGCAAACCGACCGTCATCAACAACGTCATCACGCTGGCCTCGGTGCCCATCATTTTGGACCGGGGGGCCCAGTACTATCAGCAATTCGGCATGGGCCGGTCGCGCGGCACTCTGCCCATGCAACTGGCCGGCAACATCAAGCACGGCGGGCTGGTGGAAATCGCCTTCGGCATGACCCTGCGGGAACTGATGTATGACTACGGCGGCGGGAGCTCGAGCGGCCGGCCGATCCGGGCGGTTCAGGTAGGCGGACCGCTGGGTGCGTATCTGCCGGAGTCGCAATTCGACACGCCGCTGGACTATGAAGCGTTTGCGGCGATCAAGGGGATGCTCGGGCACGGCGGTATCGTGGTCTTCGATGACACGGTGGATATGGCCGCGCAGGCGCGTTACGCGATGGAGTTCTGCGCCATCGAATCATGCGGCAAGTGCACTCCCTGCCGCATCGGCTCGACGCGCGGGGTGGAAGTCATCGACCGGCTGTTGGCCGGCGAGAACGCGGCAAAGCAGGAAGCGGTTCTGCGCGACTTGTGTGAAACGCTCACCTACGGTTCACTGTGCGCGTTGGGGGGGCTCACGCCCTATCCGGTTCTGTCGGCGTTGAACCATTTTTCCGAAGATTTTGTCAAACCGGTACGGGCGCGAACCGCCTGACCGGGCGCGCGAGGAACAGACATGTTATCCATCGTAGAGACCGATTACGGAACGCCGAAACGAGAAAGCGCGCAGCGGGTGACCCTCACCATCGACGGCCGCGAAGTCACGGTGCCCGCGGGTACTTCCGTGATGCGCGCCGCCGCGCTTTCGGATATCGCCATTCCCAAACTGTGTGCCACCGAGCAACTGGAGGCGTTCGGATCGTGCCGGCTGTGTCTGGTCCACATCGAGGGCATGAAGGGCCTGCCTGCCTCCTGCACCACACCGGTGGCGCAAGGGATGAAGGTCAACACCCACAACAAACAGATCGCCGACGTCCGCCGCGGCGTGATGGAGCTGTACATCTCCGACCATCCGCTCGACTGCCTAACCTGCCCGGCCAATGGGCACTGCGAGCTGCAGGACATGGCGGGTGTGGTCGGCTTGCGCGAAGTGCGTTATGGCTACGAAGGGGCTAATCACCTCAAAGCCGAGAAAGACACCAGCAATCCCTATTTCACCTTCGATGCCAGCAAGTGCATCGTGTGCTCGCGCTGCGTGCGCGCCTGCGATGAACAGCAAGGCACCCTGGCGCTCACCATTCAGGGACGAGGCTTCGACTCGCAAGTCGCGGCCAGCCAGAACGTGTCGTTCATGGACTCGGAGTGCGTCTCGTGCGGTGCCTGCGTACAGGCCTGTCCCACCGCCACGCTGTCCGAGAACACGCTGATCGAAAAGGGCCAGGCCGAGCACAGCGTGATCACCACCTGTGCCTATTGCGGCGTCGGCTGCTCCTTTCGCGCCGAAATGCAGGGCGAGGAAGTGGTGCGCATGGTGCCGAACAAGGACGGCCATGCGAACCACGGCCATTCCTGCGTCAAGGGGCGCTTTGCGATTGGCTATGCGACGCACTCCGATCGCATCGTCAAGCCCATGATCCGCTCGGCGATCACCGACCCGTGGCGCGAAGTGTCCTGGGAGGAAGCGATCGGCTACGCGGCTGCCGAACTGAAGCGTATTCAAGGCAAGTATGGTCGCGACTCCGTCGGCGCCATCACCTCCTCGCGGTGCAGCAACGAGGAAACGTACCTGGTGCAGAAACTGGTGCGCGCCGGCTTCGGCAACAACAACGTCGATACCTGCGCGCGGGTGTGCCACTCCCCGACCGGCTATGGCCTCAAGAGCACCTTGGGCGAGTCGGCCGGCACGCAGAATTTCGACTCGGTGATGAAAGCCGACGTGATCTTCGTGATCGGTGCGAATCCGACCGACGGCCATCCGGTGTTCGCCTCGCAAATGAAGCGGCGCCTGCGTCAAGGGGCGCGCCTGATCGTCGCCGATCCGCGGCGCATCGACCTGGTGCGCACGCCGCACGTCGAGGCGCAGCAGCACTTGAAGCTGCGTCCGGGCACCAACGTCGCGCTCATCAATGCGCTCGCCCACGTCATCGTCACCGAAGGGCTGGTCAACGAGGCGTTCGTTCGCGAGCGCTGCGAGATGCCGTCGTTCGACAAGTGGCGCAGCTTCGTGGCGCAAGAATCCAATTCGCCGGAAGCCATGCAGCTCGTCACCGGCGTGCCCGCCGCCGACGTGCGCGCGGCCGCCCGGCTGTATGCCACCGGGGGTAACGCCGCGATTTACTACGGCCTCGGGGTCACCGAGCACAGCCAGGGTTCCACCATGGTCATGGGCATCGCCAACCTCGCCATGGCCACCGGCAACTTGGGCCGGGAGGGCGTCGGCGTCAACCCGCTGCGGGGCCAGAACAACGTGCAGGGCTCCTGTGACATGGGTTCCTTCCCACACGAGTTCCCCGGCTATCGTCACGTGTCGGACGACGCGGTGCGGCACCTGTTCGAGGGAGCGTGGGGCGTATCGCTGCAGAGCGAACCGGGGCTGCGCATCCCCAACATGTTCGAAGCGGCGCTCGACGGGGAGTTCAAGGGACTGTACATCGAAGGCGAGGATATCGCGCAGTCGGATCCCAATACGCAGCACGTAACCGCGGCTTTGGGATCCATGGAGTGCATCATCGTGCAGGATCTTTTCTTGAACGAGACCGCCAAATTCGCGCACGTATTCCTGCCCGGTTCCTCCTTCCTCGAGAAGGACGGCACCTTCACCAACGCCGAGCGCCGCATTTCGCGGGTGCGCAAGGTGATGCAGTCAAAATCCGGCTACGCCGACTGGGAAATCACTCAGCTGCTCGCCAATGCGGTGGGCTACCCGATGAACTACGCTCATCCGTCGCAGATCATGGATGAAATCGCACGCTTGACGCCGACCTTCACCGGCGTGAGCTTTGCTCGCATCGATGAGCTGGGCAGCATTCAATGGCCCTGCAACGCGGCCCATCCCGACGGCACACCGACCATGCACGTGGATGAATTCGTGCGCGGCAAGGGCAAGTTCCTGGTGACCGAATACGTGCCCACGCACGAGAAGGTGAATGCGCGCTTCCCGCTGATATTGACCACGGGACGCATCTTGAGTCAGTACAACGTCGGCGCGCAGACGCGGCGCACCGAAAACAACCGCTGGCACGCCGAGGATCGCTTGGAGATCCATCCGCACGATGCCGAGGAGCGCGGTATTGCCGACGGCGATTGGGTGGGCATCGCGAGCCGCGCGGGCGACACGGTGCTGCGCGCCCTGGTCACGGAGCGCGTACAGCCGGGCGTGGTGTACACGACGTTTCACTTTCCGGAGTCGGGCGCCAACGTCATCACCACCGACAACTCGGACTGGGCGACCAATTGCCCCGAGTACAAGGTCACCGCGGTGCAGGCGACGCGCGTCAGCCAGCCGTCCGAGTGGCAGAAGCGCTTCCGCGAATTCAGCGACACCCAGGAATCGTTGTTGAAGAGCGCCGATGTGTTCGTCAAATAAATTGCCGGCATGAGCGGCGATACGCGCGACGGCGTGCCGCGGCCGGATGAGGGCCTCGCGGCACACGGCGGGGCGGCTACGCAACCCGGTGCTGCGCAACCAAGCGGCGCGGCCGAGCACGGTGCCCCGTCACCAAGCGCTGCGGCGGCCGAGCACGGAGCTGCGCCACACGGCGGGGCTGACCACTTGGTGCGCATGGCGAATGACATCGGCAATTTTTTCCGCGCCGAATCCGTGCGCGAGGAGGCCATCGCGGGCATCGCGAACCATATCGCCAAGTTCTGGACCAAGAGCATGCGCAAAAAGCTTGCCGCGCATGGTGAGAGTGGCCTCGATGACCTGCCGCGCGCCCCGCGCGCCGGGCACGACGACCCAACAGACCCCCCACACAACAACCCCCCCGGCGGCCACCCCGGTGTAAAAAACCAAAAAAAAAAAA
>JALYHP010000043.1 GCA_030799355.1 Pseudomonadota bacterium
GGGCTAGGGCTAGGGCTAGGGCTAGGGCTAGGGCTAGGGCTAGGGCTAGGGCGCATCAGGGCGCAGCGCATCGGAGCGCGGATCGAGGCGGGATCTCGGAGGCGGGGTTACGCTCGAGGCCTCGCTCGATAAGCGATACCACTCGATAAGCGATACCATAAGCGGCGCTATGCCTACCGTACGCCTCGATAAGGTGTCCTTGAGCTTCGGCCTCAAGCCACTGCTGGATCATGTCGATCTGCAAATACGCAGAGGCGAGCGCGTGTGTTTGCTCGGCCGAAACGGCGAAGGCAAATCCTCCTTGATGCAGCTCATCACCCGCGGCCTCGCCCCGGATAGCGGCGAAGTGTGGGTGAGGCCGGGCACCAAAATCGCCACCCTCGCCCAGGAGGTCTCTCCGGCGAGCGGCCAGTCCGTTCTCGACGTGGTCACCAGCGGCGTTGGCGGAGGCGGTATCGACGGCGATTGGCAGGCGGCATTACAGGTCGATCAGGTGATGTCACGACTGCAGCTGGATCGAAATGCACCGATGAGCGCATTGTCCGGCGGGTGGCGCAGGCGGGTGATGCTGGGCCGGGCCTTGGTATCGGAACCGCAGCTCCTGCTGCTCGATGAGCCCACCAATCACCTGGACATCGAGGCCATCACCTGGCTCGAAGAGATGATGCTCGATTTCGACGGCGCATTGCTGTTCATCAGTCATGACCGCGCCTTCGTGCGCCGCCTGGCGACGCGTATCGTGGAACTCGATCGCGGGCAGCTGCGTGTGTGGCCGGGTAGCTACGATGACTATGTGCTGCAGAAGCGTGCCGCCCTGGAAGTCGAAGCGAAACACGCGGCACTGTTCGACAAGAAACTGGCGCAGGAGGAAGTGTGGATACGCAAGGGCGTGGAGGCTCGGCGCACCCGCAACGAAGGCCGCGTACGCGCGCTCGAACAGCTGCGCATTCAACGCCGTGAGCGGCGCGAGCGCATCGGCCAGGTCGATATACGCGCGCAGGAAGCGGGTCCGTCCGGCAAATTGGTTTTCGAAGCGCTCGATGTGACGAAGGAATTCGATACCGCCCCCGTCATTGCGGAGTTTTCCGCGCGCATCATGCGCGGCGATCGCATCGGCATCATCGGCCCCAACGGTTGCGGCAAGAGTACCCTCATCAAGCTGTTGATGGGCGAGCTCGAACCGACGCGTGGGACGATCCGCCGCGGTACGTCGCTGCTGCCCGCTTACTTCGATCAGCAGCGCGAGCAGCTGGACCCGGCTAAGTCCATCATGGACAACGTCACCGGCGGCAGCGGACAGACCATCACGATCGGCGGGATACCGCGCCATGTGTCGAGTTATCTGCGCGATTTCCTGTTTCCGCCGGAACGCCTGCACGCCCCCGTGAGCATGTTGTCGGGCGGCGAACGCAATCGGCTGCTGCTGGCTCGATTGTTCGCGAAGCCCAGCAATCTGCTCGTGATGGACGAACCCACCAACGATCTCGATGCCGAAACCCTGGATCTGCTCGAGGAAATGGTCGCCGAGTATGCGGGTACCCTGCTGTTGGTCAGCCATGACCGCGCCTTCCTCGACAATGTGGTCACCAGTACGTTGGTCTTCGAGGGTGCGGGGCGCATCAACGAGTATGTCGGCGGGTATACCGATTGGCTGCGGCAACGCAGAGTTCCGACGCCAAAGGCGAAATCATCGCCCGCCTCCCCGGTGGCCGCCATCGTGCCGGCCACCACCAAGTCGGCGCCGGCGCGGGCGCGCAAGCTGTCATACAAAGAGCAGCGCGAACTCGATGCCCTTCCCGTGACGATCCAGCGCCTCGAGGCCGAGCAGGCGGACTTGATGGCCGCCGTCGGCGATGCGGATCTTTTTCGCCGCAGTCCAAGCGATGCCGCGGCCGCGGTACAGCGGCTGCAGTCGGTGGAGAAAGAACTCGAGTGCGCTTTCTCGCGATGGGAAACGCTCGAGGCGGTCAAGCCTTAGCGGCGTACACGCCGGCCGGGGCGGTGAAGCCTTGGCATTGCGCACATGTTCGCCGCGGTGGTCAATCTTTGTCGTTGCGTAACGCTTGCGCCGGCGGTCGAGCTTTGTCGTTGCGTAACGCTCGCGCCGGCGGTCGAGCCTTGCCGTTACGCAAACGTCCGCGGTGGCCCGCGATGCGCCGGCCCAGCGCCATGCCGCGCCTAGCGACGAGGGCGGCCGCGGCCCAGCAGATCGCTGGGGTTGGGCAATGCGCCGCCCGCCGCGTCGGGAATGACCAGGGATGATGCCTGCTCGCGGCGTAGATCCTGAAGCTCCTGCATGGTCTGGCGCACCGCCTGCTCGGCGGCCTCGCCGAATTTGGCGACGGCGCCGGCCAACGTCGGAGAATCCAGTTCGAAACTGATCGGCACAGCACCCATCGGAGTCATGACCTGGGCCTGCCCCACGAACTGAACCGGGCGAGCGGTATCCGGTGTCCCGTCGGCGGTGACCGGAGTCAACCGCCGTATCGTGCCCACCCTTCGGTCCGTGAAGGTCTCTTCCAGATAGATCTGTGTCGCATCCATGGTTGCCTGGCGGCCATCATCGGGGGAGTTCATTGGAAGTTACCTTTGCGGACGGTCGAGTACGGCTAACCCTAGCAGTTTTTCACAGGAAGTCGACACTCAGGCATCGCCGGCCTTTGGGGTCACCGGATTCGGGGACGCCCTGATACGATAGGCAGCTTGACAGTTTCCCACACAACCCGCCGTGTTCCGGCCTGGACCGCATTGCTCGGCGTCGCCCTGTTTGGGTTGGCGCTGTTCTGGCTGCATCACGTGCTGGCGCAGTACCGCTGGCGCGATATCTTGGCCCACGTCGAGGCCATCGCGACGTCGCGGTTGCTGGCGGCGCTGGCGCTGACCTGCGCGGGCTACGGGTGCCTGACGTTGTATGACGCTCTGGGGCTGAAGTTCGCGGGCGTGCGAGTGCCGTACCCGCGGCTCGCGCTGATCTCCTTCATGGGCTACGCAATCGGCCACAATGTGGGATTGAACACCCTGAGCGGTGGCGCCGTGCGCTATCGGGCGTACTCCCCGTTGGGTTTGACCGCCAAGCAGATCGGTACGGTCATCGCCTTCGGCACCTTGACCTTCATACTGGGCGCGGCGCTGCTGCTCGGGCTGTCGTTGTTGTCGCGGCCTGGATTGTCGGGCTCGGTATTGCACCTGCCGCCGGCGCTGATCGTGCTGGTGGGCGGCCTGCTCTTGGGAGGGGTTGGCGCGTATATATGGCTGGCGTGCTCCCGGCACGCCTCATTACGCTACGGCAAAATCGTGGTTCCGGTACCGAGCGCAAGAATTGCCGTCGCGCAAATCGCGGTGGCCAGCGCCGATCTGTTGTGCGCCGCGGGTGTCCTCTACGTGCTGCTGCCGCACCAGGCTGCGATCGGCTTCGTGCAGTTCGCCGGTTTCTATCTCATCGCCATTTCCGCCGGCATCATCAGTAACGTCCCGGGCGGCATGGGCGTGTTCGAGTCGGTGCTGTTGCTGCTGTTTCGCTCCGTACCGCCGGACCATTTACTGGGCTCGTTGCTCGCGTACCGCATCATTTACTATTTCGGTCCGTTCGCCGCGGCTCTCGCACTGCTCGGAGCGCATGAAATCTGGGTGCATCGCGGCCCGATGGTGCGCTTGGGCAGGCTCGGAAGGACTTGGCTCAGTGCCGCAACCCCCCAAGCGATCGGCGTGGCGGTCTTCGGCGCGGGCGGTGTGCTGCTGTTCTCGGGGGCCACGCCGGCGATCAGCCACCGCTTGAATTGGCTGCGCCCTTTCGTGCCCTTGCCCATTCTCGAACTGTCGCACTTGCTCGGCAGCGCCGTCGGCGTCGGCCTGCTGATTCTGGCGAACGGGCTGTATCGCCGTCTGGATGCCGCATGGTGGATGACGACATGGCTGCTGTGCGCCGGCATTTTGCTATCGCTGCTCAAAGGTTTCGATTTCGAAGAAGCCCTCATCCTGGCCGTCGTGGTGGTGCTGTTGGTGTCCGCACGGGCGCGCTTCCAACGCCCTGCTTCGCTGATCGAACAACGCTTCTCGCGGCCCTGGATCATCGCGGTATTGCTGGCCCTGCTCGGATCCGCGGTGTGGATACTGTTCGCTTATCGGCACGTGCCCTACGACCGGGATCTGTGGTGGCAATACGCCTTCGATGCGTCGGCGCCGCGCAGCCTGCGCGCCTCGGTGCTGGCGTCCACCATCGCCGCGGCCTATGGATTGTGGCGCTTGCTGCGCCCCTCGAAATCATCCCTCGCGCCGCCCAATACCGATGCGCTGCAGCGGGCGCAAGAGCTGATCGCTGAGAGCCAGGAAACCAACGCCAATCTCGCGCTGCTGGGCGACAAGCACCTGATGTTCAACGCCGGTCGCACGGCTTTCATCATGTACCAAGCCTCGGGCAGCAGCTGGATCAGCATGGGAGATCCGGTTGGCCCCGCGGTTCTGGCCGAGCCCTTGGCATGGGAGTTCCTGGAGGTCTGCGATCAGATGGCGGTCACGCCGGTCTTCTATCAAGTGGCGCCGGACAACCTGTCGCTGTATATCGATTTGGGACTGACGCTGACCAAGCTCGGCGAGGAAGCGCGAATCCCGTTGGGCGCTTTCTCGCTGGAAGGCGGCGAGCGTGCCGACCTGCGGCAGTCGCATCGGCGAGCCGCCCGCGACGGCGCCGAATTTGCGGTGGTCCCTCGCCAGGAAGTGCCGCAAATCATGCCGCAATTGCGTGCGGTATCGGATTCGTGGCTCGCGGAGAAGCAAGCCGGCGAGAAACGCTTTTCGATGGGATACTTCGACGAACGATATCTGGCTTGTTTCGATTGCGCCGTCGTGTATCGAGCGGGCGCGATCGTCGCATTCGCCAATATATGGCGAGCCGGCCTGTACGCGGAGGTGTCGGTGGACTTGATGCGTTATAGCGATGCGGCGCCCAAGGGAGTCATCGACTTCCTGCTGGCAGAATGCATGCTGTGGGGCAAGCAAGAGAAATACCAGTGGTTCAACTTGGGCATGGCACCGCTGTCCGGACTCGAGGAGCACGCTCTCGCGCCGACGTGGCATAAGCTCGGGCGCATGGTGCAACGTTATGGTGAAGCGTTCTACCACTTCGAAGGCCTGCGCAAATACAAGGAGAAATTTGTCCCGGTCTGGCGGCCGCGATATCTTGCCGTCGCCGGAAAATTCAGCGTTGCCGGCGCGCTGCTCGACGTCACCTCGCTCATTTCGGGAGGCGTCGGCAAGGCGTTGAAGAAATAGTGGAACAGTGATTCGTTCGAGGAACAGCGATCGTGGACAAGGCGACCATCGTGGACAAGGCGACCATCGTGGACAAGGCGGCCATCGTGGACAAGGCGGCCAACAAGGCAATCACCGTTGACAGCGCAGCGCGTGCGGCAGGGGGGACCCCGGTGGCCGCCGCCCGCGCGATGCTCACCGCGGCGATGGCCATCACGGCGGTCGCGGCCGCGGGGGGTACCGTTGCGAGAGCCGAAGGTATGCAGGGCACGGCGGCAGTTACGCCTTCCATCATTGCGCGGTACGACGATGCGCAGTCCACCGCCACGGCGGGCGTGGCGGGAGCGGCCATCGATGCGCCGGCACCCCCCAACGCATTGAATTACGGTCGTTTTGGAACGATTGCCTTGTATCGCGGCCCGGGTGCGCCGCATGAGGTGGTGCTCTTCGTATCCGGCGATGGCGGCTGGAATCTGGGCGTGATTTCCATGGCGCGACGACTCGCCAACAAAGGCGCGGTGGTGGCGGGCATCGATATACGCCACTACCTCGCGCAACTCGAGAAGGCTCCGCAGAAATGCGTTTCGCCCGCCGCCGATTTCGAAAATCTGAGCCATTACCTGCAATCGGCATTGGGGCTCGAGAAGTATCTGCAGCCGACGCTGGTCGGCTATTCGTCCGGCGCGACGCTCGTGTACGCAACGCTCGCCGAGTCTCCCGAAGGCCTGTTCAAAGGCGCGCTGAGCCTCGGGTTTTGTCCGGACCTCGACCTGAAGAAGCGGGTGTGCGCCGGGACGGGCATAGATTCGAGCCCGCGGTTCGATTCGAAAGGTCTGCTGAAGGGCGTCGATTTCTTGCCGACCAGGCAGCTTCCCGGCAAGTGGATCGCCTTGCAAGGCGAGAACGACCAGGTGTGCGACGCGGCTGCCACGCGAAAGTTCATCGCGTCGGTGCCTGGCGGCGAGGTCGTCATGCTGCCCAAGGTGGGGCACGGCTATTCGGTCGAGAAGAATTGGCTGCCGCAATACGAAGCGGCCTACGATCGTTTGACGGCATCGCCGCTCGAGGCGAAGCCGGCCCCTCTTCCCGCCCCGGTGGCGGACTTGCCGCTGACGGTGGTGCCCTCCCAGGGGGGAGGCAACGGCAAGTGGTTCGGTGTATTTCTGACCGGCGATGGTGGTTGGGTGGGATTCGACAAGGGCGTGTCGGCGGAGCTTGCGAAACATGACATACCCATCATCGGCTGGGATTCGCTGAAGTACTTCTGGTCGCCGCGCACGCCCGAGGGGGCTTCGAAGGATCTCGATCGGGTGGTGCGGCACTTCTCCCGGCTGTGGGGCAAGACTCATGTACTGCTGATCGGCTATTCACAGGGCGCCGACACCATGCCGTTCATGGTCAACCGCTTGCCCGCGGCCACGCGGGAAATGGTCGGGCTCACGACGTTGCTCGGCATCAGCGACAACGCGCTATTCGAGTTTCATGTCGCAAATTGGCTGGGGAATCCCGCGGGCGGCTTGCCTACCGCGCCCGAACTCGAACAGTGGAACGGCTCACCGTATCTGTGCCTGTATGGCGCAGACGATGCGGATTCCGCCTGCAAACAGGTCACCGGTCATGATGGCATTTCGCTGGAAATGCGCGGCGGTCACCATTTCGGTGGCGCGTATGCGGCGATCGCCGACCAAATCCTGTCGCGGCTGCCCAAACTATAGCGCTGTCCCGATATTCGGCGCGGCCGCAAGCGCGACGTGCATTTTCTCCGAGGCGGAGCCGACGCGGTTGGTCGAAACCCAGAGGAGGCGGGGCTCCCCGATCAGCCGGCGCCCCGGGCGAGGCGCTGCGCGTGCCAGTCCGGCGTCGCTGCCTGCTGCCGGGGCGATGCGGAGCCGAACTCGCGCTGCGAGCAAGAGCTATGCGGAGCCGAACTCGCGCTCGATCTTGGCCACCGCTTCGCGCATCTTCGGCAGGAACTGTTCCACGGCGGTGCGCAGCGGCACGGCGGTGGCCGCATACCTTACCGATATGGTCGCGAGTACCCGATCCTTTGCCCGTACCGGGATCGCGAGGCTGATCTCCTCGGAGACGCGCCGCGCACGCTGTGCCATGCCGAATCCCTGCGCGCGCGTTTCATTGAGAATCCGCTCAACCTCGGTCCGGCTGCGCACCAACCGGTCTTCGGGTAGGGATGAACGCGACAACAAATCGAGCAGCGTCTCGCGCTGCTGCGGCGTGCAATATGCCAGATAGGCGCGTCCGGCGGCCGATGTCAGCATCGGTACGCGGATTCCTGCGCCGTATTGTTCCAAAGCCAACGGGCTCTGCCGATCGGTGGTTTCGCGGATGACCATTGCCGCACCGGACGGAGCCGCAATGGCGATCGGCCAGACGATGGCGGTGCACAGCGCGGCCAGATGAGGCTTCGCGATGTGCGCGACCATGGCCTCATCATCGAAGCCATCCGATAACGCGCGCACCATGATGGTCGGACGATAGCAATCGTCGTGAGCGTCGCGGTCGACGTAGCCCGCGAGTCTGAGGGTCTCCAAAATCCGGTACGTCGTCGTTCGCGGCAGCCCCACGGCGTTTGCCAAGGTGTTGATGGCCGCCCGTTCCAGCCGATTGAGTTCCGTCAACACCTCTAGGCCGCGATTGAGCGCCCTGATTGGACGAGTCGATTCGCGGGCACTTTCCTCGTCGACGATATCGTGATGCGATTCTCTGAGTGGGGGGCTGACCTGCACGTGCATGGCGGTATTCCTGTGAAGCATTTGCCGGGGATTCCTAGGAAGCATCTGCCGGGGATTCGTAAGAAGCATTTGCTGCAGAATTGTACAATTCAATCCTATGAAAAACAGACACATAGCGTGTAGGAGTCCGCCGACACCGGCGCCGCGCGGCATTCGGCATGCGGCCCATGCATGGGTCGGTGCGGCGAGTGCGCAAGGAGTTTTTCGGATCATAGATCATGGGCGGCATGGGTTTTTTCCGCTTCGGCGATCGGGCAACTCGAGTCGAGGCACTCGCGGGCCGCAGATAGCGGCGAGTTTCAGCTACAATTCGCGACCGTTTTGTGCTTAACAGGAATCCTCCCCACCATGCTGGAACCGCCCGCCGCGATCCCATTGCCCGAGCCCACGCCCGCGGAAGCGGTCATCATCGGTGCGGGTCCGGTCGGATTATTTCAAATCTTCGAATTGGGACTCTTGGGGATCAAGGCGCACATCATCGATTCGCTGAGTCAAGCCGGCGGTCAGTGCACCGAGTTATACCCGGACAAACCGATTTACGACATTCCGGCGCTGCCCGTCTGCGGCGCGCAGGAGTTGATCGATCGGCTGCTCGAACAGGCGAAGCCTTTCAACGCCACGTTCCATCTGGGGCAGGAGGTGACGGAGGTGAGGCCGCTCGCGGATGGGAAAATACTCGTCGCGACTTCCGCCGGCACCCGCCTCAGCGCCGGCGCCGTGGTGATCGCCGCCGGCGTCGGCTCGTTTCAGCCGCGGCGCTTGACGCTGCCGGGCATCGAGACATTCGAGGGGACCAGCGTGCATTACCGGGTGAAGACGGCGGCCGACTTTCATGGCCACGATCTCGTGATATGCGGCGGCGGGGATTCCGCGCTCGATTGGACCGTGGCGCTGTGCGGAAAGGCCCGATCGTTGACGCTGGTGCACCGCCGCGCCGAATTTCGTGCCGCCCCGGCGACGGTGGCGCGCATGCGCGATCTGGTCGCCGCCGGGAACATGCAGTTGATCGAAGGGCATGCGGTGGCCGTTCACAGCGAGCCGCACGCGGACGGAAAACCCCGGCTCACGGGCCTCATCGTGCAAACCAACAACGGACAGACGACGCTGCAGCTGGCCGCGGACCGAGTGCTCGCGTTTTTCGGCCTGCACCCGAAGCTTGGTCCCGTGGCCGACTGGGGACTCGAACTCGAGCGCAAGGCACTCAAGGTAGACACCGAGAAGTTTCAAACCAACGTACCGGGCATCTTCGCGATCGGCGACATCAACACCTATCCGGGCAAGAAGAAGCTGATCCTGAGCGGCTTCCACGAGGCAGCGCTCGCGGCATTCGCCATCCAGCATCATCTGTTTCCGGAAAAGCGGCAATTCCTGCAGTACACCACCACCAGCCCCATCATGCAGAAACGCCTGGGCGTCGCGGAAGCCGGCGCGCATTGAGGCGCGGCCGCCTCGAGGCGGCCCGCCGCGTACCACCACGAGACATCAATGCATCAGCTACTCGATGATCTATTGAAAGTAATGACGCTCGAGCGGCTCGAGTTGGATCTGTTTCGCGGCGAGAGCCGCGATATCGGCAGCCCCCAAGTGTTCGGCGGACAGGTGCTGGGTCAGGCTTTGATGGCGGCCACGGCGACGGTGGAGAATCGGGCGGTCCACTCCCTCCATGCCTACTTCCTGCGCCGGGGGGATTTCAATTCGCCCATCGTCTACGAGGTAGACCGCGCGCGTGACGGCAATCACTTTTCGACACGACGGGTGGTGGCCATCCAGCACGGCGCGCAAATCTTCAACATGTCCGCTTCCTACCAGTCCGATGAACAGGGCGTGAGTCATCAGACCTCGATGCCGGAAGTTGCGGCTCCCGACGATCTGCCCGAACTCGCTTGGTATTTCCGCGACGTATTGCAGAACCTGGGCCCCGGCATGCGGCGCGTGTTGCAGAAAAACCGTCCCTTCGAATTCCGCCCCACACAGCCGCCGAGTTTCTTGAAGGCGGAAAAGGCGGCGCCCCGACGAAACGTCTGGTTTCGGGCGATCGACCGTCTTCCGGACGATGAGGCCATGCATCGCTGCCTGCTCGCCTATGCGTCCGATTTCAACCTGCTCGATACGGCCTTGATGCCGTATGCAATTTCCATCATGGCGCCCGACTTGGTGATGGCCAGCATCGATCACGCCATGTGGTTCCATCGCAGCGTGCGCGTGGATGAGTGGCTGCTGTATTCGACCGATAGCCCCAGCGCTTCGGGGGCACGCGGGTTTGCCCGCGGCAGCATCTTCGCGCGCGACGGCAGGCTGGTCGCCAGCACGTCGCAGGAAGGCTTGATGCGGGTGGCCGCGACATGAAAGCCATCATCATCATCATCGTCGTGGTGGGAGCGCTGATCGGCGGACTGCTCACGTTACGCAGCACCCGCGGTGCCGGTATGCCCGGCAAGGACGTCATGGACCGCGCCAAAGAGCGCGCGCGCGAACAGGCGGCAAAAGACGAAACCGACTCCGATCGTTGATGCGGTTCGGGCGGCCGGTCAGCCGCCTTGTCGTCTCGACAGCTCCCAAACCTCGCGCGGCAGCACGAACAAGTGGCAGTCCCACCATCGGTTCTTGGCGCGCCGGTGTTTGCGAAACACCGCCTCCCAACGCATGCCGATTTTCTCGAGCACGCGGATGGATGCCCGGTTGTTGATATCCACCGTGGAAATCACCCGATCCGCGCGCAACTCGCAAAAGGCCGCATCGACCAACGCCAGTGCAATCTCCGTTGCATAGCCCTTGCCCCAGTCGGCGAGTCCCAGCATGTAGCCCAAATCCACCACGTTGCGTTCGATCAGCGACAAATCGCATGCGCCGAGCACCCGGCCCGATTCGATTTCCTCCACCGCCAACTCGTATCGAGTGCGTGGGCTCTCTTCCTGAGAGGCCAGCAGGCCTTCCAGGTAATCTGCCGTGCTGTGCGCATCGCGAGGCCCGAAGAACAGGTATTTCGTCACGCGCGGATCCGACGAATAGGCGTGGATGGCGTCGAAGTCCAACTCCACGAAGTCGCGCAAATTCAGCCGCTTCGTGGCGATGGGGAGAGTCAGCGTGCGCTGGGTTTTCGTTCTGGGCATGCGGGCGCTGTTCATGCGAGGACTTTACCGGGATTCAAAATACCCCGCGGATCGAGCGCTCGCTTGAGATCGCGCATCACGGCCAGCTCGACCGGATCGGCGCGGCACGCGAATTCGGCCGCTTTCAGCCGTCCGATACCATGTTCCGCGCTGATGCTGCCGCCCAAGCTGCCGACCAGATCGAAAATGGCATGCTCGAGCTGCTTGGCGCGCTCCAGGAAGGCCGTCTTGTCCGTACCGGGGCGCTGGGCCACGTTGAAGTGCAGGTTCCCATCGCCCAAGTGGCCATAGCCGATGACCTCTCCCTCCGGCGCCAGACGCCGCACCAGGGCCGAGCCGTCCTCGATCAGTTGCGGAATCAGCGATAGGGGCACGGATATATCATGCTTGAGATTGGCGCCATGCAGCCGCTGTGCCTCGGGCACCGATTCCCGCAGTTTCCACATGGCCAAGGATTGCGCGATGGAGGTGGCGATCAGGGCGTCGCGTACCATGCCGTTCATGGCCGCTTGCTCGAGTTCGGCGCTCAGCAGAGCGAGGAGGTCCTGCCGCGGGTTCGGCGAGGTGAGCTCGACGAGCAAGTACCAGGCGGTTTGCTGCGCCAACGGATTCGCCACTCCGGCGATGTGTTTCACGGTGAGCTCGACGGCCAACCGCGGCATCAGCTCGAATGTGGTCACTTGATCGCCTGCCGCCGTGCGCAGCACGGTCAGCAGATCGAGCGCCTGCTGCGGAGAATCGACACCCACCAGGGCGGTCGCGGCATCGGCCGGCAGCGGAAATAGCTTCAGCGATGCCGCGGTGATGACGCCCAAGGTGCCCTCCGCGCCGATGAACAGCGATTTTACGTCGTACCCGGTATTGTCCTTGCGCAGACCCGTCAATGCGGACATCACACGACCGTCAGCCAGGACGACTTCCAGGCCAAGTACCAGGTCGCGCATCATTCCATAGCGCAGCACCGCCGTGCCGCCGGCATTCGTCGATAGGTTACCGCCGATTTGCGCCGTGCCTTGCGATCCCAGCGAGAGAGGAAACAGGCGATCCGCGTCGCGAGCGGCCGCTTGTACCGCCGCGAGGGTGGCGCCGGCTTCGACGATCAGGGAATAGTTGGTTGCATCGAGCTTGCGGATTCGGTTCAAACGCCGCATGGACAGCACCACCTGTGCACCGCTCTCGTCCGGCGTGGCCCCGCCGCAATAGCCCGTGTTGCCGCCCTGCGGAACCACGGCCACGTCGGCGCGGTTGCAAATCTCGAGGATGGTGGCGACTTCGGCCACCTCCCGCGGCAGCAGCACCAGCGGCGTCGCACCCCGATACAGGCGCCGGAAATCCACGACGTAGGGCGCCGTGTCCGTCGCTGAATCGAGCCAGCCACCGGCGCCGACGGCGGCCTTCAGCTCGTTCAGGATGCCCCGGTCAGGTGCTCGTGGCACCGGCGGTTCCGTTGGGTCCGTACCCCGGCTGTGTCATCGGCACGGCGTTCCGCCCCCTTGCGCGCGGGCGGGTGCAACCGGCTCGGAAAACCGGATCAGCCCGCTCAACATGGTGACTTCGGCATAGGACACTTGAGCATACGATGATCATACTCGTGAAACACGGCAGGTCGAGCGGCGCGGCTGCCGCCCGACTCCTCGCAAGTAAATGCGCTCCAGGCTCTTTTGTTTGCAAAAAAGCACCGCAATATGGCACATCGATAAGCGCGTCGCGACCCGTGCTCGCTCAGGCGGACGGTCACCGGCGACACCGGCCGGAAATTGATGCGTCCGGCTGGAGGACGCCGTACGCTAGACGATTCACAAGGTCACTTCGGTCAGGTCAGGTCAGGGCATGCAATTCAAGGATTATTACGAAACGCTCGGTGTGCCTCGCGGCGCCGATGCGGAAACGGTCAAACGCGCATATCGCAAGCAGGCACGCAGGTATCACCCCGACGTCAGCAAGGAGAAAAACGCCGAGGAGAACTTCAAAAACGTGCAAGAAGCCTATGAGGTACTCAAGGACCCGGAAAAGCGCGCGGCCTATGATCAGCTCGGCCGCGATTATCGATCGGGTCAGCAATTTCGTCCGCCTCCTGATTGGGAGCAGCGGTTCGGCCAGGCCGGCGGGGGGCATCGCTTCTCCGACCTCAACGGCTTCAGTGATTTCTTCTCGAGCCTGTTTGGCGCGGCCGGCGCAAACGGTCCGGGTGGCTTCTCCCAACGTGAAACCGACGGTGGCCAGATCGAGGTCTCGATCGAGGAGGCGTACGCCGGAACGAGGCGCCGGGTTTCCATGAATGACAATGGCCGCGCGCGGCTGGTGGACGTGCAGATTCCCGCCGGGGTCACGGAGGGCCAGGCGCTACGCGTCGGCAGCGGGCGCACCGCGCTCATATTGCGGGTCAAATTGCGACCCCACCCGGTGTTCGCGCTGGACGGCAAGGATGTACAGGTGGAACTGCCTCTGGCGCCATGGGAGGCTGCCCTCGGGGCAAAGGTTGCCGTGCCGACACTGGGCGGAACCGTCGAACTCACCATTCCGGCCGGTGCTCAGGCGGGACAGAGGCTGCGCCTTCGCGGCCGCGGCTTTCCGGGGACGCCGAGCGGGGACCAGTTCGTGACCCTGAAGCTGGTGACGCCCAATGCGGAGACGCCGCAGGCCAAGGAGGCCTACGAACGCATGCGGCGCGAATTCAACTTCAATCCGCGAGCGGCGTGGCCCTAAGGCTTGCCCACCGAACGGTCGCGCGGGTGGGCGGCTGCCGCCGTGCGGCGGGCCCACCCGTGGGCCGGCAGGCTAGGGATGTGCGATGCGAAGCGGCGTCGGCGGCGCGGGTCCGGGCACGCGTGGGTTACCCCGCGCTTGAAGTCTCGAGCCCTGACCCCATTTGGCGGAAGGGGTATCCCCCACTTGATTCATCCATAACGACTGTAAGGCCATGACGACCGAAACATCTCCCCAGACCAAAGAGTTCCAAGCCGAGACCAAACAAGTGCTGCGGCTGGTGATCCATTCGCTGTACTCGCACAAAGAGATTTTCCTGCGCGAATTGATATCGAACGCGTCGGATGCCTGTGAGAAGCTGCGCTTCGAGGCACTCGCCAATCCGCAACTCATGGGCTCCGATGAACTGTCCGTGACCTTGATCCCGGACAAGGAGGCCGGCACCTTGACGGTGAAGGACAACGGCATCGGCATGAGCCATGATGAAGTCATCGACAATCTGGGGACGATTGCCCGTTCGGGCACCAAGAAGTTCCTCGAGGCGCTGAGCGGCGATTCGGCGAAGGATGCGCAACTCATCGGCCAGTTCGGCGTGGGCTTCTACTCCTCGTTCATCGTGGCCGACCGCGTCACGGTATTGAGCAAGCGCGCGGATTCCGAAGCCGTGCGCTGGAATTCGGATGGCGAGGGCTCGTACGAGATCCAAGCCGCCGACAAAGCCGATCGCGGCACCGAAGTCATCATGCACCTGCGCGATGAAGACAAGGAGTTCTTGGAGCCGGTGCGGCTTCGAGAGCTGGTGCGCAAATACTCCGACCATTTGAGCATACCCATCGTCCTCGCGGCCGGCGACACGAAAGAGACGATCAATCAGGCGAAGGCGTTCTGGACACGGCCGAAATCCGAACTCAAGGACGAGGACTACCAGGCCTTCTACAAGCATCTGAGCCACGACACGGAAGATGCTCGCGCATGGGCGCACAACAAGGTCGAGGGCGGCATCGAGTACACCTCGCTGCTGTACCTGCCGAAGCGCGCGCCTTTCGACCTGTTCGAGCGCGAACGCAGTGCCGCTGTCCAACTCTATGTGAAGCGCGTGTTCATCATGGATAAGGCAGCGGAACTGCTGCCGCCGTGGCTGCGATTCATGCGTGGACTCGTCGATAGCGCCGACCTACCGCTCAACGTATCGCGCGAATTGCTGCAGAACAATCGTGTGGTGGAGAAGATCAAGTCGGCATTGGTGCGGCGCTCCCTGGATTTGCTGGAAGAGCTCAGCAAGGATAAGCCGCAGGAATACGCCGAATTTTGGAAAACCTTCGGCGTGGTGTTGAAGGAGGGCATCATCGAGGACCCCGCTCAGAAGACGCGGATCGCCAAACTGTTGCGCTTCACTTCGACCTCGTCGGCCGCGGCCGCGGGCGGCGCGCAGCCCGACGTGACGCTCGATGCCTATGTCTCGCGCATGAAGCCGGACCAGAAGGCCATTTATTATCTGACCGCCGATTCGGTCGCGGCGGCGCGCAACAGTCCGCACCTGGAGGGGTTCGCCAAGTCGGGATTCGAGGTGCTGTTGCTCACCGACCGCATCGATGAATGGGTGGCGAGCCACCTGCACGAGTACGAGGGCAAAACGCTCACCAACGTCGCGAGCGCGTCCGCCGACGTTGCATCCGCCATCGAGACACCCGAAAAGGCGGCCACCGAATCGAGCTACAAGGACACCCTCGAGCGTCTGGGCAAGACCTTGCTCGGAAAGATCGCGAGCGCGCGTGTTTCGGGCCGTCTGACGGATTCCCCGGCGGTGTTGGTGGCCGGAGAATTCGGCGTAAGCTTGCGCATGGGCCGGATCTTGAAGCAGGCAGGCCAGAACAATCCATTCGCCACGTTGCCGATTCTCGAGCTGAATCCGCAGCATGCATTGGTCGAACGGCTCCGAGAGACCGTTGATGAAAGCGCGTTCTCGGAGCTTGCCCACGTGCTGTACGACCAGGCGATGTTGGCCGAAGGCGGCGATCTGGATGATCCGGCTATTTTCGTCCGGCGTATCAACAAGATGCTCGTCGAAGGCCTCGGCGCCGGGTCGGCGCCGAAGATCATCGTGACCTAGCCGATGAGCCAAGCTTCCCACCCGATCACGTTAGCGGTACCGCCCGAGCCCACGGACCACTCGCAAGGATTCGACCGCGCCCGGGTGACGGTGGTCGAGTACGGCGACTTCGAATGTCCGAGCTGTAAAATGGCGGCTCAGACGCCGACGTTATTGCTGGAACGATTCCCCGGGCAGGTGCGCTTTATTTTCCGGCATTTCCCGCTGGCCGATTCGCACCCTCACGCCGTGGCGGCCGCCGAAGCGGCCGAGGCGGCTGCGGCACAAGGCAAATTCTGGCAGTTCCATGATCTGCTGTTCCAGAATCAAGCTCACCTGAAGGACAAGGACCTTGCCCGGTACGCAGCCCACGTGGAACTCGATTTGGTGCGCTACACCGCGGAGATGGACGACCATATCTACTTGCAGAAGGTTCGCGAGCACATGGAAGGGGGCCGCCGCAGCCATCTCCGGGCCACGCCGGCATTTTTCATCGACGGCGTTCTGCAGGACGTGTCATTCGGCATGCGGGCACTGCATGATGCCGTGACTACGGCGGTGCAGCGCGAGTCGTGACGCCGCCGCTACCCCGGTGCAGCGCGACTCGTGACGCCGCCTCCGTCCTGCTGAGGCCGCCCCGCCGGGCCTACTGCCGAGGCGGGCGGTAGGACGGAGGTCCGGCTGTCGAGGTTTCGGCAACCACCCGAGCGGAGCAGCGCGCGCAGGCGAGCTGCCCTAGGAGAAGGACGGGAAGCGTCGGCCGCGGACACAGGAGGCTTCTACAGGAGGCTATTACGACCAATCATCGCCGCCACCACCCCCACCACCGGAGTCGTCCCACGAGCCGGCATCATTGACGCCAAAGTCCGACCCACCCATATCGCTGTTGTCGGCCAGCTGCCGATCGCCATTGTCGGTAGGGACCACGCCGGAATCATGACGACCTCCATCGAGGAAGTGGTGCGCCAGTTCTTCGCCGGCCACCACGCCGGCACCTACCGCAAGACCCGAGGCCAAGCCTCCGGCGATGCCGGAACCCATGCCGCCGCCCGCGGGGCCGCCGTAGCCTGGGCCGCCCGCGGGACCCGCATATCCCCCGCCAGGTCCGCCGCCCATCACCGGCGCTCCCGCCGAATATTGGCCGTAGGTGCGGCGGCGGAACAGCATCCACAGCAGGCCTATCGCCAGGGCGAGGACCAGAATCGTGCCCCAGGGAACGTGCGCGGCCGCGGGTGCCGAGCCCATCCCGCGGGTGCCAGATGCCGTGCGGGGCGCCATGCCGAGTTGCGCTTTCAATTCCTGGACCGAACGCGCGTTTTCATGCGTCAAGCCGGGGTCGAATTCCTCGGCCTGGGTGAGTTCGGAGCGGGCGAGCGCTGTTTTGCCTTCTTTGGCATACAATTCTGCTTGGACGTAGTGTGCCTTCGCGCTCTTCGGATGGTCGCGCAGCACCTGGTCCATCATTTGCTGAGCTTGGTCGAAATGACCTCCCTGCGCGGCCTCGTAGATCTGATGAACCGTAGGCTCGGTCGCCTCGGCCAGCGCAGGTCCGCTGAACGACACCGCCAGCGCCACAGTCATCGCGGCGAAGGTTGCAGCCAGTGAATTTCGCATGACAAGCCCTCA
>JALYHP010000053.1 GCA_030799355.1 Pseudomonadota bacterium
GGCCGGCCGGGGGCGCCGCGCCGGTGCGTTCGATCACGTGCAGGCGCCCCTTCTCCTCGATAATCTCCAAGGCCAAGGCATATTGGCCGGAGTCGGGTTCGCGCAGCGTGTGTCCTTCGCGAATGGCGATTCGATTGCCGAGCGCGGTAAGCGAAAGCCCATTCAATGCCGCTCCGGCCGGCAAGGCCGAGCGCAGCTTCTGCAGGGTGCGATTGATCCGCTGCGGCGAGATGTTGGCGGCACGCAGGGCGCTCGCCGTGCGCAGCACCACGAGGTCATGAAACGAGTAGTGCAGCCGCCCCGACCGCCTGACCGGATGGATGTTACCCGCGCGCGCTAGCGCCCGTACCGCAGAGGGCGGCAATCCGAATAATCGCTCCAGGTCCTTACCATCGTAGGCATGCATCTCATCGGCGGGCGGACTTGCGCGAGGCCTGCGCGGGCGCACGTTTTGGTGGCCTCCGTTCCTTGGTATCCGCTGCCTTCGACCCTCGCGCGTCGAGACTGGCCCGCAACGCCTCCATCAAATCGATGACGTTGCCGCCCTTGGCCGGCGCCGGTGCCTCCGCGAGCGAGACTTCCTTGCCTTCGACTTTCTTCTGTATCGCCGCCTGCACCCTTACCTTGTGCTCGTCCGCATATTCGTTCGGATCGAAGCGCTTCACCGCCAGGTGCTCGATGAGTTGCTGCGCCAATTTCAGTTCGGGCTCCGATACGGGCGCCGCCTCGATCCCGAGGTCTTTGAACTCGCGAACCTCCGCCTTGAAATGAAGCTGATGCATCGCAAGGCCGTCATCCATCGGCCGCAGGACGACGATATGTTCCTTGCCGCGCGAAATCCAGCGCCCTACGGCGCATTGGCGGGCTTTGCGAAGCGCCGTGGCGAGCAGTGTGTAAGGCTTTGCGCCGCCCTTGTCGGGCGCCAAGTAATACGTACCATCGAAATACACCGGATCAACGGAATCCAGCGGAACGAATTGACCGATGTCGATGGCATGGCTGGTCGTATCCTCGAGTTCCTTCAATTCCTCCGCGGTGAACATGACATATTGGTCTTTTGCGAATTCATAACCCTTGACCATTTCCGAGCGCTCGACCGGTGTGCCATCGTTGACGGCGATGTATTGCTGCTTCACGCGCGAACCATCCTTCTGTCGCAGCAAATTGAAGGAAATACGCTCGGAGGAGATGGTCGCCGAATACAGCTTGACCGGGATAGCGACCAATCCGAAAGAGATCGTCAGCGAGGCAATGGATCGAGCCTGCGTAGCCATAGGCTTTACCATGTCGCAAAACCCACCGACGGTCAAGCTGATAAATTAGGTAATAAACAAGATATAATTGATTGTTTTAAAATAGTTTTTTTGATCATGTAGGACTAACCAAGGTCCTACGAGGTCCTCCCGGGTAGCCCACGCGCGGAAAGCACGCCTCCCGCGCGTGGGTGGCCTCAGTATTCGACGGTGCCCTGAATCACACGCGGTGCGCTGGTCAATGTCGGCTGCGTGCCCAAGTAGATGTCCGAGCTGCTGTCGCTCGGATTCTTCAGGGATGCGGCAACGGGCAGCTGCACGCCGGTGGGCGATTGCAAATGATCGTCGGTGCACACGCTGGCAGGCTTCACGGCGAAGCGGATCTCGCGCTGCAGCCACTTCGCCAGATACGCAGTGGTTACGCCGCCCGCGGTGGCGGTGACGACGCCGCGCTGGGGCGTCGCCGCCGGATCATAGGGAATGACGAACTGCGGAACGTACCGTGAGTTGGCCGTGCTGCAATCGACCGGCAAATTGGTGGTTTGCGACACGCAGCTCCCCGGTATCCCCCAAAGCTCTCCGAAGCCATTGTATTGGAGCACGATGGCGGTGCCGCCATAGGTGCCGTAAGCAGCATCGGTGGGAACGGTGAAATTGACGTTCAACGGCGCATCGAAATGGACGAAGCTGCCGGAGGAGTCCTTGACCGCGGCGAACTGATTCCAGCTGCCCGGCCCAGTCTGCCATTCATAGTACGTACCGGCGGAGTTGACCTGGTAATCGCAGTAGTTTGGCGGCGTGGTGCTGCCCGGGCACTGCGCATCGCTCAAGTTGGCGAACAGCCGCCCGCTCATCAATCCGTTTTGATACTGCGTATAGGATTGATAGTCGGCGGAATTGGTATCGATTACCGGCTGATTGCCGCTGTCGCTCAGCACGGCCGCGGCAACGTGGTAGACGGTCAGGCCGGCGAGCGGCACGGGCTGGAAATTATTGTACGTTGCCGCCACATAGGGCGATTCGACGGAGCCACCGCTACCTTGCGTGAAGTAGGCTTGCAGCGAGGCGGCCGTCGGACAATCGTTGGCACAATACAACGTCGCGGGCATGGTGCTGTCGTCGGGGTAGACGAGATCCTGTACGTGGTACACGACCGTGATCGCTGCCGAATCGATGCTGCCGCCGGCACCGCTCAGATTGATGAACAAGTCCCCGCCCAGTGATTGCGACCACGCTTGCACGCCGCCCATGCTCGCCCACAACGACGGATCGAGCGAGACCGCGGGAGCGAGATTACTGAGCTGACAGCCGCCTTGGTCGCAGCGCTGCTCCCCCGTCACGATGAATTTTGCGGAAGCCTCGTCCCAGTACATTTCATACTGAGTATTCGGGTCGGGTAACCCAAACGGCGTGACATCGCCGAGCCATACGTCGAAGTGGACTTTGTCGATGCTCCGCAAGGTGCGGGTCTGGCGCGTATAGCGCGTCAGACGGCCGCCGTTGGTGACCACCGTGAAGTTCGCGGTCGTTGCCGCGCCGCTTTGATAATCCACCTTCTGAATGGTCGAGCCGTTGGCCGGCGCCGGCGATCCGGATTGCAACGACAACCCGTAATAGCCGATGTAGCCCTGAAAGGTGGTGCCGCCGCTCGCATACTGCACGGGGAAACCTGAATTGCGCTGGAGCCGCTCGCCCGTCACCGCATCGTACAACCCGTATTGCCATACCGACAGGCCGGTAGCGGGGTCCGCCGCATCGCGGCTGAAGCATTCGCTGCCGCTCTGCGAATCGGTGCGCAGGAAATAATTTTGATCGTAGGCAAAGTCGAAGGCGCTGGAGCTGCCGCCGCCGTTACCCGACTGCTGCATGGAGACGCTGCCGCTGCCGCTGGCCGTTCCGACGCTCGAGAGCTGCAGAGCCGTCGTCTGGGCGGAGCCGTCGGAATTGTTGTCGGCCTCGTAGTAGCTCAGCGTACCGCTGCCGCCCTGGATGAAGCCGTTCATGAGGCAGCCGCCACCGCTCGCCTCCTTGCCGCAGAAGTCCAGGCGAAACGCGCCGTAGGGGTTGGCGGCAGACGGCGCTTCGGTGGCGCTGATGTGCGCGAACACCGTCACCGGCGTCCCTTGTTGGTCGATCGAGATCCATGCCTTCACGATCATGGGATCGCTGTTGGATGCCCGCGTGGACTCCACCACCGCCGTCATATAACTCGGCGCTTGTGCCGCGCCGGCGCCGGTCCCCGACGTGGCGCCCGAGGACTTCTTGCCGTCGCACACATTCTTGTCGATGAGTGCAACATAGGGCCCCATGTTCACCAATGCATCGGGCCGCATCGAACTCATGACGCAGGTGATCATGTTGACCTGGCCGATGCTCTCGGACGTGGCGTCCTGCACATAGCTGCTTTGGCCGTCGGTCATATAGGGTGAAGTGGAGGGCGGTGCCGCGGCGAGGGCGGAGCCGCCGACGAGGGTGGCCGCGGATAGCACGTGGATTGCGCGTATCATGGATTTCTCCCGGAATTAGTTGGCGTTGGTCGCGGTGACGACGGACACGGTGGCCGGCGTCGCGATACCCACGATGGGTGCGGACTGCTGCGACATCGTGGCGGGAGCAGTACTGCTCGATCCGCCGCATCCGGCCAGAATCCCGGCGATCACGGCCAGGCTTGCAACATCTCGAACTGTTCTGTGGCACTCGCTCATGTCGATACCTCGCTTGTCGTATAAGGTCCCGTGACGAGCGTGCGGCGCATCTCGATGTCCGGCGCAATATGTCCGGTACCCAAGAGCGCTTCGATACTCGCCAAAGGGGCCTACGGCAACCGGTACGGATACTTGAGCGGCGACACCGGTGCTCACGGCATGGGTTCAGCAAAGCACGACGCGGCCCGCAGATTTTGACAGCGGCACGAGCAAGCGATGAGAGTTGGCGCGGTCATTGCCGGATGACGCGGGTTACATATGTCGCCGCCTGAACGATGACGCCCGTTACATATGTCGCCGCCTGAACGAGGGATCTCGTCACATCACTGGATTCGCGGCACCCGCTGGGTTACGGGCGCGCCGCGCGCGGAGTGCGAAGGGATGGAGGCTCAGGTCGGAATCGAACCGGCGTACACGGCTTTGCAGGCCGCTGCATGACCACTCTGCCACTGAGCCACAAGCTCCAAAACAGCGAACCCCGGGCCGGCCGGGGTTCTAGGCGGTGCAAGTTACTGGCCTATCCTGGGATTGTCAATTCCTTGATTGGCCGGTCTTCCATGCGAACTCAGGCTTGCGAACTCAGGCCGAGCGGGCACGCAAGTATTCCATCGCCCGCCCCGCTTCGCGCCGTAACTGCTCTTCCAGCTGCGATATCCGGTCGGTGGCGCCGGCACGCGCAGCTGCTTCGAGTTCGCCGGCCACCGCGCTCGCGGATTGCGCACGAATGGTCGCGCTCGCACCTTTGAAGGAATGCGCCGCGCCGCCGACCGCGGCTAGGTCGCCGCGACCCAGCGCGGCACTGATATCGCGCAATGCGGCATCGCCCGAATCGATGAATACCCGCACCAATTGCTGGGCAAATTCTTGATCGCCGTCCGTCGACGTCATGAGTTGTTCCCAGTCGACCGGAGGGGCGGCGTCCAACGGCACGCCAGCATCCAGCGGAGCGATGCCACCCATCGGCGCAGCGGCAGCCATCGGCACGCCAGCCTCCATCGCCGTGGCGGCACCCGCCGGCACGTCCACATCGTGCGGCGGATCGCAGAGCACGTCCGACGCAAGTGTCGATGCGGAGCCCAAGGAGGCGAAATGCCGATCGATGGTCGCGGCCAGTCGCGCGCGATCGAGCGGCTTGGTCAGATAATCATCCATTCCGGCGTTCCGGCACTGCTGTTCGGCACCCTTCATGGCGTCCGCCGTCAGCGCGATGATCGGGATGCGGCTTGCGCCTCGCTCGCGGCGGCGGATTTCCCGCGCTGCCTGGTACCCGTCCATCATCGGCATCTGGCAGTCCATCAATATCATCTGATAAAGCCCGCGTTCCCACGCGGCGACGGCATCGGCGCCGTTGCTCACGATATCCACCCAGTAGCCCATCCTCTCCAGCGTGCCGCGGGCAACTTTCTGGTTCACCAAATTATCCTCGGCCAGGAGAATGCGATGATGCTCGACATCATCCGGGGTCGGCCCGGCGGTCACGATGGGTTGCGTGCGCTCGTGCCACTGCGCGCCATCGACCTTCATGACGCGGGTCAGGCAATCGCGTAGATCGCGCTGCGAGACGGGCTTGAGCAGATAGGCAGCAAACCCCAACTGCGCGAAATCATCCGCGCCCCGGATTCCGCGGGCCGAGGTGAGCAGCACCAGCCGGGTTCCCTTGAACCGCTCATCGCTCGCAATCCTGCGGCCCAGTTCGAAGCCATCGCAGCCCGGCATCATGTAGTCGAGTACCGCCAGATCAAACGGGGGTTCCGCGGGCCCGTTGGCCTGAAGGGCCACCAGCGCTGCATCGGCGCTATCGACGTAGGTTGGCGTCATTCCCAACCGCATCAGCTGCTGGCTCAGTACTTCGCGGCTGGTGGCGTTGTCGTCCACGATCAAGACGCGCCGGTTCCTGAGTATTTCGGCATCGAGACTCGGGACTTCGGGTTCGCTGGCCGAATTGTCGAAGCGTGCCGTGAACCAAAATATCGAGCCTCGATCCACGGTGCTGTCGACGCCGGTCTGCCCGTCCATCAACGTCACGAGACGGCGCACGATCGACAATCCGAGTCCGGTGCCGCCGTAGTGCCGTGTCGTTGACGTATCGACTTGCGAAAACGGCTGGAACAATGATTCCAGACGCTCGGCCGGAATACCGATGCCCGTATCGCGCACTTCGCAGCGGATCGTGGTGCTGCTCTCATCGCCGCGGAGCAGCCGCAAGTCGATCGAGATCTCGCCGCTGTGCGTGAACTTGACGGCATTACTGCCGAGGTTGAGCAGCACCTGGCGCACGCGTCCCGGATCGCCGATCAGCCGCTCGGGCAGCATCGGATCGATGCTGGTGATGAGTTCCAATCCCTTTGCGTGCGCTTGAACCGCCAGCAAGTGCGCAACATCATGGACGGTGCCGCACAAATCCATGTCGATCCGCTCCAGATCGAGCTTGCCGGCTTCGATCTTCGAGAAGTCCAGAATGTCGTTGATGATGGTGAGCAGACTGGCGGCACTGTCGCGGATCGTTTCCGTATGATCGCGTTGTATGTGGTCCAAGTTGGTGTCGAGCAACAGATCCGTCATGCCGAGCACCCCGTTCATCGGCGTACGTATCTCGTGGCTCATATTGGCGAGGAATTGGGACTTCGCCTGGGCGGCCAGTTCGGCGCGATCCTTGGCCTGAAGAAGTTCGGCGTTGGCAAGCTCGAGATCCCGCGTGCGCAACGCCACCTGCTCGCTGAGCGCGCCCGCGAGATGTCTCAGGCGCCCCACCCGCAGGCGATACCAGGCGCCCACCACGGCGACGATGGCGAGGATGCACGCCAATATGAACCAGTATGTTTGATAGAAATGCGGCTCGAGGGTGAAGCGGAAGCTTGCGCCGGTGTCGCTCCAGACTCCATCGTTGTTGCTGGCCTTGACGCGAAACGTGTAAGTCCCCGGCGGCAGGCGCGTGTAATAGGCAGTCCTGCGGTTCCCGGCGTCGATCCATCCTTTATCGAAGCCCTCCAGTTGGTATCTGAAAAACGTGCGCTGCGGCACCAGCAGGCTGAGTGCCGTATAGTGAAATTCCCACTGCTGCGGACCCGGCGCAACCTCGGCGCCGTCCTTGAGGGTCAGCGGCACCCCATCGACGGCAACCTGTTCGATGTGGACGTGCGGCGGCAACCTGTTCATTCGGATATGACGAGGATCCACTCGCACGATGCCGCGAATGTTTGGAAACCAGAGAAGGCCGTCCTGCGCGCGAAAACCCGCGGCCGTGTTGCCGCCGTCGAACTCGGCGGTGCGCAGGCCATCCGCAAGACCATAAACATGGAACTCCGGCGACAGGTCGCGTTTGCCTGCCAAGACGTCCAACTGATCACGAGATACCGAGACCAGACCTTTATTGGTGGAAAACCACATCTTATGCGCGTCGTCCTCGAGGATTTGCATGATGGTCTCGCGCAGCGGGCCACCGGCATACGCTAGCGAGGTGAGCTTGCCGTCGCGCCACAGCGCCAGTCCGTCGGTCGTGCCCAGCCATACGGTGCCTCGGTCGTCTTCATAGATGGCTATCACCCAATCGCCAGGCAGCCCGTCGGCCACGCCGAGATGGTGCGTGCCGTGCGCATCGATGACGAATAGGCCCTGGGTCTCCGTGGCTATCCATAGTCTGCCTTTGCGGTCTTCATAAATGAGGTGAACCGAGGTCGGTCCGGATGCGTGCAGCAAGGACTGCATCGATTTGATCGTTCCCTGGTCGAAAAGGTCGAGGCCCTCATTCGTACCGATCCAGATGCGGTTCTGCCGGTCCTCGAGCAGTGCGGTCACCGTATCCCCGGACAAGCCGTGATGACGGTCGAACGAGCTCAAGCCCTGCGGGTCGACTCGATAGACGCCGGCGCCCTCCGTGCCGACCCACAAGATATTGCGCCGATCCTCCAGCACCGCACGCACCGGCGCGCTTTCGTAGCCGCGCGGTCCGGGGACATGCCGAAAGCGGCCGTCCTCGTAGATGCTGAGACCGCCGTCCGACCCGACCCACAAACCACCGGCGCTGCGCGCCGCGATGGTCCACGTGAGGGTGCCCTGCAGTCCTTCGGGCTCACCCGCGGATGCGAATTTTCCGTCACGCAATCGCAGTAGTCCGGCCCCATGGCTCCCCACCCATAGGCTTCCCTCATCGTCTTCCAGCAGCGAGTGCACATCCCCCGCCGCGAACAAATTGGTCGCCAGCGTGCTGAACGTGCCGTTGCGCCACCTCACGAGTCCGCCGCCGTTGGTGCCTATCCATAGGTTGCCGTCATGATCACGAATGAGCACGCGGACCGCCGAACCGAGGTGCCCCGGTTCGGCCATGGCCCCGAACCGACCCCGGCTACCTCGATACAGTGCGCCGTTGCCCGTTCCCATCCACAACGTGCCATCGGGATCCTCGTGAATCGCCGTCACCGGCGTGTCCGTGTGCAAGGCGGCGAGTCGCACCGCGTCGAAGTGCTTACCGTCGAAGCGCAGCAGGCCCGATCCGGTGCCTATCCACAGCACTCCTGCGCGGTCCTCGTGCAGCGCCCGGATTCGGCCATCCACGAGGCCGCTGGAAGCGTCGAACGCGTTCCGGCGGCCGAGCTCGAACAGTCCGTTTTCGGTTCCCACCCACATCCCGCCGCCCCGGCCTTCGGTGATTGCCCGCACGTAGGCGTGCGCGAGTTCCGCGATGTCGTTGAGGGGCTTGAAAACACCGTTCTCGAACAAGGCGATACCCGAGCGAGTCCCGATCCACAGCCTGCCTGCATGATCGACGAACAGAACGGTGATGTACCTGTTCGGAAGGGCAGGCTCGTTATTGGTATCGAACACCGTGAACCGAAACCCGTCGAAGCGTGCCAGGCCTTCTTGGGTGCCCACCCATAAATAGCCGTCCGCCGTTCGAGCGATGGCTTGCACGGAGGTCTGCGGCAGTCCCTCCGGGATCTGCCAATTGTCGAGTACATATTGGCTCGGCTCCAAAGAGGGCTCGAGCGCCACCGCGCGAGCGCAGAAGGCAATGAGCATCATGGCGAGCAAACCGGGCGCGCGACGCCGGATTGGGGGCCGGCCACCTCGCACCTGATCCTGATGATCGATCGTCATTCCCGCTCCACGACTCATGGAGCGAGCATGTCTCAGCGCGCCGTCCGAAGGTGTGCCCGAATCGACAAGTGCTGCGCATTGCCCTGTTTCATTGGAGGCTGTGAGGGCTCGGGACCGGCGGATGGAATGTATGGCCCGGACATCGATGACCTATCGATATGACATAATGCGCCGGCGCAGCCCTCCACAGGCGCGGCGGATCACGGCGATGCAGGCCCGCGACCCCTCGAATCAATCGGACGGTTCGCCGAGCACCACCCGCACCTGGTGCGTACAGCCGTCGTCGGCCAGTACGACATGAGCTTCGTCGGTGGCCAGTTGCTTGCCATCCACTTCGATATGCGCGATGCCGCGGCTCACGCCGTGCGGGTTTTCGACTCGGATCTCGTAGCGCGCCGACCCGTGCCGGAAGACGATGTCGAAGCGCGGCCACTGCGCGGGAATGCACGGTGACAGCAGCAGTTTGCCCGCCCGCACCCGAAATCCCAGTATCCACTCCAGACCGGCGCGGTACATCCAGCTCGCCGAACCCGTATACCAGGTCCAGCCACCGCGCCCGGCGTGCGGCGCCACGGAATACACGTCCGCGGCCACGACATAGGGCTCGACCTTGTAACGCTGCACGTCGGCGCGAGTGCCCGTGTGGCTGATGGGATTGAGCAGCGACAACAGCTGCGCGGCTTGGGTTCCATTCCCGAGAAGGGCCTGTGCGATCACCGCCCAAGTGGCCGCGTGAGTGTATTGACCGCCATTCTCCCGGATGCCCGGCGGATACCCCTTGATGTAGCCTGGATCGTGCGGGGTGAGATCGAACGGCGGCATGAACAACAACACGAGGCCGGCATCGTGCTGGACGAGTTGGCTGTCCACGCAGGCCATGGCCTGCGCGGCGCGCCCGCGGTCGGCGGCTCCGGAAATGACGCTCCACGACTGCGCGATCGAGTCGATGCGGCACTCGTCGCTCGCGGCCGATCCCAGCGGCGTTCCATCATCGAAGTAGCCCCGCCTGTACCAGGCGCCGTCCCACGCCTGCTCGAGCGATCTCTGCAGCGCCGCGGCGTGACTGAGCCAGCGGGTTGCGCGAGCATGCTCGCCGCGCGCGGCGGCCATGGGCGCGAACGACACCAGCGTGGTATGCAGGAACCAGCCGAGCCAGACGCTTTCGCCTTTGCCCTTCTCGCCGACGCGGTTCATTCCGTCGTTCCAGTCGCCGCTTCCGAACAGCGGCAGGCCGTGCTCTCCGATTTGCAACCCATGATCGAGCGCCCGCGCGCAATGCTCGAACAGCGTCGCGGTGTCCTCCGATATCCCGGGCATGAAGAACGCGTCGTGCTCCTCCGGCTGCAGCACCCGGCCCTCGAGAAACGCAATCTTTTCGTCGAGTACCGCCCTATCGCCCGTCGTTTCGATGTATTGGACGGCACAGTAGGCGAGCCACACCACATCATCGCTGATACGCGTGCGAACGCCCTGCCCGGCCGAACCCGCGACGATCGAGGGCAACCACCAGTGCTGGAAATCTCCCTCGATGAATTGGCGTCCGCCGGCGCGCAGCAAGTGCTCCCGCGTCAAGTCCGGCCGCGCGACGGCCAGTGCCATGCCGTCCTGCAGTTGATCGCGAAAGCCGTACGCGCCGCTGGCCTGGTAGAACGCCGTGCGCGCCCAGATGCGGCAGGCCAGCGCCTGATAGAGCATCCAGCGGTTGAGGATGATGTCCAGCGAACGGTCCGGCGTTGTCACCTGGACCATGCCGAGAACCTGATCCCAATGCTCCGCCACCTGGCGAAACACCGCGTCGAGATCGGCATTGCGATAACGCTCGAGCAGCGATCGGGCGGCCGGTGCGTCGGCGGCTTCACCCAGGAAGAACACGACTTCCGCGGCTTGGCCGGCCTTCAGGGCGAGCGATGTCTGCAGCGCACAGCACGGATCGAGACCGGCGCCGGCTCGTCCGGACAAGGGCGCTCCGCCCGCGAGCGCGGCGGGAATTTCCAGCGTGCCGTGGCGTCCGAGGAATTCCCCTCGGTCCGCAGTCCACTGCGACTGCCGCCCGGCCAGGTCCGCGAAAGCGATGCGACCGCCGAAGGCGGCGTCCCACGGATTGCGGGCGAACACGGCGCCGGTGTCCGGATCGAGGCTGGTCAGAATGAACGGCGCGCACGTCCCGCGCGACGTGCCGAGCACCCATTCGGCATACGCGGTGATCGACAGTCGTCGCGCGCTCTGCGATGTGTTGCGGATCGTCAGGCGGGAGATCTTGATGGGGTCGTCCATCGGGACGTACATGAGCAGATCCACCTCGATGCCGCGCATGGAGTGCTCGAATCTGCTGTAACCCTGGCCATGCCGTGCCACGTAGGTCGTCCCCGGATCGCGGATCGGCGCTGCCGTCGCTCCCCACACCTCGCCGGTATCCTCATCGCGCAGATACAGCACCTCGCCCGGGCGGTCGGCGACGGGATCGTTCGACCACGGGGTGATCTGATGCTCTCGGCTGTTGAGAGCCCAGGTAAAGCCGCTGCCGTCGGCGGCGACCTGGAATCCAAATTGGGGATTGGCGATGACATTGATCCAGGGTGCGGGCGTCGATTGTCCCGGACCTAGAAGCGTCACATATTCGCGCCCTTGCGCGCCGAACCCTCCCAGCCCATTGAAGAATTCGAGGCCATGCACCGCCGCAGCGCCCGCCGCCGCCTCGGTCTTCGGCATGCGTCTTGCGGGCAGCGGGGTGGGTACGGCCGGCGTGCGCACGCGATCGAGCTGATCGGCAAGGTCGCCGCGCCGCGCCACCAACACGACTCGGGCCACGGCCGACAGCAGCGTGCGCGTCTGTTCGGAAATGAGATCGGCGCGCAGCACGAACACCGCACCGCGCACACGGTAAGCACCCGGCCGCGGTCGCGACTGACTCATGCGCACTTGGGCTTCCAGCGCGTTCTGCAGATCCTGAACATAGGACGCCGCACGCTCGTTGAGGATCACCAGGTCTGCCGCCAGCCCCTTCAACCCCCAGTATTCATGCGCCCGCAGCACCTGCCGGACGATGGCTATATCTTCGACCGCGTCGATGCGCAGGAGCAGGATCGGAACATCGCCCGAGATCCCCTGAGCCCACAACCCGGCGGGCGGACCGCTGCCGCCGCGTATCAGGGCGGGCGGTGCCCGCATCGATGCGTGTGCGTAGAGCAGATGGCCGGCCAGGCGTTGGAACAGACCCGCTTCGGCGGAGTCGATGCCAAGATGACGCAGCTCCACCTGTGCCTGCGTCCATGCCAGGGTGGCCGCGCGCACGAATGAATTGGCCTCGTGGTGCTTGTCGAGCAGATCGAGCACGCCTATGCGCGACGGCGCGACGCCGGTCCAAAAGGCGATCCGCGCGGTCGCTCCGGCAGGCACGTGGAGTCGATACCGAAGCACGAACACCGGATCCAGCACCGTGCCCACGGTGTTGGACAGCCGCCTGCCATCCACCACGGCAAGGGGCGAGCGGGTTTCCCGGCCGCGGCCCAGAAAACGCGCCCGGTCCGTTTCGAACTCCGGCTCGCCCACCACCGTGCCCTCGACCACCGCATGTTGAGCTGCCCAGATGTCGGGCTCGTCCGGCGTGCGCTTGCGGCGGGTCGCGAGCAGCGTGTTGAGCTTGGCCACGTGCTCGGTCTGCACGAACAGTTTCAGGAAGGCCTGATGGGCCGCATCGGCTGCCGGCGGTGCGAGCACCAGTTCCGAATAGGAGGTGACCTCGATCTGCCGGTCCCGATGACCGGTATTGGCGATCGACAGGCGTCGTACTTCGGCGTCGTCCTCGGGCGATACGACGATTTCCAGGGTCGTCGTCATGGCAGCGTCGGTGCGAATGAATTCTGCGCGATCCTCGGTGAAGGTAACCTGATAGGTGTCAGGCTCGACGCCGCTCGGCTGATACCCCGCCGACCAGACGACGCCGCTCTCGATGTCCCGCAGATAGATGTAGCTTCCCGTGTCGTCGCGCGTGACATCTTCCCGCCAGCGTGTCATGCCGATATCGCGCCAGCGGCTGTAGCCGGAACCGGCAGCGGTGATCATCACCGAGTAGCGTCCGTTCGACAGCAGATGCGTCTGCGGCACGGCATCGTGAGGGGTGTGCAGACGGCGCACGTGGGGGAGCCGAGTATCCGTGAGCGGCGGGGCCGTGTTGACTTCTTCCGCCCTGGGATGGACCGCCGAGACATCCCGCGGCGCACGCTCCTGCAACAGCAATTCCGTCGCTTGGATGCCGGGCTCGGCATGGAACCGCGCGCGCATCATGCCGTCGAGCAGCACATTCGCAATGGCCACGATGGTCATTCCCTGATGATGAGCCATGTACGCCCTGACGATGGCAACCCGGGCGTCGTCCGGAAGCCGCGAGCGAGTGTAGTCGAGCGCCTCGTGAAAGCCGTATCGGCCGCACGCGCCGACGGCCGTGAGATGCTCGAAATTGCGCATCGCGCCCTCGGGATCGACCATGGCGGCAAGTCCCGTGGCGTAGGGCGCGATCACGGTGTTCTCGCTCAAGCCCCGCTTGAGCCCCAGGCCCGGGACACCGAAGTTCGAATACTGGTAGGTGAATTCCAGGTCGCGCGCATTGTAAGCGGACTCGGAAATTCCCCAGGGAATGCCCAGCTCGGCACCATAGCCGATTTGCCGCTGGACGATCAGGCGGCTCGTCTGCTCCAGCAAGCTTCCAGCCGGCGCGCGCATCACGAGCGAGGGCATGAGGTACTCGAACATGGAGCCCGACCAGGAAATCAGCGCAGCGCCCTTTCCGAGGGGTGTGACGGACCGCCCCAGCCGGAACCAATGCCGCGCCGGAATGTCGTTCTTGGCGATCGCGATGAAGCTCGCGAGGCGCGCCTCGGAGGCAAGCAAGTCGTAGCAGTTCGAATCGAGCGTGCCGTCCGTCGTGCACCCAATCGAGAGCAGCCGGCGTTGCTGATCGAACAGGAAGCCGAACTCCATGCCTTCGGCCATCCCGCGCGCCGTCGCTTCGATCATCGCCAGACGGTTCCTCAGGTTCCGCGACGACTCCTCCGTCTGCATGACATCCCGGCGCCAACTCGCGATGGTCCGTTGCGAAGCTTCGCTCCAGAAGAGCAGATCGCTTCCCCCCTTCTCGCCCCACTCGGCGTCCAGCGATCGGACGATGTCGGCCAGCGTCGCCGCGAGGGGAACGAGACTCGCCAAGCGAATCGACACCTCCGTCGTCGCGGCCTCGGCGTGGTCGAGCGCGGCGTCGAGGGCAATGATCGCTGCGTCGATATGATCCCGAGAAGTGGCGTGCATCCGGCGGTCGTCGGGCAACCCTTGGAGGGCCTCGCGCGCGAGGTCCAAGGAATCGCGGACGCCGGGAAAGCATTGGTCGGGTATCCGCGGCACATCACCCCCGCCGCGGCAGGCGTTTGCCAGAGCGATCAGGTGAGCCGCAAGATTGCCGCTGTCGACCGTCGATACGTATCGCGGGTCCAAGGGCCGCAGGTCGCGCGTGTCGTACCAATTATAAAAGTGACCGCGAAACCGCTCGAGACGATTCATGGTCGCGAGCGTCGCCTCCACGCGTTCGACGAAGTCGAGGGCTCCCAACCAGCCGAAGTCCCGCGCGCTCACCGCGGATAACAGATAGAGGCCGATGTTGGTCGGAGAGGTCCGGTGCGCCAGCACCGGCTGAGGGTCTTCTTGGAAGTTATCCGGCGGCAGCATCTGATCGTCGGCCGTCACGAACGCTTCGAAATACCGCCATGTGCGGCGCGCAACCAGCCGCAAGCCGCGCGCATCCGCCGCCGAGACGGCGAGACGGCCCGCCACCGGCGGCGACCTGCTGATCCATACCGCTATCGCGGGGGATGCTGCCCAGAGAAGCAGGAAAGGGGCGCACAGCCAGCCATTGCCCGGTCGGAAATGCGCAATGAGCGTGGCGCCGAACACGGCGATCGCAACGGCGCCCGCCATGCGGCGATAAGCGCCGGGCAACGTCAGGCGGGAACTCAAGTGAGCCTGCGCCGCGGTCACCCACTGGAGCAAGTTGCGCTGGCTCACGAGCAAGCGGAACAACGTACGGCCGATCGCATCCATCATCAGCATCGCCTGATGCGCGAGGAACGTGACCACGAGGACACACTGCGTGGCCGCGAGCCAGCCATCTTTGCGCAGCGCACGCAGATGGCTGCCCACCGTCGTGCGGGAACGGCTCGGTACGATCGCAGCGAACACGGGCAGCAGCGCCGGCAAGGCAACCGTCGCGACGATGAAGGCGCTCCACAGAAACGCCGAGCCGGCCGGAAGCAGCCATCCCACCAGAAGAGCGCCGACACTGACGGGTGCCGACAGCGTGCGCCGCAGGTTGTCCAGCATTTTCCATAAGGCGATCAGCGGCAGCGTCCCGCTGCCGCGATGGTCGCCCGCATCGCCCCGGCCGAGGATCCACGGCAGGAGTTGCCAATCGCCGCGCGCCCAGCGGTGTTGACGCGCCGCCGCGACGTCATAGCGGGATGGAAACTCCTCCACCACCTCGATGTCGGAGACCAGGCCGGCCCGGGCGAAAATCCCCTCGAACAGGTCGTGGCTGAGAAGAGTCCCTTCGGGTACCCGATCGGCCAGCGCAGCCTCGAAGGCGTCTATGTCGTAGATACCTTTACCCGCATACGAACCCAAACCGAACAGATCCTGGTACACATCGGAAACCGCTGCCGCGTACGGATCGATGCCGCTTGCGCTGGAGAACACCTGTTGAAAGACGGACCCTTCGCGCCCCATGGGGAGAGAGGGTGCCACCCGAGGCTGCAGCACCGCGTAACCCTCGAGCACGTGACCGGTCACTGCATCGAACCGGGGCCGGTTCAACGCGTGCGCCATTTTGCCGACCAAACGCCGCGCCGTATCCCGCGGCAACCGGGTATCCGCGTCGAGGGTGATGACGTAGCGGATATCCGCTGGAATGGCCGGATGGCGACCGCCGACCGCGATGAAGGTGGTGTCCGATGCGCCTCGCAGCAGCCGGTTCAATTCGTGGAGTTTGCCGCGCTTGCGTTCCCATCCCATCCATTGCTTCTGCCCGTCGCTCCAGATCCGTCGCCGGTGCAGCAACACGAAACGGTCGCCCGCCGAGGCGGGGCCATGCCGGCGGTTCAAGCGCGCAATGCCCTCTGCGGCGATATCCAGCAACGCGCCATCCCCGGCCGTGTGCTCGTTCGGGGCATCGGTCCAGTCCGATAGCAACGCAAAGTGCAGTTCGGCCTCCGGCGATGCGAGACAATGGATTTCGAGGCGCTCGATGTGTTCTTCGATGGCCGCGCGTGTCGTCAGCAAGATGGGCACGACGATCATGGTGCGCAGATGCGGTGGGATGCCGTCGCGCAGTGCGAGGCCCGGCAGAATGGTCGCGCCCCGCCCACGAATGACAGCGCGATTCACCAGGGCGATGGCCGCGTCGATCGACGGCACGATGCCGAGGAGCGCCAACAGTGCAAGGCGGCGTCCGCTCGCACCCCACGACTCCAGGAACATCAGCGGCAGGAAAAGAACGGCGCTCGCGATCAGGACAATTGCGCCAATGTAGTCGCCGGCCTCGCGCATGTCGAAGCGGCCGAGGGAACGCCATCGCGACACTCGATAGCCGACGAGGCGCTCGAAGACGCGCCGCCCGGCGCCGATCAGGTGGTAACCGGGATCACGCCTGCGGTCCGCCGCGTCCGTGCTTTCGTTCGCGGCGGGCGTACCGCCAGCCGACAAGGCTGCGCGCGTAATGGCAAGCTCGGTCTGCTTCGAGCCGCGCGCCAGTCGCTCTATCTCGCGGCGGTACAGATCGCGGGTCGTAAATTCCATCGCCCCGAAACCACTCGCCGAGCGCAACAGTTCGTCGACCAGGCTGACGCTCTCGAAAAACTCCGGCCAATCGACATCCGAGAGCAGTCGCATGCTCGTGATGATGTTGCGCACGGTGACGTTCGACGTCCCTTGGCGCTGATGCTCTTCGTGGACGAGTTCGTCCGCCGTGGTTCCCTGCGAGGCCAGGCGCTCGTCCAACCAGCGTCGTGCCGGCGTCACCGTGGGATCCTGATCCCGCAGCCGCAGCACCAACTGGACGGCAAAGGCCGCGGGCAGGGGCGCATCCGCATCGAAGTGAGCCAACGCGTCCGGCTCCGCCGCATGCCCGTTCAGGCCCAACAGCCGGTCGGCCATGGTGTCCGCGTCCTGGCGCGCCGCACGGCCGCTGACGATGCGCGCGGCGGCGCGCCGCAGATTCTCGACCAGTACGATGCGCAGCGTGATGGCCACCGCCCAAAGCTCACCAATGGTCAGCGGCTGAACACGCTGGTAGGCTCGGACGAATAGCCGCAGCGAGTCCGGATCGAATCGGCTGTCGCTATGGGCGATATAGCCCCACGCCAATCCGAACACGCGCGGGTAACCGGAGAACGGGCCGGCGGCCAGCTTGGGCAACTGGCGATAGAACCGCGGCGGCAGATCCTGACGGATCTCGCGGATCTGCTCTTCGACGAGATGATAATTGTCCAACAGCCATTCGGCGGCCGGCGTGATCGGGCGGCCCTCCCCGACCGCCGTGGCGATCGCGCGGTACGCTGCGAGCAGGACAGACTCGTTGTCTTTCAAACGACCATCGAGGGAGCGGCGTGCCGAGCGCGGTCCGGTCACCTGTTGGGCGGCCGCAAGGCTCGCCGCGTGCTGTTCGAGACGCTCGCTGCTGAAGAGCTCGGCGCGGAGGATCTCGTCGTTGCCCCACGGCGAGGCCGGCGACCCGTGAAATGGCATCGCTGCCTTCCGCCTTGAGTTGGTTATATCGAGGCCAGCGGAGGAGTGCGATTCGCCTCGTACGCGCCGGTTCTGCTGCCGTCCCTGGAAGATCCGGAAGCCGGTAGACGGTTGCCGGCCATCGCGTCGGAACGGCATTCCGAACGGGGAACATACGCGCGCCCCACGAAGTCGTCGGTGCGCTACCGCACTTAGGGCTGCTCGAGGCGGGTCCTTCAGTGCAGCATTTTTGCGTACGAGTCCTGAGCGGCGCGTAACGGCTGTATGCGGCCGCCTCGAGCGCGCGGCGGCCGAGCCCACACAAAGGCGGTGATCGCGTCATCGTATGTGTCCTACCAGACAGACACGGGCCGGCATTCCCCGCAGTGTTCTCCACAAGCCGGCGTGCTCGTCGGCGGCAACCCTCCGTCGGATCGGGGACGGTCGGCCCGGTCCGCGAACCGGCGACTCGCTGAGGGAGTTTCACAGGGTCTTCAGTGGCCGCAGGGAGGTAATTGATGGCTTGCATACGACGCGGTTGGTCTTCCGGGTTGCCTCTTCCGTGGCTTGCAGCGGTACTCGGTATCGCGGTAGCGACTCCGAGCTGGGCCGTTCCCAGTTTCGCGCGGCAGACCGGCATGGCATGTGCCGCGTGTCACACGGTATTTCCGGAACTGACGCCCTTCGGGCGCGAATTCAAGCTCAACGGCTACGTACTCGACAACATAAAGCAGATCAAGGGGATCACGCTCGAAAATCGCGAAACGTTGGCCCTCAATTCGCTGCCGCCCGTCAGTCTCATGATGCAAATATCCTATACGCATACGGGTAGCGCGCTTCCGGACAGCGCCGTAAGCGGTGCGCTGGCGAAAGACGGCGACGTGCTCTTCCCGCAGCAAGCAAGTCTTTTTTACGCTGGCAAGATCGCGGATGACCTCGGTGCGTTCGTGCAGCTGACCTATGATGGCGTCGGCGACAGCTTTGGTTTCGACAACAGCGACATTCGCTATGTGAGGCATTACAGGTTTGGTAGCGGCAAGGACGGCGAGCAAACACGCTGGTCATCGGCGTTACCGTCAATAACGGTCCCACCGTTCAGGATGTATGGAATACGACTGCCGCCTGGGGTTTCCCCTACTCGGGAAGCAGCGTCGCGCCTTCGCCGATCAATTCGGCTAAGCTGGACAATGGCGCCGGCGGCATCGGGCAAAGCGCGGCCGGCGTGGGCGTCTATGCCTGGTTGAACGACAGCCTTTATGCTGAACTCAGCCTGTACAGCGCGGCCATCCGCGGCGGTGCGCATCCTCTCGATAGTACTCAAAGCCGAGTCGTCCACGGCGTGTCCCCGTACTGGCGAGTGGCGTACGAATACCGCTGGGATCGCAACTCGGTTTCCGCGGGAACTTACGGCATCGACGCCAAAATGCAGCCCGGCAATGGGGCACCGCTCCAGGGCGCGACCGATCGCTATAAAGACGCCGCCGTGGATTTTCAGTATCAGTTCATCGGCGAAGCTCACTTATTTACCGTCCTGTCGACGTACATCCACGAAAAGCAACAGCTCAACGCAAGCTTCCTTGATCAGATTGCCGCCAACTCGAGCAATACGCTGCGAACGTTGAAGATCGTCGGTGAATACAGCTATCAACGTACGATCGGGGGCACAGTGGGGTTCTTCGGCACCACGGGCAGCACCGACGCAGTTCTATACGCGCAGGCGCCGGTGAGTGGAAGCCTCAATAACAGCCCCAACTCACGCGGCACCGCCTTCGAAGTGAACTATCTACCGTGGCTCAATACCAAGCTGCAACTTCAATACGTTCGTTACAGCAAATTCAACGGGCGTGGCGCCAATTACGACGGGGCCGGCCGCAATGCCGCCGATAACGATACGCTGTACCTGCTGGGCTGGTTGAATTTTTAAGCGCATGTCGCGAACGACATGCGCGCTGGAGCACTATGAAGCGGAGCCTTCTCGTCGTCATGATACTCGGCGCATCCGGCTATCTCAGTGGCCCCGCGTACTGTGCGGATGCACCGATGGATGCCCAATCCGTGCCCGCGAAGGCGGCCATCGAAACCTGTGCGTCCTGCCATGGCCCCAGGGGTCGCAGCGTATCGCCGACATTCCCTAACTTGGCGGCGCAGCAGGCTCCGTACATCGAGCTGCAACTGAAAGCCTTCAAAGATCAGTCGCGCGCCGACCCGGATGCCCAAGCCTACATGTGGGGCATGGCGGCCCAGATGAGCGATGCGACGATCGGCGCCCTGGCCGTGTATTACGCCGCTCAACCCGCTGCGCCCGGCAAAGGCGGACATTCGCCGCTGATCGCCCAGGGCAAGCAGTTGTTCGAGGAAGGTGTCCCCACGCGACAGATCCCGCCGTGCGCGTCATGTCACGGTGCGCATGCCGAGGGAATGGCTACCTTTCCGCGCCTGGCGGGGCAGCATGCTCCGTATTTGTTCAAACAGCTGCTCGTGATTCAAAGTGTCCTTCGTACCGCGCCGGTGATGCACGGCGTGATCAAGGACCTCACGAAGGATCAGATGCAAGCACTCGTCGCCTATCTGGAGTCCATCTGAGGGCGTGAACGACCCGCGGGGCCGGTGGCACCGGCTCAGAGCGCGTCGAGCGATCGTCCTCGGGCGCGCACGTTTGCGAGCATGGTGGCAACGCACCCGTGCCGAAGATGCGCTATAGGTCGGGGTGGACTCCCGCAAGCGGTACTACATATGGAGCTTGCGCTTCAATGCGGCAAAGCGAGGGGTGCCCGCCAGCGGCCGCAGCAGTGGATCCACCTGCAGAATCCATAGCCCGGCATCGTGCAGCGCATAGGCCTGTTCGAGCCAAGCCATGGTATCGCCGAACTGACCTCGCGCGGCGTAGACCTCGGCGATCTGATACGCGCCTTCCTTGGAATCGTGCGCGAGCAAATCGTGCAGCGCACGTTCCTCGTCGGGGCCATCTCCGAGGGCGTGATACGCCAGGGCCAAGGACGCCCGGCTGTATAAGGAGTCCGGCAAGACCTTGGTCGTTTCCAACAGATGGACCAGATCGTGCCGCGCCAACAATATGCGAACCAAGAGGTAATACCGGTGGCCGCTGTGGGGGCTCAACGCGATCGCGTGGCGAACGTCACGTTCTGCCCTCGCCAGATCGCCGAATAAATAGAGCGCCAGGGCTTGGGTCGAATAAGGGCCCGGATTCAACGGATCGCTGGCGATCTCTTCGTCGGTATCGCGGATCACCTGTTCGTAACAAGATCCGATGACGCAACCAGTGTAGAACGAGTATGCATCTTGCCTGTGCCGGCCCGAATCGGCGGCTTTGATGGCCTCGTTCTCCGTGCTCGCCCCCTCGGGGTCGAAGTCGTAGATCAACCTGATCTCCGCCAAGACCTCATGCGCTTCCACGCAATTCGGATCGAGCGCCAAGGCTTTCTGCGCTTCCGAGCGCGCCAGATTCATATCCCCGTCCGGCGTCTCGTCGAAATAGGAGCCACGATCGCGGTGAGCCCTCGCGAGTTCGGCCCACGCGGCGGCGAACCGGGGATCGATCTCGATCGCACGTTGCAAGACCGCGATCGCATCGCGATTATCCTTATCGCTTTCACGATTCAGCAAAAAACGCGCCCGGAGCACGGCGGTGTATGCCTCGAGGTTGACCGCCGGCGCGAAGCGGCGGGGCTTCGGCGGATAGATGATGGCCTTGAGATTTCGGACCACCGCCGCAGCGATGTCGTCCTGAATCGCGAAAATGTTGGCCTCGAGCAGATCGTACGTCTGCGACCAGATCTGGTAGCCGTTTTCGGCGCGCACCAGAGTGGCCGTGATACGCAACTCGTCACCGGATCGGCGAACGCTGCCTTCCAAGACGTTGGCAACCCCCAATATTTTGGCGATCTCGCGCACGTCGGTCGACTTGCCCTTGAAATAGGACGAGGAGGTTCGACCCGGCACCCGCAGCGCCGGTACCGCGGCGAGCAAGTCGATGATTTCTTCCGTCAAGCCGTCGGCGAAAAACTCTTGATCGTTGTTCTGGCTTTCGTCCCGAAACGGCAGCACGGCGACCGAACTGTCCTGCACGATCACCGAGGAAGCTCTGGTTGCGTTGCCGCCGGCCGGCCGCCATGCCTGCCACGTGACGATGATCGCCGCCGCTAGAATCGAGGCGACGGCCAGCACGAGCCTAAACTTGCGGGACGGGCCGGCGGGCGTGTCGGTGTTGCCTACCGGGGCGGCGGGCTTGGAACCGGCCGCGGTGGCGAGCGGCCCTGGCACGCAAGCCGCCGCGGCATCCGCTGCGTCGCCGGCCGCGGGCTTGGCCGCGACGGCCCCCGCAGGCTCCTCGGACATTCCAGCCATGTCGCCAGGCAGCAGGCCCGGAGACGATGGCGCCGCCATGAGCGGTTCTATCCAGGGCATCACCGGAGCCACCAGGCGATAGCCGCGCCGCACCACATTCGCTATATAGGTCGGGTTCTTGGGATCATCTCCCAGTACCCGCCTCAATCCTGCCACTGCGTGGTAGACCGAATCCGGCGTGACAATGACATCTTCCCATACCGCCTCGAGCAATTGCTCGATGCTCACCACCTCGCCCGCGTGCGCGGCCAGACACATGAGCACTCGCATTGCCTTCGGTTCGAGCTTGATGATCCGGCCGTCGTGTTCGATCTCATCGACGGTGGGATCGACACGCAACGAACCGATGCGCAGCACCCCGCGGGCTGAAGCCCTCAAGCGATCATGCACTGTAAACATTTGCTTTACGGTATTCCCTCGCCGCCTGCAGGATTCACACCCGCAGAAGCCTCCATGGAGAGCGCGATTCAGCGCTCGTTCAGCCCTTTCTCATCCGTCCTTCATGCCACCTTCAAAACTCCGCGGACCCGAACCAGGCATCTTCTGGCCCCGCCGTGCGAAGCGCGATCTCGAGCGCCTCGACCGGGGGCCCTTTATACCTCAATCATCGTTTGGAGAACATCCGTGAAAATCCCCCCTATGTCCCGCCTTGCCATGCCTGTCCCGTTCCGCAACGCCGTCTCGATGACCCTCGCTCTGTGCCTGATCGCCCCGCTCGCTGCGGTGGCGCAGGTTCCGGACAACGGTATCAACGAATCGCCCCAGATAACCGTAAAATATTACGATCTCGATTTGAATCGACCCGAGGGCGTCGCCGTGCTTTTTAGTCGAATTCAAGCAGCGGCGAAAAGGGCGTGCTCGCGGTTCGACAGCAAGGAGCTGAGCATGGCGGAGATATTTCACACCTGCGTCAATCACGCCATCGAGGGCGCCGCCATCCAGATAAACCAGCCCGCGCTGTCGAAGCTGTACACGGACAGAACCGGGAAGAAGCTGCCGGCAAGCGAGACATTATCGGCTCAGCGCTAACGTTCCGCGCTGCGGACGCGTAAAATGCGCGCGGGATTGACCGCATTAACCAAGAAGGGATGGAGTTATGCCTATCAGAAAACAATTGATCGGTTTCGCCGCATTGTTGGGATTGTCGCTCACGAGCGTCGCCGCGCTCGCGGAAGATCATCCTTATACGGAGGGGGCCGTCATCAACGTCGCCGCCATTCGTACGGAATACGGCAAGTGGGACGATTACGTGAAGTATCTCGACACCACCTGGAAAGCAGAACAGGAAGCTGCGAAGAAGGCGGGTTACATCACCGGCTACAAGGTGATCAATGTCGAGCCTCGAGGCGAGAACGATCCTGATATCTACCTGGTCCTTTATTACAAGAACTGGGCGGCTCTGGATGACTGGACGGTCAAGGGCGATACCATCGAGAAGCAGGTGATGGGCTCGCACGCGATCGCAAACCAGGGCGCCGTGGACCGCGGCAAGATTCGGCGCGTTCTTGGTTCGTGGACGGGGCAACAGCTCGATCTGAAATAAGGAGTCATTGCCGCCGGGACACGGAGCTGAGCTTGAACCTCGGCTCCGTCGTCCCGACCGGCCGCAAGTACCCGCGGTCCTTCGCCCATGTCCCCTGGCTGCCGCAAAGCGTTACGAACCGCAGTGCCGGCTCGTGACCCAGCCCTGCCGGCCGGTCACGGTCTTCTCGACTCCGGCGGGCTCTTCTTGACTCCGGCGGGCGGGGCCCTACAATTGCGTCTCTTTTCGGGCGGGAATAGCTCAGTTGGTAGAGCGCAACCTTGCCAAGGTTGAGGTCGCGAGTTCGAGTCTCGTTTCCCGCTCCAGTAAAATCAAATAGTTAGCTGGTGATTTGGTCGAAAGTAAATGGGCGAATTATAGCCGGGAGCACACAGGGAGCGCTCGGCGAGCCCCCGACTTCACTTTGCTTCAGCCCGTGATCGCCATCGGACACCTTCTTCGCGGGCTTCCCGCCAGCGCAGCCACCCCGCCTCGGCCGTTTCGTCAAAATGACCTGGCGAGTGGTTTGGACCCACTATCTCGGGTGGGGCTGGATTGTCCGCCTCAGAAGGCCTTGTATACGAGGTCGGGCGCGGGCGCGTTGACCAGCGTGACCGTGGCAACCGCAATGACGGTCAGGGCGGTGCCAAAGGCGATGCGTGCATACCTCGAACCGCGCAAGCAACCGGCCTCGGCCGCGTCGGCGAAAACGAATGTGCGCACGCTCTCCCACAGCGCCAGCACCACGGTCGCTCCAACGAACAGCGTGATGGCCACGGCGAGGCCGGCGTCCGTCCCCAGCGTGCTCGCGATGAGCCCAATTTGCGTCCAGTTCGACCAGAACCACAGCAGTGTGAAGCTGAACCAGGCGAATGTCAGTCCGCGCGCGCAGGCGCCATACAGGGGATTGGCGGTGAGCGCACGGTATTTCTTCTTGCCCAGCCACCGCACCATCGCCGTCTGGTACAGCTGCACGCCGGCGACCCCGCCACCCTGAAGAACGCCGAAGAACAAGAATTCGGCCGTTTGCCCGTGCCACAGGCCGACGAGGAAAAACGTCACGAAAATGGCGAATACCGCCAGATACGGTGCCACCCGCGCCTCCTGGAAGCGCCGCATGCTCGCGATCAGCAGAGGGTTATAGACATACGTCTTCAACCACTCGGAGAGGGTGATGTGCCATCGGCTCCAGAAATTCATGAAATTACCCGCGCAGAACGGGCGATTGAAGTTCTCCGGCAGCTCGATGCGCAGGAAGCGAGCGATGCCGATCACGATGTCGATGTAGCCCGAAAAATTACAATACAGATATAAGGGATAGAGCCCGATCACGGCGAGGCCGCTCAGAACGCGCGCTTCGATGGCCATCGAAGGCTGCAGGGCGGTCAGCGCCTGCGCTTGCGCCATCGAGAGCGCCAGCGACAGCACGTTGACCTTGAAGAACCCTAGCACGATGCGTTCGATCGCGCGCCCGGCATCGAAGATATCCAGACGTAGCCGCTCGGGCGCCAGCTGATAGGCCGCGAACTCCTGGTAGGTCTGTATGGGTCCGGACAGCAGCGTCGTAAAATTCAGGGTGTAGGTCAGATAGGAAACGAGGCTCACGCGTTGCGCAATCTGCCCGCTGCGGGCATCGATGAGCAAATGCATCACGCGGAAAAAAATGTATGACAGTCCGATCGTGACGTAAGGGTGCTGCAGCAAAAGGCTGGAGGGGATGAAGGCGTACTTCTTGAGCCAGACGAAGGCAGCGATGCACGCGAGCACGATGGGCACGAACACGGCGCGCCCTCGTCCGTCCTGAAGCAGCCTCAAGCTCGCGAAACCGAACGCCATGAATCCCGCGAAGGGAATCCACTGCAGCACGTTCGCCGAAAAATAGGCGAGAAATGTCAGGCTGGCCCCCAGTAGTACCAGCTGGCGCCACCACACGGCCCCGCGCAGGTTGAAAACCACGATCACGCCCAGCGAAAACAACAGGAATTCGAACGATGCGGTTCCCATCAGTCGCCACGCCTCGCAGCGAGGGCGGGGATGGTGCCGTCCTGCAATTTCGCGATGAGCGCTTGCGCCACCACGGCATGGCCGTCGCCGTTCAGGTGAGATTCCGACAAATAGAATAAACGGTCCGCATGGGGGACTCGACTCATCGCCTGAGCGGCATCCAGAAACTGCGCTCCCACCCGTTCTGCACTCAGCCGCACATCGCGCCCGAACTCGAACGGGTCGGTGTGCGGGGGCCGGGTGTTGCTGCTCAACAGGGCGCCTATTTGGTGGGACGGTAATGCCACGATGACCAGCGGCACGCCGGCGCGGCGAAGGCGGTCGGCCAGATCGGTGAGAATCACCTGGAAGTCAGCGAAGCGGTCTTTCCACGGCGGCGGCAGCGGACTACGAAGGTAATCGGTCTTGTCGCCTCGCGACAGCGACAAGCGAAGATACGCCTCGGTGTTCGAGTACAATAGATGCTGCGCCACGATCGAGGTGCGGCTGACCTGCAAGGCGTTGGAAATCCGCTTGAGTAGTGAAATATTGATGCTCACCGCCGGCCGATCGAATTTTGCCGTCGGATCGTTGCGAGCCGCGAGCTGCGCCGGGTCGGTCTTCTCCTCCAGATCGAAGGGGGACACGGAATACACCACGAGATCGGGGTTCAGCGCCAATGCTTCGCTGATCTGCCGATAGACTTGCAGCGGTGGGTATCCCTCTTGGCCGAGGTTTTCGTCCTGCACGGGAAGCCCCGTCGTAGCGGCGATTGCCTTCGACGTAAGGGAGGCGAAAGTCTGTTCGAGCGGAACGTGGTAGCCCTTGGTGATCGAGGATCCTAAAAACACGACTCGCAAGGTCCCGGCGGGTTTCTGGCCGCACGGATCCGGCGTCCGATAACCGCACGCGTTGTAATCGTAGGTCAGCCACGGCCCTTCGGGTATCTTGTCCTTGACGCTGCAGTTCGGCACGGACCGGGTGATGAATTGGTCATGGACCGTGCACGTCGGATCGTGGTGTTCCGGCCAGAAGGCGCGCGAGGAGAGCTCAGCCGTCGTGATCATGGCGAGCGTCGTCGCGAGAACCACCAGCGGGATCAACACATAATCGAGCCGCGGCAGCTTGCGGGGCGGTCCTCGGCTTGCGGAGGAAGGCGCGGGCTCTCGTTTCGGCACCGGCTACGCTCGTTCCGGTATGGCGAACCCCGATGACCTGACGGTCATTGGCGCGGGTGCCACGGCGGCCGCGCGGACGTCGAACCGCCACCGCGACACACCGCCGGCATCGCAATCCAGGGACTCGAAACCCAATGAAGCGTAATGATCCTTGACCAGCGAGTTCTTGGCCGTCGGTATGTAGATGCCCACGAGGGTGTTGATGCCACGGCGCCTGGCATGATCGATGATTTCGCGCAGCACCATGTCCTGGACACGGCGCCCGAGGACACGACAGCTCATGAGCCATGTATCGATGGTCCACTCCTCGGGCGCGGTGCGCCGGCAGATGACGACGCTGATCATGCCGTTATCGCCGAAGGAATCGGCGAGGCGGACTTGCAGAGAGAAACAATCGGGATCGGTCCGGATCGACGCGACCTCCGCTTCCGTGTAGCGGCGCGTGGTCAGATTGAACTGGTTCGATTTATTGATGAGCTGCGCGATGCGCGCCTGCCCCGTGACATCGAACGGTTGGAATCCGATCTCCATATTGAGCGAGGCAAGATAGGAGGTGACGTCGCCGGCTTGCTTCTGCAGGCTGACGCGCTGCGCATTGTCCTGGTAAAAGGCCGCTCGCCGGGTGTCTTCCTGGGAAAATCCCACCGCCTCGAAATAACCCGCCGCCGCCAGCGTGCGCACGTACAGCGCGGGATCGTCGGGCAATTCGGGCACGGCGACCTGCGGCAACAGGCGGCGCACCAAGCCGCGTTCCGCGGGATTGTCGTCCAGCAATACCATGGCCTCCGTACCGAGCGAGAGTTCGTCGGCGATCGCCTGAATATTGCTCGCCTTGTCGCTCCAGTTTGCTTGGAAAACGGCGATGTGGTTTTCCCGCAGCAGCATCTCCGGATGACTCTGGAACGGCATGCGCGCCACGTCGTCGTTGTTCTTGGACGAAACGGCGAGTACCACCCCCCGGTCCCGCAACGCGAGCGCCCAGCGCTGCACGGACAAGTGCGCCTCCCCGGTGGCATCTCCCTCCGCGACCCGTATGCCGTCCAGACCGTCATCGCCGATGATGCCGCCCCACACGGTGTTGTCCAGATCCAGGACGAGACACTTGCGGCTCTTGCCGCGCAGCGCGGCGATGAGGCGCGCAACATGATCCGCGTACAGCGGCAGACAGCTGCTGGCGAAGGGCAGCTTGGCCATATTCCACTGCGCGGGCGAGTGCCATTCGGCGAGCCCAACGGTCTCGGCGAGCTGCGCGACATCGAGCAGCAGGGCCGTGGTCGCCGCAAGTTCATCGGCAAGACCGGTATTGATCCGGTCGAGCATATCCAGCGTGGAACCCCGCACTTTGCGGTCCAGATTGCCGAACAGCGTCTCCGGCGGCGGCGCGAAACTCTGCAGGATACAGAGCGCTTTCGAATTCGCTTCGATGCCGTGGCGAATGGTCCGTAAATAGGTCAGAGCCGCTTCGATGGCCGCATCGGCCGCCGCGGCCATCCCCAGTTCGCCGCGCAAGGGCAGACTGCGGTAGTCGATGGCCACCAGCACCGCATCGGGTTTCGCGGCATTGATGGTGGACGCCGGCGCAAGCGCCTCCTGAACGACCTGGTTGTAGTCCGCTTGGACGCACTCGAGGAGGATGCCGTGACGGGCTGCGCTCGCCACCAGCACGGGCACGATGAGATCGACCGTGGAGTTACTGAGAATACCGAGCTTGAACGGGGTCAAGGGCTGCAACGAATGGCCCGCGGCCACGGCCTTCTTGATGAGTTTTGCGAGCCTGTTCGCCTGATTCTCGTCGAGTGCGTGGGACGCCAAGGCCTGGATGCCCGATCCCAGCGCCTCGGCGCCGGCGGACGTGGGGAGCTTCTTGCACTGCTCAGAGAAGTCAGGAGGTGGCGGCGGCAGCCAGGCTAGGTTGGTATATAGACTCGCACCCATGGCGGCGCCGCGTCAGGCTGTCTTCGAGGCGATGAGAGATGCGAGTTCCCCCACATTCTTGAGCTTACCCACTTCCGACGCGGCAAAGCGGATGGCAAATGCCTTCTCGACCGTGAGCATGAGCCGGATATGGGTGAGGCTGTCCCAGCCATCGACATCGTCCGCGGTCAGGTCGGGGCCGACCGCGATGGCATCGTCATCGAAGACGTCGCGTAGGACGAGGGTGAGCTTTTGGTAGATTTCGGGAGTCTGCATGCGTTCCTTGCGTGCGGCGATGTTTCACCACCCGGCTTATCCTACTGGTCGAGGGACGCCTCGGCAACCCGCATGGCCACTATTCGCACCTACTCGCACCGCGCCACCCGCCCGCGCCGGTATCCGCGAGGCTTCCCCGAGTAGCCGCCGGCCAGCGCGGCGGCCGCTACGGCCGCGCTAACGTTGGCCGCTACGTACTCGGACCGCCCCGCAGCTCGGGCCAGGCGAGGCGCAGGTACGCAATCATCGACCAGAGCGTCAGTACCACCGCCACCGCCGTCAGCACCAGGCCCAATTGGTAGACGGGAATGCCGAACAAGTTCTCGCGATAGAGCAGAAACGACAGCCCCACGATCTGCATGATGGTTTTGTACTTGCCGAGCACGGATACCTTGATCTTGCTGCGCGCGCCGATTTCCGCCATCCACTCGCGCAGCGCCGACACCGCGATTTCGCGCCCGATGATGACAATGGCCGCGATGGCGACGTACCAACGAGGATCGCGGCTGACGATGAGCACCAAGGCCGCCGCCACGATCAGCTTGTCGGCAACCGGGTCCAGGAACGCACCGAGCCGCGAGGTCTGTCCGAGCTTGCGCGCGTAATAGCCGTCCAGACTGTCGGTGATGCCGGCGAGCGCGAACGCGGCGCACGCGGCCGGATCGGCCCAGGGGGACGGCAGTACGTAGAACAGCATGATGATGCCGGGGATCATCAAGATGCGCAGCCAAGTCAGCGTATTCGGCACATTCCAGTGCGATACGCGCGGCCCGCTGCCGTCTTCATTGCCCGGGGTGGAGATGCTCATAGATTACCTGTGCGAGATCCCGTCCGAGACCTCGGATTTGCACGAAATCATCGATGCCGGCACGCAGTATCCCTTGTAAACCGCCGAATTGCTTCAGCAGCTCGCGCCGTTTGACGGGCCCGAGCCCCGGGATGGTCTCCAATATCGACTGGGTGTGACGCTTCGCCCGCTTGCGCCGGTGTCCGGCAATGGCGAACCGGTGTGCCTCGTCGCGCACGCGCTGGACCAGATGCAGGGCGGCGGAGTCGGGCGGCAGTATAGTGGGGGTGTCCTGGCCCAACAAGAACAGCTGTTCCTGTCCCGGCCGCCGGTCGGCGCCCTTCGCGACACCGATCAGCGTGATTCCCTTGACCCCCAGCTCATCGAGCACCTTGGCGGCCTGAGCCAGCTGCCCCTTGCCGCCGTCGATCAACAGCACGTCGGGCTTGGGTGTCTCCCCATCGCGTACCCGCTTGTAGCGCCGCGTCAGCGCCTGATACATCGCGGCATAGTCGTCCCCGGGCTCAATACCCGTGATGTTGAAGCGCCGATAGTCGCTCTTCAAAGGCCCCTCGGCGCCGAATACCACGCACGAGGCCACGGTCTCGGTGCCGCCGGTATGGCTGATGTCGAAACATTCGATGCGATTGGGCGCGCCATCGAGGTTCAGTACCTCGCGCATCTCATCGAGACTGGCTTCGAAGCTGGAACGGGCAAGACTTCGCATCTTCAGCGCTTGCTCGGCGTTGTTGCGCATCAGCTCGACCCAACGCGCGCGCAAGCCGCGGACCGAGGCGGTGATCCGCACTTTATGGCCCGATCGCTCCGCGAGGGTGGCCTCGAACACCGGTCTGTCCTCGAAGTCGCGCTCCACCAGGATCTCGGCGGGCGCTTCGCGCTCCAAGTAATATTGGCCGACGAACTGCGCCAAGACCTCGGGCAGCTCGGCATAGGGTGCCCGCGGGAAAAATGTCGTGCTCCCCAAGCTGCGGCCGCCGCGGACGAACATCAGCGCCACGCAGTATTCACCGTTGAGGACGGCGCCGGCAATCACGTCGGCATCGTGATCGGTGCCGCAGGTGACGATCTGCTGGGCCTGGATGGCCTTGAGATTGGCCAACTGATCGCGCAGGCGCGCCGCCTCCTCGAAATCGAGCCGCTGCGCGGCCGTCTCCATGCGCCGGCCGAGTTCCTGCTGGACTTCATCGTCGCGCCCTTCCAGCACCTTGATGGCCGCGGCTGCGTCGCGCGCGTAGCTTTCCTTGTCGATCAGCCCGACGCACGGCGCCGTGCAGCGCTGGATCTGATATTGCAGGCAGGGCCGCGAGCGGTTGGCGAAATAGGTGTCCTCGCAGTTGCGCAGGCGAAACAGTTTTTGCAGCTGCTGCAAGGTTTCGCGCACCGCGCCGGCCGACGGATAGGGTCCGAAGAAGCGGCCCGGTTCCTTGCGTGAGCCGCGGTAGAATGCGAGGCGTGGGAATTCGTGGTCCGTTTCCAGATGCACGAACGGAAAGCTCTTGTCATCGCGCAGTACGACATTGAAGCGGGGCCGGTGCTTCTTGATGAAGTTGAATTCGAGCAGCAATGCTTCCGTGTCCGAGTTCGTGATCGTGACTTCCATGCGGAAGGTTTTCGCGACCAGCGCCTGTACCTTCGGATGCACGTTGCTCGGCTGGAAATACGACCCCACCCGGCTCTTCAGATTGCGGGCTTTGCCGACGTAGAGAATCTCGTTCTGCGAATCGAGCATGCGGTACACGCCGGGCCGTGCCGGCAGGCTATCGACGAAGGATTTCGCATCGAACTGCGGCACGACGCTCACCGGGGCGGCGCGGCGTCCGCGAGGTCCCGGGCTCTGCCCACCACGGCCTCGAACATGGCCGTTGTGAGGCGCCGGGTCTGCGTGTTGTAGCGGCTGCAATGATAAGAGTCCACCAAGACCAACCCATCCGCCAGACGATGCTCCGCGCCGTGCGCAAAGCGGAACGTCTTGGTCGGCACATCGCACGCCCGCAACACCGCTTCGTGCGCGATGCTGCCGAGCGCCAGAATGGCACGGATCGCGGGGCTCGCGGCTAGCTCGGCCCGCAGATACGCATTGCAGGTTCTGATCTCGAGCGGCAGCGGTTTGTTGGCGGGCGGCAGACATTTGACCGCATTCGTGATCCGAGCGTTCACGAGCTCGAGGCCGTCATCGGCCGCCGTGGAGATCGGGGCGGTCGCCAATCCGTATTTGAACAACGTCGCATAGAGCAGTATTCCGGCATGATCTCCGGTGAAGGCGCGGCCGCTGCGGTTGGCTCCGTGCATGCCGGGCGCGAGCCCGACGATCAGCAACCGCGCTTGGCGCGCGCCGAACGGCGGTACCGGCTTGCAATAGTAGTCCAGATGCGCCGCTTGGACCGAGTCCAGAAAGGTGGCGAGACGCGGACAGCGCCGACAGCTGGGATCGAACACGTTACTCATCGCCCAGTTGGCATTCCCGAAGGATCGTCCGCCCGACGGTCTGGCCCGACCGATGGGCGACAGGACACCCGGGGACCGCTGCCTTGCGCCACTAGTTGCCCGGGTCGGCTGTCGGGTCTTTCATCCCCGAATGAGTGCGCCCTGCCGGGCGCACCACAAAAAAACGGGCTACGCGGATCGCCACGTAGCCCGCCATCGAGCGCGCCTGGACTTTGGACTAACCCGAGCGCAACCCAAACTTCGCCACTTTCTGGCAGTGAATTCGTCCGGCCCGCCATACGTTGTTGATGCCTATTTTTCGGCGCGGTGGGTATCACAGGGGTCCCCCACTCCCGCCGAAACCTTCGCGGCAAAACGCCGATTTAAGGGTCCGGAAAGGTCGCACGGCAGAATATCACCTGCGTGCTGCGAGGCAACTCGGTTTTTTGCAAAACCGCAGGGGGTCGATTGATGTTAAATCTACAGTTGTAGTGTAACTTATTGATACTACAACTACAATAATGGGCCAGATATTTTCCGCCAGATATTTTTCTCGCTGACCCGACATCTAACTACGAGATTTTCCTGTCCGCCTATTGGCGCCTGCGTGGCGGGCGATCAGCATGGCCAGTTCCATCGCCTGTTCGGCATTCAAACGCGGGTCCACCGGTGACTTATAAGCGCGCCCCAGATCGGCTTCGACGAGACCGCGCGCGCCGCCGATACATTCGGTGACATCATCGCCGGTCAGCTCGATATGCACGCCCCCCAGCATGGAACCCGACGCCTCATGAATGCGAAAAGCGGCCTCCACCTCGCCGAGAATATTATCGAAGCGCCGCGTCTTCAGCCCGCTCGCGGTGGTCTCGGTATTGCCGTGCATGGGATCGCACACCCATAGCACTTGCGATCCGGTGGCGCGCACCGCATCGATCATCGGGGGTAAGCGCCGTTCGATGTCCTTGATCCCGAAACGGTGGATGAAGGTGAGCCGTCCAGGCTGATTCTGAGGATTCAATATCTCGATGAGCTGCCGCAGCCAGTCCGCGCTCATCGCGGCCCCGACCTTCACGCCGATCGGATTGGCGATGCCGCGAAAATATTCGACGTGCGCCTCGCCGATCTTCGCGGTCCGCATGCCGATCCAAGGCATGTGAGTGGACAAGTTGTACCATTTCTTCTGCCGCTCGATGTAGCGCGTCTGAGCCTGTTCCGACAGCAGATGCAGACCCTCGTGGCTCGAGTAGAAGTCGACCCGTGTGGCCGAGTGCACGCTGAGCCCGCTCATGGATTCGAAGAATTCCAGCGATTCGGCTATCGAATCGACGATCCGTTGGTAAGCATCGCGCAACGGCGCGTGATGGAAAAACCCCAAGTCCCAATATTCAGGATGATGCAGATCGGCAAAACCGCCGTCGATCAGCGCTCGCACGAAATTCAACGTCAAGGAGGCGCGTTCGTAGCCGCGCAGCAGCAGCTCCGGGTCCGGCTCGCGCTCGGCGGCCGTGAAACCCGGCCGGTTGACGTTGTCGCCGCGATAACACGGCAACGTGACCCCGTCTCGCGTCTCGGTATCGGCCGACCGCGGTTTCGCGTATTGCCCCGCGAAACGCCCGACGCGGATCACCGGCTTCTTCAGCCCTTGCAGCAGCACCAGGCTCATCTGGAGCAGGATTTTCAAACGCCTGGCGATGCTGTCCGATTCGCAATCCGCAAAACTCTCGGCGCAATCCCCTCCCTGGAGCAGGAACTGTTCGCCGCGCTGCGCCTTGGCGAGCTTGTCGCGCAGCGCCTCGACCTCCCAGGACACGACCAACGGGGGCAAACGGCTCAAAGAGGCCACCGCGGCCGCCAGAGCGATGGGGTCGGCATAGTTCGGCTGCTGGGTGGCCGGTAGCCGCTGCCAGCTCGCCGGGTGCCAATGGGCGGGCAGCCCTTCCGAGATTTTGACTTGGGCGCTTTTGGACATGGCCGCGATGCTACGGCAAAATGCCGCCCCCACCAAATGCCGAGGCCGGAGCGCGCCATGCAAAAGATCATCGACACGTTGAAAGCGCTCGGCCTTCGCGAGCTTAACCCGGGTGCCTGGTCCGGCGGCCGCGGCTGGAGCGAGCAGCAATCCGCGCCCCTGATCGACTCGATCAATCCGGCCACCGGGCAGCGACTCGCCCAGGTTCGCGGCGCCGATGCCGCTGACTATGAACAGGTGATGACCGCGGCCTCCGATGCGGCCATGCAATGGCGCCGCGTGCCCGCGCCGAAACGCGGCGAGGCGATTCGCTTGATGGCGCAAGAACTTCGGCTGCACAAGGATGCGCTGGGCATCTTGGTGTCGCTGGAGAACGGCAAGATCAAGGCGGAGGGCGACGGCGAGGTGCAGGAGATGATCGACATCGCCGATTTCGCCGTCGGCCAGTCGCGCATGTTGTATGGCTCGACCATGCACTCGGAGCGCCTCCAGCATCGCATGTACGAGCAATGGCACCCCCTCGGCGTGGTCGGCGTGATTTCCGCGTTCAATTTCCCCGTTGCCGTGTGGTCCTGGAATGCCTTCCTGGCGGCCATCGCCGGCAATTCGGTGGTGTGGAAGCCGTCGCCGAAGACTTCGCTGTGTTCGCTGGCCGTGCAGCACATTTGTAACCGGGTGATGGAACGGCATGCGCTGCCGCCGATCTTTCAAATATTCATCGATGCAGGCACCGACCTTGCGACTCGCTTCGTGGACGACAAGCGCGTGGCGCTGGTGTCTTTCACGGGCTCGACCCAGGTCGGCCGCCGGATCGCCGTGCGCGTCGCCGAGCGGCTCGGGAAGAGCCTGTTGGAACTGGGCGGCAACAACGCCATCATCGTCGATGAGACCGCGAATCTGGAACTCGCGGTTCCGGCCATCGTCTTCGGCGCCGTCGGCACCGCGGGTCAGCGGTGCACGAGCACGCGCCGTGTGCTGGTGCATCAGTCGCGCGCGGCCGAACTCGAGCGCCGCCTGGTCGGCGCGTTCGGCCAGGTTCGCATCGGCGATCCGTTGGATACCGGCACGCTGATGGGGCCGTTGATCGACGCCGACGCGGTTGCCCGCTACCGAGCCGCCCTGGCGGCCGCCCGCGAACAAGGCGGCCAATTACTGTGCGGCGGCAACGTGTTGCAGCGCCCCGGCCACTTTGTCGAGCCCGCCATCGTGCGCGCCTCGGCCGACATGCCCATCGTCGGCACCGAAACGTTCGCCCCGATTTTATACCTCATTGCCTATCAGAGCCTGGATGAGGCCATCGCGCAGCAGAATGCCGTCCCCTATGGCCTATCCTCGGCGGTGTTTACCGACCGGCTGCAGGTCGCCGAGCGGTTCCTGTCCGCCGAGGGGAGCGATTGCGGCATCGCGAACGTCAATCTCGGAACCTCCGGTGCCGAGATCGGCGGCGCCTTCGGCGGCGAGAAGGATACCGGGGGCGGCCGCGAGGCCGGCTCGGATTCGTGGAAAGCCTATATGCGGCGCCAGACGACCACGATCAACTGGAGCGCGCAACTGCCCCTCGCGCAGGGTATCGAATTCAACGTTTGATCCGCGACCGATGTCCGCGGCGTGCGCCATGGCGGCGATGAGGGCTGGACTCGCATGCCCCGCGCAGGCTTTCGACGTCACCGCGTGAGCCACGCCTCGATGTCGGCGGCCCGCGCCGCTAAGCGTGGCGCGGAAACGGGGCCGAGCGTGCGCAGCTCTTGCGCATACAGCGACACCCGGTACTCCTCGATCCAGGCGCGCAACTCATCGAGTTGCGCAATCCAGCGCAGCTCCGCGGTTACTTGCGCCTCCAACCGGCGCGCGCGCAAGCCCCACTGCGCAAGTTCGCTGCCGATGTGCGCGGGCTCCCCGCCGCGCGCCAGCAGGCGCTGCCAGCGGCGCTCCTCGGCCTTAATGTATCGCGGCAGTTGACGAAGCCAATCAGTTGAAATGGAAAGGATTCTATCCATGGATAACAGGCCGCACAGATGCTCATGCGTCTCCTCGGCGAGCGCCGCATAGGCGTGCGAACGCTCATCCTCCAGCAAGCGCCGCACGGCTCGGGCCTCGGTGAACCAGGTGCGCGCCGCGGCCGTGACCTCCGCATGCGCCGGATATAAGCGCGCCCGTCCTGCCTCCACCGAAGCCTCGAAGGCCGGACGCGTTCGGGGTGGCTCGGCATCCTGAAAACAGGCGCGGCGAAAGATGAGTTGCAGCAGCCCGTCGACGAGACGATCACCGGCCAGATACGGGCTCGCAGCCAGCAGCAATTGCACATCCGAACTCAGGCTCTTGGCGAGTTCTCGCGCCTGCCGGTCGAGCATCACGCGCGCGAGAAAGGCGGTCCCCTCGCGCGCGGTCCGCAGCGCTTCCTCGCGGGACCATTCGAAACGGATCGCTACCGCTTGCGGGCGCCGTACCACGGTCGGATACGCTTGCACCGAACCCTGGGCGCAGTCGATCACAGCGGTTTGTGCAAGCTCATCCAACTCGAAGCGCCGCCATGCTGCCGGATAGACGGCGGCCGCCGCGCGATCGAGCTCAGCGCGCGCCGCCGCGGCGCAACGCCGACGCAAGAGAGCGATATCGCTGCCCTGAGCCAGCACCCGGCCCGGCGGTTCCATGACCGGCGCCGGCTCCTCACCCTGCGCCAAGCGCGCCGCGCCTTGCGCCGACTGACCGTCCGGCGTCAGCTCCTCGCCGTCCTCGATGACTGCCAGTTGCGCCGTGAGATGCGCCGGCACCGCAGCGAGATCGAAGCGAATCAGCGCGCTTGGAATGCCGCGGGACTCCCGCAGCCAGTCCGCCAGACGTTGCACGTTGGTGGACGGCGCGCCCACGAACTCCATGAAGCTGGCGGCCGCGGCGCCGATGGGTATCAGGCTGCGGCGCGCCTCCTTCGGCAGAGACCGCAGCAGCGCCTCCACGCGCGGCTGGGCGAGCCCCGGCACCGCCGCATCCACGCTGGCGCGCGTCAAGGTGGGTAGCGCCAACAGCGGTATCCTCAGCGTCGCGCCGTCCCCCGCCTCGCCCGGCGCGAACCGATACTGCACCGGCACGCGTAGGTGCGGCACGGCCGTGTGCGGCGCAGTCTCGGGCAAGGTCACGCATTCCGGAAATCGCGCGAGCTGTTCTTGATCCGGCGGTCGCGCGAATACATCCTCCGGCCGAAAGGTGAGCGCGGCGCGCTCCGCCTGACCGAGATGGCGCGTGAAGTATTCCAGCGTCGCGGCGCTCGATACCTGCCGCGGCAACGCCTTGTCATAGAACTCGACGAAAAATTCAGGCGGGTGCAGCAAATCGCGTGTCCGCAGCCGCTCCTCCGTTCGCTGGGCCGCGCGAATGGCATCGTCGTTGGCTCGCAGCCACTCGGGACGCCGCCGCAACCTGTGATACACCAGGGCCTCGCGGGCGAAAATCAACCGCGACTCCTCCGGCGCGATCGGTCCGTAATTCACCACCCGATTGGCGCTCAGCACCAGCCCCAGAAAGCTGATGCGCTCGCGCGCCACCACTTCCTCGCGCGCTTCGTCCCAATCGGGTTCCAGGAATTCGCGCTTGACGAGATGCTGCGCGGCGGCTTCGACCCACATCGGTTCTATCTCGGCGACACGGCGGGCGAACACCCGCGAGGTCTCGACGATGTTTGCCGCCATGACCCAGCGCGGCCGGCGCCGTTTCAAGGGCGAACCAGGGAAGATGTGGAAATGGATGCCGCGGGTCCCCAGGTACACGCCGTCCTCGCCACGTACCCCGACCATGGTACAGAAGCCGGCCAGCAACGCGCGATGTACGCCGGTGTAGCTCGCGGGCCTGCGCTGCGCCACGATACCGAGTTCCGCGGCCCGGTCGGCGACCTGCCCATACACGTCTTCCCACTCGGATAAGCGCAGCAAGGACAGCCCTTGCTCCTTGCACCAGCGTCTGAGCTCGCGCCGCGAGCCCTCACGGGCCTTCCGATAGGCGCGCCACAATCTCACCAACGAGGAGAACTCGGATTTGCTGTCCTCCCCTCGTCTATCCTCCGCCGGAATCGCGGCAGGAGAGGCCTCGCCGGCGCCGTCGGAATCCGCGAGGCGCGCATCGGGGACGCTCAAACCCGCGACGATCGCCAGCAGCTCGCTCTCGGCGTGGAAGCGCTTGCTTTCGAGAAGTGCCCGTGCGAGCCGCGGGTCCAAGGGGAGGCGCGACATCGAGCGCCCACGGCGCGTGATGCGCCGTTCCGCGTCGAGGGCTTCCAGTTCCTGCAGCAACCGATAGCCGTCGCCGAGCGAGCGCGAGTCCGGCGCGTCGATGAATGGAAAGGTCTCCGCCTCGCCCAGCCCGTCGGCGGCCAGTCGCAACAGCAGAGCGGCCAGGTTGGTGCGCAACACCTCGGGCTCCGTGAAGGCAGCACGTGCCTCGAAATCGACCTCCGAATACAGCCGCACGCAAAGCCCGGGACCGAGACGGCCGCAGCGTCCCTTGCGCTGTTCGGCGCTGGCCCGCGACACGCGCTCGATGGGCAGCCGCTGCAGCCGATTGCGCGGGCTATAACGGCTGATCCTTGCGAGCCCGGAATCGATGACGGCGCGAATGCCGGGCACGGTGATGGATGTTTCGGCCACGTTCGTGGCCAACACCACCCGGCGGCGCGGGCCGCGCTGGAATATCCTGCTTTGCTGGTCCCACGACAAACGCGAATAGAGTCCCAGCACATCGACCTCGGTGCCCAGTTCGCGCTGCAGGAAATCGCCGACGTCGCGTATCTCGCGTTCGCCCGGCAGGAATACCAAAACGTCGCCATTGCCGATGGGTCCGGGCGTGGTTGCGATGTCCTGGTAGGCGTTGAGCACCGCGAGCGGCAGGTCCGGATCATCCGCCTCCTCATCCGCGGCATAACGCACCTCGATGGGGTGACTGCGGCCGCTGACCGCGATGATCGGTGCATCGTCGAAGAATCTCGCCACCCGCTCGACGTCGAGCGTCGCCGAGGTCACGATCAGCTTCAGCTCGGGGCGTCGCGGCAGCAGCCGTTTGAGCACGCCGAGCAACAAATCGACGTTCAGCGTCCGCTCGTGAGCCTCATCGACGATGATCGTATCGTATCGCCGCAGCAGCGGATCCGAACTCAATTCGGCGAGCAGCAAACCATCCGTCATCAGCACCAGACGCGTCGCCTCGGACGCCTGGTCGGCGAAGCGAACGCGGAACCCCACGGCGCCGCCCACAGGCTGTGCGAGTTCTTCGGCGATACGCGCCGCCAACGCGCGGGCCGCGAGTCGGCGTGGCTGCGTGTGGGCTATGAGGCCATCGACGCCGCGGCCCGCTTCCAGACAGTACTGCGGCAGCTGAGTGCTCTTGCCGGATCCGGTATCACCGGCGACGATGAGTACCGGATGGCGGCGCAACGCCTCGCTGAACTCCTCGCGCAGCGCCGAAATGGGCAGATCCGCATCGTGCTTGAAGACCAGCCGCGCGACGCCGCGCGCAGCGGCCAGCCGCCCTTCATTCGGCACGCTTCACTTCTTGCCACAGCGCCTCTTGTTCCGCGAGGCTCAAGGTTTCGAACGTCTGACCACGCTGCGCGGCGAGGCGCTCCATCCCCTGGAAGCGCCGTGCGAACTTGTTATTGGCCGCGCGCAGAGCGGCTTCCGCATCCACCTCGAGCTTGCGCGCCAAATTTGCCGCCGCGAACAACAGATCGCCGACCTCCTCGAACATCTCCGGCGACGCCGCCGCAGAGGCCGGATTGGCGGCCACCGCCTCGCGTACCTCCGCCAATTCCTCGGCAACCTTGTCGGCGGTGCCGGCCGTTTCTGCGAAATCGAATCCGACCCGTGCGGCACGCTTGCTCAGCTTGAACGCGCGCATCAACGCGGGCAGCGCCAGCGGCACGCCATCCAATGCGCTCGACCCGGTCGCGCGTTCGCGCGCCTTGATGTCTTCCCACGCCACGCTCTGTTGCGCGGCCGTCAGCTGTCTCGGCGAGGTAGGGACGTCGAGCCGGCGCCCACCGCCTGCGCTCGAAGCGAGGCCGTCCGCGTGCGGCCTTTGGCCGCCAACCTTGGCAGTGCCGGGGTACGGTGATTGGCCGCCGGCGTTGGCAGCATTGCCGTCCGGATGCGGTGTCTGCCCGCCGGCGTTGGCAGCATTGCCGTCCGAGTGCGGTGTCTGGCCGCCGGCGTTGGCAGCATTGCCGTCCGAGTGCGGTGTCTGGCCGGCGTTCAGTATACGTTCGCCGAATACATGGGGATGGCGGCGTACCAGCTTGTCACAAATCGCCCCAGCCACCGCGTCGAAGTCGAAAAGTCCCGCTTCGCGAGCGATTTGCGCGTGGAATATCACTTGAAACAATAAGTCGCCCAGTTCGTCCTTGAGATGCGCGACATCGCCGCGCTCGATGGCGTCGGCAACCTCGTACGATTCTTCGATGGTATAGGGTGCAATGCTGGCGAAAGTCTGCATGCGATCCCAGGGGCAGCCGTCGGCGCCGCGCAAGCGCTCCATGATCGCCAGAAGTTCGCGCAATCGCACGACTCCCCTCGGGGAATTTTCCGCCGTCAAGGGGCCGCTCCGCTGCTCACGCGACCGTGGATCGGGGGACGCGCGCCCGTAGGAGCCGCCGTAAGGTCAGCAACATGCCGGCCGTCGCTCCCCAGATATTGCGATCGCCATAGGGGATGTCATAAACCTCCAGCGTCACGCCGCCCAGTTGCCGCGTACGGGCCTTGTGGTTGGCGCCGTCCAGTATGAACTCCAGCGGTACCTCGAACACGTCATGGACCTCGGCCGCGGCAATGCATAACTGATAGTCCGGATTGACGAAACCGACGACGGGTGTGACACGAAAGCCGGTCCCTACCCAGTGATCCGGCAAATAGCCTGCGAATTCCACGAAGTTTTCCGCCAGCCCGATCTCTTCATGCGCCTCGCGCAGCGCCGCGCGCCACGCGTCAGCATCGTCCGGTTCGATACGGCCTCCCGGAAAACTGATCTGGCCGGCGTGATCCTTGAGCGTCGCGGCGCGCTGCGTGAGCAGCACGGTGAGGCCCGGCTCGCGCTCCACCAGCGGCACCAGGACCGCGGCCGGCACTTTCATGGCGGGCATGGTCGATCGGATTCGTTCCACCACATCGGAGGTTGCACCGTCCCACCACAGCATGTCCTCACCGGGTGCGGATGCCTGGGGCGCAAGAGACTCGCGGATATGAATTTTGCTATAGAGGGAGTCCATCACTGAGAAATCGATCCCGTCGCCTGCGTGCCGCCCTGCGTGCCACCCTCCATGCCGCCCTGCGCGCCGCCCTCCATGCCGCCCTGCGTGCCACCCTGCGTGCCGCCCTGCGTGCCGCCCTGCGTCAGCATTCGAGGATCCAGCAACCGCTTCAGTTCGTCCATACTCAGCTCGGTCATTTCGGCCGCAACCTCCAGAACGGCGCGGCCCTCCGCATAGGCCTTCTTGGCGATCGCCGCGCCTTTCTCATAGCCCACCACCGGGTTGAGGGCGGTCACCAAAATCGGATTGATTGCCAACGCGGCGCCCAGCCTTTCTCGGTTCACCGTAAAGCCGGCGAGCGCGTGATCCGCGAGGTTGAGGCATCCGATGCCGAGCAGCCGCAGGCTCTGCAGCAAATTATAGGCGATCACCGGCAGCATCACATTGAGCTGAAAATTACCCGATTGACCCGCAATGGTGATGGTCGCGTCATTGCCCATGACCTGAGCTGCGATCATCGCCACGGCTTCGGGCACGACGGGATTGACCTTGCCGGGCATGATGCTGCTGCCCGGCTGCAACGCGGGCAGCGCTATCTCGGCGAGCCCAGCCAGCGGGCCGCCGTTCATCCAGCGCAGATCGTTGGCTATTTTCATGAGGCTCACGCTCAGCACCTTGAGCTGCCCGGACAGCTCGACCGCGGTATCCTGGCATGACAGCGATTCAAAAAAGTTATCGTTCGGAACGAACGCGAGTCCGGTGCGCACGGCCAGGTGCCTTGCGAACAGCGCAGCGAACTGCGGCCGCGCGTTGATCCCGGTGCCCACGGCGGTACCACCCTGCGCGAGCTGCAGGAGGCGGGGCATGACCGACTGCAGCCGGATCACGTCTTTATCGATTTGCGCACGCCATCCGCGCAGCTCCTGAGCCATGGTGATGGGCATTGCATCCATGAGATGGGTGCGGCCCGTCTTGATGACATCGCCCAGCTCGCTCGCCCGGCGCTCGAGCACATCGCTCAAGCGTCCCAGCGCCGGCAACAGATCCCCCGCGAGCATGAGAGCCGCGGCGACGTGAATCGCGGTGGGCACCACGTCGTTGCTGCTCTGGCTCATGTTCACGTGATCGTTCGGATGGACAGGCCGGCTGCCCGGAGAACCGCTAGCGCCGTACCCCGCGGCGCGGCCACTCTCAGCCCGCCCGCCCGCGGGCGGGTGGTTCGGCGAATGCCCAAGCGCGCGCGTCGCCAAGGTCGCGATGACCTCGTTGGCGTTCATGTTGCTGCTGGTGCCGGAGCCGGTCTGGAATACATCGACCGGGAACTGATCGTCATGGCGGCCGTCGGCCACCTCGAGCGCCGCGGCTTGCACCGCGCCCGCCAGCGGCTGCGCGAGATCACCCAATTCGTGGTTCGCGGCGGCGGCTGCGTATTTGATGAGTCCCAGCGCCCGAATGAAGGCGCGCGGCAGCGTGAGCCCGCTCGGTGGAAAGTTCTGGATGGCCCGCTGGGTTTGCGCGCCCCACAAGGCGTCCACAGGCACCTCGAGCGCGCCCATGCTGTCGTGCTCGACGCGCGCTTCGGTTCGCATCGCTCCTTAACTCCGCCGTTCCAAGTACTTTCCGGTAATATCAGGGCATTCTAACACCGAGCGCAGCTTGCACTGATGTCCGCCTACGCGATTGAAGCCCTTTCACCGCTCGATGGTCGCTACGCTTCCAAGCTCGGCGCGGTCCGCCACCTGTTCAGCGAGGCGGGCCTGATGCGCGAGCGCGTTCGCGTGGAATGCGCGTGGCTGTTGGCGCTGGCGGCGGGCCCCGCCGACCTCGCGTTGGCTGCGCTGCCGGGCGAGGCGCGCGTTTGGCTGGAAACGATCGCTCACGATCCCGGATCCACCGACGTTCGCGGCATCAAGGAGATCGAGTCGCGCACCAATCACGACATGAAGGCCGTGGAATATTGGATCCGTGCCCAATTGCAGGCGCGGGGCGCCCTGCCCGCTCAGCTCGAGTGGGTACACTTCGGATGCACCTCGGAAGACATCAACAATCTCGCCTACGCGCTCATGCTGAAGGCGGCGCGCAGCGCCGTGCTGCTGCCGGCGCTCGATGCCCTCGGCGCGGTACTCGATACGCTGCGCCAGCGACACGCCGCGGTAGGCATGCTGGCACGCACCCATGGACAGACCGCCACACCGACCACCGTGGGTAAGGAACTGGCCAATGTTGCGGCCCGCCTGCGCACCCAGCGCAATGGCCTGGAGCGCGTGGCCATACTCGGAAAGATGAACGGCGCCGTCGGCAACTTCAACGCGCATCTGGCGGCCATGCCGCGGGTCGACTGGCCGGAGTTCAGCGCGCGCTTCGTCGCTTCGCTGGGACTCGAGTCCAATACCCACACCACCCAGATCGAACCTCACGACTGGATCGCCGAATACTGCCATGCGCTGATGCGCGCCGATACCGTACTGCTCGACTTCGCGCGCGACATGTGGAGCTACGTGTCGCTCGGCTATTTCAAACAGCGCACGATCGCAGGCGAAGTGGGCTCCTCCACCATGCCGCACAAAGTGAACCCGATCGACTTCGAGAACGCCGAGGGCAATCTGGGGTTGGCAAACGCCATGCTGGGGCACTTCGCCGACAAACTGCCGGTCTCGCGCCTGCAGCGTGACCTGACCGACTCCACGGTATTACGTAACTTGGGCGTCGCGATCGGCCACGCCTCGCTCGCGTACCAGTCCCTCGCGAGGGGCCTCGATAAAGTGGAAGTGGACGAGGCTCGCCTTGCACAGGACTTGGACCGCGCCTGGGAGGTTCTCGGCGAGGCGGTGCAGACGGTGATGCGCGCTCATGGAATCCCCGATGCTTACGATCGACTCAAGAGCTTCACGCGCGGCCGGCCCATCGACCAGGCCGCCATGCGCGGCTTCATCGCCACGCTGGAGCTGCCGCCCGCCGAAAAAGAACGCCTGCTGCAACTGACGCCGGGAGGTTATGTGGGGCTGGCGCCCGAATTGGCACGCCGGTCACACTAACTGGACATCTTTTTACACCCCGGGCCGCATGAAACGTGACGTAGTTGGCAAGGCGGGGCGTTTGGCAACCGGTACGATCGCTGTCGAGGTATCTGGAAGCCTGGGGCATTTGCCCGTTTACCTCCTGAGGCATGCATATGGCGGGTAACGTTGAGCAACCTGGAAGGCCGAGCGTGGATCGGCTGGCCGCCGATCTGAGCACCGGTTCGGGCACGCGCATGATCGTCAGCACCATGCCCGAGGTGCGCGAGGCCAGCCTCAAGGTGGCAAAATCGGCCCAGCGTCTGCTGTCGATCTTTACTCCCGACCTCGAACCCCTGATCTACGGCGAAGAACCCTTTCTCGAGGCCATCAAACGACTCGTACTCGCCCGCTCGTATGCCAAAGTCCGCGTGCTGCTCGCCGATCCGTCGCGCGCCATGGTGGATAACAACCGTTTTTTGGCACTCGCTCGCCGGTTGACCAGCTGCATCGATCTGCGCTCGATGAGCCCGGAATATTCGGCGAGCGCCGGTGCATTCATCATCGCGGATGATAAAGCGCTGGTCTACCGCCTGCAGGCGGACCGTTGGGACGGCATCTCCGACATGAATGATCCGAGCGTTGTTCGCCGCTACCTCCAATTCTTCGATGAGGTGTGGCAGACCAGCATGCAAGAATCGCAGATGCGCCAGATGCTGATGTAGCTTCGGGCGGGGCCCGACCCCGCGCCGGCCCGCGTCCAGCGCCCGAAGCTTGGATTCCCGCGGGCACCCGCCCCGCGCCGGTATAATCGCCGCATGTCTGCCCTTCCCTCCCCGCAGGACGCCGGCACGGTCATCGTCGGCATGTCCGGCGGTGTCGATTCCGCGGTTTCCGCCTTGCTGTTGCAGCAGGCAGGCTACGCCGTGCAGGGCTTGTTCATGGCCAACTGGGAGGATGACGGCTATTGCACGGCCGCCGCCGATTTCCAGGACGCGCGGCGGGTCTGCGACATCCTGAATGTCCCCCTGCACCGGGTCAGCTTCGCGGCCGAATACCGCGAACGGGTATTTGCGCATTTCCTCAGAGAATATGCCGCGGGCCGTACCCCCAACCCGGACGTCCTGTGCAATCGCGAGATCAAATTCGGCGTTTGCCTCGATTATATGCATCGCTTGGGAGCGTCGTGGATCGCCACCGGTCACTATGCGAGAACGCGGCGCGAGGGCACCGCGGTGCAGCTGCTGAAAGCCGCCGACACGGCCAAGGACCAGAGCTATTTCCTGCATCAGGTCAACCCCGCGGCCTTGCGCAACACCTTGTTCCCGCTCGGCGCCCTTCGCAAGGAGGAGGTGCGCCATCGCGCCCACGCGGCCGGGCTGCCGGTTTATGACAAACCGGACAGTACGGGCATCTGTTTCATCGGCGAGCGGCCCTTCCAGGAGTTCCTGAGCCGCTATTTGACCCAGGCGCCGGGGCCCATCGAAAACCCCGACGGGCGGGTGCTCGGCGAGCACCGCGGGCTGGCGTTTTACACGCTCGGGCAAAGGTCCGGACTGCATATCGGTGGCCGGGTCGGCGCCGCCGCGGCGCCCTGGTACGTCGCCGCGAAGCAGCCGGAACGTAATGCCTTGATCGTCGTGCAGGACCCGGACCATCCCTTGCTGCTGTCCGATGCCTTCGACGTCGAGGACCTTCATTGGTTGGCAGGACCCGGGGCCGTCGGCGGACCTGGACGTGGAGCCGGAGCCGGGACCGGGACTCCCGGAGCTGGCGCTGGGGTCGGGGCTGGGGCTGGAGCCGGAACAGGACCAAGAGTTGGGACTGGTACTGGTACTGGTACTGGTACTGGTACGAGTTTCGAATGTGCCGTAAAGACGCGCTATCGGCAAAGTGATCTACCCTGCCGGGTATACGCGAACGGGCACGCCGCGCAGGTGATTTTGGCAAAGCCCGCGCGGGCGGTCACCCCCGGACAATATGCGGTTTTCTACGATGGCGAGGTGTGCCTCGGCGGCGGAGTCATCGCCCGTACCCGCACCCACGACACGGCCGGCGCGGGGCAGCCACCCGCGACGCACGACGTCACCGTGTGAGAGCCGCCTGCGCATGCCGGCGAGCGCGAGTAGCCATGGGTCTCGAGAGGAGGCGGCTGCAATTTACCCCCAGCGCAAAGGACGATGCCCTATAATTCTTGTTTAACTTGGAGGGGTCATGACGGATAGTTTCAAGGCGAGAACGACGCTCGGCGTGGGCACCAAAACGTACGACATCCTGAGCCTGAGTGCGCTCCGGGACCAGAATGTCGGCCGGCTGCCCTTTTCCTTGAAAATCCTGCTGGAAAACCTGTTGCGCTTCGAAGACGGCGTCAACGTCACCAAGGCGGACATCGAGGCGCTGCTGCGCTGGGATCCGAAAGCGCTGCCCAATCACGAAATAGCCTTTACGCCGGCACGCGTCATCATGCAGGACTTCACCGGCGTTCCCTGCATCGTCGACCTTGCCGCCATGCGCGAAGCCATCGTTCGCTTGGGCGGCGATCCGCAGCGCGTGAATCCGCTGGCGCCGGCTGAGCTGGTCATCGACCACTCGGTGCAGGTGGACGAATACGGGGGTGCCGATTCGTTACGTCACAACAATGAAATCGAATTCGCGCGCAACGGCGAGCGCTACATGTTTTTGCGGTGGGGCCAAACGGCCTTCAGCAATTTCAACGTGGTGCCGCCCAACACCGGCATCGTGCACCAAGTGAACATCGAGCGGCTGGCACGGGTGATTTTCGCGGACGACGGCACCGGCAAAGCCATTGCCTATCCCGACACGCTGGTCGGCACCGATTCGCACACCACCATGGTCAACGGCTTGGGCGTGCTCGGTTGGGGCGTCGGCGGCATCGAGGCGGAGGCGGCCATGCTGGGCCAGCCGGTGACCATGCTCATCCCCCAGGTCATCGGCTTCAAGCTCACCGGCGCTCTGCCGGCCGGCACCACGGCCACCGACCTCGTGCTCACGGTGACCGAGATCCTGCGCAAGAAGGGCGTGGTCGACAAGTTCGTCGAGTTCTTCGGCGACGGGCTGAAGGGTCTGCCGCTGGCCGACCGCGCCACCATCGCCAATATGTCGCCGGAGTTCGGTTCTACCTGCGCCATCTTCCCCATCGACGAGGAAACCATCCGTTATCTCGAACTCACCGGCCGACCCGCCGAACAGATCGCGCTGGTCGAAGCCTACGCCAAGGCTCAGGGCCTGTGGCGGGTTCAGGGCGCTCCGGCGGCCGACTACACCGACGTCGTGGAGCTCGACCTGGCGACGGTGGAACCCTCTCTCGCCGGGCCGAAGCGTCCGCAAGACCGCGTGCCGCTGCGTTCGGCCAAGACGGTGTATCGAACCAGCGTGAAGAAAATGGCCGACGAACGTACGCAGAAAAACCCGGGCGCCACCGGCTCGGCGCCGGCGATGCTCGGCGGCACCGGCTTCGACGTGCACGACGGCGCCGTCCTGATCGCGGCGATCACCAGCTGCACCAACACGTCGAACCCCGCCGTATTGATCGCCGCGGGCTTGCTGGCGCGCAATGCGAACACGCTGGGCCTGAAGTCCAAGCCCTGGGTCAAGACCTCGCTCGCCCCGGGTTCGCGCGTGGTCACGGATTACCTGCAGAAGGCCGGATTGCTGCATGAGCTGGAAGCATTGGGCTTTTACACCGTGGGCTACGGCTGCACCACCTGCATCGGCAATTCCGGGCCGTTGAAGCCCGAAATCTCCGAAGCCGTGCGCGCCGGCGATGTCATCGCCTCCTCGGTGCTGTCCGGCAACCGGAACTTCGAGGGCCGCGTCCACCCCGAGATCAAGATGAATTTCCTGGCATCGCCGCCGCTGGTCGTCGCGTATGCGTTGGCCGGCAGCCTCGACGTCGACATCACCACCGAGTCGCTGGGCCAGAGCAAGGACGGCAGACCCGTCTACCTGAAGGACATCTGGCCGAGCGCCGCGGACGTGGCACAGGCGATGGCGGCCTCGGTGGACTCCGCCATGTTCACCAAGAGCTATGCGAACGTATTCGCCGGCGATGCGAATTGGAGCAGCATCAAGACGCCCGCGGGCAAGATCTACGAATGGGACGCCAAGTCCACCTACGTCAAGAACCCGCCCTACTTCGACGGCATGACCATGAAGCCGGCACCGGTGGGCGACATCAAGGGCGCGCGCGCCTTGGCGGTCCTCGGCGACTCGGTGACCACCGATCACATCTCGCCCGCCGGCAACATTTCCAAGTCCAGCCCGGCGGCGAAATACCTGATGGCGCAGGGGGTGCAGGCGGTCGACTTCAATTCCTACGGCGCGCGCCGCGGCAACCACGAGGTCATGATGCGCGGCACGTTCGCCAACATCCGCCTGCGCAACTTACTGCTGCCCGACACCGAGGGCGGCGTGACCGAGCACATCCCGAGCGGCGAGTTCCTGTCGATATTCGATGCCTCGGTCAAGTACAAGGCCGCGGGCACGCCGCTGGTGATTCTCGCGGGCAAGGAATACGGCACCGGCAGTTCGCGCGACTGGGCCGCCAAGGGCACCATGCTACTGGGCGTCAAAGCCGTCATCGCCGAAAGCTTCGAGCGCATCCACCGCTCCAACCTCATCGGTATGGGAGTCCTGCCGCTGCAATACAAGGACGGCCAGAGCACTCAAAGTCTCGGGCTCACGGGCAGGGAGAGTTTCGAAATCGTCGGCCTCGATCAGGGCGGAGCGAAAACCGTCACGGTCATCGCCACCGCGGATGACGGCAAGAAGACCGAGTTCGAGGCGCGCCTGCGTATCGATACGCCCAAGGAACTCGACTACTACCGGCATGGCGGCATACTGCATTACGTCTTACGGCAGCTCGCGGCGCCGGGCAGCAAGGCTGCCTGAACGGAGCGCGCGCGGGACTCACCGCGCGTGAGGCTCACTGCGAGGTGGCGGGCTCGGGGCGGCGGCGCCGGCGTGGCGTAGCGGCGCTCACGGGGTGCAGGCTCAGGGTAGCCGCGCGCTCACGGCGGGCGTGACGAGCAGGGAGCGGCTCGGCTCAGGGTGCCGGCGCGGCCCAGGGAGCGGCAAGCTCAGGGTGGCGGATTCGCCGCCTTGACGCTGCCGGCCTCGACCAACACCATGGTGGCCGGGTCCAGATGCGTCTTGATGGCGGCGTTCACTTGGGCGCGCGTCAGCGCTTTGACGGCCTCCGGATAATCGTCGAGCCACGTGAGGTCGTAGCCTCGCTGAATCGCCGTCACGATGGCGCCCGCCAACCCGGCGGTGGTCGAGAGCCCGACGAAGTAGCTCCCCACGATGCCCTGTTTGCGGGCGGCCAGTTCGCTCTCCGTCACCCCGTCGGCCCACCATTTCTGCAGCTCGCGACGCGACGCGGCGATGCCCTTCTCGAGCAGCGCCGGCGCGAAACTGGCTGACATATCCCATACGCCGTCGGCGACGGTGTCTTCGGCGACGGCCGCGCCGATGTTGTACGTCAACCCCTCCCGATCACGCACCGTTCCCATCAGGCGGCCGGTGAATCCTTGGCCGAAAATGGCGGTTCCCACCCGCAACGGCAGCGCGTCGCGATCCCGGTAGGTGAGCCCGGTGGCTTGCCCCATGATGATGGATACGCTGGGCTTGTCGCTCAGCGGCACGGACACTTCACGGGGGCCTGACGGTGTGGCAGGCCGCGCGGGACGCACATAGTCCTGACCTCCGGTCCAGCCCGCGAAGTCCTTGGCAACCTCCGCTGCGGCGCGGGCCGCCGACACGTCGCCCGCCAGCACCAGAGTCATGTGCGCGGGCCCGTAATATTTCCCGTGGAATGCCACGAGCTCATCCAAGGTGGCAGACTTGGCGGCCGCCACATATTCGGCGGCGGTATGCGCGTGGTTCGGGTGACCGTCGGGAAATATCGCGCGGCCGAACGACTCGCGAGCGCGTCCCTCGGTGTTCTGCAGCGACGCCTCGAGAGAGCCGATGAATTGCTGCTTCGCTTTCGCGAATTCCTGTTCTTGCAACGCCGGAGTGCGCAACTCGTCAGCGATGATTGCCATGACCAGCGGCAAGTCCTTCTTCAGGCACCGGGCTCGGACCTCCAAGCTCTGCACGCCCACACCGAACGTGATCTCGGCGCCGACGTTGTCGAGGCGGTCGGCGATGGCGAATTTATCCAGCGTCTTGGTGCCGCGGTCGAGCATCATGCCGGCGAGGGTTGGAATGGCGATGTTGCCGGGCGCCGCCATGGCATCGCCCGCCGGCAGCACTCCGATGATCACCACCACGTCCTTGACGCCGGTGGGATAGGTAATCACGTCGATGCCGGCGGCCCTGGCTCGATGGCCGTGCTCGGCCATGGTCGCAGCCGCGGTCCCGCCCGCGAGCAGCAACAGCAGCGGCAATACGCATTTGATGTCGAGTGTCATCACGAGCCCTTCTCCCCTGCGGCACGTACCGGCACGAACCAACCCGTCGTGCTTTGGTCCTCCTTGAAATACTGATTGGCAACCCGCCGCACGTCGGTGGGAGTGACCTGTTGGACCTTCAATGGAAACGTGACGTACAGCGTCCAATCGCCCACGGCGATCCACTCGTTGAGCTCGCTCGCCACCCCGGCGGTGCCGTCGCGCTTGTAGGCATCGGCGGCGATGTATTGCTGCTTGACGCGCTCGATTTCGGCCGGCGTGACCCCATCGGTCTTGATCTTGGCGAGCTCCGCGAGCAGCGCCTCCTCCACCTGTTGGGGGGCGGCATCGGGTGCGAGCGACGCAAACAGGGTGTGCAGCGACAAGTCGCGGCGCAATTCCGTACCCGCGCCGGCATTGAGCGCGAGACCCTTGTCCACCAGCGCCCGGTACAGCCGAGCGTTCTTGCCGGAACTCAAGATGGCGTCGAGCATTTCCAAGGCGGGTTGATCGGCATCGCGGCCGTTGGGCAGTTTGTGCGCGATCACCACGGTGCCCAGCTCTCCGGGCCGCTTGACGATCACGCGACGCGGACCGCTCTGTTCGGGTTCCTCGGTGTAGATCTGCGGCAGCGGCTGCGGCGATGCCGTATATACGCCGTAATATTTTTTGATGAGCTCCAGTGCGGCCGCCCGATCGATGTCGCCGACCACGGCCACGGTGGCGTTGTTCGGCCAATAGAAGGTGTCGTAGAACTCGCGCAATTTGCCGATGGGCACGTGCTCGATGTCGCTCTTCCAGCCGATGGTCGGATGGTGATACGGCAGCGCCTCGTAGGCAGCCGCGGCGATCTCCTCCATCAGCACGCTTTCCGGGTCGTTCTTGCCCCGCTCGTACTCGTTGCGCACCACTGTCATTTCGGCCTGGCGATCCGCTTCACGCAACAACAGATGGCGCATCCGGTCCGCTTCGATGGCGATGTAGCCCTCCAGATTCTCGCGGCCGACGGTCGCGAAATAGGCGGTGCGATCCGCCGAGGTGTTGGCATTGAACTGGCCGCCCACCCGCTCGAGAAATTGCTTGATGCCGTTGCCTTGGGCATCGTTGAAACTCTCGCTGCCCTTGAACATCAGATGCTCGAGGATATGCGTGGCGCCGGTGGTGCCGGTAACCTCATTGCGCGAGCCGACTCGGTAGGTCACCTGGAACGTGACGACGGGAGCCGAATGGTCGGCGGCGAGCAGCACGGTCAGGCCGTTGCTGTCGAGACGGTACTCCTCGATGCCACCGAGGGATTTGACGAAACTGAACCCCGCGACCGCCGCGGGGGCGGCAGCTTTGCTCGCACCCGCACCGGATGCCGATGCGCCGGGATGCGCGCCGCCGGATACGCTCGCGCTTGCCGGTGCCGGGGCGGGCCCACCCGGGGCCGCGGCGACTTCGAGGCTGTGGATGCTGCCCCACAGCGCCACCCACGCGCAGGCCCCTGCACAAACTCGCCCGGAAGATCCGGCTCTTTGATTCATCGATGGTCCTCTCAGCGAGCGGCCGCGGCTGGCCTGGCGCGCGATTCTAGCCTACCGAGCCCGTCTGAGTACGCTCACGACAGAATTCGCCAGAGGCGCGGCCACACGTGCCGTGAGCCGCCCGGGCGAGCATGGACGGCGCACGGGACACCGCACAGGTGGCCGTGGCACGGACCCGCGGTGCACAGCGTGCCACCCATGCCCACGCCCGACCAGCACCCGATGGTGCCGTCCGCGGTCGCTTGGACCCCAGCGAGGCGACCAGCGACGTGCCGACGCCGGCGCCTACGCCGCGGCGGACTGCACTTCGTCCGTCCAGACCTTGAACGTCGTCAGGGTACTCGGTCCGAAGGTCATGCTGATGGCCACGTCCGCGGCATCCCGACCGCGGGCGATCAACGTCCGGCCGATCCGCCGTTGATTGTTGCGCGGATCGAACGTATGCCAAGCGCCCCCGAGATACGCCTCGAACCACCCGGCGAAATCCATCGGCGCGTCCATCGGAGGCACGCCGATGTCGCCCAGGTAGCCGGTGCAATAGCGCGCCGGGATGTTCAGCGCCCGGCATAGCGCAATAGCCAGGTGCGCATAGTCGCGACACACGCCGCGGCGCTCGTTGAAGGCTTCCCAGGCTGTTTTGGTGGGACGCGCGCATTGATAGTCGAACGCGATGTGGCCGTGCACGTAATCGACGATGGCCTGCACCCGGTTCCAGCCCGGCATCATGCTGCCGAACATTCCCCATGCCGTCGATGCCAGCAACTCGGTCTCGCAATAGCGGCTGGGCAGCAGATACACCAGCGTATCGTCGGGCAAGGATTGCACGGTATGCTCGAAGGCGTTCGGGAAAACCGGTTCCGCAACACCGCTGTCGCTGACGATGCCGTCGGCCGTGATTCGGAAGGTCCCCGGGGGGGCGAGCACGCGGCTGCACGCATTGCCGAAGCCGTCGTGATACAGCGTCAGCGGGACCGCCGGATAGGTCGAGATAACATCCGGGCGAACCAGATCCTGAACGCGGCTATGGTGCACATTCAGAACCAGGATCATGGGAGTATCCTGAGCGAACTCGTAAACCAGCTCATAGCCCAGTCTGATCAGCATCGCGCACCACCCGCATACGGCGAAAAAAAGACAGGTAATCTGCCACGGCGGCACTGTGGCACAAAGGGCGGGGCCTTGGCAGGGTATGTAGGCTGTCTCCTACATCGGCGCGCCGGCATGCTGCGCTCGGGGCGCCGGCTGGCGCATGGGCTTGGCGCCCGCGGCGCACGGGCTTGGCCGGCGAGCGCATGGGTTTGGCGGGGCGGCGCATGGGCGTGGCGGGGCGGCGCATGCCCGCTTAGCGAATTTACGGCAACGCATATATATTGTCAGGATGGCTGCCCCTCCCACCGCCCCCAAGCCTCGCCTCGCGGTGTTCGATCTGGATGGAACCCTGACCTGGCACGATACGCTGCTGCCCTTCTTGCTCGGATACGCCGTGCGCTACCCACGATTCTCGTGCCTGTGGCGGGTGCCAACCGCCGTCATCGGCTATGGGGGCACACGCGACCGCGGTTTGCTGAAATCCCGCTTGATACGCGCCGTGATGGGCGGCGATCCCCGGTCGCGCATCGATGCCTGGGCGGAGGCGTTCGTCGGTGGTCTCGAACGCCGCGGCGCATTTCGGCCGGCCGCGCTCGCGAGGCTCCGGGCGCATCGCGACGCCGGGGATCGGCTGGTGCTGCTGTCGGCGAGTCCCGATCTGTACGTGCCTCGCATCGGTGCTCTGCTGGGCTTCGAGCGTACCGTGTGCACCGAGCTGAAGTGGGACGCAGCCGCGCCCGGCGAGGACCGGCTCGATGGCACACTGCGCACCGCCAACCGCTGGGGCGAGGAGAAGACGCGATGCCTCGCTTGGCTGCGGACTCAATACCCCGATATGCCGCTGGTCGCCTATGGCAACAGCGGCTCCGACCTGCCCCACCTGCGGCATGCCGACCGCGCCCTGCTGGTCAACGCGGGCGCCAAGGCCCGCCGCACCGCTGCCGCCGCGGGCATCGCGGTCGGCGATTGGACATGAGCGCGGCGCGAGTAACCGCAGCCCCGGCGCGAAGCGCAACAAATCGCGCGCTTGCGCGGTCTACTGTTCAGCACGACGGTCACGATCAACGAGCCACCCGACCACTTTAAGGAACCCCATGCGCCCAACACTCTCTTCGGCCAAAATCGCCGCCTCGGACATCACACCGTACGAGAAGTACCTGTCCCGGCGTGCGGTACTGGCCGGCAGCGCCGCGTTGGCCGCGGCCCAGACCCTGGGACGCTTCGGCGGTGCCGCCTGGGCGGGTACCGACGCCTCCGCTCCGGGAAACCTCAGCTTCAAGCGCAATACGGCATTGAGCGTCACGGAGGCACCGAACTCCTACCGGGACATCACCACGTACAACAACTTCTACGAGTTCGGAACCGACAAGTCGGACCCCGCGCAGAACGCGCAGAAATTTCGCACGCAGCCGTGGACGGTGACGGTCGGCGGCGAGGCGGAGGCCACCGGCACCTATACTCTGGAGGATATTTTGAAGCCGCATCCGCTCGAAGAGCGCATCTACCGCATGCGCTGCGTCGAGGCTTGGTCCATGATCATCCCGTGGGTGGGCTTTCCGCTCGGCGACTTGTTGAAGCGCTTCAAACCCACCTCCAAGGCCAAATTCGTCGAGTTCAAAACCCTGTACGACCCGAAACAGATGCCGGGAGAGCGCTCGCACATGCTCGACTGGCCCTATGTCGAGGGACTTCGCCTGGATGAGGCCATGCATCCGCTCGCTCTCATGGCCGTCGGGCTCTACGGCAAGACGCTGCCCAATCAGAACGGCGCCCCGCTGCGGTTGGTCGTGCCGTGGAAATACGGGTTCAAGGGCATCAAGTCCATCGTCAGCATCAACTTCACGGAACAGGCGCCGCGCACCACCTGGGCGTTGACGGCGCCGAACGAATACGGCTTCTTCGCCAACGTCAATCCGGCGGTCGATCACCCGCGCTGGAGCCAGGCCACCGAACGGCACATCGGCGGCAGCATTTTGGATCAGCGCAGGCCCACCCTGCCCTTCAACGGATACGGCGCGCAAGTGGCGAGCCTGTACAGCGGGATGGATCTGCGGAAATATTTCTGATGGGCCGGATGGCGGCGATCGGGAAGTCCGCCGGGCGGGCCGCTCTCGGCGGTGCGGCCATCCGCTGGGTGCTGAAACCGCTGGTTTTCATCGCCTGCTTGCTGCCGGCGTTGCGCTTGACGGCCGGCGCCTTCGGTGTAGCGGGCATCTGGCTCGGCGCCGATCCGGTGGCGGCGATGCTGCACACCTGCGGCCGATGGACCCTCAATTTTCTGATGATCACGCTGTGCATGACGCCGCTGCGCGATTTCACCCGCTCCGTGTTCTGGCTGCGCTTCCGGCGCCTGTTCGGGCTATTTGCGTTTTTCTACGCGCTGCTGCATCTCGGCGTGTACCTGCTGCTCGACCAAGCGGGCAACGTCGGCGCGCTGTGGCAGGACATCGTCAAGCGCCCCTACATCACCATCGGCATGCTGGGTTTGGTGTCATTGGTCCCGCTGGCCGTCACCTCGACCGCCAAAGCGCAGCGCCGCCTGGGGCGGCGCTGGACCCGCCTGCATCGACTGATCTATCTCATCGCCATCCTCGGCGTCTGGCATTTCTGGTGGCAGGTCAAGAAAGACATTCGCGAACCGCTGTGGTACGCAGCCGGCCTCACGCTGTTGCTGGGCTACCGGCTGTGGAAACGGCGCACACGGCTGCTGCCGCGGCTCAACGCGGCGCGCGTTGCAAGGCATGGTGCATCTTGAGGAGCAATGTCTCGGTGGTCGGCCAGTCGATGCACGGATCGGTGATCGAGACCCCGTACTCCAGCTGGGTCAAGTCCTTCGGGATGGATTGACTTCCCGCCTTCAAGTGGCTCTCGAGCATGATCCCCACGATCGAGCGGTTGCCGTCGACGATCTGCTGGACGCAGTTCTCGGCCACCATCGGCTGTAGGCTCGGGTCCTTGTTGGAGTTGCCGTGGCTGCAATCGACGACGATCCTCGGCGGCAAGTTCGCCGTGGTCAGTTCCCGTTCCGCCACCGCGATGCTCACCGCATCGTAATTGGCGCGGCCGCCGCCGCCGCGCAGCACGATGTGCGCATGCGGGTTGCCGCGGGTGCGAAACACCGCCGACTGTCCCTGCTGGGTGATGCCGAGAAAATGATGCGGGTGCCGCACCGACTGCAGCGCATTGATGGAGCTCGACAGTACCCCGTCCGTGCCGTTCTTGAAACCCACCGGCGTGGACAGGCCGCTCGCCATTTCCCGGTGGGTCTGCGATTCGGTGGTGCGCGCCCCGATCGCCGTCCAGGTGATGAGCTCGGACAAGTACTGCGGCATGATGGGATCGAGGGCCTCGGTGCCGGCCGGCAGTCCCAATTCGGCGATATGGATCAAAAGCTGCCGCGCCGTCGCGATCCCTTTCTCGATGCGGAAGGAATCGTCCATGTCCGGATCGTTGATCAGGCCCTTCCAGCCCACCGTGGTGCGCGGCTTCTCGAAATATACCCGCATGATGAGCAGCATGGTGGGCGCGACTTGCGCCGCCAGCTCCTTGAGCCGCCCCGCGTATTCGCGCGCCGCGGCCACATCGTGGATCGAACAAGGGCCCACGACGACGAACAAGCGCGAGTCGCGGCGCTCCAGGATGGCGCGCACGGCTTCACGGGCATGGAATACCGTTTCGGCGGCATGCTCGGTCAGGGGCATGAGCCGCTTGACCTCTTCCGGCGTCGCCAGCAGGTCGCTGGAAACGAGGTTCACGTTTTGTAATCGGTCTTGAATGTTCGCCACTCTCGTCGCCGCTCCCAAGGGACCTACATCGATGTTCTGACGGTCCACAATTCCGGAAAGAATTTGAGTTCCAACGCTTTCGTCAAATACGAGACGCCGCCCGTTCCGCCGGTGCCGCGCTTGTATCCGATGATGCGCTCCACCGTCTTCACGTGTGCGAAACGCCACAATTGGAATTTGTAGTCGAGGTCGACCAGGCGCTCCGCGAGCCCGTACAGATCCCAGTCCTTGACCGAATTGTGATACACGCTGAGCCAGGCCGCCGCCACCTGTTTGCTGGCGCGATACGGCTGCGTGAAATCGCGATCGATGGCTTCCGTCGGTACGTCCAGGCCGCGGCGGCTCAACAGGCGCAGCACCTCATCGTACAGGCTCGGGGCGCGCAGCGCCCGCTCCAGCAATTCATGGCTGTGGGCATCCGCGCGGAATACCTCGATGATATCGGCGTTCTTGTTGCCGATGACGAACTCGAGCATCCGATACTGCGGCGACTGGAATCCGGATGAGCGGCCGAGCGTATTGCGAAACGCGGAGTAATCGGAGGGCGTAATCGTCGCCAGCACGTCCCAGGATTGCTGCAACTGCGTCTGGATGGTCGAAACCCGCGCGAGCATCTTGAACGTGGGGCCCAGATCATCGCGCCGCACGCAATCGATGGTGGCGTTCAGCTCATGCAAGCACAACTTCATCCACAGCTCGGAAACCTGGTGGATCACGATGAACAGCATCTCGTCGTGGTGGTACGACAGAGGATGCTGCGCGTCGAGCAATTTGCCCAGATCGAGGTACTGCGAGTAGCTCAGGTGGGCGCTCAAGTCCCAATGAACGTCTTCGTCGCTCAAATCGACGAACGGCTTGGCCGGCGGAGGAGTGTCTTCCATGCGGGTGAGCCTCGAACGGCTTAGTTCTCGAACACCCAGGCGGGCACGGTGCGCCATCCCGCGAGCAGCTCGCGGTCGAGTTCCCGGTAGCAAGGTTCCAGCCGCTCCACCAGGCGCCAGAAGTGCGCCGAGTGATTCATGTGCCTGGTGTGCGCCAATTCGTGCACGAAAAGATAATGGACGACCTCGGGACGCAGAAACACCAGCGAGCAATTCAAGCTGACGGTACCGCGCGTGGAACAGCTTCCCCAGCGCGTGCGCTGGCAACGGATGGCCACCCGTCCGACGGAATAATTCAAATCGTGGGCCAGACGCAGCAGCCGCGGCGCGAGCCGCTCGCCGGCCGCCCGCTTCAGCCAGCCCTGCAGCAGATGGCACGCGCCGCTCTCGTCGGGCGCCTGCACCATGAGCCGCGTACCCTGCGCGGTGAGGCTGCGCTTCGTCGCGGCGTGCCACTCCACCTCGAATCGTTCGGCGCTGCAGGTGAACTCGATCGTCCGCGGCACGAGCGCCGCCGGCTCCGCGTGGCACTGCATGGCGGCTACCTTGCGGTCGATCCAAGGCGTAAAGCGCTGCACGAAATCACGCACGGCCTTGGGCGTGACGCCGACGGGCACCACGATTTCCACCCGGCCGCCGACGTGAACGCGAGCGGTGAGCCGGCGCGCGCGCGGACTCACGCGAACGGCGAACGGCTCGATGGAGCTACGAGTCTCGAACAACGATAGCTGCGTGCCTTGTGCGTTCATCGCGCCAAATGATACCAGGTATCGTCCCCTCGCCGCTCAGGCGCACGATTCGGCCCGCTGCCGCAGCGGCAGCGGCGCGAGGGTCCCGAGACGCAGGCGGTGCGGGGACAACATATAATGACGACACACCGCGTCCACGATACTTGCCCATGGAACTGATCGACATTGGTTCGAACCTCACTCACGAGAGCTTCACCGCGGACCGCGCGGAGGTGATCGAGCGCGCGGCTCTGGCCGGGGTGACGCGCCAGATCGTGACCGGCGCGGACTTCGCCAGTTCGAGCGCCGCCGCCGCGTTGGCCGCCGCCAAACCGACCCAGCTGTGGAGCACGGCGGGAGTGCACCCTCACCATGCCGCGAGCTTCGATCCCGCGCGGCGCGATGATTTTCTGGAACTGCTGCAACATCCCCGCGTGGTTGCGGTGGGCGAATGCGGCCTGGACTATTTCCGCAACATCTGCCCGCCCGCCACGCAGCGCGCCGCCTTCGTCGCGCAGCTGGAGATTGCCGCGGCGGTCGGCAGGCCGGTGTTCCTTCATCAGCGCGGTGCCCACGAGGATTTCCGCGCCATCCTCGGGGACTTTCGCGGCACGCTGCGCGGCGTGGCGCATTGCTTCACCGGCGATTCGGCCCAGCTCGAGGATTATCTCGAATTGGGCCTATGCATCGGTGTCACGGGGTGGGTATGCGATGAGCGGCGCGGCGCCGATTTGCGGGAGGCCGTGCCGCGTATCCCGGCCGACCGGTTGATGGTCGAGACCGATGCACCTTATCTTCTGCCCCGCGATCTCGTGCCGCGCCCCAAGTCGCGGCGCAATGAACCGCGGTATCTGCCGCACATCGCAGGCATCGTGGCGGCCCTGCGAGATGAGCCGCTCGAAAGCCTCGCCGCGGCGTCGACGCAAACCGCCATCAAGCTCTTTGACCTAAAGGACGAGGTCGCTTCATAGCGCTGAAGCAGCCGCCTGCTACGCGCAAGCCCTGGGTGACCTTCCACGGTCACCCGCCCATGGTCACCCGTGCGAGCATGCGTCCCACCCCCCCCCGAGTACTCGGTGCTTGCGCACCTCGCCCTGCGGGCCGCCATGCTCACAAACTCGTGAACATATGCGGGCTGGGCCGCAGCTGCGCCACCAGGCGCATCCAAGCCTCGGTGTAGGCGGGCAGCTCGGGAGATGCGGTCTGGCCGGAGCGGTCCACCGGCGGGAACTCCACTTCGATGCCGTCCAGCATCAGCACGTATTTCGGCTTGCCCTTGGTGAACTTGCCCACGTTGGAGAAGAGGAGCCGCCCCTCCACGGGCACCTCGCCAACGAGCGCCTTGACGGCCGCGATGCGATCGTACAGGGCGGGCTGCGGATTATCGAAGGTGAAGCGGCGGCCCCTGCCCATCACGGTCCAATCGCTCATTTGATCGCCGCCGAAGATCAGGCCGGCGATCCGCCGCGTATCGAGCACGAGGACGCCGCGCGGCGTGAGCAGCAAATGATCGATGTGAATGAAACCGCCCATTCCATCGGGCACCAACACCTGGTGCGCGGCTTGGTAGCCGATGCGCTCCAGACGGGCCAGCAATCCTTTGCGGCGGGAGCGGCGCTGATAAGCTCCATAGGCCATATAGCCGCCCGTCGACAGCAGCACCAGCGCGGCGCCGGTCATCAACCACTGCGGCTCGATCGCGCCGTCGCTCATTCGAGCGCTGCGGCCACGGCCTGCAGTGTCGGCGGCAAGTCCAAAAAACTTTGCGGCTTGCGCAGCAGCCGGTTCAATGCGTCCGGTATGTCCACCGGCTTGCCGATGAGCGGCTCGACCACTTCGTTGAATTTCGCGGGATGCGCCGTTGCCACCACCACCCAGGGGTGGGCGTGGCGTTCCGCCGCACTCAATCGGCTGTAGACTTCAGCCGCCGTCGCGGTGTGCGGACACCATTCACGTCCATAGTGCATGAAGTCTTCTCCGATACGAGCGCGGATTGTAGCGTCATCGACGCTGTCCGCGCTCAATTGTTCGCGTACCGAGTCCACGGTGGGATAGAACGCGCGAATGCGCTCCATATTGCTCGGATTGCCGACGTCCATCGCCGAGGCCAGCGTCGGTATGCTCGGACGGGGCTGCCACTCACCGGTGCGCAGGTAGTCGGGAACGGTGCGGTTGGCGTTGTGCGCCAGAACGATGCGAGCGATCGGAAATCCGAGTGTGCGCGCCCAGACGGCGGCAAAGGCGTTGCCCAGGTTGCCGGCCGGGATGATATAGGAGGGTTTCGCAGCGGTGCGCCGCTCGAGTTCCAGGCTCGAGGCCATGTAGTACAGCATTTGCGGCAGCAGCCGCCCGATGTTGATGCTGTTGGCCGAGCTGAAGCGGTGCTTGACGCACAGTGCGAAATCGACGAAGGCTTCCTTCACCAAACGCTGGCAGTCGTCGAACGTACCGTCGATCCGCAGCGAAATCACGTTGTCGCCCCAGCAGGTGAGCTGCTGTTCCTGGCGCGGGCTCACCAAGCCTTTGGGATACAGGATCACGACTCGCACCCACGGCCGCAAGTGAAAGGCCGCGGCCACGGCGCCGCCGGTGTCGCCCGAGGTGGCCACCAGGATGGTCAGCGGCTGCGGCGAGCCGGATTCCAAGCGTTGCAGGCTCTCGGCCAAGAAGCGCGCGCCGAAGTCCTTGAACGCCGCGGTCGGACCATGGAACAGCTCGAGCGCGAACAGCTGCTGCTCCCCCGCCGTAACCGGCGTCACCGGCGCCGCGAGCTCGAGCGCCGCATCCGCGATTTCGCCGAGCCGCGGCTGCAACGGGTCGCCTGCGAAAAAACCGCCCAAGGTCGCGCGCGCCAGCTCGGGCAAGCGTGTGAGGCCGGCGCACGAGCGCACGTCGATGCTCGGCAAGCGGCTCGGTATATAGAGTCCTCCGTCGGGCGCCAATCCTTGCCGAATGGCCTCGCTCAGGGTCACGGCCGGCGCGCCGCCGCGCGAACTGACGAATTCCAGGTTCATCATCAGGCCTTCACCACTCGCGCACCGTAATTCTCCAGCGGGGAAATCCAGCAATCCGATTCCAGTCCATGGGCGATGAACGCCGCCACCATCGCGCCGCGCACCGCCTCGGCTTGCTGGATTTCGGCCCAGGCGAAAATGGTCGGGCCGGCGCCGGAGATGGAACATCCCAGCGCACCGGCGGACATCGCGCCGCGCTGCACGTCCTTGAATCCCGGAATCAGGGAATGGCGTTGCGGCTCGATGATCACGTCGTTGAACGAATCACGAATCATGTCCAGATCGTTCGAGTAGCAGCCGCTGATGAAGCCGGCGAGATTGGCGGACTGCCAGATGAAATCGGAACGGCTGACGTCCGTCTTGAGGATGGCGCGCGCCTCGCGGGTGCCTAGGAACATGTGCGGATGGACCAGCACACAGCGCAGCGAGGAGGGTACTGGGATCTGTTTCACGCGAGGATGATCGATGCCCACGGTCAGCACCAAGCCGCCGAACAGGCACGGTGCGATGTTGTCGATGTGCGCCGAGCCGCTGGCGACGATTTCGCCTTCCATGGCGAAGCGCAGCAGCTGCAGACGCGGCACCGGCTCCTGCAGCAGTGCGTTCGCGGCCACCACCGCCGCCACGGCGGATGCCGCCGAACCGCCCATTCCGGAGGCGAGCGGAATGCCCTTGTCGATGTCGATTTCGAAGCCATGGTCGAGGCGCAATGCCGCGTGCAGGGCCTGTACCGCCCGCCCCGCCGTATTGTTCTCGACCTCGGTGGGCAGCTCGCCGGCGACCCCGGTGATGGCGCGGATGCGCACCACCGGCTCGTCGATGCGCCGCAGCCGCACCCGGTCGCCGACGGCCTCCACGGTGTGGCCCAAGATATCGAAGCCGATGCCGACGTTGGCAACGGTGGCGGGAGCGAAGGCGGTAACGTCGGTGAGCACGGCGAACCTCGTTGGTCTACAGATGAGCGCCCAAATAAGCGGATAAGCGCAGCAGATCGGAGAAGACTCCGCCGGCGGTCACTTCGGGGCCGGCGCCGGGTCCCTGCACGATCAGCGGATTGTCGCAGTAGCGGCGCGTCGCGAAACGCACCACATTGTCGGTGAGCGCGATGTTGGCGAACGCATGCTTGGCCTCCAGGCGGGTGAGCCCGACGGTGGCCGTACCGTTCGCTTCGATGCGCCCGACATAGCGCAGAACCTGCTGGTGTCGCCTCGCGTCGGCGAGCAGCGCCGACATATGCTGATCGAACTCCGGCAGACGCTCCATGAATTCCTCGACGCTGGTCTGCTCGAGCGCCTTCGGGACCAGCCCCTGCACGGCCACGTCCGACATTTCCAACGTCAGCCCCATTTCGCGGCCGAGGATGATGAGCTTGCGCGCCACGTCCAGGCCCGACAGGTCCTCGCGCGGGTCCGGTTCGGTATAGCCTTTGAGTTTCGCCGCTCGGACGATGGAGGAGAAGGCTTCGCTGCCGTCGAACACGTTGAAGAGGTACGCCAGCGTGCCGGAAAAGATCCCTTCGATGCGGGTGATGTCATCGCCCGTTTCGCGCAGATCGCGCAAGGTCTGAATCACGGGCAAGCCGGCACCCACCGTCGCCTCATATAAATAATGGGTACCCGCCGCGCGGCGCGCTTCCTGCAGCGATCGGTAATAGGGCAACGGGCCGCTGTTGGCTTTCTTGTTCGGGGTGACCACATGGATGCCACGCCCGAGCCAGGCGCGATACCGCGCCGCGATATCGATGCTCGCGGTGCAATCGATGATGACGGTGTGCGGAATGTAGTCCGCCTGGCAATGGCCCGCAAATTTCTCCAGATCGAGCGGTTCACCGGCGGTGGCCAGCTGGTCGGCCCAATGTTCGAGATCGATGGAGGTTTCGGCCAACAGCATGCGTTTCGAACCGGCGATGCCGCGAACGCGCAAGTCCAGGTTCAGGGCCCGCAGCCGATCGACCTGGGTGGCGAGCTGCGCCAGCAATACCCGCCCCACGGTGCCGGGTCCGATGAGTCCGATCGACAGCGTATTGGGCGACAGATAGAACGCCGCATGCACGGCGCGCAGCGCCTTCGCGGCGCCCTTGCCCTCCACCACCACCGAAATATTGCGCTCGGAGGCGCCTTGCGCGATGGCTCGCACGCTGATCGCCGCATCGCCCAGCGAATTGAACACCTTGGCGGCGACGCCGTGCGCGCCGGCCATGCCGTCGCCGACCACCGCCAGGATACTCAAGCCCAATCCCACATCGACGCGCTGAATCTGGCCGTCGCGCAGCTCCGCGTCGAACGCCTTGCGCACGGCGGCCTCGGCACGCACCGCCTGGGCTTCGGGAATGGCGAAACAGATGGAGTGTTCCGAGCTGCCTTGCGAAATCAGGATGACGGAGATCCCGGCATCGCGCAGCGCGCCGAACAGACGATGCGCCGTGCCCGGAACGCCGATCATGCCGGCACCCTCGAGATTGACCAGCGCCACGGGGTCGATGGTGGTGATGCCCTTGACCTTGAGCGCGGACACCGGCTTGGCGCAAATCAACGTGCCGCGCCGTTCCGGAGCGAACGTATTGCGGATGTAGATGGGGATGTCGCGTACGACCGCCGGCTCCATGGTTTGCGGATGGATCACCTTGGCGCCGAAATAAGCCAGTTCCATCGCCTCGCTGTACGAGAGCTGGTCGATCACTTGGGCGTTGGGGACCAGCCGCGGATCGGCCGACAGCACACCGTCCACATCGGTCCAGATGATGATTTGCGCCGCATGCAGCAAAGCGCCGAAAATCGATCCGGAAAAATCGCTGCCGTTGCGGCCCAGCGTGGTTTGCATGCCGGCGGTGGTGGTCGCGACGAAACCGGTGACGATCAGGCACCCGGCGAAATCCTTCGGCACCAAGGCATCGAGATTGCGCTCGCTGGTGGTCCATTGGACGGCCGGGCCCAACGGCCCCCACTCGACGATGACGACCGCTCGCGCATCCACCCACTGCACCGCGCCGGCAATGCGCGCTCGCTCACGCAGAAACGGCGCGAACAACCGGGTCGACCATATTTCGCCGTACCCCGAGATGACGTCGCGCATCGTCTGCGGCGCCGAACGGATGAGGCGCACGGTTTGCAGCATGCCCGCGATGTCCCGGCAATCCTGCGACAGCGTCGCGCCGTAAGCGGCCTGCTCGGCCGGAGAAATCAGTTGCGCGGCGAGCGCCGTGTGCCGAGCCTCGAGCGCTGCCAGGGCGGCCGGATAATCGCCGTTCGGCCGCTCCGCCAGATCCACCAGCGCCAGCAACGCATCGGTCACACCCCGGCACGCGGACAAGACCACGGCTTGACGCGATTGCGAACGCTCGACGATGTCGGCGACGCGGCGAAAACAAGCGGCATCGGCGACGCTCGAGCCACCAAACTTATGTACGACCCATGTATCCATAATTCACACGCGTTGCCCGCCAGGCGTTCCGCGCCATCCCACGATTCTTGTTGATGAATTGCGGCCGGCAACCGCGTGAGGCCGGAACTTTAATCGCACCGCCCGGAGCCAGCAAGCGGAAACTCCGCCGCCGTGATTACCGGCCGCGCCGCCTCGACAAACCACCCCGCGCTCGATCGCTCGGGTCGGTAGTCCCCCGCGGTGAGACACTACCCGGGCCCACCGTCCGCGCGGCCCTCGCCGGAGCGGCACCCGCGGCCACGCCAGCCCTTCGGCCCGTCCCGCCGAGCGGTGGGCGAGTCGCCGGCTTGGGACGGGTTCCCGAGGGGGGCAGGCCGGTATGCTGAGTGCGAAAGGGCAATGCCCCCCGGCCAAGCCGAGCACCGGCGCCCGCCACGCCCGCAACCGGCTGGTAGGCGGGAATGAGATGGTGCTTGCCATTGCCGATCAAATCGGCCCGGCCCATGCGCTTCAAGGCCTCGCGCAACGTCGGCCAATTCTCGGGGTCATGATACCGCAAGAACGCCTTGTGCAAGCGGCGCACCTTGATCCCCTTGGGAACCACCACTTCCTCGCTGCCGCGGGTGACGCGCTTCAGCGGATTCTTTCCGGAGTGATACATCGCGGTCGCGGTGGCCATGGGCGAGGGCAAAAACGCCTGCACTTGATCGGCCCTGAAGCCGTTTTTCTTCAGCCACACGGCGAGGTCCAGCATGTCCCGGTCGCGGGTACCGGGGTGCGCCGCGATGAAATACGGAATCAGATACTGTTCCTTGCCCGCCTCGCGCGAGTACTTGTCGAACAGCTCCTTGAATTTGTAATAGGTCCCCACGCCCGGCTTCATCATCTTCGACAGCGGACCCTCGCCGATGGCTTCGGGGGCAATTTTCAAATAGCCGCCGGTATGATGCGTCGCCAGTTCCTTGACGTACTCGGGCGACTCGCTCGCGAGGTCATAGCGCACCCCGGAAGCGATCAGGACCTTCTTGATACCCCGCAGCGCGCGGGCGCGCCGATAGAGGCTGATGAGCGGCGCGTGGTCGGTGTTCAAGTTCGGGCAAATGCCGGGGAACACGCACGAGGGGCGCCGGCATGCCGATTCGATGGCGGGGCTCTTGCAATGCAACCGATACATGTTCGCCGTGGGTCCGCCCAGGTCGGAAATGACGCCGGTGAATCCCGCCGCCTGGTCACGAATCGTTTCGATTTCGCGGATCACGGAGTCTTCCGAGCGGCTTTGGATGATCCGCCCTTCATGCTCGGTGATCGAACAGAACGTGCAGCCGCCGAAGCAGCCGCGCTGAATCGACACGGAAAAGCGGATCATGTGGTAGGCGGGGATTTTCGCCGTGCCGTAGCCCGGGTGTGGACGCCGCGCGTACGGCAGCTCGTAGACCGCATCCATATCGGCGGTGGCCAGCGGTATGGGCGGCGGGTTGAGCCACACGTCGAAGGTCCCGTGGCGCTGCACCAGCGCGCGCGCATTCCCGGGGTTCGACTCCAAGTGCAAGATGCGCGAGGCGTGGGCATACAGCACGGGGTCCGTGCTGACCTGTTCGAACGAGGGCAAGCGGATGACGCTGCGGTCCCGCTGCGAGTTCGGCACCTTGCGGTGGAACTTCACGACGTTGGTGGGCGGGGCGGGCGCGGCGCCCGGCACGGCACCCGGCTGAGCGCCCGCAGCACCCGTGGCGCCGAGTGTGCGCTTGCGTTCCTCCTCGGCGGCATAGGGATCGAGCGGCGGCGCGAGTGGCCCCGGCGCGTCCAATTCCGTCGAATCGATCTCCACCCAGCCCGCGGCAACGGCGCGGCGCACGAATGACGTGCCGCGCAGCTCGGTGATGTCGGCGATGGCTGCACCGTCGCGCAGGCGCTGCGCGATGGCGCCGATTTGCCGCTCTGCGTTGCCGTACACCAGAAGGTCCGCTTTCGAGTCCACCAGCACCGAGCGGCGCACCTGCTCGGACCAGTAATCGAAATGAGCGATGCGCCGCAGGCTGGCCTCGATGCCGCCGATTACGATGGGCACCGCCTTGTAAGCCTCGCGGATCCGTTGCGAGTACACGATGACGCATCGGTCGGGCCGCTTGCCGCCGAGGCCGCCCGGCGTGTACGCATCGTCGCTGCGCACGCGCCGATCCGAGGTGTAGCGGTTCACCATCGAGTCCATGTTGCCGCCGGTCACGCCGAAAAACAGGCGCGGCTCGCCGAGCGCTTCGAAATCGCGGGTGCCGCGCCAATCCGGCTGCGCGATGATGCCTACCTTGAAACCCTGGGCCTCCAGCACCCGACCGATGATGGCCATGCCGAAGCTCGGATGATCGACGTAGGCATCGCCGGTGACGATGATGACGTCGCACTGGTCCCAGCCCAACGCGTCCATTTCGGCACGCGTCGTCGGCAGGAACGGCGCCGCCGGGGAGCCGGCGGCGCCTGCGGTTTCAGAGGAGAATAAGGGGCCGGCGGGTTGCATCGCCGCGAGTATAGCCGCGAATGGGGGTGCCTCACCCCAAATCGACCCGCCTCACCCCAAATCGACCGGAATATAAATTTGTGCCTCCTCGCGCTGGATCAGCAGGGCGACGCTGTGCCCGGCCCGCGCGACCTCGCGCTTGAGGTCCGCCACCGTCGCGACACCCGACCCGTTGACGCCGAGCACCACATCGCCCGCCTGCAGCCCGGCCGCCAATGCCGGCCCGGTGACGTCCTCCACGACCAACCGGCCCTTGGTGTGCAGTTCCTGCTGCTCTTCGGGTTTCAGGGGCCGCACCGCCAAGCCCAATTTTCCGCCGCCGTCCTCACCATCGTTCTTCGCCGCCTGCGCCGGCTTGTCCTCGAGCAACACGGTCTTGACGGTCACCTCGGTGGGCTTCTTGTCGTGCCACACCCCTAATCTCGCCTCGGTGCCGGGCGGCAGTTGTGAGATGACCACCGGCAGGTCGGACGAGTGGTCGATGTTGCGGCCATTGACACTGGTGATGATGTCGCCGGGCTTCAGGCCGGCGCGCTCGCCGGGGCTCTGCGGCTCGACCGCGCTCACCAAGGCACCATGCGGCGTGGCCATCCCGAAAGACTGCGCCAGGGGTTGGCCCATGTCCTGCACGGCGACGCCGATCCGGCTGCGGCTCACCTTGCCGTTCTTCAGCAGCTGGTCCTTCACGTTCAACGCCACATCGATGGGAATAGCGAAGGACATGCCCATATAGCCGCCGGTGCGGCTATAGATCTGCGAATTGATACCGATCACCTGGCCGTCCAGATTGAACAAGGGGCCTCCCGAGTTGCCGGGATTGACAGCCGCATCGGTTTGAATGAACGAGACATAGGAGCCGCCGCTCTCATCGGGCGGTAACGGCCGGTTGAGGGCGCTGATCACGCCGGCCGTGACGCTGTTTTCGAAACCGAACGGCGATCCGATGGCGATGGCCCACTGGCCGGGGCGAAGCTTGCTGGGATCTCCGAAATGCACGAACGGCAGGTTGGCCGCGGCGATCTTGATGAGCGCCACGTCGCTGCGCTTGTCGACGCCGATGACCTTCGCGGCAAACTCACGGCGGTCGGTGAGCTTGACCGTCACCTCCGATGCATCCGCGACCACGTGCGCGTTGGTGAGCACGTAGCCATCCGCGCTCACGATGAAGCCGGAACCGATACCGCGGCTCGGTGGCGTCCGCTCCGGGCTCGGCATCTGATAGCGACGGAAGAACTGCGACAGCGGATCATCGCCGTCGCCCTGCTCCCCTACGCCCGTTTTTTGCGCTTTTTCGGTGACGCTGATATTCACCACCGCGGCCCCGCTCTCGGCCACCAATCCGGAGAAGTCGGGAAGCCCGGTGACGCGCGCCGACGGCGGCGCCGGCGAGGTCGGCACGGCAGCGGCTACGGCGGGCGTGGTGCTCGCGACCGCATGCCCGACCTCGGCGCTCGAGCGCTGATGAGCCACCACCACGACAAAAATGCTCGCGACCGCGGCGAGCGACCAAGTTCTCATACTGCCCATTGTTTTATCCTCTGACCGTTCCTGTCACTACCCACGAATTCACTACCACGAATCAATACCCAGAATTCACTATCCACGAATCACTATCCACGAATTCACCACTCACGAATTTCGCGACCGAGACCGTTTCGTTGCAGACCGCCTCGGCCCGCGAGCGCTGCCTTGACGCATGGGCCCTCGGTCCGGCCCGCGAGCGCTGCCTTGACGCATCGGCCCTCGGTCCGGCCGCGACTGTGGCCTGCAACGACTGCCGTGGCGCCGCCCGACTGCCTGACCCCGGGTTCTCTACCCGCCCGGGCCCCGGGCCACCCTGGACCCGCCCGCGACTGCGGCCTTCCAATGACTGCCCCTCGACCCGCCCCGCGTCTAGCCGGTCAGACTCGAAGCTGGGGGGTTGGTTTCAATTTTCCAGGCTTGCGCCCAAGTAAATTACGGTTTCGCTGGGGCTTGGAGGCCCCGGGTCCGCCTTCCGGCGGCAGGCTGCGTGGCGCCCCCGTCCCCCGTGCCGCTGTCCCTGCCTCCTCTTGGGGTTCATCTTCGGCCAATGCCAGCCCTTCGCCTCCGCCGTCTCCGCGCCCCGTCTGTCCTCCGGCCCCTGTCTGCCTCCGGTCCTCGGCTCCGGGCTCCGGGCTCCGGGCTCCGGGCTCCGGGCTCCGGGCTCCGCCCTTCTCTGCGACCCATCGTGTCCGGGCCCCCTCTCGCGGAATTGCAAAAAAATGTGAAATCCCCACGGGCGGGCACCGGCACCAGCGGCTACTCTCGATGCTTCATCCAGCAGCAATCGAATCCTTATGGCAGAGGTGACGGGTCCGGTCCTTGTGGTGGTGGGCGCCGAGTCCAAGCGCGTACGCTGGCTTACCCATCATGTGACCAGTCACTGGTCCGACGCCCAGGTGAAGCTGATTCCCGACGGCGATGCCGCGGCTTTCACGGACCGGCTTCAGGAGCGAATGCCCGACGCCGTTCTGCTCCAAATCGATTTCGCCGATGAAGCGGGCGTGGGCAGCAGCCTCGCTTCCTTGCAGAAAATCCTGCAGGCGCAGCCGCAGACGTACGGCATCGTGCTCGCCGAGCATGGCGATGAGTTGTCCGCGGTCCGCGCCATGAGGGGCGGCGCCAAGGATTACGTGCCGATCGCGCGCCTGACGCGGGAGTCGCTGCTGCAATCGATCACTCGAGCCACCGAGCGCCGCAACGCGGCCGCCGAGGCCCCGGTCGCGCCGGCCGACGGCGCATCGCCGATTCAGGTGCCCGGCTATTCGGTGGTGAAGGAAATCGCCACGAGCAACTTCTCCTCCGTGTACCTCGCTCGATGCAAGCGGCTGCGCCGCAATGTCGTGCTGAAAGTCATGAAGCGCGGCACGTCCGAGCGCGAGTTGCACGATGCCGAACGCTTCCAGCGGGAATACGAGATCATCTCGAGCATTGCCCATTGCGCCATCGCCGAAATCTACGATTTCGGCGCATTGCCCGACCACCAGTATCTGGCGATGGAATACATTCCCTGCGGCGACCTGGGCGATCGCCTGCGAAACCCGCTGTCCGTCGATGAGAGCTTGTATTACCTGCGCGCCATCGCCGAAGCGCTGCGGGTGATCCACGTGTTCGGCATTCTGCATCGCGACTTGAAACCCGCCAACGTGATGCTGCGTGAGGACAACTCGCCGGTGCTCATCGATTTCGGCTTGGCGCGGCGCGGTGTGGAGGACGGCGACACCACCGGCGCAGGGCAGGTTCTCGGCTCGCCCTACTACATCAGTCCTGAACAATCCCAGGGACGGCGCGTCGATCCGCGCACGGATATCTACAGTCTCGGCGTGATGTTCTACGAGATGCTCACCGGTCAGCGGCCCTATGGCGGCACCAGCGCCATGGCCATCATGGCGCAACATGTCGGGGCGCCGGTGCCGACCGTCGAATCTCGCCAAGCAGCAGCCGCTGCTCGACCGGCTGATGGCGAAGCGGCTCGAGGACCGCTACGCGTCCGCCGACGAATTGCTCGCGGACCTCGAGCCGCTTGCAGCGGTGGCGTGATGTTCGTCAGTGCCAAGCGCCATGAGCGCGAGAAACGAGAAATCCTGGCCGCCGGCAGCCGCTTGACCGAGCTGATACTCGCAAGCATCGGCGATGGTTTGTTCTTGCTCGGCGCCGAAGGCAGGGTACTGCCCCCGGTGTCGCGCGCGCTCGCCGCCCTTTTCCGGCGTCACGATTTCACGGATGTGTCGATCGAACAGCTGTTCGCGCCCCTCGTCACGGCGAAAACCTCGAGCGCCATCCGAACGCATATCGCGGCGCTGCTCGGCGGCGCGGCCCCCACCGGAGCAGCCGATTCTGGGACCGCGCAGGCCGCAGCGGTCCATGCCGGCGCCGCCCCTGCGCCGGATCTCGCGTCGGTAACGCGATTTTTCAGCGATATCGAGGTGCGCCTGCCGAATCCCGACGGCTCGTTCCAGAGCGCGCATTATGCGTTCGAGTTCGATCCTGTCGAGCTCGACCCCTTCGAGCGCGGGGCTCCCGGGCTTTGGCTGGTTCGTGTTACCGACGTCACGACGCGGCTGCACCTCAATCGCGAATTGGACGAGCTGCGCGGCCAGATACAAACGCAGAGCGAAATTCTCCGTGGCATTCTACGGCTGGGCGGCGTTCGCTTTGCCGCGCTGATGCGCAGCACCGATGCGTCGATGAAGAGCATCGCCACGGTGCTGAAAAAACCGGCACGCGAGGCGCAAGCATTTCGGCTCAAGCTCGAAGGGATATTCCGTGAGGTAAATCGCATCCGGGGCGAAGCGGGCGCATTCGGCCTGACCGCGTTGGAGAGCGCGGCGCGCGCCTTCGAAGAGGCGATCGAGGAACTACGCAGCCGCAGCACGTTGAGCGGTAGCGATTTCCTGCCGCTTGCGATCAAGAGGGACCAACTCTACGATCAATTCGCGCTGCTGCTGCTGCTGACCGCCGCCTCGCCACCCATCCGTGAAGCCGCTGCGCCGGATGAAGAAATGCCGGCGCACCGCAGCGCCCCCTCCGGCAGCCTCGGCAGGGCTCTGCAGGCATTGACGGACCATGTGGCACAGACATGCGACAGACATGTGAGCCTCGAGTGCAGCGGCTTGCATCTGGTGCCGCAGCGATATCAAGCCACCGTCAAGAATGTCGCCATCCAACTGATCCGCAATGCCCTCATGCACGGCATCGAATCGCCGGCGGCGCGCGCGTCCGCGGGCAAGCCGGCTCACGGGAGGCTGCGCCTCGAGTTCAAGGCGCGTGGCGACGGCTTCGAATTGCAGTTCGATGATGATGGCTGCGGCCTGGACGCGGATGCCGTGCGCTCCACCGCCATTGCACACGGCGTGGTCACGGCCGAGGCGGCGGCGCGCATGCGCGACCGGGAAGCGATCAAGCTCATATTCAATTCCCGCTACACGACGCTGTCGCGTTTTGCGGGAGGCGCGCCCCACGGCGCCGGCATGGCCCTGGTGCGGCGCCATGTACAAGATGCGGGCGGCAAGGTCGCGCTCGCCAGCGTGCCCGGGCGCGAGACTCGATTCCGGATTACGCTGCCGCCGCTGACGGCCGCCGGCACCGCGGCGCCTCATGCCGAAGCGGCCGCCGTTTCGCATGCCGCGGCGGCGCATCGGTAGATACCGGCCAGCGCTCCGCGACCCGCACAGCAGCCAGCCCGCGCTCGTATACCCCGGCACCAACCGGCAAGCGCCCGATACAAGCAGCAGCCCAGCCCGCGCAGCCATCGCGCTCCGAGTATCTGATCGGCAAATCGACCTCGCCCTTGCCATGAATGGGCTTGAAACGCGGTGCCGCGAAAGGCCGCGGGTAGCCGCCGGCCGCCGCCGAGCGGGGCCGCAACACACCGCTGATGAACCGCATATCCCGGCCATTCACGGCGCCGCCGCGCGCTTGCTGCCGTCACCCTCGAGGTGCCGCGCCCCGGCGTGAGCTTGCAATCCTTATGCTTTTACGGGATAACATCCACGAGTCCGGACTGCTCAGCAAGAGCTGGCCGCCTTCCCCCATCTTCCGGACTGGTACTCAATGGCCACTACCGATACTGCAATCCTCGTCGAGGTTCGCGCAAACACATTGATTGACACCCCGGCGAAGCGGGCCGGCATTTATCGTCCCGAACTCGATATTCTTCGCTTCGTCGCCTTCATGATGGTGTTTTCATACCATGTTCTTCCGTCGGCGACGGGGCAAGGTTCTTTTTTTCATCACCTGTTATTGCCGCTGCGCGATGCCGGTGCTTTCGGCGTGCCGGTCTTTTTTGCGCTCAGCTCGTTTTTGATTACCGATTTGCTGGTGCGCGAGATCGAGGCGACCGGCGAGATCCATTTCAAAGCCTTTTACGTGCGTCGCACGCTGCGGATTTGGCCGCTGTATTTCCTCATCATAGCGATCACCTCGTTGTGCCTGTATTTTTTCCCCGTCTATGACACGACCCCCGGAAGATTGGTGGCCTTCATTTTCTTCGTCGGCAACGTGTATGTCGGTTCGTACGGGTTCGGACATGATCCGCTTGTCCCACTGTGGAGCCTCTCGATCGAAGAGCAGTATTATCTGCTGTGGCCCCAGGTCATCAAGCGATTCGGTGTCGGCGGTCTGGTGCGCTTATCCGCAGTCGCCATCATGATTTCTTACGCGGTGCTGATCTATTTGGGTTTGCGGAAAGTCGATTTGAATGTGCTCTGGCCCAACAGCCTCGTGCAAATGCAATTTCTGGCGGCCGGCTCGATCCTGGCCGTGTTGCATCGCGGCCGGATCCCCAGGCGGGGGGGCGTCGGTCGCGCATTGCAGGTCGGATCGAGTTTCCTGCTGTTTTTTTTATCCGACTTACTGGTTCAAATCAAGACACCGAACTTCACCGCATCGGCTTTTTCTCCGCTCGGCTATCTCATGGTGTTGATGGGCACCATCCTCCTGCTGCATGGGGTTTTAGGGACTGCGGTGCCGCGATGGGCGAAGCCCCTCGTTTATCTCGGCAAGATCTCCTACGGTCTGTACATGTTCCATTTCATCGCGATCGACATCGTGACCCGGCTCGAGTCCGACGCGCATTTCTCGCCCGTCATCGCCACCGCCCTCAGGGGGTGTATTGCCTTGCCGGTGACGATCCTCGCGGCCGCCCTCTCTTACAGGTTCTTCGAAACGCCTTTTCTGCGATTGAAGGAACGATTCACGTTCGTTACTTCGCGCCCCATAGCCTGACGGGGGAAAATCTGGCCTGCGGATGGCGGACGAGGCAAATTTGTGTAGCATGACCCGGTGCCCAACTTTCAGTGGATGCCCCCATGACCCAGCCAGCCGTAGATCTGACGCAGGCCCCTAATCTTTACCTCACGAAGACCTTCAACGGACGTGAAGCAATGATTCCCGACACCGTGGATGCGGCGTCCGACCCCTATCTGGGGCTCGATACCCACGGGATAAGAGATTTTTATCTCGACAACGGCTACGTGGTCATCCGCGGCGCCATACCGCCGGAGTTGTGCGCCCACGCGAGGGCGGCCTACGAGACGGAGGTCAAAGGGTCCGGCCGTCCACTGTACAGACAAACGACCAGCGGAGCGCCCGAAAGACACCGGTTCACACCGCAGGGGTACATGGAGAACAGCATCCTCAATGTCCACGATCTGCGCAGCGACTGGTTCCCGGAGTTCAAGCAGGATTCGATGCAGGTTCTCACCCACCCAAACATTCAACAGGCGTTGAGAACGATTTTGGGGGAGCCCGGCCAGCTGGTCCAAAGCATGTACTTCGAAGGCAATCCGGCGACCTGGCCACACCAGGATACCTACTATCTCGATTCCGAGAAGATCGGCAGCATGGTGGCCGCGTGGGTTGCCGTCGAGGATATCAAGCCGGGCGCGGGACGATTTTACGTCTACCCCGGTAGCCACAAAATCGATATCAAGAAAAACGGCGGCGATTTCGACATTGCGTTCCATCACGACCGCTATAAAAAGTTGACCGCCTCGCTGATCGAGGACAAGCAACTCGCGGTCAGTGCACCGGCGTTGCGCCAGGGCGATGTGTTGTTCTGGAATTCAAAGACCATTCATGGCAGCTTGCCCACCACGCAACCCGACTATTCGCGGTCGTCGTTCACCGCGCATTACATCCCCGAATCCCACCGATTCTTGCAATTCCAGTCCCGCATCAAGAGTTTTCGCAGCCGTATCGTCAATGGCATGCGGGTGAACCACCCCAAGGATCAGGACTTGGCAGTCAACCGGCTGTTGCTGCAAATCGAGACCACGTTCCCGCGCACCTTTCAGATGGCGAAGAATATCGCCATCAAACTGGTGACCCGCTAGTCGGTGACCCACTAGCGGGAAATTCCGGCCGGCGGCGACTTGCGCCGCCCGAAGCGCCTGCCGGCCAGCAACGCGCCGCCGACGAACAGCATATCCCAGCCGTTCACGGCGCCGCCACCACTCTTGCTGGCCGTCACCGTCAAGGTGGCGGTCGCGGCGACCGTATTCGCGCCCGCGGGACCCGTGGACAGTGCACCGATGGCCACGCTGTTGGTATAGGTGCCCGACGTGCCCGACTTCACCGGCACGGTGAGGGTACAGCTGCCGTTGGCCGGTATGTTGGCGGCGCTCAACGAGACCGTGGTGGTGGTCTTGGTCAGGGCGGCGTTGGCACCGCCGCACGTGGTGGCCGGCGCCACGGACGTCGAGCCCGAGGAGCTCGCAATCGTGAGATTGGTGGGCAGCGTGTCCGTCAAACTGGTTTGCGTGAGGGCGAAACCGTTGGCGTTGGTCAGCGTGATGGTCAATGTCGACACCACGTTGCCGCCGACGCTGGCAGGCGAAAATGCTTCGCTCACCGTGGGCGCGACCGGGCTCACCGTGAGGGCGGTGGGACAGGCCGTGGCGCTGGTACCGGCCGATGACGGTGCGGTGGTGCTGATCGAACCGGTGGCGCTGACCGTCAGGGTCGCCGTGTCGGTGGCACCTTTATCGTCGGTGACGGTGAGGGTGAGAGTTCCCGCGGTCCCGGTGGGCGTGACCGTGGCCTGCGCCGCATTGGCGCCCGACTGGATGGTCACGCCCCCGCTGGCCACCCAGGCATAGGAGGCGACGGTGCGCCCGCAGGAGGCCGCGCTGCCGCCGGCGTCGAGCGTCGAGCTGCTGCCCACCGCGGTGCCGGTCGGGACGCTGACCGCCGCGATCGGCCGCTGCGCCGCCGTGACGGCCTTCAGGGCATTGACCATGCCGGCGCCGCACTGCGTGCCATCGTTGGGGCAGGCGCACTCGACGCCGCCGCTGGAGTTGGTGGTGGAGGAGGAGCAAACCGCCAAACCTAACGGCTGCGGAAAGGCAGATGCGCTCGATTTGATGCGCGCGATCAGCTTCGCCGGCGTGAGGTTCGCATTGACGGCGCGCATCAACGCCGCGATGCCCGAGACGATGGGCGCCGAGAAACTGGTGCCGAGATTGTAATAGGTCTCGTCCGTATAGGCGTTGGTCGCGGGTCCGGTCGTACCGGTGTTGTAGGTGGTATCGATGGACCGCAGGCATGGGCCTGAGGAGCTATTGATGCAATTGCCGGCGGGCGCCGCTACGCCGGCCGCGGCGCCGAAGTTGCTAAACGCCACCTTGGTGCCGCCGTTGCGCAGCCCCGTCACCCCGAGCACCCCCGCCACCCCCTGCACCGCCGCACAGTTGGCCGGCGCATCGAGGCTGGCCGCACCCTCGTTGCCGGCGGAGACCACGACCAGAACCCCCATGCCGTTCAACGTCGTTATGAGATCCGAGTACGAGGATGGACAACTGCCGGAGCCGCCCAGACTCAGATTGATGATGTCCGCGGGATACGGATTGGTCTCGACACCGGTGACGGTCATGCCCGCCGCCCACTCCATGCCGGCGATGATGTCGGAGTCGTAGCCGCCGCATTTACCGAGCGCGCGCACCGGCAGCAGGTACGGATTCCAAGTCATGCCGGCAACCCCGAGGTTGTTGTCGGTGAGGGCGCCGAGAACGCCCAACACGCGCGTGCCGTGCCAGGAACTATCGACGGCACCGCCCGTATCGCTGCCGCAATCCGAGGGCGGAAACAGCAAGTTATCGTTCGAGTCCCTATACGTGAGATCGGAGGCGCTGATCCAATCGCCGGGGTCGGACGGATCGGGATCCCAGCCATCGCCGTCGTTCGCGACTAAATACGTACCCAGCGCACCCCCGGTGTTGGGATCATAATCCTGACCGACGAAATCGTAGCCGGGCAGCACCCGGCCGCCCAAGCCGGCGCGCAGCAAATCCGGATGATCGAAACGTACTCCCGTGTCCACGTCGGCGATGACCGTGCCGGTGCTGCCCTTGGTGATGTCCCAGGCCGATACCGCGTCGGTGGCCGACAAGTCCGTGGTCGAGACACCTTCCACCGTGACCGGCGTGGAACTGGGCGTATTCATGAACCACTGACCGCTCGCCGTGCCGGGCGTGGGTGCGTACCGGGGATCGTTCGGTGCCGCGTGCGCGTAGCGCAGCTGATCCACTTCGGCGAATTTCACCGCCGAATCGGCGCGCAGCGCCTTGAGCGCCGAATCCACCGCCGCACCGTACAATGTTTTCTGCAGGTACATCACATGCATGCTCGGCGTGAGCTGGCGCGACTTGGCCATGTTCAAATTGACGCGCTGCGCGAGCGCCGTGACATCACTGGCCGTGGTGCGCGCTTGGCTGATGCTGACGCTTTGAGCTTGAGTCCGCGTATGGACTGTTTGCACCGTCACATTGCTTGCCGTGGCGCGAAATCCGATGAGCAGGCGGCCGGTCTCGGGACCGATGGCCACTGGGTGGGCGCGCAGCGCGTTATGCTCGGCAGCGACGGCCGGTACCGCCAGAGACGTGATGCAAGCACCGGCGCACAAAGCCGACAACAACCGTCCAATCATGGAAGCGCACCCCTCGAAACGATGTGCGTGGAGCCTAACAAATCGGCGTCTTCTCGATGTGAAGTACTGAGTAAATTAGCGTAAATCGAAGGCTTCGTGGCCGGGCCGGCGCGAACCGTCGGCAACTGGCGACAAACGCCCCCTGCGGCGAAGGCCAACGAGTAGAATGGCCCGGCGCACGGTGAGAAAGGAATTTCGATGATCTACGACAATCGCCAGTTCTATATCGACGGTGCCTGGGTCGACCCCATCGAGCCCAGAGAATTCAAGGTCATCAACCCCGCGACGGAAGCAGTCGCGGGGACCATTTCCCTGGGGGGCCCGCAGGATGTGGATCGCGCGGTGGCGGCGGCGCGGCGCGCTTTCGATGGCTACTCGCGCAGCACTCCGGCCGAACGCATGGCCCTGCTGGAACGGGTGCTCGGCGCCTACAAGGCGCACTACGACGACGTCGCGCTGGCCATCTGCACCGAAATGGGGGCCCCGATGGCACTGGCGAGAGGCTCGCAGACGGGCATCGGCGTCGGCCACATCAGCGCCATGATCGAAGTCCTCAAGAGCTTCAAATTCGAAGAACTGCGGGGGGCCACCCGGCTGGTGCAGGAGCCGGTCGGAGTGTGCGCCCTCATCACGCCGTGGAATTGGCCGATGAATCAAGTGGCGGCCAAGGTCGTTCCGGCGCTCGCCGCGGGGTGCACCATGGTGTTGAAGCCGTCCGAATTCTCGCCCTTCAGCGCCATTCTGTGGGCCAAAGTCATGCACGAAGCCGGTGTGCCGGCGGGCGTTTTCAACCTCATCAACGGCGATGGCGTCCATGTGGGCGCGCCGTTGTCCTCGCATCGCGACATCGACATGGTGTCCTTCACCGGTTCGACTCGCGCCGGCACCGAAGTCGCCAAGAATGCCGCCGCGTCCGTGAAGCGTGTGCATCAGGAACTCGGCGGCAAGTCGCCGAACGTGCTGCTGGATGACGCGGACTTCGAGCGCGCCGTCACGCACAGCGTGCAGCATGTGTTCGAGAATTCCGGGCAGTCGTGCAACGCGCCGACGCGGATGCTGGTGCCCGCGTCGCGAATGGCGCAAGTCGAAGCCATCGCCAAGCGCGTCGCAGGGACGGTGGTCGTGGGCGATCCGGCTTCCGAGAACAGCGCACTCGGCCCGGTGGTTTCGAAGCTGCAGTTCGATCGCGTGCAAGGCTATATCGAAAAGGGCATCGCCGAAGGGGCCAATCTCATCACCGGCGGCACCGGCCGCCCGGACGGCTTGGCCAAGGGCTACTTCGTCAAGCCGACCATTTTCTCGAACGTGCGCAACGACATGACGATCGCACGCGAGGAAATATTCGGTCCGGTGCTGTGCATTCTGCCGTACCAGACCGAGGAGGAGGCGGTGAACATCGCCAACGACACGCCCTACGGCCTCGCGGCCTACGTATGGTCGCAGGACACGGCCCGCGCACGGCGCGTCGGTAATCGCATCCGAGCCGGCCAGGTGGCGTTGAACGGCGCCTCGGGCAACATGAACACGCCGTTCGGCGGCTTCAAGATGTCCGGCAACGGACGTGAATGGGGTGAATTCGGCCTGCGCGATTTTCTGGAGGTCAAGGCCATCATCGGAGTCGATGCTGCCTGATACCGCCGATCCGGCCGTTCTGCGGCTGGAGAATCTCACCAAGCGATATGCCCGGGATCGTGCGCCGGTTTTCGAGGGCTTGAACCTCGAGCTGCACGCGGGCGAATACCTCGCCGTGATGGGGGAATCCGGGGTCGGCAAGTCGACGCTGCTCAACCTGCTCGCGGGCCTCGATGCGCCGGATTCGGGCCGGGTGCTGCTCGAAGGGCTCGACCTGTGCGCCATGGACGATGATGCCACCACGTTGCTGCGCCGCCGCCGCGTGGGTTTCGTATTCCAGGCTTTCCACGTGTTGCCCTACTTGACCGTGGAGCAAAACGTTGCCCTGCCGCTCGAACTGCTCGGCATCGGGTCCGCGGAGCGCGCGCGCCGCACCCAGCAGATGATGGAGGGCGTCGGCATCGCGGCATTGGCGCATCGCCACGCTCGCGAACTGTCCGGCGGCGAAGTGCAGCGCATCGCCATCGCTCGTGCGCTGGTGCATGGACCCCGGTTGGTGCTGGCGGACGAACCCACGGGCAATCTGGATCCGCGCAGTGCGGCGCAAATCCTCGCGCTGCTGCGCACGCAGATCAAGACGAACTCGGCGGCCGGGCTTCTCATCACCCATTCGCGGACCGCCGCCGACACGGCGGATCGGATATTGATCCTCGAGGGGGGTGGCTTGCGGCCCCGGGACCCCGGGGAGTGAGCGCCACCGCGTTCACGGTCTGGCGTGTTCTGTTCTTCTGCCAGGTGCGCGAGCAGCCGGTACGCCTAGCGGTGACGGTGTTGGCGATCGCTTTGGGTGTCGCGCTTGGGGCGTCGGTATACCTGGTCAACGCGACGGCACTCGAGCAGTTCGGCTTGGCGGCGAAGCGATTGGTCGGAGAAGCGGACATCGTCGTTCGCGGCAGCCGAGCGGGCTTCGCCGAGTCGTTGTATCCGCACATCGCGCGCGACCGCGCGGTCAGCGTGGCGAGCCCGGTGCTCGAGGTGGAAGCGGCCGCGGCGGGGCAACGCGATACCCTCAAGGTGCTCGGCTTGGATCCGTTCCGCGCGGCGGCCCTGCAGCCCGCGTTGCTGGCCGAGATGGCGGGGAATATCTTCGATTTGTTTCGCACGGACGGTATCGTGTTGAGCAGCAGCGCCGCGCGGCAGTTCAATGTGCGCCGTGGCGATGCACTATCGGTGATCGTCGGCAGTGCAGCGAAGCCCCTGCGAGTGCTCGGCATTTTATCCGAGGCCGCTTATCCCCAGACGCTCGGAATCATGGACATCGCCTCGGCTCAATGGACCTTCGACAAAATCGGCTTGCTGAACCGCATCGATCTGCGGCTGATGCCCGGCGTCTCGGTCGAAGGCTACCGCGCCCAGCTGGAGCGGCGGCTGCCGGCGGGAACCGTGGCGGTGACGCCCGCGGTGGAGCGCGACCGCGCGGTTACCGTCACGCGCGCCTATCGGGTGAATCTCAACATGCTGGCGTTGGTGGCTCTGTGGACCGGCGCGTTCCTGGTTTTCTCGACGCAGTCGCTGTCGGTGCTGCGCCGGCGCAGTTCCTTGGCGCTGCTGCGCGCACTGGGTGTAACCCGCGGTGAATTGCAGTGGGCTTTGATCGGAGAAGGCGCCGCCCTCGGTCTCGTCGGCTCCCTCCTCGGCGTGGTGCTCGGCATCGTGTTCGCCGAGGCCGTGTTGCGGGTCCTCACGGGAGATCTCGGCAATGGGCAATTGCACGCCATCCGCGCGGCGCTGAACACGGCCGCCCTGCCCCTGGTGTTTTTTTTCCTCGTCGGGACCGGTGTCGCCAGTGCCGGCGCCTGGATGCCGGCCCGCAACGCCGCGCTGCAACCCCCGGCGCGCGCGCTCAAGGGGGGCGATGCCGGTCATGGCGCGATCGCCAAGACGGGCTGGCGGATCGGGGCGGCGTTGTGTTTGGTCGGCGCCTCGTTCGCTCGATTCCCGGCCGTGGGCGGACTGCCTGTGTTCGGCTACGCCGCGATCGCCTGTCTGTTGCTCGGCGCCATTCTCCTGGTACCCACGCTGACGGTCGGCATCCTGCGGCGAACCCCGCGCACCGACCGGGTCGTGTGGGATACGGCCATCGCGCAACTGCGTGAAAACATCGGCTTATCGACGCTGAGCCTGGCATCCATCATCGTGAGCTTCAGCCTCATGGTGGCCATGGCCATCATGGTCTATTCGTTCCGGGTTTCCTTCGAAGCGTGGCTGGGCAAGCTGCTGCCGGCCGACTTGCAGATCCGCGAGCCGTTGGGCAACGATACGGCGTATTGGTCGCCGTCCGAGCAGGCGAAGCTCGCCTCCGTCCCGGGCATCTCACGTTTCGAATTTCGCCGCACGCAGCAGGTCTTGCTCGATGCTGCCCGCCCCGCCGTCACCTTGATCGCTCGCGGCTCGAGCGCGCGCGACGCCGCGGACCAGCTGCCGCTGGTGCAGCGCGCACCTTCCGCCTCGGCCGGCGTGGAACCGGCCTGGATTTCCGAGCCGTTGCAAGACCTGTATGGCATCAGGGTCGGTGAACTGCTCGGCTTGCCGCTGGCGGGGCACCGGCGGCAATTTCGCGTGGCCGGCGTGTGGCGCGACTATGCGCACAGCTTCGGCTCGGTGGTGATTTCACGACCTGCTTACATCGCCGCCACCGGCGATCGCAGCGCGACGGAAGGCTCCGTCTGGCTGAACGGCCGCCTCTCCCCGGCGCAGGTCGAGGCAGCGATCCGCGCACGCTTCGAGCGCGGCGATTCGCCGCAGATCATGACCAGCACGGCGGTGCGCGAACGCTCGCTGCAGATCTTCGATCGCGCCTTTGCCATCACCTACGCGCTGGAAGCCGTCGCCGTCCTCATCGGACTGACCGGCGTGAGTTTCGCCGCGAGTTCGACGGCCCTCGCACGGCGCTCCGAGTTCGGGATGTTGCGCCATATCGGCATGCTCAGAGGCCAGGTCATCGCAACCTTGGCGAGCGAAGGGTTCCTGATGAGCGTGTTCGGCGTGCTCTACGGACTTGCCCTCGGCGCCCTGTTGAGCTTGGTGTTGGTCTACGTGGTCAATCGACAATCGTTCAACTGGAGCATCGACCTCGCGGTGCCGATCTGGCAGCTCGCGGCACTCAGCATCACACTGATTGCCGCCGCCGCCGTGACCGCGGTGTTCAGCGGGCGCGCCGCGACCAGCCGAGAGGCTGTGCACGCCGTGCGCGAGGACTGGTGAGGGTCGTGTCGATGCGACGAGGTGCCCCCGCCCACCGGCCGAATTGCGCTGCAAATGCGCGCGGCGTGGCGAGAGCCTCGGCCGCCGTGCTGCGAGTGGCTGCCATGTTCGCCTCGGCGGCCATGCTGCGAGTGGCCGTGTTCGCCTCGGCCGCCATGCTGAGCGCGGCGCCGGCGGTTGTGGCCGCGGCGGGCGGCGAGTACGCCGCGGTAACGCCGGGTCGCACCATTGCCTTTCCCCGCGATGCCGGCAGCCATCCGGATTTTCGCACCGAATGGTGGTACGTCACGGGTTGGCTGAACACCGAAGCGGGTGACTCCCTGGGCTTTCAGATCACTTTTTTCCGCACCAAACCGAACGTCGATGCGGCGAATCCCAGCGCATTCGCCCCGCGGCAGCTGCTGATCGCCCATTGCGCCGTCAGCGACCCCAAACACGGTGCACTATGGCAGGATCAGCGGATTCGCCGCGCCGGGCTTGGGCTGGCGGAGGCCGCCGAGGGCGATACCAACATCTGGATCGATGATTGGTCGCTGAAGCATGCCGCCCCGGGCTATCAAGCCAGCGTCAGCGCGGAGAACTTCGCTTTCAGCTTGACCCTGACGGAGACGCAACCCGTTCTATTGAATGGCCAGGAAGGGGTAAGCCGCAAGGGAGTCTCAGCCGAAGCCGCGAGCTACTATTACAGCTTGCCGCACCTCACGGTGGCCGGAACGCTGTCACGCAGCGGCGTCGCGCAGCGCGTCAGCGGCGAAGCCTGGTTCGATCATGAATGGTCGAGCCACTATCTGGAAGCGGAAGCCAGCGGTTGGGATTGGGCCGGCATCAACCTCGACGATGGCTCTGCGTTGATGGCGTTTCGTATTCGCGCCCTGGATGGGAGCACCCGCTGGGCGGGCGGCACGCTCCGCTCCGGCGATGGCAAGGTGCAGGTCCTGCAGAACGGGGAGGTGCATTTCGCTGCACGCCGCCTCTGGACATCGCCGCGAACCGGCACCCCGTATCCGGTGGAGTGGGACCTGCAAGCCGGCCGGCGCGAGTATGTTCTAAAGCCGCTGATGGATGACCAGGAAAACGACACCCGCCTCTCCACCGGGGCTATTTACTGGGAAGGCGCGGTGCGCGCCTACGAAGCGGGTAACCGCGTCGGCAAAGGCTACCTCGAGCTCACCGGCTACGGCGATCGACTGCGATTGAGATAGAGTCGATCACCAAAATTTATAGGTCACATCAATGTTCCCCAGCCGATCTGTGTAGGGTATGGCCGGCTGGCTCGACCCGCGCCGCTCGTCGCGAAAGAAAACGTTGACCGACCAGCGATCCCGCGGAACGTAGTTCAGGTTAATCTGCGCCGCGGTCACCCGATCATTGCGCGGAGCGGCCGCAAGCCCGGCAGCCGTTTGAATTGCCACGAAGTTTTGGTACTCCACGGATCCCACCACCGCCAGGGTAATCTTGTCGGTGGGATGCCATTGGGGTGAGACGCTGCCCCCCTTCGATATGAAATAATTAGAAGCCTCGACCAGGTAGGCATGCAGTTCGCGCCACCCAGCGAACGCGAGCTGCGTCTTTTCGGTAGGCGCCCAATTGAAACTCACGCGCCAGACAGCTCCGGAAAAATTGCCGAAAACGGAACTCGGCAAGTTGTTATTGACTGGTAGCGTGTGGGTCATATAACCGGCATACCCATCCATGCCGAGCTTCTCGCTCAGCGCGTAGTTGATCTTGCCTCGATATACCTCCTCGACGAAGTCCCGATTGAATTGCACATTGTCAAACGTATAGTTCTGCGGGTAGAAACCCTTGGTGTACCGATATTCCAAAGCGAACGAATCCGCAACCCCGGTCGCGAACTCGACGCCGGCGTTACCCGACTCCGTCTGAAAATTATTGTAGGCCGCTACGCCGGCGCCATGGCGGATGTCGAGGTCCCGTATGCCCCCGAAGACCGCCCAGCGCGGGCCCGCCTGGTATCGGGCGGTGCCAAAATAGTCGGTATTATCGACCATATCCCGGCCCAGATAGCGAGTCTCGGCAAAGCCCGCCAAGGTTCGATTGAACTCGCCGCCCACGTCGCCTGAAAAATACGGCCCGACCCGCCAATACCACCGCATCAAGCCGTCGCCACCCGTATTGTCGAGTTCGGTGTTATGGGCGAATCGGGTGTTGTCCACCCGGACACTTAGGTCGATGTCTTGCCGGCCAATGAGGAATTGACCGATTCCGCCCGCCGACACGACGTTGTAGCGATCGGCCCGGCTCGCGTTAGGCGAGATCAGCGTGGCCACGGGACCAAAATTCGCCGGGATCCGGTACAGGTTGCTGTCGTAGTTGTATTGGTCGCCCACGAAAAGATGGAACGTCGTTCCCTCCTCCGGTGTGGGCGGAGCGGGCGAGGCGGGTGAATTGATTGCGTCCACCCGGCCGATCGAGGCAAACCCGGCAACGGCCACCCACAGTGCCCGGGATCTTATTATTCTTGCAATCATACCCATGTCCCGTGGTCGAGGCATGCATTTCTCCCGCAAACGGACATTCTAGCGCCGAGAACCCTCGGGAGTCAGCAACCGGCATCGGCAATCGGCATCGGCATCGGGCTGCGGACCCCGCGCGAGATACTCGCCCCGTGTTCTGCCGCGTTTTGCCGCCCCTTGCCGTAACGGAACTACCCGCCAGCATAAGACGCGGAGGCGCGCGTCGCCCGCCGCCGCCCGCGAAACAGCAGTAAGTCCCGCCGCTTCTAACCAACCAGTGGTCAGGAAAACGCGCCGGCGCATGGCATATGGCATATGGCGCACGGTCGATGGGGCATGGGGCATGGGGACATGGGGACATGGGGACATGGTGCGTGACGCCTGTGGCGGAAGCGCGTGCGCCCACAAAAACTCTCCCTGGCTAACCAGACCGCCCTCGGGCACGTCACGCGAGTACGGTGGAACCGCTCGATGCCCGAGTGGGCGCCTCAATGCGCGGTTAGGTCAACGGCGGCAGCCAGCGGCTCGCCTTGGGTCTGACAGCTGACGCCCAACGTATAGTGACCCGCATGCCCCATCGGCACCGCTTGCGAACCATTCGGGCCGAAACTCCCCTGCCAATCGCGGGTGGCGACGCACGCATCGGCACCTTTCGCAGCCCAGCTCAAGCGGGTCTCGCTCGGGGCGGCAACGATGGCCGGGTTCGCCAGCAACGTGAGCATGCCGCTACCCGTTTGCACGCTTTGCAGCCGGGATGAGTCGGACGATATCAGATAGTCAATCACGACATGGTTCCCGGGTCCCGTAATGTTGGGAACGGGCAGCCCTTTTCCCGTCCATCGGTTCAACGTAACCTGGACGTTCTGCATCACGATGCCTTCGTTGGATGCCTGCGTAGCGTCACCGATCGGCGCACGATCGGACACGCTCGCCATATCTTTGAGCGTGATGTTCTTGAACGTGACCCGTTTGTACGGAGGGCTTGGAAATCGCCAGCCGGGAAACACGTCGTTCAAGAACGACGAATCGAAGGTCGCGTCCACGTTCGAGACCGTCAGCCCATCCGAGGCCAGCACGTCCATGAAGCCATCGGGGCGATTCGTCCGGTAACCATCCACCGAACAGTCGACGCACCCCAGCTTGAGCGACAGCGCATAACCGCTGAGAGAATCAGTTCCCCCTTTGTCCCGCGCCGTGCCGACACGCGGCCCGTCATCGACGACGTTTTTGATCCGGATGTTCCTGTTGAACAGTCCCGGGTCGCCGTTCGCGTTGTAGCTGAAGTACATCAAGTGCGGCGGAGCGAACCATTTACCGTTGCCGCCGACATGGCCGCCGTTTTCATCCTGTAGATCGGCATATCGATGCGATTGGATGTTTTCAAACGTGGCATCTTGGATGTTGCCGACCCAACCCATGTAAGTTCCGTCCAAGATGATGTTGGAGAAACTCATACCATGAGGAACAGCCATGGACTGAACAGAGTACGCAGTCTTGGCGGTCACCGTTTGGTTCTGCTTGAAGTTTGGCTGGAAGGAGAATAGGACCGGCACGAAGCGCTCGGCACCCGCGTTGGGCGGAACCGCCACGTGCATACCGTCGACCTTCAGATTCGACGTGTCGCCGCTCACGTAAAATATCGCGCACACGTTGGTGGGTCCGGGCCAAAGGGAATTTACGCTGCCCTGACTGCGGTCGAAGGTAATCGCCTTCTTCGCAGCCAGCCAGGGCGTCAGTTGCTTGTCGTTGAAAGCTCCGGCCGGCTGTGCGGTTCCGGCGGACGCGACGAAACGCCCGTTCTGTTCGAACCCGCCGATGTTGTGGTCCACCGGGAGGCTGCCGTCATACTCGACGTTCCAATTGGTCAGAACGATGTTTTTCACGTTGGCGAGCGTGAAGGCCGGATGGAATAGATTATCCACGGTGATCTTGCCGGCGCCGCTGAATTCCACCGAGGTGTCGTCCTCGATGAAGACCGTCTTGCCGATATCCTTGCCCACCGCGAATCGGACCGGGCAGTCCACCACCAGTGTAAACGCGTCGTGAGCCGCGGCCGCGAATGCCGCGGCGAGGCCGGCCGCGTCATCGGTTCGGCCGTCGCAGGACACCCAGCTACGAATGGATTTGCGGGCCCCCGGCCCCCCCGCCGAGCGGGTTGCCGCTCGAACCGGTCCGATGAGCGAGATCGCGAGGATCATCAACAGAGCGACCGCCACCGCGCCGCGATCCGAACGCCGCCCACCGTGACGGCTCTGCCTGAATCTCGTCATACTACCTGCATCGCGTGGCGGCAACGATGCAGATTATGTCAGTCGCGACGGGCCAAAGTTCCCTTATCGGCGCCGCGCCAATCCGATTTCCATTAATTTGCCGTCACGTTCGCCACCAACGTGGTGCTCGAAGAGCCGGCCGAATTTTGGCAATAGAACGTGAAGTCGTAATCTCCCGTACTCGAAGGCTTCACTCGTTGCGAACCGCTGCCCGCGAGCGCACCGGACCAGGCACCGCTCGCGGAGCAGGCCGTCGCTTGTCTCGACCACCACGTCAGCAAGGTGGTGCTGCCTAACGGCAGCGTCGCGGGCTGGGCCCGTAACGTTACCGAAACCGCGTCCTGGTCGACCCGCGTCACCCGGGTCTGATCGGCCGTCATCGTATAGTCCAAGGAAACATGGTTCTGGGTCCCGCCAATGCTGGGCAGGGGCAGGTTCGTTGCTCCCCAATGGGACATGACCACCTTCACATTCGAGAAGGTGAGATTTTCGTTGGTCGATTCCGACACATTGCCGATGGGCTGCTCCACGGTCGCCTTGGCACTATCGGTCAAGGTGATGTTCTGAAAGGTGATGTTCTTGTATGAGGATTTTGGAAATCGCCATCCCGGAAACACATTATTGAGGAACGATGAGTCGTAAGTCGCCGTGACATTCGAAACGGTCAACCCGTTCGAATCGAGAACGTCCATGAACCCATCGGGCCGCGTGCTGGTATAGGTGTCGACGCTCGAGTCGACGGCGCCGATTTTCAGGGAAAGCGCATAGCCGCTGAGCGAATCGGTACCGCCCTTGTCGCGTGCCGTCCCCGCCCGCGGACCGTCATCGACGACGTTCTCGATCTGAATTTTCGAGTTGAATAAGTTCGAGTCCCCTGCAATGTTGTAACTGAAATAAAACAGATGGGGCGGCGCGAACCACTTCCCGATACCGCCGACGTTCTCGCCCGCCGCATCTTGCAAATCGCCGTACCGGTGCGACTCGGTGTGGGTAATCTTTAGGTTGCGAGCCGTGCCGACCCAGCCCATGTAAGTACCGTCCAATGTCGTGTCGGTGAACGTCACGTCATGCGGTAGGGCGATGTATTGCGCCGTTATCGGAGTTTTGACCGTTACCGTTTGATTGCTCTTGTAGCCCGAATTCAAGGAGAACACCACCGGAATGAATCGATCGCCGCCGACGCCGGCCGGCGCATACACGTGCATCCCGGTCACGGTGATGTTCGAGGAGTCCCCGACCATGTAGAACATCCCGCACACATTCGTCGTGCCGGGCCAATAGGAGTTGACGGGACCTTGGCTGGTATCGAACCCGAGGCCCTTGTTCGCCTTGAGCCATGGCGTCAGCCGTTCATCGTTGAACGCGTTGGTCGGCTGGCCCTTGCCGGCCTTCGCAACCCATTGGCCGTTGCGCATGTAACCGTGAACATCCGGATTGACCGGCATGCTGCCGTCGAACTCCACGTTCCAGTTCGTGAGTGTGATGTCCTTCGAATTCGCTATGACGAAGGCCGGATGAAAGATGTCATCGACGATGAATTTGCCCGCGCCGGAGAATTCCACCGTCGTGCCGTCTTCGATGAAGATCGCTCGATCGATATCCAACGCAGAATGGATGAACACCGGACAATCGACCACCAACGTGAATGCGTTGTTTTTGGCGGCGGAAAATGCCTTGATGGTTCCGAGTGCATCATCCGTCGTGCCGGTGCAGGATACCCACGCGCTGATGGACTTCTTCACGACCGCCGATGCCGCGGTGGTCGTGGTCGTCGTTGTGGTCGTGGTCGTCGCGGAACTCGATCCGGTCCCGCTTGCACCGCTCGAAGAGCCGGCCGTGGTTCCGGTTGCGGTGCCCGAGGTACTTCCGCTTCCGCTCGTGCCGTTCTGCGTCGTCGCGGCCACCGTTCCCGAGGACGTATCGGTCGTCGATGTAACGATGATTCCGCCGGTGCGCGTGGACGCCGCGGTGTTGGCGGTCCCAGTCCTGTCGACCGAGCCGGTGACGGCTCCGGTAGTGCTCGTGCTGCCGGTCTGCGCTTCGGTACTCGAACTGCCCTGCGTCCCGCTACATCCGGCGAAGCAGACGAGCCATGCCGCGGCTACGAGATAGCGCGGCAGGCCGCGAGACGTAGCGCCGCGAGTGCCGCACGAAAATCCTGCGTCACCGATTTTACCAAGCGTGAGATTATGCAAAAGACACCGCCCTGTTCGTCCGTTTCCTTCGATAGCGGCGACAGTAAGGGACGCACTCTTGCGTCACAACCGTAAGCGAATTGCGACATTGGCGTCATCGCATAGCACGACTTCGTCACGCTTTTTTTCCCTCTTCGCTTTCGCGCGTCCGCAATCCACTTCGAAAGCGCTCCCCGACGGAGGCGATCAAAACCGTGGCCTCCACACGCCCGTCTCGTTCGCGCCGTCTCGTGCACCAAGATGCACCCGAAAGAGCGGACGGCGCACCAACGCCGCACGCCATGTTGCGAAGTGTCGCCAATCGGAATCAGTTGGTAGTGATTATGTTCATAACGTACATTGCGCCGCGTTCGACATTGAATTGACGCCTCTTGTCGGTAGTCCGGCTTCCCTTCGAGCGGCGTCGCTCGCGCCGAATCGGTCGAGCAGCGTCTCATGCAGCGCAAAAGGTATTAGTTCTTGAACAGACATGTCGATTTATCATTGCTCGCATTCCTCGTGTTTGCCGGGTCTTATGGATGCGGCGCAGCCGCCGCCAACGAGCGATCCATCAGTAGTTGGGTCTCATGCAACGGAGCCGCGGACGACAGCGCAGGGGTCGCCGAAGCTTTCGCCGCCGCGCGCCACAACGCGTTTACGTTGGTCGTGGATTGTCCGGTGCGCCTGAAGATCGGCATCGACATCGAGCGCCCCATCTTCATCGATACGAGCACCACGGTAGAATTCACCGCCGCCGGCAAATTCATCGTCGATAACGTGTTCCAACCCGCCTTCGTCATCGCCAATTCCGACAACGTGACCCTGAAGAACTGGAAGGTGGAATGGGAGGCGAGCCTACCGGTCGACAAGACGACCCACGTGTACGCCAAGAACGGCGAGACCGTGAAATCGACCTCGGTCATCAACGCCGGCAACCCATTCAACGACGAACGCCTGACCCGTTGGCTGAGCGCCAATCGCCATATGGTGTTCGACGACAAATACGGCGACGTCAATTCCATTTGGCCAGGCGCCACGAACATCTGTGCGCTGTTCTACATCCTCGGCAGCAGCACCAATACCAACATAACCGGCATGAACATCTCGGTGCCCGCATCGGCTGGCGGCGATCGGTTCATTCCGACGGTCTTCGCCTTCGCTGCCGGCTACCGGAGTAACCTGACGGTCACCAAGCGAACGCCATTGACCAGCGCATACGTCGCGGTTCCCCACGATCTTTATTTTTCAAACGTGGTGCTGGACGGAACGTACATGGGGTTTGTCGGAGGCCTGCAGGACGCCATATTCGAGCACATCGTGTCGCGCCGCTACGGCGACCTGCAGGACGCGCGCGGCGGCTATGTCGGCGGTGTCAAGAAGTGGTTCGCGCCACCGCACCTCTTCTATCTGAACTACGACACCGCCGGCGACCCCAAGCTATTCAACACCAACGTCCAAATAACGAATGTGCTCGATGAGGGTCCGCGTATCGGCACGGCGAGGGACCACGGCGGCGTCGACTCCTCGAGCGGCTTTGCAACCTCGCTCAAGATCGGCTGTGTCGACTGTATCGTCGATAGCTACAAGAGTTCGCGGCCGGACGGTTTCATCGACGTCCTGCCGTCGAACAACTTGACGGTCTCCAACGTCGTGGCGTCATATAGCTCGGCATTCCTGCACAATGTGTACCCGGGCTGGCGGTTTCCCGGCGATGGCTACAAGAAGCTCACCTTCGAGAACATTTCGCTCAAGGACGTGGCGTCCTACACCTCGCCCGCCCCCATCGCCAGCGCGACTCGCCCGAGCAACGAAAACATTACGTTCGTCAACGTCAAGGTCGATATGAATCGTTTCGTGGGTCAGCCCAAGGCATCGATCGCGGACTTCTACGGACACGGTAACGACATCGCCCTGGTGTACTCATACGCTAAGGACGCATCGCGTTTGGCGAGTTTGCAGAAGGATCAAGCGGTCGCGACGCTGCGCGCAGCTCCCGTCACGCTCAGGGTGGGGCATTCGACGGTACTGACCTGGACGAGCCGCGATTCCTCGAGTTGTTCGGCGAGCGGCGCCTGGACCGGCGCGCTTGCTCTGAATGGGTCCCGCTCGGTGACGTATTCGTCCGCCGGAACCTACGATTACCATCTCGCCTGCAGGAACTCGAGCAGCTCATCGAACACCACGCTCGCCGTGGTGGTGACGAAATGACGGGCCGCTCTCGCCCGGGCGAGCATTCGCGCCACCTTGGGCTTGGCGCCGGTTAGCGGCCGAATCTGCGCGCAAACACCCCACGCATCTTCTGCACCGCCAGCGGCGGCAGCCGGCGCACGAACGCCGCGCATATGACCGCGTTCGCGACCATGGACACCGCGAAGGCGGCCACGGCCGCCTTCGGCAGCAGCACCATGATCGCGATCGTGAGGGTGGCCACGCCGATCGACGTCACCGCCACTCTGAACAGCGGCCAGGGAAAGCCGATGCCGCTTCCATCGAGCCATTTGAGCGCATACCACACCGAAATGACGGATCCCAGGAACTCGGCGAGCAGCAGCGAGGACGCCGCTCCGATCACCCCATAGGGCGCCGTGAACAACAAAATCCCTCCCACGGCGACGGCGCTGACCGTGATGGCCATGACCAGCTGAATCCTGAGCAGGTTGTTTCCCTGCAGGACGGCGACCGGCGGGCGAGCCAGCGAAAACAGCAGCAAGGCGATCGAGAACAGGCCGAACAACGCGGGATTGAAGGTGATTTTGCCGCGGGTCCAGGCGTGGAAGACCACCGGCATGATCCATTGAAAAGCGATCATCAGCGGCGAGAGCAGGATGACGGCAAAGAACCAGACGAAGCCGACCGTGGCGTTGGTCCGTTCGGAATCTCTTTCACGCAAGAATTTCATGATCTCGGGCATGATCGGGTTCGTGATGGTGCCGATGCCCTGCAGCGATAGATTGCTCAGCGTTCGCATGGTCGAGAACGCCGTCATTTGCGTGACGCCGATGATGGCGCCCAGAAATATCCGTACTCCCTGCTGTCTCGATATATCGAGCACGGCGCTCAGCGCGATCGCGAGAGATCGACCCACATTCCCGGCCCCCAGGCGCCAATCCGGCATCACCGGTAGCAATCCGTAGCGGCGAAACATCCGCCACATGTCGACATGAATCGGAATATTCACGAGGAAACTCGCCACGTTGATGCAAATCGTCGTCTCGAGAAGATCCGCCCCGAGCGCCACCGCGACGCCGGAGACCAGCGCACCGACGAGGGCGAGCAGGGTTCCCCACCACGTCATCCGCGGAAAATGGCCGTAGGGCGCCACGACCCTGTTCGCCAGACCGCCGATGGCGCTGTTGACCAGCCAGGCTACGGAGAAAATGATCAAAGATAAAAAGGTCTTATGCACCAGCGCGCGATCCAGACTATGAGTGGGATCGAACGAGTCTCGTATGAATCCGAAATAGACCAGCGCCCCGACGACCAGCAGTTCCAGCAGCGCGATCAGCAACGCATACGGGAATGCAGAGTAGAATAGAACGCGCATTTTCTCCGGTTGCTTGTCGCCGATCTTCAGGCATTCGTAACCGATGAAATTTTGATGGCTGGCGCTCAGCATCGACGATACGCCGACGATGGTCTGGATGAGCAGCCAGCACCCGTACTCCTCCACCGACCAATGAGCGAGAAAAACCGGAACCAGCAGAACCTGGGTCAGGACGGTGAGTAGAATTTTCACCCAAGCGGCCGCGCTGGCCGACAAGAACCGGTTGAGCGAACTCATTGCAGCTTCAAAATCCCGTCCGCTTCCTGTATTGGCTCAGTTCCTCGGCGGATCCGTGCTGGAAATAGAAGGCATCGTCGCCGAAATTGATGGGTCGGGCGCGACCGTAGCCGAAGGGCAGCAGCGCATAGTTCCGGGACAAGCGGCAGATCCCATCGAACAGCCGCACGCCGGCGCTGCGAAGCTTCGGGATCTCGGTGTATTCGGCGAGCTTGATCATCGCGCCGGGCAACGCTCGAGACGCGGCGAACATGAATTTATGTTCAGGCGCGACCTGCTTGTCCGAATAATCGATCGCGTGCAGCGCGCTCAGGAAGCGCCGGATGCCCTTCTTGTTCGCCGCGAAAAAGCTCTGTTGTATGTCCCTCGCGACGCCGGCGCCAAAGACCAGGTCCTTGCGGCGCAATGCGCTCTTGGTCTTGGCGACGATGGAGTCCCCGAAGACGAGGGCGTCCTGTTCTACGTAGAGGAACATGTCGACGTCGTTGTGCAGCGCGAATTCCAATCCCAAGATGACAGAGGCCATGAACCCGCAATAGTGAGTCTTGCCGTTTTGCGAATGGCCGGGGTTGATGAGCAATTCCGTGTGCTGGAACGGCGTCGCTGTGTGTGCAGCATCATTGGGCTTGACCGGCGATGCCGAATCCACGATGAACACGTGACGCGGCTTGATGAAGCTATCCATCGAGCGCCACCAGAGCGGGCGGAAGCCGACCCCACGGATGAGGTCATCGCCGGCGGTAATGTAGCTAGGCGGCTCGATGCTCGAATACCATCCGCTAGCGACCAGTTCAACGGACATTCAGATCATCGCCGATGGTGCCACATGATGCGCCGCTCGACCGTGCCAGCCCACCGAAGGCGTTGCGGCGCCGCTGCGCTCGCGCCCCGCCTCACCATTCATAGCGGCTAAATTTTCGAATGACCCTCAGCATGAAAGGCGGCGTGATTTCTCTGGCGAATTGACGCAATGTCAGACGGTTGGTGCCGTGCGCGCGCGGCGCGAACAGCGAGGTATGCGGCTTCACCTCCGACTCGCCCTTGTTGCCGACCGTATGATAATAAAGAATGAAGGATTGGCGGGTCCGGTCGGGCGGGCAGGCCAACGGAACCGGTACGCCATGAAAATTTGGATAGGCTACCTCGAACAGGACGGTCTTGTTGAACAAGGGATCCACCGTCACTTCGCAACGCGTCGCTTCATGATTCCACAGTTCGAGCTGCCCGTGGTATTCCGGACTCCAGGTTTTGTTGAGGAACACGATCATCGCCAGGCGGCGCAACATGCCGGTGTCATAGGCGACATTGCGGTCGGAATGTACGTTGAAATAATCTCCCCGCTGCATCTGGGCGTAGCCCGATCCTAGCAAGTAAGGATCGGGAAGCAGGCGGCCGATACCCGTGATTTCGGACAGAAAATGTAGAAACGCCGCGGAGTGAACGATGCCGAGCAGTCTCTCGCCCGCCTCACCGAGGTGCATCGCGGACTTCATTCGCCGGGTCCGTTCCCGGGGATCCTGATCGACCTTGTCCCACTTGTCCGCCCGCATCGCCGCCATCTCATCGAGCAGAGCATCCAGGAGGGCGGGATCGAACATATCGTCGATGACGAGGTGCGGAAACGGCTTGGCTTCCCGGTACGATGAGCCCAGATCCTCGATCCGGCCGTGTATCTGGATCTTGCCCTCCAAAAGTGCGCCGAATTGCTCGGTCAAACCATCATCGTTCTGCATGTTTGCAGTCCTCTAATTCCCTCATCCTCGGAGACGCCATTACGCGACCGCCAACCGGTTTGCGCCCTGGCTGGACAAGACATCTCTATATTGCTGCACGAAACGAGGGGTTACTGTGTCCCAGTCATGTAATTTCGCCGCCTCGCGTGCGGCGGCCGACATCGCTGCCGCTTGGTGCCGAGACGCGCCCAAAATCTCGTTGAGCACCTCCAAATCCCGAGGACTGTCGTCGAATTTGAGCAACCAGCCGGCCTCCCCGTGCGCAAAAAACGTGTTGAGGGGCGCGATATCGCGACAGACGACGGTCAGCCCCGCCGCCATGGCCTCGACGATACTGAGTCCGAACCCCTCATAGTCGCTGGCGGTCATGTAGAGCCCCCGCCGCGTCAGCTCGGCTCGCAATGCCCCGTCATCGAGATGCGATTCGAATGTTATCGCATCACCCAATCCCAAGCGTCGGACCTGCGACTGTAATTCGGGCAGCAGCCCGTCGAAATCCTTACCGCAGATCAGCAGCTCGACCGGGTGCCCCATGCGGCGCGCATGGCCCACGTAATCGATGGTCTGATCCACGCGCTTGTTGCGCGACAGCCGGCCCCAATAGATCCATCTCAACAGCGATCGTCCTTCGGCAGCCGTGACGGCATTGAAGCGCTTCACCGGAACACCGTTGCTGCACAGCGCGACATGCTCGGCGAAGCCGCTGAAATAATTGTAGTCCCCGACGCTGCTCGCCAACACCCGGCGGTAATGGCTCGCGTTGCCCCGCAGCAAGGTCGCCTCGTAGACCTTCTTGAATAAATAGTGGTTGCGGCTGTGCCAGAATCCGCCGTGGGTGCTCAATACCGCCGGCACGGCTCCGCAGAACCAGCGCACATTACCGCTCAGCGCCGATAGTTGTGGATCGTGCACGTGCAACAAGTCGTACCCTCGGGTCAACCGACGCAGCCCGCGCGCCCACCCCACGAAGCGATTTCCCACCAAGGGGATGCGGTAGACCTTGATGTCTTGAACGTATTCCGTGGTTCGATTCAGCCCTTTGGCGACGTGCGCCACGTCCATCTCGATGCCGAATTCCCGCACGCGGCGGGCAAGTTCGAGAACCACTTGCTCCAAACCGCCGAGATCGGGCAGAAAGCTCGGCGTTATCGCAAGGATCCGAATCGGTGGCGGCTGGACCGGGAAGGCGTTCGCGAGGGCTGTCGAGGTCACGGCGTTGGCGACCTCAAGCGCCGTGGCTTGATGATGCGAGCCGGGTTTCCGGCGACCACCGTCCATGCGGGCACATTCTTGACGACGACCGAACGCGCTCCCACGACCGCGCCCTCGCCCACGCAAACCCCGGGTCCGATAAAGCAATCGGCGGCGACCCATGACTGGTCACCGATGCTGATAGGCCGGTATACGAGCGGCATCGTAGGGTCTTCAAAATCGTGGGAAGCGCTGCACAGATAGGTCCCTTGCGAGACGGTGGCCTGCTCGCCGATGGTCACGTGGGCGTAATTATAGACCTCGACCCCCCGGCCCAGACAGGAAAACCGCTTGAGCGTCAGGCTCCAGGGGTGCCAAACGAGCACCCCGTCCATCACGAGGGTGGGTGTCTCGATTTGCGCGCCGAAAAGCTTCAGGGCGGCGATGCGGACCGGCGAGAGCCACCGTCCGGTACCGCGCAGGAAAAGCAGCTTGAACGGTCCCCAGAGCACCCGCCGCACCTTGACGCCGAGTGACCAACCGGACTTGGTGTACTGCTGCACCACCCGCGGATTGGAGGGCGCCGAATCACCCATCATGCCGTCCTCTGTTGCAGTCCATCATGCTCCGCCAGCACCTCGAGAAGCCCCTTCGCCATGGCATCGACGGTGTACCGTTGATGGAACAGTCCACGCGCCGCCACGGCCATGCGGCCGCGTTCATCGTCGGTGAGCGAGGCCCACCGGAGCAACGACTGGACAGTGCCCTCGAGCGTGTCGGGAGCGATCAATCCGGCGCCGGCGGCATCGACCTCGCGCCATATATTCACCTTGTCGGATATCAGGGCCGGCAGTCCGCAGCCCAGTGCCTCCGCCACGGCGATTCCGAAGTTTTCCTGGTGCGAGGGCAACACGAAGGCTTCTGCCGCGTAGAACGCCGCCCATTTCATATCACCTTGCAGCATACCCGGCCACGTTATTCGATCGGCGACGCCGAGGGATCTGGCCAGATCGATGAGCGCCGACATCCAACCGGTCTGGTCGGGTCCGGCGATGACCAAGCGAAAGGCAGGTTCCCGGGATACCAGCTGCGCAAAAGCTCGGATGAGCAGGTCGCAGCCTTTTTTTTCGTGAATGCGGCTGAGAAACAGCAAAATTCTCGTGTCCCGCAGGTCCGGATTGGCGGCGAGAAACCGCTCCTCGAGTTCCGCAGCGTTGCTCGGCGGCGTGCTGGTGCCATATGCCACCACTCGCTCCGTGGCGCGATACAACCAAAACGAGCGGCGGGCCTGCAATCGCTCCTCTTCGCTGGTGAACAGCACCGCACGCGCATCACGCAGTACGCGGTAGTCCGCCCACGGCCAATAAGCCCACTTCTTCAGATGTTTACGCGGGTATGCCCGCTTGAACCAAGGATCGAGCATGCCGTGCGTAAACACGTAGTACGGCATCCCCATGGGTTTGAGAGCGCGCCACGCGCCGAAGCTGTGATATTGCCACAGGCCGTTGACCACGATCGCGTCGTAGCGTCGCGCATTGGCTCTCAGCCAGGGCACCAAGGCCGCCGAGTACCGATAGCCGCCACGCGACGAACCCAGGGCGTGGATGCACAGAGGAAATTCTTTCACGAAGGGCAGCGCCGGATCATCGAGCGTCACCAGTTCGACGGTATGCCCAAGCTGCCGCAGCCGCAAACCTCGCTGGCGTACGCCCTCGACCGGCCCTCCGGCGCGGGGATCCCCGCTCGATAGGACATGTAGCAGCTTCACGCTTGCGCGCCTCGATTCAGTCCCCGCTGAGGCATGCTCCCCTTCGAGGTGGCTTCGAGCGCCGTGCGGTATGCCGCAAGATACGAATCGATGGCCTTGTCCATCGCAAATCGGGCCGACCAGGCAATGCCTTGCTGCGCTCGAGCAGCCCGTTCCTGCGGCGTCCTCGATAACATCCCGATGAGCCGCTCGGCGCCGGTGGTCGCCCAGCCCTCGAGGTCATCCGTGAGCGGCGGTAAATAGTCCGCCGCCTCGCCCCCGACTTCGTTCATGGGCGGCGCATCCGTCGTCAGTACCGGACATCCGCATGCCAATGCTTCGACGATGGGCCACCCGAAGCCCTCCGCCAAGCTTGGAAAGAGCAGCGCTCGCGCCGTCGAGTAAAGCGCCTGCAGCGTGGAACTTTCCAGATTGCTGAAATACACCACCTTGCCGGGTAGCGGGATGCGTGAGATGGCGGCGCGGATGGACGCATTGGGAGGTGGGCCGACACACCACAGCGGCGAGGGCGCGCTGACCCGGGAAACGTAGCGAGCATACAGTGCGATGACGCCTTCGGTATTCTTGTACCACTGGCCCCCACCGACGTTCAGCAACATTCCGCCAGCAGGCAATGCCATGCCCGCCGTGTCCAAGACGGCGCGAGCGGCGGTTTCGCTCAGGGGCGCGAACGGGAAGTTCAATCCGTTGTACACCACTTCGGAAGTGCTCGGGCGGACCCCGCCAAACCGATGCAGTTCGTCACGGGTGTTGTTCGAAACCGAAATGAAATGCCGCGCCTGCCGGTAGCCCCGGCGGATGTATCGTTGCAAGATCCGTCCACTGAAGGACGTGCGGTTTTGCGGCACGAGCCCCAGCGCGGAGCGCAACGCCAGCATGTCATGCACGTGCACCACGTGCGGCCGGTCTTTCACCAGGGGAACCCAAGGGCCCAAGGCTTGGTCGCAAAAAACGAACAGCGTATCCGCCGGTACGGCCCGCAGAGCACCGCGCACCCACCGCGGGAACAGCACGTATTCATCGACGTAGCCGCCCCACTTGGCGAAGCGGCCGCTGCGAACCCAATTGAAACAGCGCGCCCGCGGTACCCACAGTTGAACCTCGTGACCGCGCGCTTGGTAGCAGGTCTGCAACATACGGGCGAAGCGCGGCATGCTCTGTGAAGCTCTGAAGCCCGAATGACAGAACAATACGATCTTCACGACTGCCGGTACCACAGCGTGGTTGGGTAACCAAGCAGCGCCTTGGCGCCCCCTTCAAACAGGCGGGCTGTCGCGTATATGCCCGCGTAGATCAGCACCGTCTGCTCCAGGTTTCGGAAGAAGAACCCGGAAACATTGTGCAATGCTTCGTAGTGAAGGCTCGAACCGAAATACCACCAGATCTCCAGCATTGCGAAAGCCGACAACGCCGTCGCGGCGTCCCGATGGCGGATACTGAGCAGATCCATGACGACGAACATCAACAGGCAAATGCCCGAGTAGATGATCGGAAATAGTACGCCAAACAGCGCTTGGCCCTGCGCGAACATGGACCCCGTCTTGTGCCCGCCGAGCGGAATGCCGCGGCTCAGATAGGCGAGATAATCGCCCATCGAGTAGGTGAGTTCTTTTTTATCGAACTTGAGGTCCAATCGATCGAGCACGGGTTCGGGCAACACCGCCCAGGCCAACACGATCGACGCATCGCGCAGCCGCGCCTTCGCCCCATCGCTCTTTAGCAGGGCGGCAAAATGCAGCGAGTTGTCGATGAACTTCGTCGAGACCAGCCGAGCCAGGCCGGGGTTGGAGATGTACCGCTCATCGTAGGCCAGATACGCCGACGTCGCCGCACCTTCAGCCCGCGCGGCCGCGAGCAGCGCCGGACGTTTCCACACATCGTAAGTGGTCCTGACCATGGCAACCGGGGAGATCTTGCCTCGCCAGCCGCGCGCGACGGCCATCGCCGTGGTGAGATCCGACAGCGGCTGCGCGACGATGGCCAGCAGCACGGCGACCAGACCGATTTTCCTGACCATGGACGAGGTGACCCGCTCTTCGCTGCGCATCCCGGCCAACAGATACAGAAGACCGATCGTCAAGCCGCCGACGAATATGATCTGTCTGGCATTCAGGGCAAGCCCCAACAGGGCGATGATTCCCGTAAACCCTGCCAACATGAATTTGGCGCGTCGAGCATCGCAATAGGAGTTGCCGTGTTCACCCAGGAAAAACGGGATCAAAAACGGCGCCCAGGTCAGAAAATTGAACGCCTGCCCGAGCTTGCCGGCGACGCCTTCGCCATGCGCAACGAAGAAGCTGGCGAGTCCGACGCAGCCCATGAACCACAGGGCCGGCGCCGAGGGTGTTCGATACAGGCCCATCCAGCGCAGTCCGCTGCGCAGCAGGCCCTCCTCGCCGGGGACGGGCGCCGAAAAAAAGCGATAGGCGACGTGCATGGCCACCGCTATCCATTGATAGAAAACGATGATGCCGAACGTGTACAGCGGCGTATATAAATAGCTCACCAGCGGCGTCCGCGAGGCCGTTTGCACCAGCAGCGCGCCCATGTGCGTGGTCACGCAGAAGCCCAGGATGGCCATGGTCGAGAGGGGCTGGCTGCGCAGGCCATCGCTCATGCCGACATACAACAGGACCCCGACCGAGGAGGCGAGGACCAGACACACCGCGGCGACATTCTCCGCCGACCCGTCGATCAGCCACTGGATCGGCAACGACACGAACACCAGTGCCATCAGGAGAGAAAAGATGGCGCGCTTGATGGTCATGAAATTCCAACGCGGCGGATCAAGGCGCTGCCAACGCCCGGTCGATCAAACACTTCATCACGTTCTGATTGTAATAGCCGTCCCGAAGTCCTCGGGCATGGCCCGCCGCGGCGATGCGCAAGCGGCGCGGCTCGTCTTTCAAGACGCTCAGACACACCGCCGCGCACTCCTCCACGCTGTCCCAATAGAGTGCCTCCTCGCCTTCGACGAACATGGCCAGATGCTCGCTCGTGCGCTCCGCGCACAGCAGGCCGCCGATCGCCGGAATCTCGAGCGACCGCGTGGTATGCAAATCGCGATTCCCTTTCGAGACCAACCCCAGATTGACCCGCGCGCATTGGATAGCCTTCGCGTAGTCATCGCCCTGCAGCTGGCCACCCTTCCAAAATTTACGCAGTTCGGACCATTCGGCCGCCTTGTTCCAATTCGAGCCGCGAATCGTGAGCGGCACTCCCAATCTGGCCAGCTTCAATAAGAACGGACCGCGCTCGGGGAACCATGTTCCCAGGAACATGACCTCCGAGGCCCATTTCCGTCGATCCTCATCGAGGAGAAGCCGCGGTGCGTGGGAGACCTCGTCGGCCGACCGGTACACGCGCAACACGGCCTTCGCCCCCAGAGCTTGCGCCTCGGCGACGTTCTCGGCACGAACGACGGCGCACAGATCATAATAAGGAAGACTGCGCCGGTACGCTATGAAGCGGGCGGCGTCACGCATCCCGAGCGGATCGTCGATGTTGTAGTTGATGATCTTCCTGGCATGCTGCCGCAGCAAGGCGATGACCCTGGGGGTCACCCATTCCCCGCTGTCGACGAAACACACGTCGAAATACATGTCCTTCAACATCGAGGGGAGCCTGCGCAAGATCCACGGGCTGAATACGTCGCCGCCGACCTTCCAGGTGATGCGCCATACCCATCGGCTCTTTGGCAGCACATCGAGCAGGTTGATGTGTTTGACCTTGTAGCCCAGACGCCGCAATGCGCTGGCCCGATCGAGACAGGTCCCGCTTTCGACACCGAGGAACAAAATCGAAATATCTGCGCTTTTCACGGCGGTTGCCGCACTGACGATCAATCGAGCTCCGGCCGCTACGCTGACGCGTCAGTATTCATTGATGACGCTGCCTATGACGTTCACCCCGGTTTCCGTCAAGCTTTGCATCGACGCGACCAGCTGCGCTTGCTTGGTGACGTTGCGCCGGGCGAGCATCACCGCCGCACCCGCGCGCTTCGCAACGATTTGGGCATCGGCGGATTCCGTCGCCGACGGTGTATCGATGATTATCACGTCGAATTGATCCGCAAACCGCTCGAGGACCACGTCGAATACCGGCCGACCCAACAGCTCCTGCGGGTTGGGCGGAATCACCCCGGCCGGCAACACGAATAGCCTCAGCTGCGGATGGATGCGGCAGACGATTTCGCGGCCCGCACGCCCCGTGAGCAACGCCGACAATCCGGCCGAGCTGCCGAGATTGAATAGCGCATGCTGGCGAGGGTGGCGCATATCGGCATCGATCAGCAGCGTGCGTTCGCCGATTTGCGCGAACACCGTCGCTAGATTCGCCGCGAGCCAACTCCGGCCTTCGCCACGGCCGGGGCTGGTAACGGCGATGGTCTTGTGATCGAGGTCGTTCAGCCAACGAAGCGTGATCTGGCTGCGCAGCGCGCGCAGCGGTTCTATCAGATCGCTCTGCGGCTGGTATGCCGCGACCACGTCATTGGCGACGCCATTCTCTCCGCCGCGAGGGATCGTGGGGTAGTTGTATTGCTGCGCCAGGGCGAACTCGATGTCCTCCTGGGTCAATAGCCTCAATTGGACCGCCGCGTCGCCGAAGCGCAGACCATGCGCGCTGGCATGGCGTTGAATCTCTTCGACCTCGCGGGGTGTTATGCGCCCCTGTTCGACGAGAATGGCGCCGAAGACGCGACTACGATCGCGGGTCGGCATGGCCGTCTCGTTGACGGAAGTGACTGTCGTATTCATATGGGAGAAGGCTCCGCTCGGGGTAGGGAGGCGATGCGGTCCGCACGCCCGTCAGGCTTTACGAGAGGCAGCCTGCCGATGATCGGCACATTGGCGAACTGCAGCAAATCCGCCGCCTCCCGCACGCGCCTATCCAGCATTTCGCTAAACAACGCCGCGAAGGCGCCGAGGATGCAGCCGAGAAAAACCGTCACCGCCATATTGAGCAGCACGCGCGGACCGGAGCGGAACATGGGTTCTACCGCCGGCGTCAGCAGCGAGATGTTGGTCTGCTGGGTCTGGCTCTCCAGGCTGCTTTGCGCGAAGCGTTGCGTCACCGCATCGAGATCGCGCTGTGCCGTGGTCACCTCGTTCTGCAGCACCGTGGCCTCGTCGCGCTGATGCGTCAAGTCGAACATGCGCTTCTTCTGTGCATCGAGGGCGGCGCGGATCTCGGCTTCTCGTCGCAGATTCACCTGCGTGGTACTGCTCAGCGATGCCGCGATCTTGGCGCTTTCCTGCGCAATGCGCGAACGCAAACTGGCGATCTCCGCGGCCGTGTTCTGGTAGTCCGGATGGTTCTTGCCCAAGCTGGTGGCGATATCCTGCAGCTTGGCTTCGGCGCGTGACAGGTCGGACTTCAGTCCCGCCACCAGCGGGCTTTGCAGCACCTCGGGCAGCGAATCGATGTCGGCCGCGCTCTGCCGCTGTCGCGATTGACTGTCCTGACGCAACGCTTGTATGGCGCTCAGCTGCGAGGATAACTCGGCCAATCGTGCATTTTCGATATCGAGCCGCCCGTCGGTCGCCACGATCCCGTTCGCGGCTTGGAAGTCCGCCAGCTTCTTTTGCTTCGCCTCGAGGTCCGTGCGAAGCGCTCGGGACATCTGTGTGAAGTAGGCGGCGTATTGTTTCGCCGGCTCCACCTTGAGATCGATGTTGGTGTCCATGTATGCCTGGGCGAAAGCATTGGCCAGGACCGCGGCCATTTTTGGATCGGTATAATCCACGGAGATATCGATGACGCTGCTCTCGCGCGACGGGGTCACCGACAATGTTTTCAGCAGTTTCTGGCCAAGCCAGACGACGATGTCGCCTCGCCCTCCGGTGCTGTCCTTCCACGACTCGATGGTTGCCGGGACTTGATCCAATTTCAAATTCTTGACGACGCGCTGCGCGACGCGGTCGCTGTTGATGATGTCCACCTGCGTGGCAATGTATCCCGTCAGCATTTGCGCCGAATACGCGACGCCGGCCACCGGGTCGGCCTTCGCGTCCACGACCACCGACGCCGTGGCCGTATATAGCTTGGGAGAAAGCAGCGTTATCGCGGCACCGAAGAGGAACACGAAGCAGAAAATGCCTGCCGCCAGGCGCGCCCGCGCACGAAGTATCAGAAGAAATTTCATCAGGGTCATATAGGTCCGCTCACTCGTCACTACGCCGCTCGATCCTCCACCAACCGGAGCCATCCAACCGGCCCCGGCTAGAACATGCTTTCCTTGACGTCGATGACGTCCTGATCATGCAGTTCTTCGTTCAGTCCTGCGCGCGAATCCTTGACCTTGCCGTTCGCGTCGCGACGATGTAACACGATGCCACGGGTGGTCCCCTTGCCGGTAATTCCCCCGCCCGCGGCGATAGCCTGCATCACGGTCATGCCTTTATCCAAGCGATAGCCACCGGGCCGCTGGACCTGTCCATAAATGTAGAACTGCGGTGCACGGCCCACGTATAGGGTGTCGCCGCCGGCGAGTTCGATGTCATCCGCGCCGGTGCCGGTCTGCGCCATCTTGGCGACATCGATTTCGCGGCGAAACGGCTTGCCGTTACGCGTCCCGGTCACCACCACGGTGTCGGAACCGGTCGCCGAAACGATGCCGCCGGCCAACGCGAGCATACCGGTCAAATGGCCGCCGGCACCGTCGGTCGAATAGCGCCCCGGCTTGTTGACCTCACCCAGCACCGAGACCATGTTCCCTTCGGCCAGCGTGAGGAGCACGTTCACTTGCGGGTTCAGGACGAATCCGCCGTCCTTGAGCGTGCCGGCGATTTTTTTCTCGGTCTCGGGCAGCGTGAGACCTCGCACCGCAACGGTGCCTATCAAGGGAAATCCGATCGTACCCGCTTCGGATACGCGCGCGTTGACGCTGAGCTCCGGACTCTTGAATACGCTGATGCTGATGATATCGCCAGGTCCGAGTCGGTATTCCTCCGCCAGGGCGGGATGGACGATCTGGACCAGCAGCATGACCGCCATCACTGTCAGACCCGACAATATTTTTTTCGACCGAGCAGCCGAAGCGCTCATCAACATCGCGGCGCGGTGTGCGCCCGATTCATGAATACCGATCATAATTTATTTTTTTCCTAAGCCTTTACCTTATCGTATCAGTTTCACGGAGCCAAAGCGGTGCCGGGCGCAATGGCACCCTCTACCTCGGCAGTATCGAAGCAATGCCCGGCAATTTCATCCAACCAGTCGACAATTACCAGTCGACAATTACAAAATGTACTTGGCCGATCCCGTGCGCGCACCCTCCGCGGCGCCCCTCGGGCCTTCGGTCGGCCACCATCGCTTCGAGATGAACCTTCGCGCTCGAGACCCAGGGAGCGCCCTTAAGCGATGGCGTCGGGCGCCACCGCCGAGGTTTCGTCACCCTCGATGGGGCCGAATATCCGACCGAGAATCGCATCGCGTTCGAAATTGGCCTCGGCACAGGCCCGGGCCCGCCGGCCTAGCTCCAAACGCAGGGCCGTCTCATCGACGAGTTTCGCTATTGCGTCGCCGAGCGCCACGGCATCCTCCGGAGGGACGACGACGCCGCATGCGGAGACGAGAGAATACAGTTCCGTGCCGGGGCGGCACGTTGAAATCACCGGCCGCCCACTCGCCAACATACCGGACAGCTTCGAGGGCAGCACCAGATCGGCCGCATCGGGACTCTGCGGCAACAGGTGAATATCCGCTGTGCACAGAAGCTCGCCCAGACGTTCGACCGGTTGCAGCGGAAGGAACCGGACCCCCGCCAGCCCTGACGCCGCCTCCTGGAGGGCGGGCTTCATCACGCCGTCGCCGCAGATGACGAACACGATATCCGATCGGCCCGCGAGATGGCGCGCTGCGGCGGGAATTGCCATCAATCCCTGCTTTTCGCCGAGCGATCCGGAAAACATGACGATGCATGCATTCTCGGCGACGCCCAGCTCCTGCCGGTACCTGGCGGCATTACTCGTGTTCGGCTTGATCTGAGAGATATCGGCCCAATTCGGGAAGTAGCGCGTCTTTTTGACGTCCACGCCTTTGGTCAGAAGCTGCTCGACCATCCGGCTCGATATCGTGGAGACGCTGTCGAAACGACGCAGCAGCGAACGCTCCATCCGCAGCACGATCCGCTGCAGGAGCCTGCCCTTCAGAAGGCCCATGCGAAACGCGAGGTCGACCTCGAAGTCCTGCAGATGCAACCAGCTGAGCGCTCCCGCCAAGCGGGCCGTCAACAGACCCGTCGGCGCACACAAAAATGCCGGCGCCACCGTGATGACGAGGTCCGGCCGCCACACCACTTGGCGCATCAGGAGAGGAAACGAGCTGATGACGAAGGACAGCAAGTGAACGACCCGCGCCACACCTTTGGGGGATTTTGGAACCCATAAGGGCGAACGGAATACTTCCACTCCCTGCCACATCTCACGCCGGTACGCAGGCCAGGCATATCCAGGCTCGACCTTCCATGCCGGATAATAGGGCGGAGCAGCCACGACGCGCACCATATGCCCGCGCTCGGCAAGCCAGGCGGCCATCTCGCCTGAATATTTGCCAATTCCCGTCGGTTCCGGCGCAAAATTTACGGTGTAAAGAACGATCCTCAAGCGGTTAGCCATCGAGTGCTTATACTACTTTTGAGGAACCCGCGGGGGGCCCTTGCCAGGTAGCAAAAGGTGGTAGGAAATCGCATACATAATCCGTGCAACAAACGTACCGTGCAACAACCGTACCTGTGCGCGCGCCATCGCGCAACCGTCCGCCGAGTCGCCACCGCCCCAAGCGCTCGCGGCTGCAATGAAACACCTCGATTCGACTGTACACCATACCGTGGCCGCCGAGCATGTCGGCGACTGGCGACAGGGCACCGGCCGTTGCGGCGTTTTACATAGCCTCGCGTAAAGATGACAGCGGCAGTCGCAGGGCGCCGTAGGACGGAATCGACACATGCCGCCCCCTCATGACCGGCCGCACGTAGGATGAGGCTGACGGGCCACCGCCGGATAGGCGCAGTGCCTGCGCGTCGGCACCCGCAATCCGCCATCGGCAGCGGATCCCCTAGCGAGCGAGACCATCGGGCGCTGCGGACGCCGGATGAACCATGTTTTCGGCGCGTAGAAATGCGAGCAAACGCTGGAACAGAAGGTATTGCTGGAACGGCCCGGAGTGGTTATCGGTCACCATGATGTCATGGGCATCCGGTTCATCATCGGACACCCGCAGATCGGCGATCTTCACACCCTTGGAACGTAGATATCCGATCACGGGGTCATCATCCCGTCCAGATATCAGAGCAACGACGACGCGGCCGGCGTGAAGCGCCAGGATTTCGTCGAACACGCGCTCCGTGACGCGCATGGCTTGTTGGGCATCCACCGTTGGGCGAGCGCAGGCCGGTGAGGCGCCGGGGGTCGCGCACGACAGCTCGACACGCCGGATATCGAGGTTACCGTTCGCGTCCAGGGCACCGAACGGAACCTTGATCGCTTTCAGCCCCTTGGCCTCGCCCAGCTGCAACTCATAGCCCACCGATAGGCCCTTGAGCATGCCGGTCGCCGCGACATCGAAATCGTTCGTAAGCGGGTGATACATGAGCACCACGGCATCGTCGGCACCCAGTTGGGGACGCACATGCTTCAGCTGTAAAAGGGTGTGCACGGCCGAATAGCTCGTGAGGGACAGGTTGATGACTTCGTCATTCGGGAGATGGCTCTGCAACAGCCAAGGGATCGTCTCTTCGTCGTTCAGGCCCCAACCAAAGACGGCGGAATCCCCGGTGAAGAACAATCGATGGCTCGCATGAACCGGAATATAGGAGGTCGCCCGCCGGCGATCCGGCGTTACCTGCAAATGAAATGTGTGCTTCAAGTGATCGTAGGCCTCGATTATGTTGAATTCTCCCGGATCGAGGACATACCCGAGTTCATCGTCGGCGCTGAACAGCGGCAAGCGATCGCTGGTCACCTTGACCGTCATGTAACCACCCTGCGCCTTGACGAACATGCGCTCGAGCAACTGATACGCCGCGGAGCCGGACGGGCGAAACTCCTTGTACGCCAGCGCGAAATATCGATACAGGACGTACGACGAAAGGGCCTCGACCGCAACGATTCCCAGGAAAGTTCCCACGACGATCAAGATCAGCTTTCTCATTGATCGCGAATACTCCGCGGGTCCGGCACAATTGGCGGGTCCGGCACAAAATTAGCCTCTATCGCCGACGCAAGCATCTTGGCAAGCACCTCATTTCCGGCAATCGTAGGATGAACGCCGTCGCGATACAGTGACGCATTCCACTCGCGCTGCTTGGCGACATCGATCACGACCACACGGTATTTCTTGAACATGTCGGTGAGAATGGCTCTCTCCGGCAACCACTCGACCGATTTTTGGGACGAGAGCAACTCGGCTCGCGTCGGATAAAGAAAAATCACACCCGCAACGGGCGACCGCGAGTGGCTGCTGAGCTGCGCGATGGCGGCGTCGAATCCCGCTAGGTTGCTATCCCCCAAAGTACCCACCGGGGGCAGTTCGTTCGTATTGATCTTCAAGAAATGCGGGGCAACATAGCGGCGCAATGCATAAAGGCTCGATGAGAGCGGATGCATGCTGGGGAACACATAATCGCCGCGCCATTCGCTGAGTGAGCTCAAGCCTCCGGACATGTATTCCCAAACGAAAAAGTCGGCGGCTTTCACCACATCCGGATTGCGGCGCAGATAGGCGACTTCATTCACGGTCGACCAGCCGCCGATGGCTACCGGCCAGATACTGTACTTGTTTGCGGTATCCCTCATGACCAAAGGGGCCACTTTATCCTTTTGATCATAGGGGTTGCCGCCCATCAGGATGCTGTTACCGATCAACAGCACATTCGGCCGCAAGTTGGGGTTCCATTCCTCCGTCGTGGGCATGCTCTTGCTGTTGAATGCCCACGAGTTCTTGTGGAGGAATGTCCCCGACTGGCTCGGCTTTACGATGTAGCCCATGTCGCTGTCGACCGCGTAGACGGCGAAATCGGTGATTCCGCTGAGTCGGGCGGTCACCTCCGCCACGCAGATCAGCACGATGGCCGCAATCCCGGCTTTCCACATGATTCTTCGTGATAGGCGCATCACTCGCCAATATAACTCAACGCATCACTCAACGAGCGCTGCCGATCGCGGCAGATGTCGAGATGCACTGGACATAAGCCGTCCCAACCAGCCGTCCCAACCGCTCACGGACGGAGACGCTTGGCGGTCACCCGCAGCGTTTTGCGTCCAGGCGGCGATACCGGCCGGAGCATGAGCGGAACAGCCGGGCGCGTCAGCGGGAGAACCGCGGGCCTCAGTTGTAAATAATTATAAATACAACGAGTTACGCACGCGGCGCCTGCGGGAAAGCCGGCGCCGCAGAAGCCACAGCTGGGGCGGCAATCGGGAGTTTCAATCCGGCTAACGCTGCCGGAACGTTCGCTCCCGTTCAGTCCTCAGTCCCGCGATGTCCGTCGCAGCATTCCGCCGTCCGGTTGTCGATGTCGTCCGCGGCCCCTCGCCGCAACATCCGTTGTGTTGCCGGCAAGCATGACGGACGCTGAGGTATGTTTTCCCGCTCGTCGGCCGCTGCGAACTACGGCAGAATCGCCCAGGACGCCGCGGTCTCGCGCAGCGGGAATGCTGCGTCTCCTGCGGCTGTCCCTCGAGGCTGCAGCCTACGGATACCGAGGCATCGATGTTCAACGAATAACTCACTTAGGATAGCCGATGATTTCAGTCTTGATTCTTACCAAAAATGAACGGAGCGATCTGCCCGGCTGCCTCGAATCGGTGGCATGGTGCGATGACATTCATGTGGTGGACTCGGGCAGCACCGACAATACTTGCGAGATCGCAAGGGCGCACGGCGCGACGGTCAGCGTCAAAGCGTATCCGGACTCCTCGAAGAGCTTCGGCGGCGATGAGGCGGCGCACCGCAATTGGAGCCTGCGGACCACGCCATTCAAATATCCCTGGGTGCTATTGGTCGACGCGGACGAGCGCGTCACCCCGGGACTCGCCGCGGCGATCCGGCAACAGGTCGCTGCGCCCGGCAACTGCGTGGCCTTCCAAGTACAGCGGCGGGATTTTTTCATGGGGACCTGGCTCAAGCACGCCCAGAACACCCCGTACTATCTGCGCCTGTTTCGACCGGAGAAGATGCGCTACGAGCGCTTGATCAACCCCGTTTCGATCGTGGATGGGCCGATTGGACGAGTCGCCGGCTATCTCGATCATTTTCCGTTCAGCAAGGGAATCGCCCATTGGATCAGCAAACACAATGCCTACAGCTCCCTCGAAGCGGGGCAGATAAGCGGTGAGCGGCTCGCGCACGCGAAGTTTTCGCTGCGCAAGGCTTTGAAGGCTCCCGATCTGCACGAGCGGCGTTACCATCAAAAGGAATTTTTCTACCGCCTGCCGTTCCGACCGTTGATCAAATTTACGTTCCTTTACTTCTACAAACGCGGCTTCCTCGACGGCAGCGCGGGTACCACCTATGCGCTGCTACAGGCCATGTATGAATACATGATCGTGGTCAAGGTCAGGGAGTTGAAGCTGGCAAGCTAGCGTTCGAGGAATGCACGAATCCACGGCGCGCCGACTCGGCGACCCGCGCGAGCCGCCCTCAACCGAGCCGCCACGATCGAATCACCCGCACTTGTCCTGCGGCCGATCGGCCAGGCGCCCCTCGGCCGTGGATTGCTCACCTTCGCCCGAGACTTATATGGGGTTCGGCATTGATGACCGGACGCGCCCGGGCCCTGCTTTGCCGGGACGGTCGCACCCCCGTACACTGCGCGGCGGTAACCACGGGAGATTTTTAAAATGGGTCCCAGTCTCGATGATGCCGCGCTCGACCAATTGTTCCGCTCGGCACGCTCCATTCACACGTTCAAACCGGAGCCCGTGACCGACGCCACGGTGCACGCGCTTTATGATCTGTTGAAATGGGGGCCGACCGCATTCAATGCGCAGCCCGCGCGCTACGTCGTTATCCGCTCCGCCGCGGGCAAAGCACGGCTGGAACCGACTCTTGCGGCCGGGAACCGGGATAAGACCATGGCGGCGCCGGCTACCGTCATCGTCGCGTACGACACGAAATTTTTCGAACGGTTGCAAGGGCAGCTGCCGGCCTCGAGTATGGAGCTGTTCTCGACGAATCCCGCCCACGCGCAGTCGACCGCCTTTCGCAACGGCACGCTGCAGGGGGCCTACTTGTTGATCGCCGCCAGGGCCCTGGGGCTCGCGGTGGGACCCATGTCCGGCTTCAATGCGGAAGCGCTCGATCGGGAATTCTTTCCCGACGGGCGTTATCGCGCAAATTTCCTGGTCAATATCGGTTACGCGAACGACACCGCACCGCGGCCGCGCGCTCCACGCTTCGCCTTTACGGATGTCGTCGAGTTGATCTAGGAATACTGGCGATGCGCTTCATGAAGGCGTAGCTCAGTACTCCTCGGCCCGCCGTCCCGCGCTGGCGCCCCCGCGTTCCCCCAGGATAAAGTGCCGCGATCATTCAACCGTAGCGGTATCAATGACCCAGTCGATCGAATGCATCGTCATCGGGGCGGGCGTGGTGGGACTCGCGGTGGCGCGAGCCATGGCGCTGCGGGGCCGCGCGACGGTGATTCTGGAAGCGCAATCCACGATCGGTACCGGAACGAGCTCGCGAAACAGCGAAGTGATCCATGCGGGCATTTATTACCCCGCCGGATCGTTGAAGGCGCGCCTGTGTGTCGCCGGCAAGCAGCTCCTATACGGATACTGCGAAGCTCGCGGCATCGAGCACCGGCGCTGCGGCAAGCTGATCGTGGCCACGGACGAGGCGCAGATCCCGGCACTGCAAGCCATCGAGCATAGGGCCCACACCAGCGGAGTCGTCGATTTGTCTTGGCTGACGGCCGAGGACATCCACGCCATCGAGCCGCAGGTGCATGCCGTCGCGGCGTTGTCCTCGCCATCCACCGGCATCATCGACAGCCATGGGTTGATGCTGGCGCTGCAGGGCGATTTCGAGAACGCCGGCGGAGCGATCGCGTTTCGCTCCGCGGTGCGGGGCGGGCGATGCGATGACGATGCCATTCACGTGCAGGTGGGCGCCGATGAGTCGACCAGTGTGGCCGCGCGCATCGTCATCAACTGTGCCGGGCTGCACGCCCAGGAGGTGTCTCATCGCCTCGGCCTGCCGGCCTCGAGCATCCCCCCCGCCCGTTTCGCCAAGGGCAATTACTATGTGCTGCAAACACCGACGCCCTTCCGGCGTCTGGTCTATCCGGTGCCGGAGCCTGGCGGCTTGGGAGTGCATCTCACACTCGACCTTGCGGGAAAGGGCCGATTCGGACCGGACGTGGAATGGGTGGAGCGGCTGGATTACACGGTCGATCCGGCGCGCGCGGCGTGGTTCTACGCGGCGATTCGCCGCTATTGGCCCGGTTTGCCGGACGGGGCTTTGCAGGCAGGATACGCCGGGATTCGACCTAAATTGCATGGACCGAACGAACCCGCGGCGGACTTTTTGATTCAGGGCCCCGATGCCCACGGCGTGCCCGGAGTCGTGAACCTTTACGGAATCGAGTCGCCCGGGCTGACCTCCGCGCTTGCGATTGCCGAACACGTCGTCGACATCGTGCAGGGTTGGTGAGGCGGGGCGCCCGATGCCGGCTGCTGCGCGGCCCAAAACGCCGCGTAACGACCGCGTAGCCCGAGTAACGATGCGTGAGTGCCCCGCTCCACCACCCGACCATTGTCCAGCACGATGATTTGGTCGGCGTGTTCGATCGTCGAGAGCCGGTGGGTGATCACCAGCGTGGTGGTGGACCGCGATATTTCGCGCAGGTTTTTGGCGATCGCGAGTTCGGTCGCCGCATCGAGCGCCGATGTGGCTTCGTCGAACACATAGATGAGCGGCTGCTTGATCGCCGCTCTTGCGATCGAGAGCCGTTGCAATTCGCCGCCCGACAGTTTCAGCCCTCGCTCCCCGACATTGGTATCGTAGGCCTCCGGCAGGCCGCCGATGAATTCGTGAAGCTGCGCCCGCGCCGCCGCCTGCTCGATTTGCTGTCGCGTACAATCCGCCTTGCCGAGCGCGATGTTATCGCCGAGCGATGCGTTGAAGAACACCGCGCCCTGCGGCACGACTGCAATCGCTCGACGCAGGCTCGCCAACGACAACTCCGCGATCGGCACGCCATCGAGCAAGATTCTCCCCTCATCCGGTTCGAGCAGACGCATCAACAGCCGCACCAGTGTCGACTTGCCGGAGCCGCTGGCGCCGACGACGGCCACCGTACCGCCCGCCGGAATCTCGAAGGTCACACCGCGCAGCGCCGCTCGCTCCGGTCCGTAGGACAGGGTGACGTTGTCGAATTGCAAGTGCCCGGGTCCTGCCCGACGCAACTGCGCCCCCGCCTCCTGCACCTCGCCTTTCTCATGAAACAGCGCGAGCATGCTCTCCAGCATTGCCCCACCCTGCGAGAAGCCCTGCATCGCATAGCCGAGTGCCTCGACAGGCCGGATCATCTGCAGCATATACGTCGTGATCAGGACGAAATCCCCGACGGTCAAGCGCGCGCCCGCCACTTCCCGCACCGCATGCAGCGTCGTGGCCGCCAGGAAGGCCGCGAAAATGGCGGAAATGCAAACGCCGTTGACGGCGTATCGCCGGTAAAAACCAACCCACCGTGCTTCCGTGCGCGATAGCGCCCGGCCGATGCGTTCCTCAACCGAGGCTTCCGCGGCAAAATACTTCACCGATTCGACGTTCATGATGGCATCGGTCATTTGGCCGGCTGCATCGACGTGAGCTGCCGATGCGCTTTCGGCTAAGCGGGCGATGCCCTGGGCACCCCAGGCGAAGGCCACGGCGTAGCACAGCAGCGCACCGCAGAACAGTCCCAACAGGGCCGGGTGAGCCAGGCGCATGAGCACGAGCACAATCGTTCCCAATTCGGCGACGACCGGAAGGAACGTGAAAATGAGGTGATGCCAGATCATCTGATAGCCCTGCAGGCCGTTCTCCAGGGATTGACCGATCGCCCCGGTCTTTCGCTCCCAATGAAAGCGCAATGGCAACCGCAGGATGTGCGCGAAGAAGCGGCAACTCAGGTCCCGGCACATGCCCCTCTCCGCCCGCGCATACACGAGACCGCGGACCTCACCCACGGCTCGCGCCAGAAATTGGCTGAGCACGTAAGCGCCGACCAACAGGGTGGGCGAGGACCACCGCGAGTTTGCCATCGGCTGCCCCGTGAACCCATCCACCAGTCGCTTCAATGCCAGCGGTCCCAGCGCCGTCAAGACGGAGGCCGCGATGACCAGCAGCACGACCGCGGCCAGCCGGTACCTCAACGAGGCGTCCGAATGGCTCCAGATGAGAGTCACGATTTCTCGGATGTGCCCCCGCGGCCGACGCTGATGACGTCCCGTCGCATCGGTACGGCGCCGGCTTCTCGCGGAGGGGCGATTGCCGTTCACCGCCACGCCTTCTTTTGCTTTTCGTTTCGCGGTGCTTCGCTCTGCGGCCTGTCGCATCCCGAACCGAGGAATTTCTGCGCGTGAGGCGGGGCCGGATGATCCTCGTAGCCGTGGTCGTCGTACGGGCGATCGTCGTTGGCGCGATTCTGGTTCGGATAATCCTGGTTAGGATGATTCTGGTTAGCAGTATCGTGACTTGTTCCGTCGACACCACGATTGCCGCTCCCGGCGCCCATGAGGGCCTCGGGCGCCGCGCCGAACGTCTCCCAAAAAAATAGGTGGTAGTAGCGTCGTCGACGAGCCGACAACGATCGTGGAGCACAGCCGAAGAAGCGCGCCGCTTGCACTTGGCTTGCCAACCGATGCTCGACGAGGTAGGACACGGTCAACGCTCGCAGCATCGGTAGCGGCCGCCGGCGCGATTTCGAACGTACGTTTTCATACGTGAGCAACCGGCGCCATGCCGCAGCCTGGCGCCGTGATAGCCGTTGATCGCATAGCGCCTGGAATCGCTCGACTATCCGCATCATGACGGTTTGAATATCCGTATCCGGATTTAGTGCTCGCCGCCCCTGACCCGGTGGCCGGCGGCCGATGCCGCGCCCTACGTCAGCGATGAACCGCGCATCGCCCAACAGCCGGGGATCCTCCGGCGAACCATGCCTGAACAGAGCGAGGTGGTCCGGCCGCGGTGCGTGGTCGAAGACTCGGCGATAGGCTTCTTCTCGAGACCGACGGTCGGGGGCGCCGCGAGACAGCATGCGCAGCACCACATTTGTCGTGACCCATTGGTGTTTGCCGCTTTCGCGGTACGCAGCATCGCTGCTCCAGTACAGACCGGCGGTATGATCGCCGCGTGCCTCGAGCCGGGGCAGCCAGTGGACGAAATGTACCAGCGGTACCAACCATCGCTGATGCTGGAACAACAGGACGTGATGATGCGGGCGGAACAGCGAGCCGCGCCCGTCATGACCTCGATTGAAGTGCCGCGCGTAGTCATGTTGGAAGCTACCGGTGATGGCACTCAACGGCCCTTCACCCGCTTGAAGCACCAAATGTATCTCGCGCTCGGCCACGTACCCCGCATGGAGCCGTGCGCCTCTTCCGCGCAGCGCTCTACGCAACAGTTCGAGCACCTTCGCGAGTTCAGTAGGGTTGGTGACAATCGTGCGGTTCGCTACGCTATGCAGCGCGACGTAATACCACCCGAATGGAATCGACGGCAATCGTGTGAGACGTGGCATCGCGATCCTCCATGCATTTGCCAGCCAACTCCGTCAACTCGATTATTGGGATTCCTGAGGCCATGTACGGCAACTCAGGGCAGCGCAACGCGGTGTCACCGACGCCGGCCCGTCCCGATGCTTCTGGGACATGTCGAGAGTGCCTCGGATTGCGCGCCGCGTAAAGCGGCAATTTGCCTAAAATTTCCAGGTTTATCGTTGCGCAGGGCTCCCGCAAGCCGTGATGGGGCCACCGACGGCTCGCGCCGGATACTTAAGGGAACGCCGTTCGCAGTTATGGCGCGTCGCGAGTGTCAGGCAACAGCGATTTGGCGATGGCTCGCCAACAGACGATGCCATTTATATTCCGTCGCGGTGTCGGGCATCTTTTTCCGTAGACAGCCACGATCGTCCGCGCGCCCTCGGATGCCGGGATTTTCGAGCGGCATCTAAATTGGACACTCCGCGGTTTGGTGTCCCGCTCGCTACCCCGTAGGCTCGTCGTGTAACTAGATGAGTCTGAAAACATTTCGTGCTCGAACCGATTGGTTATCTAAGCGACGCCGCAACAGTATCCCGTCTTATCGTCAAGCTGCTTATTCGAAGATTTGCCGCTCGCGACCCCCGGCGCGGCCGTCCCGATCGCCGTGGACAACAAATTTATTCTTGACATTCCCATGCCACAGGAGTCCGGTGATTAGGCCACCGACCAGTGGCAGTTCGTCTAAACCCTCGATACGGTAAAAGGAGATTCACATGGAAGCAGGACAGATAGTTGAAATGGGACGCGTCTCGGAAGAGACGCACGGCTCTGGCCAGCACGCAGAGAGTGGCTCAAGGAACGGTTAGAGCAACAGGTGCGCGGCGAATCGCCGC
>JALYHP010000077.1 GCA_030799355.1 Pseudomonadota bacterium
CCCTCATCCGCACCGACTCAGACAACGAGATGTTCGGCTCTGTGACCATTTTTCTGCTGGGAGAGCCATTCTGTCTGTCAGAACAGGAAATAACGCTGCGTCAGCGGCAGACTCGTGGCGGGCTCGCAGGTCAACAATTCCCCGTCGGCGCGCACCGCATAGGTTTCCGGATCGACCTCCAGGACAGGGCGGGCATCGTTGTGAATCATGTGCGACTTGCGCACGCGACGAGTATCTCGCACCGGTTCGATGCGCTTGCGCAACTTCAATGCTGCAAACCCCGGGTCTTGCAGCGACGCGCCCGAGACGAACGTCACCGATTTTTCAACCGCGCGGCCGAACGCGCCGAACATCGGCCGGTAGTGCGCGGGTTGCGGCGTCGGGATGGAAGCATTCGGGTCGCCCATCGGCGCCGCCGCGATCACGCCGCCCTTGATGATGAGGCTGGGTTTCACGGCAAAGAAGGCGGGCTTCCACAGCACCAGATCGGCAAGCTTGCCCACCTCGACCGAGCCCACCAGGTGAGAAATGCCGTGGGTGATGGCCGGATTGATGGTGTATTTCGCGACATAGCGCTTGATGCGGAAGTTGTCGTGCCGGGAGGGATCGTTCGCCAAGGGGCCGCGTTGCTCGCGCATCTTGTGGGCGGTCTGCCACGTTCGAATGATGACTTCACCCACCCGTCCCATGGCCTGCGAATCCGACGACATCATTGAGAAGGCGCCGATGTCATGGAGGATGTCTTCCGCCGCAATGGTCTCGCGCCGGATGCGCGATTCCGCGAACGCGATGTCCTCGGCGATCGCGGGGTCCAAATGATGGCAGACCATCAGCATGTCCAAATGCTCATCGATGGTATTGATGGTATACGGGCGCGTAGGATTGGTGGAACTCGGCAACACGTTGTCATGCGAAGCGGCCTTGATGATGTCGGGAGCGTGGCCGCCGCCCGCACCTTCCGTATGAAACGTATGGATGGTCCGCCCGGCGATTGCCGCCAGCGTCGCTTCGAGATAGCCCGACTCGTTCAACGTATCGGTATGAATGGCCACCTGGACGTCCAGCTCGTCGGCGACGCTCAGGCAATTGTCGATCGCCGCCGGCGTCGTGCCCCAATCCTCATGCAGTTTCAACCCCACGGCACCGGCGCGAATTTGCTCCCGCGCCGGTTCCGGCAGGCTCACGTTGCCTTTGCCCAAAAAACCCAGATTCATCGGGAATGCTTCGGCGCTGAGCAGCATGCCGTGGATATGCCACGGTCCCGGTGTGCAGGTCGTGGCCTGCGTACCCGCGACCGGTCCGGTGCCGCCGCCGATCATCGTGGTCACACCCGAATTGAGCGCTTCGTCGATTTGTTGCGGACAAATGAAATGAATATGCGTATCGATTCCGCCGGCCGTCAGGATCATGCCTTCGCCGGCGATGATCTCGGTGGCCGCGCCGATGGGGATGGTGACCTGGGGTTGTATGTCGGGGTTCCCCGCCTTGCCGATGGCCCAGATGTTGCCGTTTTTCAAGCCGACGTCGGCCTTGACGATTCCCCAGTGATCGACGATGAGCGCATTGGTGATGACCGTATCGGCCACCGCCTCGCTGGTCGATTGCCCCTGCCCCATACCGTCCCGGATCACCTTGCCGCCGCCAAATTTGACCTCCTCGCCGTACACGGTGAGGTCTTGCTCGACTTCGATGAATAGCGCGGTATCGGCGAGACGCACACGGTCGCCCACCGTGGGCCCGAACATCTCTACATAGGCTTGCCGCGACATCATGGCGGGCATCAAAGATCTCCCATCACGTGGCCCTGGAACCCGAACACGCGCCGCAGCCCCGCATAGGCAACCAACCGGATGGAACGCCCCTGGCCGGGTTCGAAGCGCACCGCGGTGCCCGCGGGAATGTCCAAGCGGTAGCCTCGGGTTGGCGTCCGATCGAATCGCAGGCTCGAATTGACTTCGAAAAAATGATAATGGGATCCGACCTGGATGGGCCGATCGCCGGTGTTTTCCACGTGCACCTCGAGGGTGGGGCGCCCGGCGTTGATCTCGATGTCTCCGGGTGCCGCAATTACTTCGCCTGGAATCATGGTGCAGCTCCCGTCAAACGATGGGCTGGTGCACGGTCACGAGCTTCGTGCCGTCGGGGAACGTGGCCTCGACTTGTATTTCGGGAATCATTTCCGGGATGCCGTCCATGACTTCCGCCCGCGTGATGACCGTACTGCCATAACTCATCAGTTCCGCCACCGTCTTGCCCTCGCGCGCCCCCTCCAGGATCGCGGCGGAGATCAACGCCACCGCCTCCGGATAGTTGAGTTTCAAGCCACGGGCGCGTCTTCGCTCCGCCAGCAGCGACGCGGTGAACAGCAGCAGCTTGTCTTTCTCTCGTGATGTCAGTTCCATGGCCGCAAACTCTCTTCAAGATTCGCCGATATAGCAATACCCGTATACGCCCGGGATCCGCCGACACCCCGCTGCGCGATGGTGGCTACGCCAACCTGCTGCTAGCCATCCGCCCATACCAACCCGTACGCGCCGGGATCCGCCGATGCCCTGCTCCGCGACGGTGGCTACGCCAACCTGCTGCTACGTCGTTCGCCCATACCAACCCGTACACGCCCGTATTCCGCCGACGCCCCGCGGCGCGACGTGGCTACGCCAACCTGCTGCTACGTCGTTCGCCCATACCACCCCGTACGCGCCGGGATCCGCCGATGCCCAATCCGCGACGATACCTACGCCAACTTGGTGCTACCCGCTCGGGTACGCAAACCGCAGCAGCAAGGGCTACCGACATTACAATCCGCTAACACGCCCAAACTCTGGGGCGGCAAACCACTTGGCCAAGCAGCGACGGACGAAGGATGCCCCACACGCCGATAAACCACCGTAAGGCGTCCTCGGTGGAATCGCCCAGATATCGCGCGATCAACACGCCGGGCACCCGCGTGATACCCACCATCGATCGAGCGAGCGGCGGCGCCACGTCGCGGCACTCGCCGAGCCGCGCCGCATCGACATCGAATCCGGCAACCACGAACGTACCGCATACCGTAAAGCCCGATAACCCCGCCAAGGACTGCGCGAATCCCGAGCGCGCATCGATGTGGGCCGCTTCCGACCACAATGCACGTCCCGCCCGCCGAATGGACGTGCGCATGCGAAACGTACCACGACGCCATGATTCGCCCGAGGCACGCCTACCGAAGGCGAAGATCTCCCAACCAAAATACGTGGCGCGCGCAGACATGTCCACATCGAGTTCCAAGGAAATATTCGCATCGTCGAACACGATATTCTCGCGCGGCAGCCACTCCAGGCATGCGCCGCCGTCGAGCGCGATGCGCACGCGCTGTTGCGCGCGATCGCCCTCCGAACGATACCATTTCGTCGCTCCCGGCGTCGTGATCAGTGCTCGCGACCCATCGCCCAGAGAAGCGTCGACGCAGAGGACGTCGCCCGCCGCAACCCCGCCCGGAGGGTGAAGCACCGCGATGTGACAGACATTCCCGCCTTCCGGGTACAGCGCTTTTTGCACCTGCAACGGTCCTCGATGGCGGTTGCGAATCAGCACCGTGCGATCGTCGCGACGGGCGAAGCCGAGCTCGAGGTGGCCTTGCCAGCCGGTGCGCGGCACGCAAACGGGCTGCTGCAAAAGCAGAGTGTCGGGCGGCATGAAGTTAATTTACACGGTTCGCCCGGATTGTCATCCGTGGCGTAGGTGGGTCGCCGCGATCTTCTGACGAATGTGTTCTCCGGCCGTGGTGCGCGGATACCGACCGGGTCGCTCCGCATCCATGCAGCTGGGGATGCAATCGATCTCGACGGCGGCGTCCGGATCCACGAACAAGGCCATCGAGTAGCGGTCCCGGTTTCCGGTAATGGGGCGCACGCGATGCACCGTGGATTTGAAGCGGCCATTGGTCCAGCGTTCCATGAGATCACCCGTGTTGATCAGCACGGCATCGGGAACCGGGGGAGCAAGCTGCCACTCGCCATTCACATCGCGCAATTCCAATCCCCCGACTTCGTCCTGGAACAGGAGCGTGATCGAACCGTAGTCCGTGTGTGCGCCCGCCCCCAATTGCCCCGAGGACTTGACCCGCAAATTGGCGGGATAGTGCAGGAACCGCAGCGTGACGTTCTCACCCCCATGGCGGTCCGCGAAGAATTCATCCGGAAGCGCCAGGCACGCCGCCAAAATCCTCATGATTCGATGGGCGGCCGATAAGGCGGCTTCGTAAAAAGCCAACGCGCTGTCGCGAAACTCCGCATGGGGCCAGCGAGCGGTCTGCGCCGCCACCGCGAGCGCGTTGCGCATCGTGAATGCCTCTTTCAGATCGGGTACACCCGTGGGATCGAGGCTTTCCACTTCGATACCTTGGAATCCGAAATTATCGGCCACACTGCCGTAGCCAAAGCGATCTTTGGTCGCGCGCGGCAGCTCGAAAAAACGCCGCGCCGAGGCAAACGCGCCGCTGACGGTGGTGGGGTCGATCCCGTGCCCGGTGATGTACATGAAACCGCTTTCCGTGAGCGCACGCCGCACGGCCTCTTTGACTCGCGCGGCGTCGTGACCGCCACGGTCCAACGCACCGATGTCGATGACGGGGGTTTGGATTCTGTTGTCCATGCGGCAGTCTTACCTTCCGACAAGATTGCGGGCCATGAAACCACAATTTCTGCGGCAGGCGAAAACGAATTCGCGTGACCCCATCCCAGGCACGGGGCCTTTCCAGTTCGCCGGCTGGTCCAACGCCGCTATGATGCCGTTTTAAACCCTGCCATCCCGGAGTCTCGGTGACTATGCCATTCTCGCGAACCCCGAAGAAACCGCTGGACGACCCCACCCTGCTCGAAGCCTGCCACGCGCGGTCCATCGAGCTGTTGAAGCTGAATCTGACCCCCGGCGGAATCCTGGCCGCCACCCCGGGGCCGCAGGCGAGCAAGCGCGGCTACACGGCCATATTCGGGCGCGACGCTGCGGTGTGTGCAATCGGCATGGCGCTATCCGGCGACGCCCTATTGCAGGGCGCGGCGGCAACGGGATTGCATACGCTGGCGAAACACCAGGCACCCAACGGCCAGATCGCGAAATTCGTGGATCCGCACAGGCGGGAGGCGGATTTCTGGTATCTGGGATGCATCGATTCGACCTTGTGGTGGCTGATCGGGCTGGCGCTCCTCGATCGATGCGGCCGCGCGGTCGGGCGTGGGGCAGGCGCTCCAATCCGCCGCGGCCTACGGCAAACATACGCGAAGCGCATCCAGCTCGCGATTCAATGGCTGCTGGCACAGGAGCATCAACGGTTCTTCCTGTTGCAGCAAAACGAGGCCAGCGACTGGGCCGACATCATGCCGCGCTCGGGGTTCGTTCTTTACACCAACACCTTATGGTATTTCGTAAAACAGCTGTACGGCATCGCGCATGCGCCAGAGACGCACCAGAACTTCAATGGGCTGTTCCATCCGTTTTCTGCGGGTATCGCCGAGTACCGCCGGGCCCGGCTGCTGAATGACTATGTGCTGCGGCGAGGGCGCGACCGTGACCTCTATCTGAGCTTCGTCAACTTCTCGTTCTTCGGCGAGGAAGGCGACGTGTTCGGCAATGTATTGGCCGTGCTGCTCGGTCTCGCCGGCCCGCGAGCCACGCGGCGCACGCTCGATGCACTCACCAAGGCGAACGTGCACGACCCGTATCCGGTTCGCGCGGTCACCCGGCCGATCAAACACGGCAACTCGCTTTGGCGGCCTTACATGGCGCGTCACCGGCAAAACCATGTTTGGCAGTACCACAACGGAGGTATCTGGCCCATGGTCGGCGGATTCTGGATCGTGGCGCTCGTGGCCGCGGGCCGCGTCGTGCAGGCACGGGCGGAGCTGGTGAAGCTGGCGCGTGCTTGCGCGCTCCGCAACTGGGCGTTCACCGAATGGCTGCATGGGAAGACCCTCGCACCCCGAGGAATGGCGGGCCAATCCTGGAACGCGGCGGCATTTCTCATGGCCGAGCACGCCGTTGCGGAGAAATCGAGTATTTTCGCCGAAATTTCCGCGTGACCGGGGGGGCCATGCAGGATTATGATCTGCAAATGCGGCCCAAACCGGCACGACTCAGCCCTGCACAGTACTTCGAGTGGGAAACCAAGAGTCCCGTCAAGCACGAGTTCGTGGAGGGGGAAGTCTATGCCATGTCGGGGGCGTCGCGACGCCACAACATTCTCGCCACCAATCTTTTGCGCCACGCCGCCAATGCTGCGGCGGGGCATGGCGGATGTCAGGTGTTCGGCTCCGATATGAGAGTCCAGGTCGAGGCCCGCAACAGTTATTACTACCCCGACGTGAGCGCGTGTTGCGATCCGAACGATCGCGACGAGCTTTACCTCACAAGTCCGTGCCTCATCATCGAAGTGTTGTCGCCGTCGACCGCGAACATCGATCGACGCGAGAAACGGGCGAGCTATGCGACTTTGGCTTCGTTGCGCGACTACCTCATCGTCGATCAGGATCGACTGCGCGCGGAACTGTATCGGCGGGAGGGTCACGGCTGGGGAGGTTACGTTCTGAACCGGCCCGATGACCTGGTTGAATTATCCTGCCTGAATCTGAGCCTGGCGCTGAGCGAGATCTACGAGCGCGTCGAACTGCCGGCCGGAGTCGCGGAAGCCGAACCGGCCGAGTACGCCGAAAGCTTCTAGCTCCCCATACGCCCCGAGCCGTCTAGCTTCCCCAATACGCCGCGAGTTTCTACTTCACCCATACGCCGCGAGTTTCTACTTCACCCGTACGCCGCGTACCTTCTACTTCACCCATACGCCGCGAGCTTCTACTTCACCCGTACGCCGCGGGGTTCTTGCTTCACTCCGCCGCCTGCGGGACGGCATTCTCGTAGCGGCTCCAATGGCTGAGCAATTCGTGAACCACCGGGGCGCCGACACGATAGTTGGCCTCGTAGGCGGCTACTTGGCCGGGCGCTTCGTCGCCGATGCTGGCGAGCGGATCGACGCCCGGGGGTGGGCCCGAGGCGTTGCTCGCGGTGCGTAGCACCATGACCCGCTTCAAATCGACCAATCCCAGCTTGGTAAAGGAATCCATCAGGCGCGCCGCGGCTTGGCTTTCCATGTTGGTCATGACGAACGAGCCCTTGCCGCGGGTCCAGAGTTTCACCCAGTCGCGCGCCCATTGGGTACGGCGCGCGCCGTGCCAGTAACGCACCGAGCCCAAGGTTTCGCCGAGCAACACGAACGGCGGCCGCTGCGCATTGGGGTAACCCTTCCAGGCTTCACGCTGCTTGGCAAGCTCCGGGGTATCCGGTATGACCGTGTTGCGCGTCATGTTGAAGGCCCATTGCACAAGTCCGCGGTTCAATGGGTACGCCATGCTCAACTCGTCGGCGGATTCCACGGAACCGAAACCATTGGGATCGGTGGGCAGGGTGTTCGGCTTCATCGAGCCGATGGCGAACAGTCCGTAAGGCCAGCCGGCGGGGATCTCCCGGTCGTCGATCTCGCGTAGTTCATCGCCGTTCACCACCCACCGCGCCCAGGCCGCGCTGCCCACCGAGGCCATTTGCGGATCGGCACCGGAGATTCCGGTGAACAGCCAATACGTTTTGGTGAAGTCGAATCGCGGATCGAGTATGAACGCCGTCAGGTTCGCCAGCAGCACCCCATGCAGCCCTTGCTTGTTCCGCCGGATGGGCCCGGCGGCGCCCCGCACCGCGAGCGTTTCGTCCAGATGTTCGCGCTCCACCCAGAACTGATACTCGCCGGGTTTGTCGCCGGTATCCGCGCCATTCTCGAAATTGGCGACCACGACCATTCGCACGGCGAGGGGATGTGCGCTCGTGGGCGCGTGGGCTTGGGCCGACGCACGAGTTTCGGATGGCGCTTGGGTTTGGGACGGCGCTTGGGTTTGGGGTGGCGCTTGGGTTTGGGGTGGCGCTTGGAGATGAGTTTGCGCTGAGCTTTCGCCGGCAGCGAGTATCAACAACAAAGCAAACATCCTGCTCGCTCGAATGAAAACAGTCACGCTATCCGCCGCCGACCGCAGGACTGCCATTGACATCTATCCCCCGCGCGTCGCACGGCCGCAGGCTGTTCACCATCTCCCGCCAGCGCACGATCGCCGCGCCCGCCGTTCATACCCATTCGTGCCGCGGCCGGCCGCTTCAATCGGCGGCCCGTCATTTCGGAATGGAACCGTCGACGCCCTCGACGTACCAATTGATTGCCATCAATTGCTCATGCGTCAGCGCCGAGCCGGCGCCGAGCTTCGCGGCGCCGGTATTGTCCTTGAGCGGACCGGCAAAGGGCACCAACTTACCCTCGGCGATGTCGCGCTTCTTTTGCTCGAACAGCTGCGCCACATCGGCGGGAACGGATTTGTTGAGCGGCATGAGCGCCACCATGTTCTCCTTGATGCCGTTCGCCGTCTGTCTTCCGCCGGTCCAGGTGCCGGCCATCACCTTGCGCACTTCCTCGATGTAATAGTCCGCCCAGTTCTCGGTGTTCGCCGTGAGCTGCGCATTCGGCCCGTATTTGGACATATCGGAATCCCAGCCGAAGGCATGGACTCCCCGCGCCTCCGCGATCTGGACGATGGCCGGCGAATCCGTGTTCTGACCGAGTACGTCCGCACCTTGAGCGATCAATGCTTCGGCTGCTTGACGTTCCTTGCCCGGGTCGTACCACGTGTCGACCCAGATCACCTTGGTAGTGGCCTTCGGGTTCACGCTACGCGCGCCCAAGGTGAATGCATCGATGTTGCGAATCACCTCGGGAATGGGAAATGAGCCGACGTATCCCAGGACATTCGACTTGGTGGTCTTGCCCGCCAGCACGCCGAGCAGATAAGCGCCTTCATAGAAGCGCGTTTCATAGGTACATACGTTCGCAGCGGTCTTGTAGCCGGTCGCGTGCTCGAATTTCACATTCGGGAACAGCTTTGCCACGCGCAGCGTCGGTTCCATGTAGCCGAAGGAGGTGGTGAAAATCAGCTGATTGCCGGCGACCGCCAATTGGCGGATTACGCGTTCCGCATCGGCCGTCGCGGGCACGCTTTCCACATACGTGGTCTTGACCCGCGGGCCGAGAACGCGCTCGAGTTCGCGCCGCGCTCTGTCGTGTTGATAGGACCACCCCGTGTCGCCGACCGGATCCACATAGATGAATGCCACCTTCACCGGTTCGTCGGCGGCATGCACCGGTGCCACCAGCGCCAGCGCGCCGATCACCAGCGCACCTCCCAGGGCGGCGCCCCTACGCATCCCCAGCGCGCTCGCACCCGTCATCAGCGCTTGCACGCGCATCATCGGCGCGCGCGCGCGGGCCATCAGTGCGCCCAGCCCCCTCGCGCATGTCGCCGGCATGCTCGTCGCGCTCACCAGCGCACCGGCCATCAGCGCTTTCACGCGCAGCTTGGGCAGTGTGATTGCGCCCATCGTCACTGCCGGCGGTGCGGCGGCGACAGCCCCGGGGGACCATAGGCATCGATTCATTGGCGCTGCACCTCGGGTGATATGGCACGAGCATGCACAACCCGATGCCTCAACGCAACACAGCACTTTCCTGGGGCATTCACCCCGCGAAAATGCACACCATTAGTGCGGTGAATTGTGTACAAAGCGGCCGGTAGGTGTGCTGTAATGAGCCGCAGCGAGAGGTCCGATGGGCAAGCTGACGACACATGTGTTGAATGTTGCGACGGGCGCTCCGGCGGCAGGAATGCATATCGACTTGCGCGCGCTGTCCGAAGGACCCAACGCGGCTCCGAGAGCTGCGCGAACCGACGCCGATGGCCGTTGCCCGGCGCCGCTGCTCGAAGGCGCCGCCCTGCGCAGCGGGCGCTATTCACTGACATTTCACGTCGCGGACTACTTCCGCTCGTTGGGCGTGACACTCACCGATCCGCCGTTTCTCGATGAAATCGTGATCGCCTTCGGGGTGGCGGATCCGAGCCAGAACTACCACGTGCCGTTGCTCATCTCGCCGTGGAGCTACTCGACCTATCGTGGCAGTTGAGACCGTCATGTCAGCCTGCCCCCACCCAAACCCTTCTCGGACTCTCCGTTTCGTGCTGAATGGCAGCGTCGTGGCCATCGAGGCGCCGCCCGCGACCATGACCGTGTTGCAATACCTGCGCGATATCGCCGGCCTCACCGGTACCAAAGAGGGGTGTGCGGAAGGCGATTGCGGCGCCTGCACCGTCGTAATCGGCGAACTCAGCGAGCCCGCTGCCGGCGACTCGGCCAGCGCCGCATCGGTCGCCAGCACATACGCCGACACCGCATCTGCCGCTATCGAATCCGCCGATACCAAGTCCGCCAGCACCGAATCCATCAGTCGCCAATCAGCCCGCGCCGAAACCGCGAGCGCCGAATCCGCAGGCACCGGATCCGCTGATCGCCGCCGCGGCGCCGCGCCGCGAATGACATACCGCGCCGTCAACTCGTGCATTCGATTCTTGCCCACCCTCGATGGCAAGGAACTCATCACGGTAGAGGGACTGCGGCAACCTTCCGAGGCACCACAGCAGCCTGCGCAGGGTCTGCAGCGGCAACCTGCGCAGGATCCGCGGCAGCCGTCGGCGGACGGCTTCGAGCCATGCACCGCTCACCCGGTGCAACAATCCATGCTGGACCACCACGCCTCGCAGTGCGGGTTCTGCACTCCCGGCTTCGTCATGTCGCTGTTTGCGCTCTATTTGAATCGCGACACGGCCGAGCGTGAGGACATCGTCGCGGCGCTGGCCGGCAACCTGTGCCGCTGCACCGGCTATCGGCCCATCATCGATGCGGGGATGCGGCAGTGGGAGTACCCGGCGCCCGCGCGCTGGAGCCGCGAAGATGCGCACTCCGCGCCGCACGTCGAGGCCTTGCAGGCCATCGCCCGGGGCGCCGAACCGGCGGCATCGCTGCGCTACCCCGACTATCATGCGCCGCGCACGCTCACGGAACTCAGCGACGCGCTCGAGGCCCGGCCCGACGCTCTGGTGCTCGCCGGCGGAACGGACGTCGGGCTATGGGTCACCAAACAACTGCGCGACCTGCCGCCGCTGATCTATGTCGGCGATGTCGCGGAACTCGCGCGAATCGAGCGGCGAGACGTCGCGCACGGGCGGCGCGAACTATGGATCGGCGCCGCGGTGACGCTCACCGACGCGTGGCCGGCCTTGCTGCGCGAATTCCCCGAACTCGACGAACAGGCGGCTCGTTTCGCATCCCCGCCGATTCGAAATTCGGCGACGCTGTGCGGCAACGTCGCCAACGGCTCGCCGATCGGCGATTCGATTCCGGCGTTGCTGGCATTGGACGCGCACGTCGAGTTGCGGTGCGGTGCGCGGCTGCGACGGCTGCCGCTCGATGAGTTCTACCTCGGCTATCAGAAAAAAGCGCTCGCCGCCGGCGAGTTCGTCGCCGCGGTGGCGATTCCGCTTCCCGCAAACCGCCGGCTGCTGGCCAGCTACAAAGTATCGAAGCGCATCGACCAGGACATCTCCGCCGTGTGCGCCACGTTCTGCGTCGAGCTCGACGGCCGGCGAGTGACACATGCCCGCCTCGCCTACGGCGGGTTGGCCGCCACCGCGCGCCGTGCCCGTCACGCCGAACTCGCCCTCCTGGAAACGGGCTGGACGCCGGAGGGAATCGAGTCGGCCAGCGCCGCGCTGGCCACGGATTTCCAGCCGCTGTCGGACTTGCGCGCCAGCAGCACGTATCGTTTGCGTGCCGCAGGGAACCTGCTCCAGCGGTTCTACCTGCAGCAGCAGCGGCCGACGCCCCAGGCAGAGCACGCCGCGCTCGCGTTGCGCACCGCCGATGCGTTGGCGCAGGCCGAGAACCCGCGGACCGGCCTACCCGCGGTCGCGCCCGCGGCGGTCCCCGGTGCGCTGGAGGACGCCTCGAGCGCGCCGACAGCCGGCGCTCCCGCCGCGAGCCCGACTCACATGCCGCCGAGCGCGCTTCGGACGGCCAACGTCTCTACCACCGCGAGCCCGACCCGCCTCCCGCCGAGCGCGCTTCGATGACGGCCCGGCTCTCCCCCGACCCCGCGTCGGCGCCCCGCGCCGCGGCCGCGAGTGCGCCGACCGGCTCGCCCACCGGCAACGCGCCCATGCATGACAGCGCGCCGCTGCACGTAAGCGGCCAAGCGCAGTACTGCGACGACATCCCCTTGCCCGCGAATACCTTGCATGCGGCCTTCGGAGTCAGCCCGGTCGCGCATGGGCACATCACCTCCCTCGATGTCTCCGCCGTGCTGCGCGAGCCCGGCGTCGCCGCGGTCGCGCTGGCTGAAGATATCCCGGGCGAAAACAACTATGGCGGCGCCGTACACGATGACCCGATCTTTGCCGCCGAGCTGGTGCAATATGCCGGCCAGCCCGTGTTCGCCGTCGCCGCCGACTCGATGCGCGCGGCACGCCGCGCCGCCGGCCGCGCAAAGATCGAGGTCAGCGCACTACCGGCACTGCTCGACATCCGTGCCGCCCTGGCCGCCGAGAGTTATGTGCTGCCGAGCCATACCCTGCGGCGCGGCGAGCCGCGCGCGCACATCGACGGCGCGCCGCGGCGCCTGAGCTCGACGGTGGTGATGGGCGGACAGGATCATTTCTACCTGGAAGGGCACATCGCCATCGCCGTGCCGCAGGAAGGCGGCGCGATGCTGATCCATAGTTCGACGCAGCATCCAACTGAAGTACAGGCCATCGTCGCGCATGCCTTGAGTCTTACCGCGAATCGGGTCGTGGTCCAGTGCCGGCGCATGGGCGGCGGGTTCGGCGGCAAGGAAAGTCAGGCCGCGCTCATCGCCGCCGCGGCCGCGATATTGGCGCACAAGACCGGCAGACCGGTGAAGCTGCGCCTCGATCGCGACGCCGACATGCTGATGACGGGTAAACGCCACGACTTCATCGCCGACTACGAGGTGGGCTTCGACGAGAGCGGGCGGGTACTCGGTCTGTGCGTGATGCTGGCCTCGCGCTGCGGCTATTCGGCGGATCTGTCCGGTCCGGTCAACGATCGCGCCATGTTCCACATCGACAATGCCTATTATCTGGAACACGTCGAGGTCACGTCGCATCGCTGCAAGACCCACACCGTGTCGAACACCGCGTTCCGCGGCTTCGGCGCCCCCCAGGGCATGCTGGTGATCGAAACGGTCCTCGATGACATCGCACGCACGCTCGGGCTGGATCCGCTCGATGTACGGCGGGTGAACCTCTATGGCCTTGAGCAGCGCAATGTCACGCATTACGGCCAGACGGTCGAGGGCAACTTGCTGCCGAGGATTCTCGATGAGCTCGAACGCAGCAGCGACTATCGCCGCCGCCGCGCCGATCTACGGCACTGGAACGCCCTGCAACCCATCGTCAAGCGCGGCTTGGCGTTGACGCCCGTGAAATTCGGCATCGCGTTCACCTCGACGCTGTTCAACCAGGCCGGCGCCCTGCTGCAGGTGTACACCGACGGTACGGTGCTGCTCAATCACGGCGGGACGGAAATGGGCCAGGGACTGCACGTGAAAGTCGCTCAGGTGGTCGCGGCCGAATTGGGATTGCCGCTGTCGGCCATCCGCATAACGACCACCGACACCAGCAAGGTACCGAACACCTCCGCCACCGCCGCATCGTCCGGCTCCGACCTCAACGGCAAGGCGGCGCAGGCGGCCGCGGTCGAGATCCGTCGGCGGCTGGCGGCGCTGGCGAGCGCCGTGCACGGGGTCGCGCCGCAGGACATCCGCTTCGCCGACGGCCATGTGCAGATCGGCGAGAAGCGTCTGCCCTTCGCCGCCTTGGCGCGCACCGCTCACGAGGCGCGCGTGTCGCTGTCGGCCACCGGCTTCTACCGCACGCCGAAGATTCATTGGAACAAGCAAACGCAGCTCGGCCAACCGTTCTATTACTTCGCCTTCGGCGCCGCCGTGGCCGAAGTTGCGGTGGATACGCTCACCGGCGAAACGCAGCTGCTGCGCGTCGATATCCTGCACGACGTGGGTACCTCCTTGAACCCGGCCATCGACGTGGGTCAGATCGAAGGCGGGTTTCTGCAAGGCGTGGGCTGGCTCACGTCCGAGGAGCTGTATTGGAACGAGGCCGGCGAGTTGCGCACGCACGCCCCATCGACCTATAAAATCCCCACCGCGCGCGACTGGCCGGCGCGGGCGCGGGTGGCTTTGCTGCAGGGGACGCCCAACGGCGAGGACACGATCTATCGCTCCAAAGCCGTGGGCGAGCCGCCGCTGATGTTGGCGCTATCGGTATTTCACGCCATCCGCGATGCCTGTGCGGCCTGCGGGCCGGCCGGCTTTTTGCCGCCGCTGCCGGCACCCGCCACGCCCGAGGCCGTGCTGCGCACCGTCGATGCGCTGGCCGCGAGCCGCGCCGCATGAGCGTGTCGCGCGCGTGGGCCGGTCACGAGGCGCGGCCGGACGGTGCGTGGCTGACGCCGCTCGGCGGCCATTGGCTCGAGGCCGCCTGTCTGCATCTCGCCGCGCACCCGGCGGTGGTGCGCGTGACGGTGGCCGCGCTGCGCGGTTCGGCACCGCGCGAGCCGGGGGCAACCCTGCTGGTGGACGCGAGCGGCACGGTGGGCACCATCGGCGGCGGTCGGCTCGAATGGCACGCCATCGGCGCCGCGCGCGAATGGCTGCTCGCCGCCGGCGCGGCGCCGGTGCGTATCGAGGAACTGGTATTGGGTGCGGAGCTCGGTCAATGCTGTGGCGGTCGAGTGGAGCTGTGGCTGGAGCGCCTGACACGCGATGATTTGCCATGGCTGCGCCGCATGGCCCGGCAATGGCGCGCTCGCGGCGCCGGCGATTCCCTCCGCCGTCCTGCTACCCGCGGCGGCCGCGGCGGTGAGCTCGGTGCCGACGTCGGCGGGGCCGGTGGTGATGGCGCTGTACGCAGCGGCACCCTGGCCATCGCCACCGACTTCGCGCGCGGCGTGGTCTCGCATCGCCTGCTGCGCGCGCCATTCGCCGCGCCCGGCGTGCAACTGCGTCGCAGCGAGGGACGCGTGACGCTGATCGAGGCCGCGAACCCGCAGCGGCCCCGGCTGTGGATCTTCGGTGCCGGCCACGTGGGTCAAGCCCTGGTGCGGTTGCTGGCGGAGCTGGCGCTGTTCGAGCTCACGTGGATCGATGCCCGGGCGGAGTTGCTTCCCAACCACCCCTCCGAGTACGTGACCGCCCATGCCTGTGCCGAGCCGGCCCGACTGATCGCGGCTGCACCCGCGGGCGCGCGCTATGTGGTGCTCACTCACGATCACGCGCTCGACTATGAACTTTGCCGCGCGATTCTGCTGCGTGGCGATGCCGCCTGGTTGGGCCTCATCGGCTCGGCGAGCAAGGCCGCGCGCTTCCGGTCGCGGCTCCTGCGCAGCGGTATCGCCGCACCGACGCTGGCAGGTTTGACCTGTCCCATCGGCGTCGCGGGCATCGCCAGCAAATTGCCGGCGGCCATCGCCGTCGCCGTCGCGGCGCAATTATTGCAGCAGTTGGACGAGCCGGCAGCGCAACGCGCGGACGCGCCGGTGCGGGCGGACCGCCAACCGGCGAGTGCAGCCGGTCCGCAGACGCCGAGGGCGCAAGCGCGCCTCCCGCCCGCGCAGCGTGCCGTTGGCGATCCGACCCCCTGCAGCACCGCCTGCGAATCCTGCGGCACGGCGCGTCGCACGCCCGCATGAACCGCACGCCCGCATGGAGCCCATGCTGAACCACGCCCCGGCCGCCGCCGCGCGTTTGGTCCTGCGTGGCATCTCCAAGCGCTATCCGCTGGTGCTCGCCAATGACCGCGTCGATCTGTGCGTGCGGGTCGGCGAAATCCACGCGCTGATGGGCGAGAACGGCGCCGGCAAGAGCACGTTGATGAAGATCGTCTACGGCGTTACCCGGCCCGACGCCGGCAGCATCGAGTGGCAAGGCCGCGAAGTGAGCATGCACAGTCCGGCGGAAGCGCGGCGCTTGGGTATCGGGATGGTATTCCAGCACTTTGCGCTGTTCGAGACCCTGACCGTCGCCGAGAACATTGCGCTGGCGCTCGGCGAGCGAACCGCTCCCGCGAGGCTGGCCCCGCGCATCCGCGCCGTCGCGGAGCGCTACGGACTGCCGGTGGATCCGCAGCGCCGGGTGCACAGCATGTCGGTGGGCGAACGCCAGCGTGTGGAAATCGTCCGCTGCCTGTTGCAGGAGCCCAAGCTGCTCATCATGGACGAGCCCACGTCGGTGCTCACCCCGCAGGCCGTGAAGCAATTGTTCGCGACCTTGCGGCGGCTCGCCGACGAAGGCATGAGCATCCTCTACATCAGCCACAAGCTCGATGAGATTCGCACGCTGTGCGACAGCGCCACGGTGTTGCGCGCCGGCAGGGTCAGCGGTACGGCACGGCCGCGCGAGGAAACCAACGCGAGTCTGGCGCGGCTGATGGTGGGCAGCGACCTGGAGGATCGGCCGCTCACGGCGCACCGGCCGGGCGAGGTTCTGCTCGCGGTGAATGGTTTTGGCATGGCGGCGCGCGAGCCCTTCGGCACCACGCTCGCGGATATCGACTTGACGGTGCACGCCGGTGAAATCGTCGGCATCGCGGGGGTCTCGGGCAACGGTCAGAAAGAACTGCTGGCCGCGCTGTCGGGCGAGACCCTCGGTGCGCACACGGGATCCATCAGCCTGTGCGGACGCCGTGTCGATGAGCTGGGCGCGGCACGACGCCGCGCCCTGGGTTTGGGTTTCGTGCCCGAGGAGCGCCTGGGACGCGGCGCCGTGCCGGCGCTGTCGCTCGCGGACAACGCCCTGCTCACCGGAGCCCGAGCCGGCATGGTGCGCTTCGGCATCGTGCGACGCAGTGCCGCGCGTGCGTTTGCGCGGGCGACCATCGCGGCGTTCCAGGTCAAATGCAGCAGCGAGATGGCGGCGGCCGAACGGCTGTCGGGGGGCAACTTGCAGAAATACATCGTCGGCCGCGAGATTCGGTTGGGGCCCCAGGTGATGATGGCCGCCCAACCCACGTGGGGCGTGGACGTCGGCGCCGCCCAACTGATTCACCGGGCGCTGATCGGACTGCGCGATGCGGGCTCGGCGGTGCTGGTGATTTCCGAGGAACTCGACGAGCTGTTCGGCATCTGCGACCGCATCGCCGTGATGAACGCGGGCCGCCTGACCGCGGCACAGCCGCGTTCGCAGCTCACTGTCGAGACCGTCGGGCTGCTGATGGCCGGCGCGCGGGCGGCCGACGGCACCGCACGCACGGAGCGCACCGAAGACACGGGCGGCACCCCATGCCTGCCCGCAACCGATGACCCCGAGAGAACCCTCGGCGCGGCCGCAGCCGGCAGCACGGACGGCGCCCCCAGCAAGCCCGCGGTGGGCGCGCCGAATCCGGGAGTGGCGCATGGTTGAGCTGCCGTGGCGCCTCGAAAAACGTGCCGCGCCGTCGATGACGATGCGCGTTGCGGCACCGCTGATCGCCGCGGCCGCGATGCTCGCGACCGGCTTCGTGATCTTTGCCTTGCTCGGCAAGGAGCCGGTGAATGCGCTCGAGCTGTTTTTCGTGCAACCCCTCGCGTCGGTCTACGGCTGGGGCGAGCTGCTGCTCAAGGCGACGCCGTTAGGGCTGTGCGGACTGGGACTGGCGCTGGGATTTCGGGCGAACGTCTGGAACATCGGCGCGGAGGGACAATTCATCCTGGGCGCCATCTGCGGCGGCGGCGTCGCGCTGTTCGGCGGCGGCAGCCTCGGTCCCCTGGCAGTGCCGCTCATCCTGGTGGCGGGGATTGCCGGCGGCGCGGCCTGGGCCGCGATTCCCGCACTGCTGCGCACGCGCTTCAACACCAGCGAAATCCTGGTGAGCTTGATGCTGGTGTACATCGCGCAGCTGCTGCTCGCGTACCTGCTGCACGGCGCCTGGCGCGATCCGGCGGGATTCAATTTCCCGCAATCGAAGGCGTTCGACGATGCCCTCATCCTGCCGCTGCTGTTCGAAGGACAGCGCGCCACCGTGGCGACGCTGTTGATGGGGGCGCTCGCCGCGCTGTCCTGGGCATTCTCAAGCCGGCTGTTCGCCGGCTACCGCATGCTGGTGTCGGGGCAAGCGCCCGCCGCCGCGGCCTATGCCGGCTTCAGCGGACGGCGCAACGTGTGGCTCGCACTCACCCTCGGCGGCGGCGCGGCGGGCCTCGCCGGAGTGTGCGAAGTGATCGGCCCCATCGGCCGGCTGCAGACCGATATCTCGCCGGGCTACGGCTTCGCCGCCATCATCGTGGCTTTCGTCGGCAGGCTGCATCCGGCCGGGGTGGTGCTCGCCGCATTGCTCATGGCGCTGCTCTACCTCGGCGGTGAATCGGTGCAGCTCGGACTGCAGCTCCCCGCCGCGGTCACCGGCTTGTTCCAGGGACTGCTGCTGTTCTACCTGCTGGCGGCCGATTTGTTCGTCGGCTTCAAGCTTTGCCGGGTATCCCGGCCCCTGGGGTCGAACGCATGAGCGTCGAATTCCTCACCGCCATTTTAACCGGTACCGTGGTCGCGGCCACGCCGCTGATCTATGCAGCCCTCGGCGAGTTGGTCGCGGAGCGTGCCGGCGTTTTGAACCTGGGTGTCGAGGGCATGATGCTGGTGGGCGCCCTGGCCGCCTTCGCCGTGGGCGCACACACCGGCAGCTTGCTCGCCGGCTACCTGGCCGCGGTCGGCACCTCCATGCTACTGGCGCTGCTGTTTGCGGTACTCACCTTGACCCTGCAAGCCAACCAGGTGGCCACGGGACTGGCACTGACGCTGTTCGGACTGGGTTTGAGCGCCTTCGCCGGCCGGCCCTTCACGGGCTTGTCGGGCGCGGGCATTCATCGGGTCTCGATTCCGTGGGTGTCCGACTGGCCCGTGGTCGGGCCCCTGTTGTTTCGCTTCGATGGGGTGGTCTACGGCTCCATCCTCTTGTACTTCCTGGTCGATCGTCTGCTGGGGCACACGCGTGCGGGGCTGCAGCTGCGCGCCGTCGGGGAGTCGCCGGCCATCGCGCATGCCCTCGGACTGCCGGTGACGCTCACCCGTTATGCGGCGGTGCTGTTCGGCGGCGCGACCAGCGGCATCGCGGGCGCTTACCTCTCCACGGCGCTCACGCCCATGTGGGTCGAAGGTATGAGTGCGGGCCGCGGCTGGATCGCGCTGGCCCTGGTGGTATTCGCGACCTGGCGACCGCTGCGCGTGCTGCTGGGCGCTTATCTGTTCGGCGGCGTGACCCTGCTGCAACTGCATGCGCAGGGCCTCGGCGTCAACGTGCCGAGCGAAATCCTCTCCATGCTGCCCTATGTCGCCACCATCGTCGTGCTGGTCATCATCTGTCGCGACCCGAAGACCATCCTGTTGAATCAGCCCGCCTCGCTGGGCAAGAGCTTTCATGCCGATGAGTGATATGGCGCTGGGCGCTTATGCGCTCGACTGGTTGAGCTTGCTGGGACGCTGGGTGCACCTCATCACCGGCATCGCGTGGATCGGATCGTCATTCTATTTCGTCTGGCTCGATAATCACTTGTTGGCGCCGGATGACTCGCTGGCGCGGAAGGGCGTCGGCGGCGAGCTGTGGGCGGTGCACGGCGGCGGCTTCTACAACGCGCAAAAATACCGGGTGGCGCCGCCCGCCTTGCCGCGCTCCTTGCACTGGTTCTACTGGGAGGCGTACTCGACGTTGCTGTCGGGCTTGTTCTTGCTAGGCATCCTCTACTACGCCCAAGCCGAGATCTATCTGATCGATCCGCGCGTCGCCGCCTTGAGCAAGCCGCTGGCCATCGCCATCAGCCTGGCGTTCATCGTCGGCGGCTGGGGGATTTACGATGCGCTGTGCCGCAGCGCGCTGGCGCGGCGACCGGCGTGGCTCGCCGCTGTGTTGACGTTGCTGTTCGCCGCGGCCGCCTATGCGCTGTGCCACTTGTTCAGCGGCCGCGGCGCCTTCATTCAGTTCGGCGCCATGCTCGGCGCCACCATGGTGGCCAACGTATTTTTCGTCATCATTCCCGGCCAGCGCGAGATGGTGCGGGCCAAGCAGCAGGGGCGCGATCCTGACCCCCAGGCCGGGTTGCGCGGCAAGCTGCGCTCGGTTCACAACACCTATTTCACGTTGCCGGTGCTGTTCACCATGATCAGCAACCATTATCCGATGACCTTCGGCGCCCGCTACAACTGGCTGGTGCTGATCGCGATGGGTGCGGCGGGCCTCTCGATCCGCGTGTACTTCGTCGCGCGCCACAAACGCCACGAACGCGGCGGCAAGACGGCACCCTGGCCGGCGCTGCTCGGCCTGGCGGTGCTCGCCGCCACCGCCGCCGCCCTGGCGCCACGC
>JALYHP010000089.1 GCA_030799355.1 Pseudomonadota bacterium
ATAAAACAATGTCGAAAATCTCTCTAGGGGCTTTTGCGGTCGTGGCAAGCACGCTGAGCATGGCCGCCTGGGCCAGCAATCACATCGCGGACGATAAGATCGCGGTCGCCAAAGCCGCCATCGAGCACGCGGAACAAGCGGGCGCACCGGAAGCCGCTCCCGTCGAGCTGGCCGCTGCCCGCGACAAACTGGCGCGTGCTCAAAAAGCCAACGCAGATCACGACGCGAAGCCGGCCGCCGCATGGGCCGATCAGGCGAATCTAGATGCGCAGGTGGCCGAGGCCACGGCTGCGCAACAGCGCTCTAAGAAGGCCGCCGGCGAATTCGACAACGGTCTGCAAACTCTTCGCCAAGAAGCCAACCGCGCCGCCCAACCGGCGCAGCAATAAGGACAACCCATGAATACCAAACTCATATCAGCGATCACCTTGGCGTTGGGCATGGCGGCATGCGCATCGGCACCGCTCACCAATCCCGCGCTCGAGAGCGCGCGCAGCGCCGTTCGCACCGCCGAATCGGACCCGAACGTCGCGAAATACGCCGCGCTCGACCTGCATGCGGCACGTACCGAACTCGACGCCGCCGAAGCGGCCGCGGTGCGCCGCGATGCACCGGGTATCGCCCAGCCGGCGTATCTCGCCGCGCAAACCGCACGGCTTGCGCAGCTCAAGGCCTCCACCAAGGCGAACGATGCCCGCGTCGCCGCCGGGCAAGCCGACAGAGACAAGATTCAGCTGAGCGCGAGAACACAGGAAGTGGATAGCGCGGTGCTGGCGCGCAATCAGGCGACGCAAAACGCCGCCTCCGCCAACGCCGCACGCGATCAACTGGCGCAACAGGCCGCCGCGCTACAAGCCGAGGTGGACGCCCTCAAGGCAAAGCCCACCGACCGCGGGCTGGTACTGACGTTGGGGGATGTGCTGTTCGAGACGGGTAAGGCCGACTTGAGTCCGGGTGCCGCTCGCAATCTGGACCAGCTGGTGCAGTTCCTGACGGACCACCCGGAGCGCCAGGTCGAAATCGACGGCTACACCGATAGCGTCGGCAGCGATGCGTTCAACATGGACCTATCGCAACGGCGCGCGGCCGCCGTCAAAATGGTGCTGGTACGTCGCGGCATCGACGGCTCGCGGATCGCACTGCAAGGGTTCGGCAAGGAGTTCGCGGTCGCGAGCAATGCCGATTCGGGCGGGCGGCAGCTGAACCGACGCGTCGAGATCGTCATCGGCGGCGTCGACGGAGCGGCCGTGGCGGCCCGCAACCGCACGTAAGAGTAAGGCCGCGCATCGCGCGCGACGGTCTCAGTAGCCGCAAAGAACGGCACGGAGCGAGAACGGAGCGGTCATCAGCCGCTCCGTTTTCTTTTGTGGGGTTGGTGCTGCGCCGGCGCGGGCGATGGGTGACGGCCCTGGATGCCAAAGACGCCTTGGGCTTCCGTTTCCGGGGACCACAGATAGCCGCCCGCCATCTCGTATCGGTAGGTCTGGTTTTGGTTGACCCACCCATACCGCATAGGCAACTCAGGGCCTCTTTGCGACGACCTTCCCGTCCTCTACAACATAGATCGGCGTTCCGTACATCCGGGCTGTCTTACGCGCAGTCTTCGCCGCCCGGCGCAATGCGCGCCCCACTCCGGCTGCAAAGCTTTCGGGTCGTTTCGGACGAGGTGGCGACTTCATTCGTTCCTTTCCATGAGCTGCGGCGCTGCCTCTGAATTGTCGTACGCCGCACAGGATTGCGCCATAGGTCCGTATATTTTCTGGAAGTTTTCCCAGCCGCGCTTGAAACGCCGGACGACGTCCCGCTTGGGCACGTCATGACCGCCCTGGCGGACCCGGCTTTCAATTCGGCGGAGCGCCAAATCGACCGAGCTCAGGCGCAAGAACACGATCTCAATACGGTAGCCGGCCCGCTTCCAGGCCTCAATTCGGCGAACGTAAGTGCGCCCACTGAGGGTAGTCTCAAACGCAAAGTCCACACGTTCGGAGGCTAAGCGATCGAGCTCCCGAAGCACCATCCGGGCGGCGGCAATGGCGGCCAATTCTGGTTGTAACGGCGACAGACCGCCGGCAATCAAGTCGGCATTGACGAAGTGAATCACCTTCGCGATTCCCGGAAGGTATTCACGCGCAAACGTTGTCTTGCCTGCCCCGTTGGGACCGGCAATCACGACGCAGCGAGGTCGCCGTTTGCGGTGCGGTTTACGAGTCGCCACGCGACTCAGCTCCGTGCGCATCCTCTGCCCAATCAGCCGTGAACCTGTTTGCTTGCGGACCATCGATCCACTCAGATCGGACGCGAGAACACGATATTTGAGCAATCATTAATCGCATTGTTTCATCGAAACCGAAATTCGCAAAGAAAATCCATACAAATCATAAATGGCAAGATCCGTCCTGAAAGATCGGAAACACCCGCCACGAAGTCGGCACGCGCGTAGCGGTCTCTGTCGGTGCCGCGCAAATGATTGGCGATTAGTTGATCAGAAACGGTCAAGAACGCCTGGTTGGGGCACTCCCTGCACTTCGCCTGCGGCTTACCACAAACGCCTCGCACCCATTCTTTCGCACAAGCTGGTAAATACCCCTACTTACCCGTATTCCGATTCTCCCAACAAAAAGGAATACATCAGAGCGACCCTCGCCACGAACGCCATAAAGGAGCCAGGGCCAGATCGGCATGTTAGGGCCGACGGATGATCGGCGTAATAGGGCCAGGGAGGCTCTGCAAAAACTCGACTACGTCATCAACTGTCAATATCCACAATGATTTTTAGCGGAGAAGTATTCCAAAAAAATGTCGGAAACAGATCTCGAAATTCCGTATCTTAAAGGTCTCGGGATACGCGCTCGCGGTACACTGCCGGCCTGAGCCGCTTCAAGTCTAGCAATTTAGCGGACCGAGGTCTGGGGCCGGGTCAGCGCATGACCTGGAAATCCGCAACGGCCGACGGTCGGGGTTCCGATGCATTTGCGAGGGTTCCGCTGTTGGAGCCGTGGAGGGATTGAACGTGCCGCGGAAAGCGTATGAATTTACGGCATATTGAATCGTCAAAAGCCGAGTTACCCGCCCTGTTACCCACCAGCTGATTTTGGGTAATTCGGCTCCGCAGACACTAGCCGAGTTTCCGGCGCGCCTGCTATGCCACTTTCTGCAAATTGACCGTGTGGGCTTTAAACTCCACTTTGAGGCGTTTTCTTACTGCGTCGAAAATTGCCGCCAGGTTATCCATGCTCGGATTGCCTTTGGGTGACAGCATCCGATGAAGACTCTTACTCGGCATGGCAATTACCTGGGCCAGTCGTTCAAATCCCAAGGTTGCATTCACAAGATCACGCAGAATGAGACGTGCCGTCTCCGGCTCGCCACTCAGAAACAAAGTTGCCGCCTCATCGAGGAGCGCTTTAGCGAACCCCGGATCGCGCTCCACTCGAGCGACGACTGTCTTCTTGAAATCACGAGTAAGTGCCATGGTGATTACCTCTTTCGCTTCTTAGCCTTATTGCCGTCCGATGGAGGCGCTTTTCGTGCCTTGTACTCGACGTGTAATCCAGTGCCCGGTCAATATCCGCTTGCTGCCGCTTCTTGGTACCGCCGCCAAACAACACAATCAGCGATTCAACGTCTTTCGCAAGATAGATCCGATAACCCGGACCCCAATCAACCACGTATTCTCCGATACCTGAAAACCACTTTACATTCGACGTGTTGCCAAATTCACTACCAAATGGTAACCTATATGTTACTATCTATAACTACTATTTTGACTTCGCCTTTGCCACTCTTCTGGACAAAATCCTCGCATATACCGCCGACTGCTTTGGAAACTCTACCCCTTAGAATCAAAGTGACTCGTATTCCTGCCCCCGGATGGTGCGAACAGAGCCGGCAGGTCAGAGCCACGTCTCCTCACTAGTTTTCGCTGAGCCGTCGGACCCTTTCTCGGTCGCTAGGCCGCAGATATGCTTCCGCTTGCGCCTCGGTGACGCCGCCGCTTGGTCAACCCTAGGGAGCACGATCATTTCCGCTGATTTTAAAGTATTTCTGGCCGGCCTGTTGTATGTGCCGATCCTGGCGCTGGGGGTAATTTTAGTACTTACCGGGGACAGTTTCCCGCTCATATGGCGGGGAGGCTTATGGGTTCTCGTCGTTGCTTTCATGGTGCTCCCAGCTTGGTTGCGGCAGCGCTTGCGCCGAAGCGGCACCGTTGCCGAAAACAGCGCTGGATACGCAGAACCGACTACTACGGTACTCGATACCGATCCACCGCTCGCGCAGGCGACGGCCGTCTCCTCCCGGGCCGCGCAAACGAACAGCATTGGTCCTGATGAGAAGACCCGGTGTCCCTACTGCGCCGAGGAGATCCTGGCGGCAGCTATCAAGTGTAAACATTGCGGCTCGAATCTCGGGAAGGGCAATATCGAGTATGACCCGATCGTTGGAGCACCTCGTCCGCCTGACGCCGCTTCGTCAATACGTGTGAGTGTTTGGAAGCGGCCCGTCGGTGGCGCAGTAATATTCTGGGCGGCAGTCGTTGTCCTCGGAGGCGCCTGGTTCGCTGGCGCTTTCGATTCAACGAAGTCGGTAGATCCTGCAGTTCCCGCAGCTCCACCACTAGAACAGCAAAAGCTACTAAGCGAGCGGGAAGGAAAAGGATCGGGTGTCGGACCAAGTTTCGATTGTCGAAAGGCGCACTCCCGGGCCGAAATGTTGATTTGTGGGGATCACGAGCTTTCCGCGCTCGATAGAGATCTCAGTCTTCTTTACAAAAAAGCCATGAGTGTTGCTGCTGACAAAGGCACGTTCGTTCGTATAAATCGACGCGCACTGAAAAACAGGGAAAACACCTGCAATGATAAATCTTGCTTAAAACACTGGTATCAAGAGAGACGAGTGGTTCTTGAAGGCGCAGTGGCAAATCCCAGCGTGCCTCCGAGCGATGACCAATTAGAGCTTTCGCACGAAGGTGTACCGAACCCGGCCCAAGAGACTGCATCCTCGGAAATGCGACGCGTGCGCCAAGCGGTGCGGAAATTTGCTGAGGCACGGGGAGAAACGGAGCAGGACTTTTATAATCGAGTCCGCTCGTCGCCCATTAATGTTGCCAACTTCGTCATCGCCACGGAGCAGGCTGGTACAGGGGCAACAATTGAAGACGCGATAAAATCCCTATCTGGTCTGAGCGATGCAATGCGAGATCCCGAAAAAGTCAAATTAATGGAGTGTCTGGGCGTTGAACCACTTCAGGCGCCATTGCCGCCCGGCCATCCGCCCACTGAAGGCGAGTGCAAAGAAATTAAACAAAAACTTTGCCCTTCTTGTTGACCAGTCTCGACATGGCCCCATTTTTGTCCCTACTCCACACCGCCTTGTGCGCCTCCCATTCGTGGCCCGAGGCGAGCGGTTCGACGGGGATTGCGGCTGGGTCGTCAACTAGCCGCAGGTGTTCTGCTGGTGGGATGGACGAGTACTCCGAGGGCGAGTCTGCCGAGCTACTAGATGACGGTGGCTCATCGATGATTCTTTCAACCGATCAGCCGATGGAACTGTGCCTTCAGGTATGCGGATAAGTCTTAGGCCCGCATCAGCCAGCACTTTATTTTTACGGCCGTCAGCAGCTTGGCGGTCGGGGCGCCGATGGCTCCGGTCGTCCAACTCAATAACGGCAACAATGCTAAGGTCAGATCGGCACAACACGAAATCCGCTACCAATTGCGAGAATCGATTCCGAATGGACATCCGATCTGGATGAGTTTCCGGTACGTCGATTAATTGAGACAGCGCGACTTGGATAAAAAGCCGATGATCGGGAAATAAGCCGAGGAGCCTCTCGTACAGCTCACGCTCCCGTTTCGTAAGCAAGCTCCGAGCCGCGACGGGCCATTGCTCGTCCGCGGGCGAATCTACAACCACTGGTCCGTTGTTGACCGACATCCCTGGTCCTTGCCATCGATGATCAGGACATCACCGGAAACCCGATGTGTCGTTCCTATACTATAGGGCGAAGCCTATCGGAGGGTCTTGCATCGGGCTGCGTCGAACGTCACGATGCGTGATGAAAAGCGGAAACCGGTCACGGCAGCAATCCAACGAAACGCAGAAGATTGGATTTTCCATTGGTCTGTGCAGCGCACCAATAATGCCGCTCGCGTGCGGCGGGCGGTCCTCTACGCGGCTGCAGGAGTAGAAGCCAGCGAGATCCTTCGCTAGGTGCTGTGTTCCAGGGAGGAGGTGTTATGGGGCTGTATTTCCGTAAGAGCGTCCGCTTCGGACCATTCCGGGTCAATTTTTCCGGGACTGGCATTGGCATTTCCGCCGGCATCCCGGGTCTTCGATTCGGCGCCGGGCCCCGCGGTAATTACATTCAGATGGGCGCGCACGGCATCTACTATCGATCCTCGCTGCCGACTCATCGCGCGTCACACCCGTCTCCGTCCTTGGCGTCGAATACGGCGCCAAAGCATGTCGACCCGGTCATTCCGGATAACACACTCGAGACGTTTGAAGCGATTGGGTCTCGCCAAGCTGGAGCCATCTCGGACTCGTCTTCGGAGGCACTGCTGGCAGAGATCCGCCAGAAGCAGAAGCTGCTGAAGGTATATCCGTGGACGCTGAGCGCTGCGTGCGTCGCGACTGCGGGTTGCCTGGCTTACGGGATCCCGATGTGGGCCGCTATTTTGATAGGGTCAGGTCTTTTAGTAGCGACCCTCTTTGCGTATCGCTGGGACTTGCGCCGTAAGCTCATCATTCTGCACTATGAGCTTGAGGGGGAATTTGGACACATTTATCAGCAGTTGCACGACAGTGGTTCTCGGTTGGCGGGCGCATCGCGAACATGGCACATCAGTGCCAGTGCCAAAGTCCTCGATAAGAAATATCACTCCGGCGCGTCTGCAGCAGTCCGCCGCAAGCCGTCTACCCTTTCAACAGAGCAGCCACCCTTTATGGCGTGCAACATCAACCCCATCGCAATCGCTTTCTCAAATGCCACGTTCTACCTCTTCCCGGACCGATTGCTCATCTATGGCAAAGGCGGTGCGGTCGGCGCTCTCGTCTATTCGAACCTGCATGCAGAACCATCGGTCACGAGATTCGTGGAAGATGGGGATGTCCCGCGCGATGCGAACGTGGTCGATCGAACTTGGCGCTTCGTGAACAAAAATGGCGGACCTGATCGCCGATTCAAGAATAATCGGGAGTTGCCTATCTGCGCCTACGGTGAACTTGCGCTGACGAGTGAATCGGGCGTGAGCGAATTGCTGATGACATCACGCCAAGGCCTCGAGCTGGACTTTGCAGCAGCACTACGGCAAATGTCGCGCACGAATTCAGATGACGCGATACGTAATGCAGTTTAAAAGCCAACCGATGCTTGGTCTACGGCTGCCTGGGACCTGACCCTATGAGTTACGCCAAGCAGTCCGGCAGTGCCGGATCTGACACTCTCGTGCCACTGCGTTTGACGCTGACCCCACAGCTTGCGCGCTGGGTGAGTCTTGCAAGCACGCAAAATCGGGTTCCGGTTCTTCGTGAGCTTTCGGTCGAATTGTCCGGCGCAGTTGCCGCGACTGCGCTCGAATTCAAGATCAGCGCAAACCCTCCGTTCATCTATCCGGTAACCATCCGTCTCGATAGACTCGACCCCACTGGTCCGAGAATGCTCGACGTCTCTACCCTTCATCCCGATCACAGTTTCCTCGCCGGCCTGACCGAAGCGATGGAGGGCTACCTCGTGATCGAGGCGAGCGCCCAAGGCTGCGAAAAAGTAACGTACACGGCGCCTCTTCGGCTGCTTCCAGCCGATCAATGGGAGGGGCTGAGCGATATACCCGAGCTCCTGACGGCGCATGTCCAACCTAATCACCCTGTGGTTGGCCAGATCTTGTCCACGGCAGGGGCACTCCTCAAGTCTCAGCAGTTGAGCTTGTCCGGATACCAACAAGGATCACGCGAGGTTGTGGCGCGTCAAGTCGCCGCAATCTATTCCACGATTCGCCAGAGGGACTTCGCGTATGTGAATCCTCCTGCCAACTTTCACGAGAAGGGCCAGCGTCTTCGCTTGCCGGATCAGATTCAGCGGGAACGCCTCGCGACTTGCCTCGACCTCTCCGTCCTATTTGCAGCTTGCCTTGAACAGGCGGGCCTGCACCCGCTGATTCTAATGAGCGATGGGCACGCCTGGGCAGGATGTTGGTTGGATGAAGGCTCCTCATGCGCAAGCCCTGTGGACGATGACGGTCAAACTCTCCGAAAGCGCTTGGCAATCGGGGAGCTGCTTGCAATTGAAGTCACGACACTTACGAATAAGACTTCGCTTTTCGCAGATGCGCAAAAAATAGGTAGGGGACACACAGAGGACGAGGCTAGGTTCGAGGCCGCGATTGACATAAGGTTGGCTCGCCAGTCAGGTATTCGACCTATCCCCATGCGGGTCAACGGGCAGTTCGAGGTGCCTCAGGAGACTTCACCGAAGCCCGATTCGATTGACAGCGTGTCGGTCATCGATGGAAGCGTGCCAAAGGGCGCTGACCCAGAGGTAGAGCCCCTCAATCGTCGCCTTGAACGGTGGAAGCGAAAGTTGCTTGACCTGACACTGCGCAATCGGCTCGTCAACTTCAAGCCCACAGCGAAGAGTCTGCGGATCGTTGGCACGAAGCTGGGTCAGCTTGAAGATGCCTTGGCGGGTCAAGAAGCCTTCGGATTTGACGTCAATCCTCGATTCGAAAATCAGAAGGATCCATCCACGGGAAAGTCTTTGCCTGCGGCGGTGGCCATCGAGCGGCTCACGGCGCTTGCAGAGACGGCGCTGGGCCGCAAGAAGCTCGTGACAGAACTCGACGACAAGGAAAAATTGATCACGCGCTTAACGGAATTTTTCCGGAATGCGCGGTCCGCGGAAGAGGAATCTGGAGTCTCACCGTTGTATCTCGCACTCGGGATCCTTGAGTGGAAAGAGACGGAGCGTTCTTCAGCGGTGAACCGCGCCCCAATAATACTCGTACCGGTCGAGTTGGATCGCTCTTCGGTGAAGGCAGGCCTTGGCGGATTTACCCTGCTTTCGAGAGACGAAGACACGCGCATAAATCCCACCCTGCTTGAGAAATTGCGCAGGGATTTCGGAATCGCATTTGACATTTCGGACACGCCGCCCGGTGATGACAGCGGCGTTGACGTGCCGCGAATCCTTCGTGATTTTCGTCATTTGGTCATTGATCGCAAGGGATGGGAGGTCAAGGATGAAATCTGGCTCGGCGAGTTCTCTTTCAAAAAGTTCTTGATGTGGCGTGATCTTCAGGAGCGGGAAGCCGTCCTGCGGAAACATCCCCTGGTCTTCCAGATGTTGGAACACCCTAATACGCCGATCCCTAGCCAAGGAGCTTTCCCGGACGCGCGAGAGCTGGACGCCAAGTGCGCTCCCAGTGAGGTGTTTACTCCGCTGCTAGCGGATTCTTCTCAACTGGCCGCGGTTCAGGCCGCATCGGAAGGAAAGAGCTTCGTGCTTGAGGGGCCGCCGGGAACCGGGAAGAGCCAGACGATCACGAATCTTATCTCACACTGCATGGCGCACGGGAAAACCGTGCTCTTCGTATCGGAGAAAAAAGCAGCGCTCGATGTCGTGCGGAAACGATTGGACAACGTCGGGTTGGGAGCCTACTGCCTCGAGGTTCATTCGGACAAAGCTCGAAAGACCGAGATCATCGACCAGCTTCGCGCGCCTCTTCAGCCGTTGAAGAGCCCGCCACGCAACCAGTGGCAGGAGACCACGAATGCCTTAGGCGTCGCCAGACAGAAGCTGAATGTCTATGTGGACGCGCTCCATCAGCGCTACCCCTGTGGCTTAACGATCTATGAGGCGACTGGCTGGCTGTGTGGCCATCGCAATACGCGCTCCATACCGCTCGGATGGGGCAATCCCAATGACTGGCAATTGCCGCCGCTCTCGGAAATGCGCAGTCTTGTCGCCGAAATGATGCCGGTCCTCGATCAGCTCGGAAACATCGGCAAACACCCGTTAGGGGGTTCACAACTCGATGACTCCTCCCCGGTTATCGAACGCACAGTCAAAGAGGCTACAGAGGCCACTTGTCAGGCTTTGGCGGCTTTCATGGAGGACGCTGGCAGAGTCGCGAGCCGGCTCGGGGTCACAGCGAATGACATGAGTCGCCCGGAACTCGACGGTCTCGTAGAGTTTTCACAGTCCCTGATCAGTTTGGACAAGTGTCCCGCCACGGTGGGTAGCCTGATCGGACAGACCGGCAAGCTCGCGACCCTACGCGCCTGCGCGCGATTGCTTCAGCAAAGAAAGGAGCACTGCGGGGTGGTCGAGGCACACTTTGTGCCTTCGATTTGTTCAGCGGACCTGGGCAGCCTCGAGAATCTACAGCGCGACGCGAGCACCGCGTGGTGGCCAAGATCCTGGTTCAGGAAGCGGGCGCTTTCAAAGCGAGTTCAACCGTTCCTGCGGGACAAGCAGAGCGAACAAGGTGCCATTTCCGCACTCCCAGACGTGATTGCTAGCGTGAGGGAGATTCAGCGGCTGGACACCGCCCTCGGGTCCCACGACGCCGAGCTGACGGTGGCATTGGGCAACTGGTGGCAGGGAACTCAGACGCCTCCAGAGCTACTACTTAAGGCTGTGGCGACATCGGAAGCATTACAAAGCCAGCTGGCCAAGCTTTCAAGGCAAAACCTCGGCCGGATGTCGATTCTCATCGAGCACGCACGGTCACTATTGGAATTGGGCCTCGAGGAGATCCGCGCCGGCGGGCCTCTTGGTCAAGAACTCTCCAGCCTCTTGGCCATGAACCAAGCCATCCATCGCGCGCTCCGGAAACTCCTCAACGATCTCTATGTGAATGCCATCCCGATAGCCGATGCGGCGCCTGAGTATCTTGCCAAAGCCAATCGATGGGTCGAGGGGGTCCGGCAGGCTCTGGCCGCCGATCAGCTCCGATTTTGGACGGCGTGGCGCCGGCTACGAGCCCGCGGTCAAAGTGTTGGACTATCAGCCATGATCGAGCATCGTGAAGCCATCTCGGACGATGGTTCTCTGATGGAGCTGTTTGAGGCTTCGGCCCGACAGTGGCTACTGGAAGAGGGCGTGTCCCGAAGTGACACTTTGAAGAACTTCATTGGGCGTTCCCACAATCAGCTCATCAGTGAATTTGGCCGTCTTGATAGCGAATATCTCGAGCTCGTCAATCACGCGGCGGCGGCGCGCGTGGATGCACGGATTCCGCGAGAGGGCCTGGAGCCAGGCATCGACCAGGAATACGCTCTCCTCCATCGCGAGCTCAACAAGCGATCACGACATCGACCACTCAGAAAGCTGTTTGCCGGCATGCCCGGGCTGATGGCGAAGATCAAGCCATGCTTGCTTATGAGTCCCCTATCTGTTGCTCAACATCTGGATGCCGATTTCCCTCCTTTTGACTTGGTCGTCTTCGACGAGGCCTCCCAGATCCCCGTGTGGGATGCCATCGGAGCGATCGCCCGGGCGAAACAGGCAATTATCGTCGGCGACCCCAAGCAGATGCCGCCAACGGCCTTTTTCACTCGAGACGACACAGAGGACGAGGATCAGCCGGATGTGACCGAAGAACTCGAAAGCATCCTTGACGAAACGATGACGACCCTCCCGATTCGTCGGCTGGAATGGCACTACCGATCTCGCTACGAAAGCCTCATCACATTTTCAAACCGGCAATATTACGAGGGGAGACTGGTCACCTTCCCGTCGCCGGTTGCCAAGGACCAAGCCGTACGGCTCCACCGCGTGAACGGCACCTATGGAAGAGGCAGCTCGCGCACAAATCACAAGGAGGCCGAGGAGGTTGTAAAGTTCGTTGTCGAGCACCTGAGAGGCGCCGAGACAAAAGATACCTCGATCGGGATCGTCACCTTCAACATACAACAAAAGCAGCTTATTGACGACTTGCTGGATGCCGCACTCCGCGAGGATCCGGCGCTGGAGCCCCATTTCGCGAAGGGGCGCGGCAAAGAGGAAGTTTTCGTGAAGAATCTGGAGAACGTGCAAGGAGACGAGCGCGACGTCATCGTCTTTTCAACTACGTTCGGACCAGATGACTTAGGAAAGCTTTCAGTGAACTTTGGTCCTATCAATAGCGCCAGCGGACCGCGTCGCCTCAATGTCGCGATCACACGGTCTCGGCTGGCGATGCACGTCTTCTCGTCCATAGCTCCCGAACGGCTCGACTCGACCCGTACGACCGCCGTCGGTGTTCGGCACCTCAAGGAGTTCCTCGAGTATGCCGACCGCGGCGTAGAGGCCCTCAATCAGGCGACCACTTCATTCGTTGATGATCCGGAATCACCTTTTGAGGAGGCGGTGGCTTCGGCGCTGCGCGGTAAAGGATGGAATGTCCATCATCAGATCGGCTGCGGCGGCTACCGTATCGATCTCGCCATCGTCAATCCGAACGCGCCGGGCACCTACCTGGCTGGCGTTGAATGCGACGGTGCAAGCTATCACAGTGCCGCGACCGCCCGGGATCGGGATCGCCTAAGGCAAGCTAAGCTCGAGGAGCTCGGTTGGACGCTGCATAGAATCTGGTCGACGGAATGGTGGAGGCGTCCACAAGAAGAGATTGAAAGGATTCACTCGAAGCTTGAGCAAAAGCTGGCCGACATGAAGCGCGTTGCAAGCGCCTAAAATAGGATTTCCTAAATGATGAACGAGATCTTGGTCGCAGTGTTGTCGACGACGATTGGCATAGTTTTTCTGGCGCTCTACATGTCATACAGAGCTCGCGCGACACAAAACATTCTAGGTGAGAAAATTCGCTTCTTAGAAAGCGAACTGACTGTCAAACGAACCGAGCTGACTACGCGGCAGGAAGAGGCGAGATATGCCTTGCTGGAGGCGAAGGCCCGGGAAACGGCGGCGGCCACACGGGCGCTGGACGCGGAGAAGCGCTTGCAATTAGTCCTCGAGGAACGGGGACAACTCACGGCTCAAATTGGTCGGCTTGATGAACTCAAGTCTGCCTGTGCCGCCAAAGACAGCAACCTTCAAGACGCCCATGGCCGTATTACAACCTTGGAAAAGGCGAAGACGGCGGCCGAAATTGTCGCTCTGTCGGCCAGCCAGCGCGCAGAGGCCGCCATTGCCAAGGAACGAGAGACATCTGAGAAGGTAGTCGCTGCGAAGGACGATCAAATTCGGCAGTTACAAACGTTTATCGTCAACGCCCGAGAAACCCTCGGAACCGAGTTTCAGGCCCTGTCATCGAAGTTACTCAAGGAGGCCTCGGACGAGCTGCTGAAGTCGACGACGCTGCATACGGAACATCACAACGAGCAAGTCTCCGGCATGCTAAAGCCAGTGAGGGAGACCATGGACCGCCTCGATCAACACGTCACGGAGAGCAACCAGGCGCGTTTAAAAGCCGAAACTTTGCTGGATGACCAGGTGAAACGCTTGGCTGGCGCCACTGAAATGCTGACGAGTGCGCTCAAGAAGCCCGTGGTCAGGGGCAGCTGGGGCGAAACTCAGCTCGAGAATGCGTTGGAGAACGCCGGTCTGGAGGCGGAAATTGACTACATCCTCCAGCATTCGACTGACGCGGAGGACGGGATCAAGCGAACCGATGCCGTAATCAATCTGCCCAAGGGGCGGAAGCTGGTGGTCGATAGCAAAAACCTGATGGAGTCCTACTTCGCATGGGCTGCTACAACCGATCCTGACAAAAAGGCGGAGCTCGCGGAAATTCATGCGAAATCGCTTCGTGGACATATAAAGGCCTTGTCCGGAAAGGAATACTGGCGTCGGTATGAAGGCTTGGATTGCGTCATCCTGTGTGTAGCTTCAGCGACTTCTGGACAAATTGCTAGCGTAGAAATGAGAGACTTCGAGCTGCTGCGGGTGTCCCGCAGACGGAGCGAAGTGGATGAGCAAACGCGAACATCGACGATTTACGGCG
>JALYHP010000070.1 GCA_030799355.1 Pseudomonadota bacterium
ACGCGAAGAATCTCGCGCTGCTCTATACGTCGCGGGCTGATGTTCGCCTTTCGCCGGCGTACGATATGATTACAACAGTCGCGTACGCTGGATACCAACAAAATCCTCCCGGCATCAGCTTCATGGGCAAGAAAACCTGGAGTCCGGGTAAGAGTCTCGGAAAGTTCATCGCCGCCACGTTTGGCGTTTCCGTCAAAGCACAAGTCGAAATCGTCGAAGCGATCACTGATGCGGTTTCAGATATCGCGCCTCGGGTGCGAGAAGCGATGACACGCCACGCCGCTTTTGAGGATATCGGCAAGCAAATGCTTCTCGCATGGAACGAGGGCGTAACGGGACTGCGCGGCAAGCGCGTGTATAGTCTCCAAGAATGGAATCCGAGCGGTGCCTTTGAAGGCTTTTCCGATCCGACCCCGCATTCGAATGAGAAGGCGGTCATTGGCCGCTCCGAAGGATTAGCAAGACGCTCGTAAATCGCTGGCCGAAATCTGAGCATACGTGGTTCATAGAACCAACAGTTTCTCCGCCGTACCCTTCCTGACCGCGGCGAGCGCAATGCCGGAATCAAAAGTAACGAGGCGTCCTTCATGGCGAACCGCGAGAGCAAGCAGGTAAATGTCGGTCAGTTGCCGCGGTCCATGAATGCGGGTCGAGTCCACGATATCCGAATCCAACAGACTGACGTCATCCGGCCAGAATTGATGGATACCTTGGCGGCAGGCCTCGGCTAGACGGTCAACGACCGCTCGAACGGGTAGCGGGTTTGGATAGCTCGGATGCGACATGATCCGGATACAGCCATTTTGCGTGATCGGACATGATGCCCAACCCTCCCGCGCATGCTTCGAGAACCAGCCGATCGCGGAATCATGAGATGTATGATCGGAGTCCAGTAAGGCGATCAGTACATTGACGTCCAGCAGTGCGCGCACTTGCTAAGGGCCGCGGCTGTAGAGCCTACCGGTGGCGACATGATGGGCGACCGGCCAGCTTGGGTGATCGCCGCTAGTACGCATCTTCGTCGCGAAGTTTGTCGATGAAGTCATTGGTCACCAGACCGCCACGTCGCGCAAACGGCTTGAATCCATAGACTGCCTTCGGTTCCATTACGGACGGTTCTTGCGGGGTGGTCAGGGCGCGCCGAGCCAGCTCGGACATCATTTCGCCGAGCGTCTTTCGTTCCCGCTTGGCCCGCTCCTTTGCGGCCTGAAGCACATCGTCCGCGATGTCGAGCGTCGTTCTCATGCATCAGATGATAAGACATCAAACATCAACCGTCCACTCTCTTTCCGGGCCCATACACCTACCGTACTCATCGTTACTCGCCCCAATTGCTAGTCACGCAGCGGTGCCCAAGCTTGCGGCTCTCGTTCGCAGGCGGCTATCAGCCGGCGAATCACCCAGGCCACGGGTTGCCGAGCGCCACGGTCGCCTCCAGGTGGGCGAAGTGTGGCGGGCGATGCATCGGTCAAATCGTCGGTGGGCTAGAGGGCCTGCACCGAAGATTAGGGCGAGGCGCGACCACTGAATGAACGAACTCGCCGTGACCTGGACGGCTGGAGGCTCCGTGACAGCCCCCTGCGTGCCCCTGCCTGCGCCTGCGCCCCGCCGGGGCCGCTGAGCGCATCGAGAGATCACGCATATTCCGTAGCCACCCTCGCCGACGGGGGACATTGAACAGAACGCCAGGGCGCAAAACAGATCGCCGTGACAACTCTCGCGAGTGGTCGATGGCGCACATCGCATCAGTTTCAGCATTTCTAATACTTGGCTTGAAAAGATCCAAGGCCGCCTCGCGTTCGCTTTCGGTGACTCCGCGCCGATTCGAACTATGCGTCGTCGGTGGCACATCGCTACGCTGTGGGCGGCCTTTTGCCAAGCGGATCGCAGAAACGCGGTCCGCCCGGTTCTTCGGGTATCGCTCGCGGATTCTCGTCTGTACCATAGGCCGGGCTTTTGTGGCGCTGAAGGCTCGCGAAAACAAGCGGAGATAGACAGTGGATGAGGCGTCTATGGTAGGCGGTGCAGGGCGCGTCGCGCGCCGTCACCGGATCGGCCGGTTCGTGGGGCTGATGCTGCCCCTGGCACTGGGTACATGGCCGATGGCGAGTCTGGCTCAGCTGGCGGTGACACCTCATGCCGCGGTCGATGCCGAGCATAATTCCAACGTATTCGACCTACCGTCGAGCGGAGCGGCTCCGGTGGGCAGGAACGGCGCCGCTTTCGGCGACACCGTCATCGGGTCCCGCGCGGGGTTCGATGGCACCTATACGCTGGGTCAGCAGAGCTTCTTCGCGGCCGGCGAATACCGCCGTTTCCAATACAATAACTTTACCTCGCTGAGCCATAACGAATATACGGCGGCCGGAGGATTGAACTGGAAGCTGGATCGGCTGATGGAGGGCAAGCTCGACTACCTCCATGAGCAGCGGATGGTCCAGTTCATGGAATTGGCGGCATCGCAGAACCTCATCCTGGAAACCGAAAACAGGACTCACGCCTCCGCAAACGTCCAAATTAGCCCTGAATGGCGCTTGGAGAATTCGCTGAAAGACCGCAGCTTGGATTCGCCTCGCACCGATATTCCTGGCTTGAGCTTGCGCGAGGATTCAATCCATGAGGGGTTGCGCTATCTCGGCGTTGCCAATTTGGCAGCCGGTTTGGATGCCGAGTATTTGTCGGGTACCTATCGCCATGACCCCACGGCGCTGAACCCCAAATATCACCAAATCACCGTGGGCCTCGCCGGCACGTATGTCCTATCCGGCCTCACGAATTTCAACGGTGCCATCGGCTACACGCGTCGCAGCGATGCGGCCTATAGCGGAGGGCAGTCCGCCGTGACCGGCAATTTGGGTTACAAGCGTAATCTGACCGGCAAGACCGCCATCGATCTCGAAGTGAATCGTGCGATCAACAGCTACCTCACCACGGGGGGCACCGAGATCGACACCTCGGCGGCAGCCTCGGCCACGTGGCAAGCCACCTATCGGGCCACCGTCAGGCTGGGCTATGCATTTACCAGCAGCAAGTTTCCACAGTCGGCGTACGGCGGTCTCGGCACGCGTGTCGATCATTTTCAAACGTCAAATGCCGAGGCAGATTATTTGATCCTACATTGGCTGACGGTGCGGGCCTATGCTCGTTATGTGACCAGAAGCTCGACTCAAGGGCTATATGGCTTCAATGGCACGGTGTACGGCATCGAGTTCCAGGCAAAACCGGAGCGCAAGCGCTGAGGCGCGTGACTCCGGCGAACCGCTGAGCATGCTACACGTTCGTACTGGCGCGGGGCCCCGCGCGCAATGAACCCTCGGCCGAGCTCGCTGCTTGCGCGACGGGCGCCCAATTCCGTCCCCAGGCCAGTTCCCAATCGTGGTTCCGCCCTGGTGATCGGCGGCATCATCTGGGTGCTCGTTCTATTCATGATCGTGCCCGACGGCTTTCACTACGGGGCGGTCTTCGACAAAATGCCGACATCGGGAACCGCCGCGACCCGGGTGATCTGGCTCGCACTCCTGGGTGCGGGTATCTGGGTGGTACTTTCACGCTGGTCGCTTGCTAAGCTGCTGGTGCGGCAGCTCAATCCCTTTCTCACGCTGTTCGTCGTCCTGGCCGCCGTCAGCGTCGTATGGTCCATCGACCCAGAAGTGACCACGCGGCGAATGGTGCGTGTATTTACCATTTGGCTGGATGCGCTTGCTCTGGGGCTGGTCGCGTGGCGGCCGCATCGGCTGCAAACGGTGCTTCGACCCATCTTGACGCTCGTACTCGTGGGTTCGATCGTATTCGTGTTCGCATCGCCCGAACAGTCGGTGGAACAATCGAGCCAGGCCGAACTGGTGGGAGCGTGGAGGGGACTGGCTACCCAGAAAAACGGTTTGGGATCCATTGCCGGGATTACTCTGCTGCTCTGGATCCACGCCTGGTTGTCGTACGAATCGCGTCGTACGGTGGCAACCGTCGGCGCCACGATCGCTGCCATCTGCCTGGCGGGGTCGCGAAGCTCGACCTCGTTCATGGCGACCGCGTTCGCAGTGCTTCTGCTCTTGTTGCTGCTGCGTTCGCCCGTCTGGCTGCGTCGTTATATGCCGTACGTCGTCGGCATCTTCCTAATTACCTTGCTGGTGTATTCGCTGACCATCCTGCAATTGGTGCCCGGGCTCGAATTCCTATTGAGCCCGATCACTGCATTGACGGGCAAAGATCTTACCTTTTCCGGACGTACGGCGATCTGGCAGGTCGTCATTGAGCACATTCGGAAGAATCCGTTCTGGGGAAGCGGCTACGGCGCTTATTGGATCGGGCCGGTGCCATGGTCGCCCTCCTATGAAACCGTGAGACGCTTGTATTTCTACCCCACGGAAGCGCACAGCGGATACCTCGATATCATCAACGATCTGGGCGCGCTGGGCGGGATCGTGTTGGTGGGTTATTTGATCGCCTATGTGCGTCAGGCGCTGCGCTTGTTTACAATCGACCGCGCCCAAGGAGCTCTGTACCTCTGTATTTTCTTCGAACAATTGATCGCAAATTTGTCCGAATCGCGCTGGTTGAACGTCCTTTGCATAGAATTTGTCGTCATGACGTTGTGTACGGTGACGGTCGCTCGCGGGCTCTTGGATGAGCGTCTACGGCAGCACGCCGCCGGCCCCCCCAGACGTGCATGGTGAGCAAGGAAGTTCGACACATCCCATCGCTCGACGGTCTGCGGGCCATCAGTTTTCTGCTCGTGTTCGTCGCGCATTGCGGGCTGGACCGCTACGTGCCGGGCGGTTTTGGCGTTACCATCTTTTTCTTCCTCAGCGGCTTTTTGATCACCACGCTGATGCGTACGGAGTTCCAGCACAACGGCGCGGTCAATTTCAGGCATTTCTGGTTGCGCCGAGCATTCCGCATCCTCCCGCCCTTTTATATAGTGCTTTTCGCGGCCATCGCGGCAGCCTCGATATTCGACCCCCCCGGCACCCTGTCGGGGCCTGCGGTGACGGCCCAGCTGGCGCACGTCACCAACTACTGGTTGATTTACCGCGGCTTCGTTGGCCAACCGGCCGGGACGGGCGTTTACTGGTCGCTGGCCGTCGAGGAACACTTTTACTTGCTGTTTCCGTGGTTTTTTGTCGCAATGCAAAGACTGAGGCTATCCCAATTCAGACAAGCCGTGGTTCTATGGACGTTATGCGGACTGGTCTTACTGTGGCGGTGCGTACTCGTCTACCACTTCGAAGTTGCCATGGATCGAACCTATATGGCGACCGATACCCGCCTCGACTCAATACTGTTCGGCTGCGCCTTGGCGGTGTGGAAGAATCCGGTACTGGATGACCTTCGTCTGGACGAGCGGTGGTGGAAGTTGGTGGTCGCTCCATCCGCGCTGGCGGTGCTGGTCCTCTGCCTCATGTTCCGCGGCTCGGCTTTTCGTGAAACCGCGCGATACTCTCTCCAGGGCGTGGCGCTGACGTTCATATTCATCAGTGCCATAAAATTTCCGCGTTGGATGCCGTTCCGGCTGCTGAACACCCGAGCCCTGACGTTCATCGGCCTGCTGTCGTACTCGCTTTACTTGCTGCATTATGCGGTCATCATTGCGGTTCAGCGATCGACTCCCCGGGCCGGTAGCGGCGTGCAAGCGGTGCTGAGCCTGTCGGTGTCGCTCGTTCTGGCGTGGGGGATGTACTCGCTGATTGAAAGGCCTTGTGCACGACTGCGGCGCCAGCTCAGCGACTAGGTATGGCACGTCTCGTGAAGCTGGTTACCGCCATCATCACAGGCATGTGGTGTCTTCAATGCCTCGCATTGCCGCAGGACACTCTCGACCGGGTATTCAAAGAACGGACGGAAGCAGCGCTGGGTACCTTGGTGCGAGAGGGCCGCTCCTCGTTCGCCGCGGCGGTGCTGGTGCGAGACGGCCGCACCGTGGCGGCTTCCGCCTATGGTGTCGAAGATCCCGCATCGAGAGTTCCGGTTTCGATCGATTCCACGCTGATCGATCTGAATTCGCTTCGGAAGCTATTTATCGCGGTATCTCTCGCTCAACTCATCGACCGGCACGTTATCGCCAGCATTGACGATCCCGTCAATCGGTATCTCAAACACTATCACCTGCCCAAGGCCTACGGGCGAGAGGTGACGATTCGCGAAGTGGCCACCCATACGGCCGGATTCGACCAGACCGATTTTGGCGCAGGCCGATTGAGATCCGACCCACCGAGATTTTTCGCGGAACGGTTTCCCGGCTACGTCAAGAACGCTGGGTCCTTTTCGGTTTACGACGGCTATGGACCCGCGTTGTTGAGTTACCTCGTGAGCGAGGCGACGGGGCGGCCGTTCACTGGATATGTCGAGGACGCGATTCTTCGGGCGCTCGGGATGGATGACACCCATCTGCGTGCCATGGACAAGCCGCTCACGCATCGCATCGTCGCCTTTCAGCCCAGGAACCCTGCAAAACTATCGGTGGGCGCACCGTTGATGCCGCTCGACGCCGCGCAAATCGATGCGCAATCCGTATCCACGATCGCCGACATGGCGAAGTTCATGATCGCGCTGCTGGGGCCGGCGGCGGACCAGCAGGTCATCACGCCGGCGATGCGTGAGCTGCTTTTCACGATTCACCAAGCGAACGGAACGGGCGGCTCCGCGCATGGTTTGCTGTTCGATGCGATACGCGCGGGCAACAGGACGCTGTTCGTGCATGGGGGGGTGGGCAGCGGAAGCCAATGCATGATGGGGCTCGATGCAGCGAAGGGGACGGGCATCTTTTATTGCTACGGCGCCGTTCGAATGCGCTTCGACAAGGACCCGTCGCTGTTCCCGCCGCCTTTCGAGCAGATGACGGATGCCATGCTCCGCCTCTTGACGGATTGTCACGAGGAGACGTCCGGCTGTCCACAGTTTCCGCATGCCGGATGGAATGATGCATGGAGACCGTATCTGGGAGTGTATGTAAGCGCCGCACGTCATCACCGAGGCTTCTCGCGCCTGCGCAGCATCATTCACCCCACCCTCGCGAGGATCGAGCGATCCGGCGACGCCCTTGCGCTCGATGGTGTTGGCGGCTTCCTCGAGATATCGCCGGGGGTTTTCGGCAAGCCGCAGCAATTGGAGACATTTACCTTCATCCGCAATGAATCGACAGGCAAGACCTTGCTGAGTGTTTCGGACCGCCCCTCGGTCTATGACCGCATCGATTCGCCGGCGGAGGACCCACGAGTGCTGGCTGGCTGTTTGGCCGCGCTGGCCGGCGTTGCGCTTTCCGGCGCCGCGCTGCTCTTGTTTCCTGCCTACGGCGCCCATCCGAGAATACGGATCGCTGCCGGAAGCTACGCAGCGGTGGTGGCCTGCGGGGTCGCTGCGCTGTTCGGGCTGAGTGCCTTTGGCCACCGCTATTTCGAGGGCTATTCTTGGCCTTTGGACATCGTGCGCGTGTGCGCGTTCCTGACGATCCCGGTTTGCCTGTTGATGTTCGTCAACGGAATGCGTGTGCGCGATAGCCGATCCACCCTCATGGGGCGTCTGCGCCGGCTCCATTACGACGTGATTGCGGTCTCATCGGTTGTTCTGGTGTTGATGCTGCTCGGCATCGAGTTGATTTCTTTCTCGCGGATAACCTGATCCGCGAGCCCCGATCATTTGCGTACGTGCTTGGAGCGGAAGATGAGGAATCGGCTCGCCGCGAAGTTGAAGAAGGTGCCGGCCGCAACGCCGATCAATGCGGCGAGCTGCTTGTAGCGGAGCATCTCCCATAGGCCCATGGTAGCGAAATAATTGACGACGGCGCCGACGGAGCACGCCGCAACGAATCCGAAGAATTGGCGTACGATCGATTGGTCGCGCGCATAAGAAAAACTGAAGCGGCGGTTCAGGCCGAAATTCCAGAACATCGAAATGACGATGGCGAGCGCGACGGAGGCTTGCTGGGAGAAGTTCATGCGCAAGGCGATGGTCAGCACCGCGAGGTTGACGGCGAGGCCGGAAACCCCCACCAACAGAAATTGCGCCAAGTGCGACCACGTGCCGTACTTGTAGATGTACAACCGCCGCAGATGTTGGACGTACCGAAGCTGTTCCCGGAACGACAGTTTGCTTTCGCCGAAGCGGCGGTCATCGAAGTGAATGGGGATGTCCATGACCAAACGGCAGCGGCATTTGATGATGAGCTCGAGAAGGATCTTGTAGCCGATCGGGTTGAAGTCCCGTCCGGCTTCGAATGTGGAGCGGCGCATGGCGAAGAAGCCGCTCATCGGGTCGCTGACCTTGGTCAGCGGAAAGGCCAAGAGCGTCGCCACCCGGCTGTTGAGCCATCTGAATAGGCCCCAATCATCCGCTGTCGAGCCGCCTTCCGCGAAGCGCGAACCCACCGCGATATCGCAGCCATTATCAAGTGCCGCGAGCATTTCCGGGATCTTTTCCGGAGGATGGCTGAGATCCGCGTCCATGACGACCAACATTTCACGGTGCGAGAGTTTCAGTCCATCGAGTACGGCATAGCTCAGACCGCGGTTAGCGCGACGAGTCACCATTTTCACCCAGGGCAGAGCGAGCGAATCGACCAATTGCGCGCTGCCGTCCTGGCTGTCGTCGTCCATCAGAAGCAGTTCGAGGTCGATGCCGCTGGATGCTCGAACCGCTTGCAGCCGCGTCACGAGGTGGGGGATGTTTTCGACTTCGCGGTAGGTGGGTACCACGACCGTCACCGAGGTACCCGCGTCTTTCGCTTCCGGCATAGTCATCGTTGCTGAGGTGCCTTACAATTCCACGAGGGATCAACCAATAAGCCAGTGTTCGTTGAATGGACTTCGCGACCCGTTGTCCACAAGCCAAGGTACAGCATGACGACCAGTCCACCCGAGGACACAGATCACAACACGCGCATGTCGTCGAAACCGGAAGTGCGTATCGTCGTTATCGGCGCCACAACCATCGCATTGTACATATTAAATTACTATGTACAGCGGTCCATTTTTTACAGCGGTACCTATCCTACCGGCGCCATCCCCGCCGCTGGCGCTGCGAACCTGATCTGGCAGGGCTCGGCCTATGCCGGGTTCGTCATCGCGCTGTTCGTTGCCTACGGTGCGGTGCTAAGCACGTGTATGCGAGGCGAATTGGCGCACGGGCGAGCGACCGTTTATGCGCTCGCCGTGCCAATTCTGGTGAACGTGCTGTTGGCCGTGGGCCGGCCCTGGCTCTCGCAAGACATCTTCAGTTATATGGCCCACGGCTTCCTCGCTGTTGCGCCGGGGCACAACCCCTTTCTTCAACCGGCCGAGGTGGCTGGGGAGGGCGCCATCGGTCCGGCGCTAAGCGCCTACGGGTGGCACGGCGTGATCGGCATTACCCCATACGGCATTCTTTGGACATGGATCGAGAAGGTGGTGATGGAACTGAGCGGCAGCAATCTGCTGCTGGCGCTGTTCTTGCTGAAATCCGTCGTGGTCGCCGCGAGCCTGGGGACGGCCATCTGCATCTGGTCCTTCCTCGGGCGCACCCGGCCATCCTCGCAACTTCTGGGAACGCTTGCCTATTTGTGGAATCCGCTGGTTCTGGCCGAGTTTGCAGGCGAGGGTCATAACGATGCGCTGCTGGTGTTTTTCGTGATCGCGACACTGGCCGCATGTGCGGCCGCGCGGCCCACGACTTCAATGGTGGCTCAGTTACTGGGCATTCTTTCCAAATACATTTCGCTCATGTTTTGTCCTGCGCAACTCGTCTACCTATGGAGGACCGGCCGCGGTACCACGCGGCTGGCGCTGCAAATCATCGCTGCAATGGCCGGCGTCGGTGTGATCGCCGCCGTTCTCTACGCACCGCTCTGGGCCGGTTTGCATACCTTCGATGGGCTGCTGAAGCGTGGACAACCCATCAGCTCCGCCTCGCCGTTCGGCGCGATCTACTGGATTCTGCGGCGGACCCCTTTATCGCCCCTGGCAGCGCCGCTCACACTGGCTTGTGTGACGCTGCCGCTGTTGGCACTGATAGGATGGGCGAGTCTGCGCGTCAAGGATGCCGCGAGCCTGGCGCAGGCATTCGCTTGGATATCATTGGGCTATGTGCTGCTCGCCTCGCCGGATTATTGGCCGTGGTATGCATGCATGCCGGTGGCGCTCATCATCGTCGCCGATCCGGACCGCCTCTTGTGGTTGGCTGTACTCATGAGTTTTATGGCGCGCTTGTGCGCGCCGCTCGATTTGATTCGCGATCACGGATTTATCGGGATAGTCGCGGCAAAAGGAGCCCTCACGGGGCTCGGGACCACCTTGCCTCTGGTTGCGCTACTGCTATGGCTGTCTCGGCGGCGCGGCTCGGTCATGCTGAATCGCTGATTCGATATTCACCGCTGCGGGTGCAGACCCGCTTCCGCCTACCGCACTCGGTATTGGGGCTCCAGCACCCGATGAAGGCGAAAATGAACTGATGTACGGTTGCGGAGATTGGGCGTGGGAGACTGCAGAAAGCAGAAATAAAAAGACCGCAACTAGCTCGCGAATTCGAATTCTCACGATCTCTCCCTGATCCGAGAACCAACGCCCCGACGAACGGTGGGCGATTGCAGAAAGACTATGGAGGAGCACAGCGTCTTACTTGATTCATGGTCAAATCCTTTGATCCAAACCCGTGGCGACCAGGTGAGAAAAACCCCGCTTCGCGGGGCAGTACAACATTTTTATCTGTGGAACACAAGCAACGGGAGTGCGTCCAGGACGACGCTGCACGTGCATTTCTCGGAGGAACAATACAGGGCGATCGAGGCCCCGCTATTGGGGGAACGCCGGAAAATCGTGTACCGGCAGAGATCCTTACCGGACATCACGGCGTAGTGCTGCATAATTCACAGAACCGGCAGCCGGTCAGGCCTGGCCGTCTTGGATGCGTAATAATCAGGTCTTGTCTGACGTTAGCGGAAGTTAGCCAACCGGCGATTCGGTTCTTCGAAAATTAAGCAATCCACGAACGCGAAGCCACTATGCTTCGCCTTTGTTCATGTCTCGGGGTCGCGCAGTGCAATGGAAAATCTGACCAGCCGAACAGCAAGCTCTAACACCCCGTTCGTTTCAAGCCATAGTCAAAGCCAAGGCTCAGGGGTGAATTCAGTGCACAGTCAGGAGGCCATCCGAACCGGACACGGCGCAAAAACCTATCGGCCCGATATTGACGGCCTACGGGCGGTGGCTGTCCTGCCGGTCGTTGCCTACCACGCCGGTATACACCTGGTGCGCGGGGGGTTCGTAGGCGTTGATATATTTTTCGTCATTTCCGGATATCTCATCACACAAGTACTGTCTTCCGAGATTCAGAGCGGCCGATTTTCGATCCTGAGATTCTACGAGAGGCGGATACGCCGCATTCTTCCTGCGCTGGTCGTGATGCTACTGGCGACTTCATTGCTGGGACTTATGTATTGCGCACCCAGCGAGTTGATTGACCTGTCGAAAAGTACGATTGCGGCAGCATTGTCCGTTTCCAATATATATTTTTGGCTCAATGCGGGGTATTTCGATTCGCCGGCGCTCGCCAAGCCGCTACTGCATACGTGGTCGCTCGCGGTCGAGGAGCAATTCTACATAGTATGGCCGGTATTTCTGATATTGGCGCATCGTTACTTCAAGCGCAGAGTCGTGCTCATCACCGTTGTGATTGGCTTGATTTCGTTCGCGGCCAGCGCCATCGGTGCATTCAACGACCCCAACTCTACGTTTTATCTGGTCCACACTCGTATCTGGGAGCTGGCTTTGGGCGGCGCACTTGCGTTGGGCGCTGTTCCGACTCGACTGGGAGCGGGTATCCGGAACCTATTATCGGCCGTTGGACTTGTCCTGATCGTCGGCTCGGTTTTCATGATTGACTCCAGCCTACCATTCCCGGGGATTCTGGCAGTTCCTCCCTGTTTAGGCGCGGCTCTCATTATCTTGGCGGGCGGGGATGGTACTACCGTGGTTGGCGAGACACTGTCATGGCGACCGCTCAGAGTTATCGGTTTGATTTCTTATTCGCTCTATCTCTGGCATTGGCCGTTGACCGTATTTCAAAAAAATTATGCCGTGTTAGGCGGCGGCGTGTCCGAAAGGGCAAACAAATGTTTGATCATCGGCGTGTCGATGTTGATGGCCTTCATATCCTGGAAATTCATAGAGCAGCCCTTCCGCACCGGTAAGTTCCGCCCGTCAGAAGCTTCCCTGCTGCGATGGGCAGCTATAGGGATCGGGGTCGTTCTGGTATCGGGAGCGGTGGGCTGGGCGGGCGCTGGATTTCCGGGACGTTTTTCGTCCCGCGAACTTCAGATCGCTTCCTATCTCAGGTATGACGGCGCAAAGCTGTTTAGAGACGGCCGATGCTTCCTTTCGGGACGAGCGGACGAGACGCGGCTAGCTCCCGAATGCCTGCTCCTGGATGCCACCAGGAAGAACTATCTGCTGCTCGGCGACAGTCACGCGGCGCAACTATGGAGCGGCTTGAATTCCACCTTTACCGATATCAATTTCCTCCAGGCCACGTCCTCGGATTGTTTCCCGACCGTTGAGCACAGTCTGACCGAATCTTCCCGCTGCACCCGAATCGTCGACGATGTTTTCTTTAGATTTTTGACGACCAATCACGTCGATCGAGTAGTGCTCGTGGCCCGTTGGAAGACCGATTTGACGGACGAGGTTTCCTCAACGTTGAAATGGATGAAGCGGCGAGGCATTCCGGTAACATTGGTCGGTCCCACGGTAGTTTATGACCTACCGTATCCTCAATTGCTCATAAACGCTTCGCGAAAAAACGATCCCAGTCTTCCGGACCGCTATTGGGATCGGTCTCTAGAGGCCTTGGATCATAAAATGTCGATGCTGTCGGCGGAGGGTGGCGTCGAATATATTTCGCTGCTAGATCTCATGTGTTCGAAAAACTCATGCACCGCTTCCGATCGCGACGGCATGCCGTTGATCTCTGACCGGGAACATCTGACTGCCGATGGGGCTTTGCTCGTAGCGGGAAAACTCAAGCGTTTGGGGTTTTTACAGTAGCTTACGAAGACGTTGTCGCCGGGTTCGTACGGAGCCGGGCGAGCTTGCAGCTGGCGTGCGTGTTGCCATCTTATATACCTTCGGCGGCAGGGGCTGGTTGAATTATCCCTGACGGAGCCGAGTGGCAGAGATGTCGCGCCCCGAGCAATTTCGCTTCGTCGCGAGCAGTCGGCCCCACCTTGGCGGCCATAATGCCCAAGGCACCGCCTATGCGCCGTTCGCATCGGTGGTTTGTTTGCGAGCCACAGGCTCAGGTCACCGACCCGCTTCACGCGGCAATGAGCACCATGCGGTGGCTCCATTGACGCGTATGGTCGAGCATCTGCTGCATGCCCGCGACTTTCCACCTGTAGGCCTTCGTTTGTTGACCAAATCTGTGTTGCGTAATATTTCTGAGGCGTGCTATCTTTTTGTAGCCGAGCCGACCATCGAAATCTGAGAACGTAATGGTCATACGACCATTCTTGATGAGGCGCGATTCTGTTGTACGCCAGGGAAGGGGACAAGAGTTTGCTAAACACGCGTCGTACGATCGGCAATCATTGCTGGTCTGGGCTAGTGCTCATGCTCGCGATCACAGCGACGCGACCCACGCAGGCGGCTGACGCGCCGACCATCAGTTCTTTTACGCCATCGAGTGGTCCGGTGGGCACGGTAATCACCGTGACTGGCACGAACTTGAGCGGTTCGACCGCCGCATGGGTGGGCTCCGCGCACGATGCGGGAGTAACCAACATCAGCAGCACCTCGATGCAGATGACGGTGCCGGCTGATGCGCCGGTGGCCGCGGACCAGCTGGCCATCGTCACGCCGGGCG
>JALYHP010000118.1 GCA_030799355.1 Pseudomonadota bacterium
GCCCATCGCGAGGTTGTCCGCCGCGGGTCCGCCGCCCGCCGCGGAGCGCGCTGCGGGATGGCCGGCCCCCGTGGTGCCGCCCGCTGTCGCGAGATTATGAAGTCCGCGGACTAGTTTCATGGCGAAAACCGTGGATTATACTCAAGTTTTCGGAGGCCCAGTCGCCCGTTTCCAACCTTGCATTGACAAGCAGATGCTCGATCCGCAGACTATGCGGCTCGTTTTAGGAGTCTCACGCTTGGCGAACACGAAATCTGCTGAAAAAGCCGCTCGACAGTCCACCGTCCACCGCGCCCGCAATGACGCGCTGACGTCGCAGCTGCGCAGCGCCATTCGGAAAGCCACGCTCGCGCTCAAATCGGGAAAGCACGAGGACGCCACGGTGGCTCTGGCCCAGGCGACGCCGGTCATCGACAGCATGGTCAACAAGGGCATCATTCACCGCAACAAGGCGGCGCGTCACAAGAGCCGTCTGACCAAGCAAGTTCGGGCGCTGGCGAAGTAGTCTCGCGGCGTCGTGCCGCATCGCTCCGCCATCAACCAGGAGCCGGCACCTCGGGTTGATCGTCGCCGTCCGCAACGCGGGTCCGCGGATGTTCCTCGAGGTAGCGCATTACCGCCTGCTTGAGTTCCTCCGTACCCGCACCGGTGGCCCCGGAAATCAGGAATACCGGACCCTTCCACCGTAACCGGCGCACGATTTCCTTCGCTCGACGGTCGGCTTCCTTGGGCTCCAACAGATCGATTTTATTGATGAGCAGCCACCGCTCCTTGGCGGCGAGCTCGGCGGCAAATTTCTTAAGTTCAGCGACGATGGTGCGCGCGTCCCGAACAGGATCCGCGTCGGGGTCCGGCGGCGCGATATCCACCAGGTGCAACAGCACGCGCGTGCGCTGAAGATGCTTCAAGAACCGGATGCCGAGCCCGGCGCCATCGGCAGCCCCCTCGATGAGTCCCGGAATATCGGCCATCACGAAACTGCGTCCCAGACCTGCGGTTACCACGCCGAGGTTGGGGTACAGGGTGGTGAAGGGATAATCCGCCACCTTGGGTCGTGCCGAGGAGACGGCCCGAATCAGCGTCGATTTGCCGGCATTCGGTAGGCCCAGCAGTCCCACGTCGGCGATGAGCCTGAGTTCCAGAGCGAGTTCGCGCTTTTCGCCCGGAAGCCCGAGCCCGGCCTTGCGCGGCGTGCGGTTGGTACTGGACTTGAAGCGGGTATTGCCCCATCCACCCTTGCCGCCCTTGGCCACCAACAATACCTGCCCCTCCGCCGTGAGATCGCCCAGCTGTTCCCCGGTCATCGCATCGGCAACCACCGTCCCGATGGGAATCGGCACATAGACATCGTCCCCGCCATGCCCGGTACAGTCGTTGCCGCTGCCGCCCTCACCGTTCTGGCCGCGGTAGGTGCGGGAGATGCGGAAATCGGCCAGGGTGTTCATGCCTTCGACGGCTTTCAAATAGACGCTGCCGCCGAGACCGCCATCGCCCCCGTCCGGTCCGCCGAACGGCACGAATTTTTCCCGCCGGAAACTCACGCAGCCGCGGCCGCCGTTGCCGGCCTGCACCTTCAATTTGGCTTCGTCGACGAATTTCATGGAGCCTTTCCAGGCAAGAATTAAAGGGGATGGGGTGGGCGTGCCCCCTGTGGGACCCCAGGGAGCCCGTCTGAAACACGGGCTGGGCCGCGTTTCGGGGAGGGCCCTCGAAGACCGCGCGGTCAGTTACCGCCGTGCACTGTGACTTGGGCCCGGGGCGAGCCGCGCGCTGCCGCCCGCGACCGGCTACTTGGCGATGATGTTGACGTAGGTATGCTGTTCCGCGCCCTTGACGCGAAATTCCACGGTACCGTGGGCCTTGGCGAACAAGGTGTGATCCGTGCCGATACCGACGTTCACGCCGGGACGGTACACGGTGCCGCGCTGACGGATCAGAATGTTGCCCGCGAGTACATCCTCGCCGCCGAACTTCTTGACGCCCAAACGCTTCGAGTGCGAATCACGGCCGTTACGAGTACTGCCGCCCGCTTTTTTGTGTGCCATTGAAAGGACTCCTTAACTTAAGCGACGATGGACGTGATCTTCACATCGGTAAAGGGCTGCCGATGGGTCTTCTCACGCTTGTAGTGCTTGCGCCGGCGAAATTTGACGATCCGCACCTTGTCGCCCTTGCCGTGGCCTGCGACCGTCGCAACGACCTTGGCGCTGCCGACGTAGGGCGTGCCGATGGTGACCGACGCGCCGGCACCCACCAACAACACCTGGTTGAATTCGACGCTGGCGCCCTGATCCGCATCGAGCTTCTCGATACGCACCACGGCACCTTCTTGGACGCGGTACTGTTTACCGCCCGTGGCGATTACGGCATACATGGTTTCGACTCCGCTGGGGCAACCCGAAGGGCTGCAAAGAGCCGCGAATTGTACGGTGCGGCGGCCGGGAAATCAAACCAAGACCGTATATCCCACTCCAAGGCCGTCCATTCTTAGGTACCATGCCGCATGCGTGGGCGCCTCATGACACTAGAACAAATTCGAGACTTGGTCACTACCGACTTCGAGGCCGTCGATCGGGTCGTCAAACGCCGCTTGCACAGCCAGGTAGCGCTGGTGGATCAAGTCGCCAGCTACATCATCTACGCCGGCGGCAAGCGCTTGCGTCCCCTGCTCGTGCTGTTGGCCGCCCGCGCCTGCGGTCACGGGGGTGAACGGCATATCGAGGCAGCCGCCATCATCGAGTTCATCCACACCGCAACCCTGCTCCATGACGATGTGGTCGACGGCTCGTCGCTGCGCCGCGGCCGTGAGACGGCCAACGACGTGTTCGGCAATGCCACCAGCGTTTTGGTGGGCGATTTCCTGTATTCGCGGGCGTTTCAGATGATGGTGACGCTCGACCGCATGCCCATCATGCGGATCATCGCCGATGCCACCAACGCCATCGCCGAGGGCGAGGTGCTGCAGCTGATGAACGCACACGATCCGAACACCAGCGAAGCCCGCTATATCGACGTCATCCAGCGCAAGACGGCGCGTCTGTTCCAAGCCGGTGCGCAGATCGGCGCGGTGCTGAGCGACGCATCCCCGCTGATCGAGGAGTCGCTCGCCCGCTACGGGCGGCATATCGGCACGGCGTTCCAGCTGGTCGATGACGCGCTCGACTACCAGGCCGATGAAGCCAGCCTGGGGAAACATCTCGGGGCGGACCTGGCGGAGGGAAAACCCACCCTCCCCCTCATCTATGCGATGCAGCATGGAAGCCACGCCCAACGCGACATGATTCGCCACGCCATCGAGCACGGCGGCCTGGGCCAACTCGATGAAATCACGCGCGCCGTTGCAAGCCTCGGAGGGCTTGCGTACACTGCGCGCCTCGCTCAAGGCGAGGCAGATCAGGCGCTTGCCGCGCTAGCTCCCCTTCCAGAGACGGTTTTCAAAGAAGGTTTAAGCGAGTTGGCCAGGTTCGCCGTGGCACGCAAGCACTAGCAGGCGCGATTTCGGGGTGTAGCTCAGACTGGTAGAGCGCGTGGTTCGGGTCCACGAGGTCGCAGGTTCGAATCCTGTCTCCCCGACCACTAAAACAAGGCATTTTCTGATTCTTGCGTCGAGCCAAGATCCGCCTGAGGTACAGCCGGAGGTATAGTTTGGGGCCTTTTCAAGGCAACTCGCCGACTCCAACCAGTTCACCCAGCTCGTTCCGTGTAACTGCCGTCTTGTGCGCAAATCGCGACCTGCGCCTTGCAGCTCTCAACGCTATGCCACCCGAGTATTTTGCACTGAGGGCGGCCGTGTCGATCGGCGAGGGCCGCGCCGAGGCGCAGCGCCGGCTCGAGAGGGTCGCCGACTGTCTCGAGCTCAATGACCTACTTCCCGAAGCCCAGGCTGTCCGCGATTACGTGCGCGACGCCGCCAGCGAAAACAATCGCCGATTCGAGATCGTCCCCAATCGGCGCCCGCCGGGTAGACCCGAGGATGTCCTGGGCAAACTGCGGCGTGGCCAGGAACTGGACGATCTTTTGTTCGGCAGGACCTGGCGACAGGTAGCCGATGAATTGAGCCGGCGCGGACGCGACGCTGACGAAACAACATTGAGGCGCGAACACCGGGAGTGGCTAAAACTGTGCCAGCAGTTGTGGAGCGCTCCGCTGATGACGGCCGAGCAGGCTGGCGACCTCCTCGATTTGGTGGGGCCACCTCCGGGATTGGCAACCGCAAGAAAATGCTCGGCGGCGAAAAAATAGCAAGACAAAAACGCGCTCGAATCCCGCCTCGTAGTCCCGGAACCTATTTTCTACCTTGGCCCTCCCTCCCAGCCGTAGCTGGGCAACCGCGAGGAAGGCACGATGAAGACCAGACCCATTGGCGACGACGAACCGGTCATCGATGGCGCGTACATAGACAACGATCTCGGGATCGCCGAGCGCAGCCGGCGAACCTACATGGCCCTGGGGTTGCTACCGCCACCTGACGCCAATCTGCGCGGAAAGAACCTTTGGCGCGTAAGCACATACCGCAAGTTCAAGAGCGATCTGTTTGCGGGGAAGTTCGCCAAGCTTCGCCGAGCGCCGAGCGTGCGGCCAGTGATCGACAGTAACAAATGTCGGATCGCAACCGGTCGAGGTGACAATTCTGAACCGCCCCCAAGTGCGGGACCGACTTGCTGCTCGACGGCTAATTGAGGCACATTGTGAGCCCGGCGTTCATTATGCCCGATTTTCGAATGATCGTTCAGATCATGGAAAGCGGGCTCAAAGCGCGGTAAGAAACTTCGTGCACTCAGCCCGCGCCAAGGAAAATGGAAAAATCCGCGATTGAGGGATTGTTGCGCTTTCTGCGTCATCAGGCCATAGCTATTGGCGCAGAGAACCTCGGGTCACACCAACTCGATGCCCATTGGTCGCTGGCCTATGCGTGCGGAGAGGCCCCGGCGGACTGGGAACTGTATCGAGTTCCCGCATTGCATTTGATGCCTGCCACCGAGTTTTATTACGATCATCCCGAAGAAATCCAGACGGCCCTACAACCCAAGGCAACGTGGGATCTACTGCGTATACATGCGGTCGAAAAGATCGCGCTTGATGCAGGGATGACCGAGGCGGAATGCAAAGCGCACGCTTATCCCGGAAAAGTTCAGTATTACGAAACAGCGAGTCGGCGCTGGCTGTCCGCGGACGTTCCCAAAGTTCGGTGGTTTGACGGGCGAGACCTGTTGCGTGAGTCGGTGGCAAAAACTAAAGACGACCTTAGCGCAACGGTCAATGCCCGCTTGGCTAAATTGCAGCGAAGGGCTACAGAAAGCCCTAGCCCGAAGCTCCTTGAGGAGCTTGAATCATACGAGCGCTATATCGCCGGACAGTTTAAAGTCAATCTCCGAAAATTTGAGGCTAAGAAGAAATCAAACGCGGCGTGGCTGACCAAGCTCGAGGCCACGAGAGATTTCGGGAAGTCGATTTTCACGTTGCTCCGCGAGACGGAAAACGAAGTCCGCGCGGCTCGCGGGATCTCCGCGATCGGTGAATCATGGGTTAGTGAAACTGAGCTTTTCTATCGAGTTCAGCAACTATTGCCCGATGAAACCGTCATTGCACACGGCCAACCTAAGTGGCTAGGGCGGCAGCACCTCGATATTTGGCTGCCGGGGCGCAACGTGGCAATCGAATACCATGGTTTGCAACACTTCCGGTCAGTGGAATTTTTTGGAGGCGCCACAGCGTTTCAAGCTACCCAAGAGCGCGATAAGCGTAAGCGATCGCTGTGCGCGAAAAACGGCGTTCGGCTCGTCGAAATAACCTACGATCAAGATGTAGATAACGCAACCCTTGCGGCACTGATTGCAATTGGTTAATCCCCGCTTGCCGGTGCTACTGGGAATTCGGGCCGATGTATCTTCGGTCATGACAAACAAAAAGGCCGCCCCGAGAGCAGGCGGCCTTGGTCTCATACCGATGCCGGGCGGCGGCACCGCGCCACCCTCGATCGGCTGCCACGAGAATCCGGAATATCCGCCGTGCGCAGCTGCGCGCATCCCAGTTCAGCTTTTGGCGAGAAGCGCCGCGGGGGCGGTCATCGCGAGAGTGAACGGCCGCAACTATGCGATTGCTGGGCTCATGTGGGGACTATGAGCGCCCCGATGGCTCCTCCATCGGCGGACCCATCATGATCAACTCCGACGGAGAGTTTCTGTCGCTGCAAAATGCTCAGCGAGGCATGACCCAGAAGGCCTTCCAGGCGGCACAGCAACAACATCAGGATCGGGTCAAAGTGGCTTGGCGGGGATATTAAAGGCCAAGCGTGAGCCCTGCGATGATTTGGAATCCGTGAATCGGGACAAGATCGGGCTCTACATCGTGACTTGCAAATGGCAACGCCAAGAGCGGCAGTACAGGGAGAGTGTCAGCGGCTTGGATTGATAGCGGAGCCAAGGCCGCGGACCAACGCTTCTAACGGTCTATAAGATGAGGGTGTGCGGCCATCCAGTCGCCAGCGAGCTTTTGGGATTGCGCTATTTGCGCCTGGGTCATTAACGTCTCTATTTCTGCCTGAGCAGTGGCTGCTTTCGTATTGCCCCTTGCATTGGCCAGATTGAACCACTTGTGCGCCTCGATCTTGTTTCTCTCAACGCCCAGTCCGTCGCGGTACATGATCGCCAGATTGTATTCTGCCTGGGCGTTGCCGAGCTCGGCCGCCTTCTTTCCCCAAGCAGCGGACTTCTCATAGTCAACGGGAACCCCTTCGCCGAGGAAATAAACTTGAGCAAGCACCCCTTGGCTTTGTTCGTTCCCCTGGTCCGCCGCACGCTGGATGTAAGACAAACCCTTGGCGTAATCCTGGGTGGCGCCGTTGCCACTGAGATACATGATCCCGATGGCGTTTTGTGCATCGGACGAATTCCGCTCCGCACCCTTTTCGAAATAGGCCTTCGCCTGGGCAAGGTTGCTCGGCACGCCGTTGCCGTAGAGATAGCTCAAGCCCAGCATGTAGGTGGCGTTCTCGTTATCTTGGGCAGCGCCTTTCTCAAACAGCGCCAGGGCCTTTTTGTAATCGACATCGACGCCGAGGCCTTTGTAGTAGATTTTTCCCAGCCCGTACTGGGCTCCCGCATTTCCTTGGGCCGCAGCCTTTGAAAGCCAAAATATTACGCGTGAATAATCGAGTGGCACCACTCGGCCGTTCCCATAAATCGCACCGAGTTCTGCCTGGGCATCACGATTGCCCGCCGTCGCTGCCGCCGTCAGTAGCGGTAGACCATGCACGTAATCCTTATGTGCGATCAGCTTTTGCGCGTCGGCATAGTCGTGATTGCTGCACGCAACTAGCACAACGAATGCCGCTACCATCGCGAGCCAACCGCTATGTCGGGAACGTTGCTGCATAGCCGATCGTCCTTGATGTAATAACTGCGAGGATATTTACCTGATCCTGGAGTATGAAGGCACGGCGTTTTATCGACAAGATTCAGGGGCTAGATATCGTCTCCAAAATGATCCGACCCTAGGCTTCGAACATAGTGGTTTCCCTGGTATCAACCGTCGATGACGGTGCCACCGGGATTTGAAGTGTGCGGATTGTGCGGCCGGTGCCAATGCAGCCAGTGCGGAGCGCGTCAGTGTCCGGCTTCACCGTGGCCGTTACCCGCTCCACCACTATGGCCACCAGCGGCACCGGGCTATCTTGATGATGCTGTCGCGGCTCGGATAGGCGTCGATGAGCGCCTCGTCGAAATCAGCCACTTCGCCAGGGCCCGGGAGCTCGAGTAGATTTTCTTGCCGTTCTTGTCGAACGCGACAACCTTGCCGTCTTCCAACTTGAAGGCATCACCGAATTTCGCTCGGACTAGATCCGGCGGTACCGAGAGCGTTTCCCCGACCATGCGTGAGCGATCGAAGTTGACGGCGATCTTTTCGGACATCAGCGCGGCTTCGAGATCCCTGGTCTTTTTGACGCTGGCCGCGGCGTCGAAAGGTGCCTCGCTGCCGTCGTCGTGGGTATAGACCCGGGAAGCCACTGGCAATCACGGCTGTGCGTCCTCATTCAATTTCAATTTCATCGCATCGTACTGTGGTTCAGTTGGTGGTGTCGTGTTCGGGGCGTGCCAGCATTCGATCGACAGCGCTGGCGTGTACGTCCAAGGCCGCGGCGATGTCTTGGGCCGTGAGATGATAGGCCAGGCATTGAGGTGCCAGCGCCATTGCGACTTCCTCAGTCGGTTTGTGCTGTTCGTTTCGGTGGATCACGAGGCGTGCCGGAAGCGATTTTCAGCAGTGCGCGGCTCAAATAGTCTCGAACAAAGTCCGGTGCCGGGATCGGAATGCGCCGTGTTGGATCGTCGGAGTTCCAATCCGGGCTGGTGTGAGTTGATCTGACGAGCACGTTCAACGTTTCCACGACATCGCGAGCGGGCCAACACATCGCCCGCCTCCGCCAGCTTCATCAGGTCCGAGAGCTTTTCGTCGTAGGGATCGTCCTGATCGGAGTCCTGGTTCATCGGCGGTCGCCGGCGGTCTCGGTTATCGCAACCCGAGCCGTTTGGCAGCGATCAACAGCGAGGGTGCGTGCCAGCGGCCGCCGCCAGTGGATGCTATGCCGCGATCGTTCAGAAGATCGCAAGCAGTACGAAGCGATGCGTCATCCTTCAGCGCAAACTCGATGCGGTCTCGGATCTCCTCGAGCTTCGCGAGCGATGCGGCTTTGTTGGCGTCGCCACCTTTCGCAGCGATCTCTTTCGTTTCGGCTTTGGTGCGAGCGTCCATGCCGAGTTTGATCCCGCGCGCCTTCGCAGCAGCTAATCCCGCTTTCGTGCGCGCCGCGATCATGCCCCGCTCCTTTTCGGCCAGCGCAGCGTAAAGATGCAGCACAAAGGGATCTGACTGCCGGCCCAGGTCGCACACCACGAATTCGACGCGTTGGCTCATCAGGCCGCTGATGAAGTGCACATCGCGGCTCAATCGATCGAGTTTTGCGACCAGCACCGGTGCTTTCGCCTTCCGGGCAGCCTTCAACGCCGCAGCGAGCTTCGGCCGGCGCTCTAGGGCATCGGAACCCGACCCCGTCTCGATCTCTTCGTAAACCTGGCTGACGTCCAGGCCTTCGGCTTGGGCAAACCGCGCGATCGCGGCGCGCTGTGCTTCGAGGCCCAGGCCGGAGCGACCTTGTGCCTTCGTGCTGACCCTTACATATGCAACCGCAGTCGTCATGGCGAACATCCCTTTTCGGTACGGCACCAACTTTAGGGCATATCGGACCATTTGTAAAGGCTGCTTGACGGACATCATGCTATATTTACACTCATTGTGATGCACCGCAATGGGGCGGCCCCGGCAGTACTGTTCCGTGGCACCCGCACAGTTCTGGTCGAACGGGGGTGCTGCATGGGGTTGGTTTCAAAGGGCCGCCCTCGCCAACTGCCGGGTGTCAACCGCCTGACTGTCAACCGGCACGGCCGATGCTGCGGTGCGCTCCACGGGGTTAATTCGAAAATCCTGCAAGGCCGCTCCAAAAGGGGCGATTTGCGTGGAAACCTTCGTGGAAACCATGGTGACGGGGGCTCTGCTGCTGCGTCCCGGACGTGCGTACCGCTCAAATCGGCCCAGCAGGGTCCGTTTCGCTGTCAACCACATTGGCAACCCGCCCTCGCGCGCGCGTACTGGTGCGGAAACTCCCCCGCCGCCCCTGGCCACCTATGGGGTTTGAATTGCAAAGCTCGTGATGAGCCGATTTGGGCGTCCAAACGGCAAAATCGGGACCGGTTGGCACTAACGCAAGCGGCTGTTGATAAAATCCTCATGCTGTCTAGACTACGTACGTATGAGCGACAAGCAGCACGAAGCCATCAAGCAAGCTATCAAACGGCAAACGGAAGCCAACACCGCGAGTCCGTCCGCGGCGCGGACTGCACTTGTCCGAATGGGCCTGGTCACCGAGGACGGCAAGGTGGCTCCCGAGTATGGCCCATCAAAAATGCGTGATTCTCCGCCGCGAACTTGACTCGCCTCCATACCTCGTTCGTTCTTGGTTTCCACGGTTGCGATCGGCATGTCGGCGAAAAGGCTCTGACCGGGAACACCGATCTGATTCAGAGCGATCGTGATTACGATTGGCTTGGACCAGGCGTGTATTTCTGGGAAGGCGATCCAGCACGCGCACTGGAGTGGGCGGAAACCAAGGCTACCAAAATCCCTGGAATGGTCCCGTTTGTCATTGGCGCAGTTATCGATCGCGGTAATTGCCTGGACCTGACATTCCGGGAGAACGTGAAGTTGCTTCGCGACGCCCATGTCGGCTTGGTTGCCTCCCTGCAGAAGCAAGGGAAACCACCGCCTCAAAACCGAAATCCACGCGGAGTTTCGGGTTCCGATATGCTCCTTCGCGATCTTGACTGCGCCGTCATACGCTATCTCCACGACAGTATAGACCAGGAGCTGGCGAGCCATCCGAGCAGCTCCCTGGAACCTTTCGATACCGTGCGCGGTCTCTTTCGAGAAGGCGATCCGATCTATTCCGGGAGCGGTTTTTACGAGCGCACCCATACCCAGATCGCCGTGCGTTCGCTTGGATGCATCAAGGGCATTTTCCTTCCGCGACCGTAAGCGACCAGCAGCGGCGAGCCAGCCCGCTCCGTACGGCGCCCCGCTATGAGGCCCCCCGACGCAGGGTATATTCCGGAAGGGCATCACCGGTCTTCCCGTCCAAGTCCTTCAGCATCAGCCGTAGGTTTGCCAGCTTCTCGCGCATGCGACCGCCCTTGTGCGCGTTGCGCGCGACCTTCGCCTTTCCGGTCGCCGTCTTGGGTCCCGTCGATCGCGTCCAGGGTTGCCACCTGCGGATCAACACGCTTTGCCGCTGGCGGCGTTGGGGCGTCCAACCGTTCTGCATGGATTTCCTCCAATAGTTTGTTCGGTGCCTTTTTCTTTTTCCTTGCGCGCGATCGATTGTTGATCTGCTGATTATTGGCGATGTTGGCCTGACGGACAAATGCCACCGATTTCGGATTCTTGATGAGCGCGAGGGTCTCGAGGGTCGCCCGGCACTGTGACTGCGCCCGGAACGCCAGGCGGAGAAACGTCTCGGCGGCTTCCAGGTTCTGGCCGAACTTTCCATGCGCGCTCTGGAGCAGCGAGTGGAAAGCCCTGTCGAGCGTAAAGCCCTGGCTCAGCAACATCGACTCCGCTCGGCCAAGGTCCCCAGCTCTCACTTGGTCGATCTGATCGCCGAGGAGTTTCGACAGCGCGGTAACATCGAGTTCGCCGATCGACTGGCCGGCATATTGATAAATGCTGAAAGTCGCATTCCCGGTCGGGCTGAGTACCACCTGGGAGAGAATTTCTGCCCGGCTCTTCCCCGGCACCGTTGATTCGTCAATCTGGAAGGTATTGGGCGTCGGCTTCTTCGTCTCGCCTGGCGTTTTCGGTGGCTCGGGCTTTGCCGCGGCCGGAACCGGTGGCGCGGCCTTCTGTGTCGCCGCGTATTCCGGTGACCGCTGGTATGCGGAAATCTGCTCCTCCTCGGTCATTTCGAGCAGGTCGTCACCGCTCGGCTCCTTGCCATTCCAGGGTTGCCCGGTCCCCGGGACGGGTGGACTCGACTTCCGACCACGCGAGACCTGGCCGCGCAGTTGCCGAGTGGGTGTCTTTTTGAGATTGCTCATCGCGGCAGGCTCGCGACGTAGCGGTCCAGCCACGCGTCAATCGCCCCGACGGCTGCCGCGGAGAGGCGGGCGATCTCAAGCGGGATCGCAGCCGCGACGTACGCGGGGTCAATCCGGTCACAGAATTGCGAAAACTCGAAGACCGCTCGAATCGCCTCGAGTTGCTCTTCCTGGGTCGCTGGCAGTGCCTCGACCTCCGAATCCGGTGCCGGCGGCCGCGTTTGGGTGCCGAGGATGGCGAGCGCTGTTACCGACGGTGGATCCTGGCTCTCCACCGCATAGTCGAAGTCCGCAGCAGGTACGGCGGCAACCCTCAGGGCGGTCTTCCGCTGTCGCTCGGAAAGGCCGGCATCCTCGGCCGCCTGGGTGCGATTTACGGGCGGGCCGGCACCGGCCTTCCCGTCGTTGGGGGTCTCGGCGGGGGTGTCACCCTCCTGGCCGAATCTCGTGGTGACGTCGGCTCGGGGCACCAGCTTGAGCAATTCGCCGGCTCGGCGCATCGCTCGCGCTTGGATGCGTCGCGCATAGACGGCGAGGCTGTCGTCCTTCGCTTGCCGGGCATAGGCGGCCAGGGCGGCAGCCTTGTCCGCCCAGCTTTTACACTCATCGACCCGGGCGCATTCGGCGATCGCCGCGCGGGCGGCTTCGTACCTTTGCGGTAATGGAGCGCCGAAGTCACCCGGCTGGGACGCGGGCAGCGTGACGATGTTACTCACGAGAGAGCCCGGCTTTTGTCGAATCCGGTCTGAAAGGCATCCGGGTCCCAGTTACCGGCAGTAAATCCCATTTCCACGATGCAGATGCGATCGGCGGAAATCCTGCGGGCGGTCGTCACCTGGGTAACTCCGGCGCGTTCTTCGTCGGCGACAAACGCTCTGTCATGGGGTGATTCGCGCAGCATGCTGACTGCTTGCTCGATGCGTTGACTTTGGCGGGCCCTGTCTTCGGGATCGCTGGGGATAGCAGTGATGTGGGAAATCGTGTCAGGCATGCGTTTTCTCCGGTGCGGCGGTAAGTTGGTCATTGAAATCCTTGTGAGGCGGACGCGGCGTGCGAATCTCGACGCGTATACGGCCCTGGAGCCGCTCGAAGAGGCGCAGGGCGGCCATGAGGCCCGGCTCGTCCTGATCGGCGTACACGCGCAGCGTCGTTACGTCTGGGGGCGGTTCGAAGCGCATCAGGAGGGACGTGTTCAGGGCGGCCCAGACCGGCACGTCGTCGATTATCGCGGCCGACAGGGCAGTCTCGATGCCCTCGGCGATGCCGAGCACAGGGCCGGCCGGCATCAGGCGAACGGCGCAGCCCTCACGGCCGACCATCGGAGATAGGATTTTCCGCGGCGGGTACCCCTCGATCTTTTTGCCGCCGCTCAGCCATGTCACATGGCAAGTCACCAGTTCGCCGGCTATATCCACGACGTCGGCGACCAATGCGGGGAACCGCCCGATGCTCCGGCCCTCATGGCGATATTCGGCGGTCGCATGCGCGCGGAGAGAGCAACCAGGCGGCAGCGGCCACAAAAGCCGGCCGGCCAGGTAATCGACGGCATCGTCACAGTTTTCGATTGCGCATCGATTGCGCCGCAGGCGGAGCACCGAAGCCGATGGCTGGGCGGGCGGGTCTGGCATCTGCACCGGAGCGAAGAAGGCAGTGGGGGGCAGCAGCGGTCCGTCACTGCGGTCGTACTGTCCCAGGCCGGCGACGTCGATCACGCGTTTGCGTGCTTCGGCGAACCGCCATCCATGCACCATCTCAAGGAGCTTGAATCCGTCGCCGTGCCCACAGCCACGGCAGTAGTAATCCCCACGGCCGTACTTGTTGTCGAAGAAATATCGATCTTCGCCGCCGCACCCGGGGCAGGGCCCGTGCTTCTCGCGTTTCCCGACCTTCTGACGCAGGAAGTCATCGGGTACCCCGAGTTGGTTCAAAACGGACGGCCAGCTTTTGCCGATTTGGGCGTGTATATCCGCTGCCTTCAGGAATCGCTGATCGTGTGAGTTTGAGCGGGCGGCGGTCATGTGCCCCTCCGACGTTGCTGGGATTTGCGCCACTGGATGCTCCGGTACTGCAGCCACCCAGATACGGCGTCGGAGGGCTGGGCGAGCGTTGCGTTCCAATACGCCGAAGGGATTCGTAACTCCGTCGGAATCTTGAACTTCGCCTGGGTCTGCATCCACGCCCATGCGCGGCCTTTATTCGGTGTGTCGCGCCACCGATCCGGCCATTGGCGCGAATACCAGCCGCAGGCCTCGCGAAAGAATCCCATCACGCGCGCATCGGCGGGTGACGGCGTCGATTCCTCGTCCGCCAGTTCCGCAAGGTCGGCCTCCTCCACCACGACCGCTTTCGCTCGCGGCATGGGTGCCCAACCACAGGACAGGCAGGCGTTGCCCTGCTCGGATGTCAGCCAGATCTGCGAGCACTCCCGACAGGTCCGCATCGCCTCGGTGGTCTTTCTGCTGGCAACCGCTGTCTTCGTGGCGACCGCATTCACGTTGGACGCCGGGTCCAGCGACCAGGCGAACTCGGTTTGCGGAAGTCCAAGATTTTCGACTACGTGGCCATGGTCGATCACGATGCAGTGCGTCTTGCCGGGTGCCGCTCGGAGGCCTCGACCCACCATCTGCAGGTACATCGTCAGCGAGCGTGTCGGCCGCGCCAGGACCACGCACTCGACCGAAGGAACGTCCACCCCGTAGGCCATGAGGAAGCAATTGATCACGATGGTGGTGTCGCCCGCCTCGAGGCGTCCAATCACTTCCTCCCGTGTTGCTTCGTCGTCGGCGTCGGTGAGCATTTCAGCTGCCACGCCCTGGTGCCGGAAGGCATCCAGGAGCGCTGCGCCGTGTGCCTTGTTGGTGGCGAAAAGGATCGTGCTTTTGCCATTTGCGATCCGTAGCCAGTTCGCGATCACGTCGCCAACCAGCTTCGGGCGGCTGAGCAGCTCGGCGGCCGGGGCCGGCTTGAAATCGCCGTCGTTGTCCTTCGGCAACGCCCGCAGTTCGGCGTTTGTGACGATCGGCGTGTTGAATATCCGGGAGGGGACCAGGACGCCAGCGTCGGTCAGCGCCTTCATCGACGGACCCAGGATCAGGCTCTCGAAACCGGCATCAAGCGAACGACCGGACTTGCGCGCCGGGGTTGCGGTGAATCCGATGCGGTGCGCCGCCGGGTAGCTTTCCAGTATCCGCAACCGAGATTCGGCCGTCGCCAGGTGGGCTTCGTCGAATATCACAACATCGGCGGACGGCAGCGGGATCTTGTTGGCGACCATGGCGCGCCGGTAGAGGGTGTCCACACTCGCCACCTGAACACCTGCGGAGTAGTTGCGGAACTCCGGGAGCGAAGCGGCAATCACGCCGTGCCGAATCTGGAACCCGTCCAGGCGGTCATGAAGCTGCCGGACGAGGCGGGTTCTGGTGGCCAGGAGCAGCACTCGGAGATCCGCGACGCGCGCGGCCTCGACGATCGCGCCTATCTCGTGGGTCTTGCCCCCGCCGGTGACCAACTGCACGAGGATTCGGCGTCGCCCGGCATGCAGCTCGGCGGCGACGTTGGCGATCTGCTGGCGCTGGTAGTCGCGTAGGCACTCGGCTCCGGGGGGCAGGACGTCCAGCCAATCGGTCGGTACCGGTTTTGGAACGATCACTGTCGAGGATGGCTGACCGAATGCAAGGTCGGTCTGCGTGTGGCCGATCACATGCCACCTCGCATGCCGTGGTCGGTGCAGTCACAGGCCAAGGCCAAGAGTAAGACCAAGACAGGATCACTTCGTAGACACGTATCAGTATCTTTAAGGTCACCGCCTTGGTAAGCATCTGAAGGGATCGGGATCGATTGCGAGCGCTGTCTGATCGCTGGGCGACCGCTGAGCGCTCGCTGAGCGAGACGGTTATCGGTCATCGCGCGCCCCGGTGTTCGGGAACGGAACGACCTTGTTTCCGTAGCGCTTGGCGTTCGTCTTCGCCGCGCCGGCACGATTGCGCTCCCGCAGCCCAACGGAGCGAGCGCGGTGCTGCTCCAGTTGCCGATTCCGGCGCCGACCGTCATTGTCGAGGGGGAATTTGGGCTCGATCAGGAGCGCCCAATATTTCCATTCCGCATTGGTGGCGCCAATCAGGCGCTGGAGCTCGAGCGGTTTGGGAGGAAGGCTGGCCATTTCCCACTGGCAATCGAGGAGCTCGCGATACACTCCCCGCGCCGTCACCGGCCAACCGCGAGTGGACGAAAGGAAGCGCCCGGGGTACCACGGCAGGAAGGGCAGGCCTGAATCCGACGACTTCATCAAACCCGCTCTGTGAGGCGACGCCACGCCTGCTCGAGATGCTGCCGATCCCTGACGTAGCGCGCGTAGGACGAGCTAAACGCCGCGGGACTATAGGGCGGGCGTTTGAGGTATTGCGGATTGTGGGGACGGTGTGTAGGCTTTCGCATCGTTGAATCCATTGCCGTGGACGTTGAATAAGGCGGGCTCATCTGTGCCAACAGATGGGCCCGTCGCCGTTTTGGGGGAGAGAAGGATCACGCAGCTGTCTTCGCCGCACGCAGATGAGGGGGGCGTTTGGCCACGGCAAACCTGCCCGCGAGAAGAGCCGCTTTGAATTCTCGGTAGGTGCTGAGGCGCCAAATGTCGCGGCCCTGTAGGTTCGCATCAGGGGGCGGCAGGATCTGTTTGCTCAGGTAGTTGCGGCGGGTCCGGGGTGATATCCCGAGGTCACCGTCGATGAATGCCCCATCGATCACCGGTTCGTCGAGATCCGCGGGCATTTCGTTCGAAGTGTCTTTCACTGAACCTCCTAGTGGCACGCTGCCGCGCAAAATGCGGCTGTCGCAGGCAATCTAGAGGCTCAAGCAGTTACGGCGTTAACACTCGCTTAACGCAAAAGTAGCAACTGGGTGCACATGGTCGCTGAGTCAGTCTGGGAGGCGGATCGCCTTGAGTATCTTTCCGCCGATGGTGATGCCGTAGGATTCCCCGACGGTTTTGGCGATTTCGTGAAAGTCGCCGTCCCTGCGAGCACTCGGCCGCTCGTTGAAGGCGAGCATCCAGGACTCATAGAGGTAGTTGGCCAGTATCAGCGCATGCTGTTCGCTCACCCGATTCCCTCGTGACGGTGTCAGCGACTGCCGAGCATGATGGGACTGAAGCTGTAGCGCTCTGCAGTACGCCCACAGGCGGCGAAGCATCAGTTCCTGCCCTCCCCACGCAAGCGCCAGTTCGTAGCGATGGCCCAACTCCGCGGACTCCGAGGCGAGTCGTTGCATTTGCCCCTCGTGGGTACCTTCAGGTTGGGGATCGTGTTGAGCGTCCGCATTAGCCCATTTTCCTAGCGACCTGCCGCTACAGATCAATTGGTTAAAGACCTCGCCGCCCGCGCCCAGGTCGGCAAGAGCGGAGAGGAGCGAAGCGGCGGCCTTTTGCGCTGCCATCAATCGATTCTGAATCTCTTTGGTCGAGACAGATGTCGGTTCGGTTAGATACTCATAGATCGGAGCAAAACCCTCCGCTCGCTCGATGAAGTGCTTTATTTGGAGCGGCGATTTCTTTCGCTCAAACTGTTCGAATGCGTCGCGAATGTTCCTGTGGAGCACATTTCGCTTCTCACTGAGTTCGCCGCGCTGCTGCTTGGTGAGAGTGGCATTTTGCGAGGCGGGAGTCGGAAGCGTTCGCAGACGCTCCGGCCTCTTGGGCGCGCTCGGAACCTTGCGGCCACTGATCACTTGGCTGCGCGGCTTCCGGCGGCCGCTTCTGCTGGATTTCATTGAGATCATGCAGCGGCCTGCTCGGATTTCCGAATCGGAACCACTTTCGGGGGGCGATTCGCGAGAATGTCCTGCAAGTGGTCGGCCCACCGATTGAGGGCGTCTACCTTCTCCGGAAAGTAGTCGTTCCGATCGTAAATCTCTGCCACGTCGCCCAGCGTGTGATTGAGCACTTTTTCAACGAAAAGGCGCTTGATGCCAATTTTCGTCATCGTGGTGGACGCGGTCCGGCGCAGGTCGTGCGTCGTAAATGCGTCGATCCCGAAATGCTTGCGGTTTTTATATATCGCAGCGGACAGCGCCGTCTCCACGCAGGGTTCGCCCGGCTTCAGTTTGCAGCGGTGGTGAGGCATCGCCCGAACACCCTTGCCAGTGATCAAATGAAGCTCCCGAAACAATTGAATGGCCATCGGCGAGAGTGGAACGAGATGCTCTTTCCCGTTCTTCGCCAGATCCTTCGGAATCTTCCATATGCACTGGTCGAAATCGATGTCCTGCCAGAACGCCTTGGTGATCTCGCCGCGCCGTTGGCCGGTGACCAACAAGATCTTGAGCGCCAGCCGGGATTTGGGTTCCATCTTCGCCGTGTCGATCTGCTTCCAAAAGGTGCGGATTTCGTCCGGCTTCAAGGTGCGCTCTCGACTCGTCTCGGTGCCCCCTGGCCTTTCCACGCCATCCATGGGAGACCCCTTGATCAGTCTTTTGGCCGAGGCGAACGAGAAGCATTGTTTGAATATCTCGTAGGTGCGATTCGCAAGCACCGGCGCGCCTCGATCGACGATTTTGTCCAGTAAATCGATCAGCTGCTCTGTCGTGACGTCGGCCGCCTTTTGGGTCCCGATTTTGTCAACGAGGTCGCGCTTCAGCATCTCCCAGGCCTTCTCAGGCCGCTTACGAGGCTTGATCTTCGACTTGGCATCCCGGACCCAGCCCCTCGTCGCCTCGTCCCAGCGCTCTGCCCGTATCCGGCGGTGCATGAACTGATCGACGATATGAGCAACGGTCCCTGCTGCGGCGCGATCGGCGCGCGCCTGCTCGAGGGCTCGCTGGCGCTTCTCCCGTTCCTCAATCGGATCGAGGCCCAGCGCGAGTTCCTTGCGGGCCAGGTCGTGCATGTCGGTGGCCTCCTGGAGGGAGAGGCCTTGTTCCCCATACTCGCCTAAGGTCATGGGGAAGGTCTTGCCGGCGCGCGAATAGCGAAAACGGAAAGAGATGGTGCCGCTCGGATGAATTCGGACCATGAAACCTTTGCGGTTTGTCACCGTCTTGTCGTAACTCTCGGCCTTCGGCTTGGCACTCTGCAACCAAGATTCCGTCATCTTCATGATCAGTTCCTACAGGAGGTACAGGCTGAGGTACAGTTTGCCCGCTTCTTGAAGGTGCCGCAATGTGCCTAGCGCTGCCGGGTACGATTTAGGGAAACGGCATGAAAAAAGGGCTATTACGACGGGATTCGGTCAGTTTATGGGCGGCGACTTGCGGAAGGTTCCGGCATCAAAAGTGGTAGAGCGCGTGGTTCGGGTCCACGAGGTCGCAGGTTCGAATCCTGTCTCCCCGACCAACTCGGTGACCTCTGCGCCCGGCAGGCTGTCGGTCGGACAGCACCCGGGGTCCGCCCGGATGACGACGACGTGGCCGTCGAAGCGGTGATCCGCACCTTCCGGCGGGACAATATTCAACTGCCGGTGCTGACCGCTTCCGACGGCCGCGAAGCCTTGAAGCTGCTGCGCGGCGATGACGCCACCCGCAAGCTCAACTCGCCGCCGCTGATCATCTTGTATTTGAACATGGCGGGCATGAATGGTCTGGAATTTCTGGAGGCCCTGCGCGCCGATCCGGCGCTACAGCACCACCTCGTGTTCGTGTGGACCACGTCGGATAGCTGCCGCGACCGCGAAGCCTGCTACGCTCACCGGGTCGCGGGTTACGTGCTGAAATCGTCCTCCGACGCGCGGCACGCTTACATGAGCCAGCTCGTGACCCTGTACCGGGATCATGTCAAGCTTCCCTGCTGAAGGGTTGTGAGTTTTGCCGGCGCCCGGTCAGCGGCTTATGGCTTCCTCGCCGATGTCCTCGTTCCAAAGCGCGGGCTGCTCGGCGATGAACCGCGTCATGAGCTCGCGGCATGTGCCGTCGTGAACCACTTCGACGCGCACGCCGCGCGCACGCAGCCATTCCTCCTCGCCCATGAAAGTCTGATTCTCGCCGATCACCACCCGCGGAATTCCATAGAGCAGGATGGCACCGCTGCACATGGAGCACGGCGATAGCGTCGTGTAGAGCACCGACTCGCGATACACCCGCGCGGCTTGCCGTCCCGCGTTCCGCAACGCGTCGATTTCCCCGTGCAGTATCGGGCTGCCCTCCTGCACACGCCGATTGTGCCCGCGTCCGATGATCCGATCGTGATGGACGAGAACCGAACCGATGGGAATGCCCGCCTCCGCCAGGCCGATTTGCGCCTCGTCGATCGCCGCTTGCATGAATGGATCCATATGCTCCTCGGGCCGCTGGCCAAATACTACCGCCCCCGCCATGCTGCGGCCAGCGGAATGATCGCATCGTGGTGTGTCAGCTCGAGCGCGGGGTCAGTTCGAGCGCGGCGTCCGCTCGAAACGCGGTGTCGGCTCGGCCGGGGGTCTGCTCAACCCCATCGGGCCCTCGAGCATGGCCTCCATGCGGCCCTGATCGACCACGAAGTTGTCGATCGAATCTTCGTCGGACTGGCTGTCATGCACCAGACCATAATGATCGACACCGAGCCGGCGTGCCATGGTGTAGAAGTATTCTCCGGGGTGCCGCTCCGGGTAGAGTACCAGCACCTTGGCCCGAGGAGCGAACACCATCGCGCCGAGCGCGGCGCCGTGCGGAGCGACGATCACCTCGGCGCGCTGGAACAGTTCCACCTGCTCGCGGATGGGCATGGCTTCCGGCCTCACGGCAACGAAGCCGTAGCGCGCGAGAGACTCGATGATCGCCGCTTCATTTTCCACCCGACGTCTGCGGGCGCCGCCCCGCGACAGATAGATTCGCGACTCCGGCTTCGCGTTGTCGGGGAGCCCTAGACGCCGAGTAATTCGGGTGCGTATCTCGGCATAATAGTCTTCCGGCAAGTAACCATTGCAGCTCCCGGACAGGTACGAGGGCAAGATGAACCGATCCGTCTTGATCCAGGTTTTGCCCGGCACGAACTCCAGGCTCATCGTCGATGGGAGCACGAGGCTCAGGGTCTCTCGTTGGAACCTACCCAGATCGTCGGCGGCCAACAAGGTCAGCGGCTCTGCCTGCATGTACTTCTCGAGGGTCAGTACCTGCGGCAGGCAGTCGGCCATCCAATGCCAAAAATTGTAGGCATCGATGCGCTGCACGCTCGACACCGGACCCTTGCGCCGCGCGCAGCGCCACGGTCGAAAATCGCGGTGTGCCGGGCTGAGTTCGAATCGATGCGGTAACAGCACCGAATCGCCGAAAACCTCGAAATGTTCGTTCGCCACCAGGCCGAGCCATGGGCAATAGAGGGCGGGCGACACCTCGCACACGAATACTTCGCCGAGCTGCAATACCCCCGATGCATAGTGTCTGCAGGCCTGCAGGAACTGCGCATCCGAAGGGCGGGCGATATCGACCGACTGCGGCGCGTGAAGGACGGTGTAGCGTCGGATCCCGCGGCCGATGCAGTCCTTCGCCCAGATCAGACGCGTGATCCGCAGGCGATGCAGCCCCGCCCGGTCGAAGGGCCTCAACCAATACTTCACCACCATTCTGATGGCTCTTTCGATCACCCAGGCCAGCTTGGCCCGAAAACCGCGTGGCGGGATCAGCAATCCGGGGCCGTAAGGATGGCGCATGGTATGTCGATCGGTACACGCGTCTTCGGGATGCTCGGACGCAAGGCGCACGGCACCGGCCGAGCCGTCCAATCATAGCTGAGATGGCTCCGACGTGAGGAGTGCATGCCCAAAGAACTCTGTCAGACGGAGTCCATACTCTTGCGCTGCGATGCGGGCGTAATCGACATGCTGTGCCCGCGGAACGACCCACAGCAGCTTCGGCTCGCGCGCGGCGGCGAACAACTGCCGTGCCATATACGCAGGCACCACGCGGTCGAACTCTCCGCCCACGATGAATATCGGCCGCGGCGCGATTGCCCCGACGACATCCTTGGGCAGCATGTCCAAGGGCATTCGCGAAGCGCGCAGCGCCCAGTAGGTGGGTAGCTGACTGAGCCAGCCCCATTTTTTCGAGGCCACCCAGTTCTGCTCCACCACATCGGTGGGGCAGCCGGCGAGCACCACGGCTCGTAGCCTGTGATCGAGTACCGCGGATTGCGCCAGCACATAGGCGCCCATGGATAGGCCGAGGCCGCCGATTCGTTGCGGATCGACCTCTTCGCGGGCGGCGAGCCAGCCGACCGCCGCCATGATCGCGAGTCTTTCCGCGCCGCCCCACGATGATTGGCCCTCGCTCGCGCCTTGGCCCGGAAGATCCAGCGCGAGCACGCCAAAACCGGAATCCGCCAAGACGCCTGTCTCGAAAAGCAGTGACGAACGGTCCGCACCGGTGCCGTGGATCAGGACGATTGCGGCTCGGTTACTCGACGGTGCATACCAGCCGGCAAGCCGGGCTTCCCCCGGTGCGGATAGACAGATCTCCCGCAGACCGGCTATCGACGTGCGTTCCGGATGGCGGGAAATCTCCGTGGAGGGCGTGCGCACGAAATCCGCCAGTGCGTCGCGATAGCTCCTGATGGCGATAAACACCGCGGCTAGCAGGCACAGAGCGAATCCGAAAAAAATGACGATATTCATAGCCGTGGTCCGATGCAATCATTGCCATTCATTGCGTTATCATGCATCGATGCTGCCTCGATTCGCCGCATTCGCCTCCCGGAGCTCACGCACCTCGTCCACGTTGGACTCGCCGGCCTCACCTGCGTCGCGCATCTGGACCTCAGGTACCTCATCGGCCTCGAGCGGCTCGCGTACCTCATTCTCACGAGCCTTACCCACATCGCCCTCGGCAGCCTCGCTCTCATCGTTCCTTGCGGTGCGTTTCGAATATGGGCTGCGAATGCTGCGGATCCCTGCCGCGCGGTACGTCGCGATGGGATTTGGCGCCATGGGTATCTTCCTGCTGGCCGCCACCGGCATGGCCCAGGTCCACGCCCCCGCCCAGGACCGAGGTGCTTCGACCGGTTGTGGGAAGCGCGCCGCCACCGGCATTTTCAATCGGACCACCCCGGATGGCAACGGGCGTTCACGTACCTTCTTGGTACAGGTTGCGTCCGACTACGATGCGTCGAGACCCCATGCGTTGACGTTTGTGTTCCATGGCGCCTCGGGCTCGTCCGCCCAAAGCTATTCCTGGGGCTTGCAGCGGGTGGCCGGGGCATTGCAGAACGGCATTTTCGTGTTTCCCAACGGGATCAATTTTCGCCACGAGGGAGTCGGCTGGGACGATGCGACCGACGGCTACGATGTGCCGCTATTCGATCACATGCTTCGGGACCTCGAGGCCGAATACTGCATCGACGAGGACCGGATCTTTGTCGCCGGCTTCTCATGGGGCGGCGATTTCGCAATGACGCTTGCCTGCGGCCGCGGCGATGAGATCGCGGCGATCGCGGCCAATTCGACGAACGACGAGTACCGGGATACGTCGAATTATCTGACTTACCACAATTTGCCCTGCCCTTCCCACCAGCATCCACGCGTCCGTTTCGAACATGCACTGGGCGGCGATGCTCAATATCCAGCGCCCGATTTCGCGACCACGTCCAAGCTGTTTCAGTATTTGAACTCGTGCAGCTCCGCATCGACGGCAATCAAATCGAGTACCGCGATGTCCTGTGTTTCATACAATAGCTGCTCGAGCGAGTACGTCGAATGCTCGTTCGATCGCGCAATAGGGCACGCCTTGCCGCCGAATTGGGCCGAGGACACCTGGCAGTTTTTCTCGGCGCCGACGCGCGGTGCGGACCCTGGTAAATAGGCCCTCGTGCCGACCAGTCCACGGTCGCCAATGGAAAAACCGCACCCCGAGGACCCGCCTTTTTCAGCCACGCGTCGAGGCTGACGCATAATAGGAGGCAGCACCCATGAGCAGCAGCCAGGCGGACCAAGTCGTGTCTAACAATCATCACATTTCCGGCAAGTCGCGAAACGGGGACGCCCTGTTGTTCGCGCGCAATTTTTTCCGTCATCCGCGAATGCTCGGCTCCATCGTTCCAAGTTCGCGGTTTCTCATCAAACAATTGCTGCAGCCCGTCGATTGGACTCAGGCGCGCGTGATCGTGGAGTATGGCCCGGGCGTAGGCAGCATCACGGCGGAAGTGCTTCGGCGCATGCGTCCGGACGCGAGCCTGATTGCCATCGAAACCAACCCGGAGTTCGTGAGTTTCCTGCAATCCTCGACCCAGGATGAGCGCCTTCATGTCGTCGAGGGCTCCGCCGAATCCGTGGACGAGATCCTACGACGGTACGGCCATGAGAGAGCCGACTACATAATCTCCGGCATTCCGTTCAGCACCATTCCCGCACCGGTGCGCGAGCGCATCCTGCGCAAGACCTGCGAGGTGCTCGAGCCGGACGGCTCGTTCCTCGTGTATCAATTCTCCACCCGCGTCCTGCAGGATCTGCGGCGCATCTTCCGCTATGTCGGCCGCAAATTCGAGCCCCTCAACGTTTTGCCGGCGCACCTGTTCTTTTGCCGTCCGGCGGATGCCGCCTGACGGCGGGTCACCCGCTGCGGCTTGCTGCATCGCGAACAACCGAACCCTCGGGGAGACCCCTTGCGCCCGGCCCCTTGCCGCGCCACCGCGCTCACGTGCTCGAATCGAATCGGGCACGGGCCGCTTGCAAAATCGCCGTCCGGGAGCCATATAAGGGCGAGGCGCCTTGAGGCGCCCAAGGAGGGTTGATGGCAACCGGGTGGGCGGCCGAAGGAGCCGTACAGGAACAGATCGACGCTACCGTCAAGGACGGCATCAAGCGTGCTCAGGAGCAGCTCGGCCGCGGGCCCGGTCTGACTCATTGTGCGGAATGCGGCTGCGAGATTCCGCAAGCGCGGCGTGCCGCGATCGCCGGCGTACGTCTGTGTCTGCCGTGCCAGACCGCTCATGACCGCGACGTTGCGCGCTTCAGTGGATATAACCGGCGTGGAAGCAAGGACAGCCAACTTCGGTAAGTCGGCGGTGGCTGCCCACATTCGTACCCACGTCGGTGTGCAGTTGTACGATGAGTCGCGCGTTTCACCTCGGGGTACCGCGATCTACTTTTTGTCGGATCCGCGCGATATCCGGCAGGTGCGCTACGTCGGACAGACTTCGCATCCGCGGCGCCGCTTCGTGCAGCATCTGACGACCGCGAACTTATGGATGCCCGACGAGATGCCCTGGTGGGTGAGACCACCGAAACTACGGCCGCTCTATGATTGGATTAGGGAGCTTTACCGCGACGGACGTCGGTTGCCGACCATGGTCGTCTGCGCCTGGGTCGAGACCACCGCCGATGCGAGACTCGCGGAGCGCGCGCGCATTTACGCGTGTCTCGCGAAGGGACTGCCCTTATTGAATGTCGAGACGGCCATTCTCGGCCGCCAGATGCCGCTCTTCTAGCACCGCGGCGCCGCCCACCGCGTGCACCCCCTGGGTGGGGTAGATGCCGCTCCCGCCCACCCGCCGATTGAACCAGTTGATGGCGTACTGCACGAGCTGAGTACCGGTCCGAAGATTGAGCTTGGTCTTGATGCGCTGGCGATGCGACTCGACGGTCTTGACGCTCAAGTTGAGGGACTGCGCGGTTTCCCGAGTGCTCATCCCCTTGCCGATCAAATGTAAAATTTGCAATTCACGATTGCTCAATCGGTCGATCGGGTTGGACGATATGTAGCCATGCGCCGCAGACTTGCGGATCATATTGGAGCCCACGTCCTCCGAAACGCAAATTTCGCCGTTGAGCACACGCCGTAGCGAGTGCAATATCTCATCGCCGGTCGCATGCTTCATGAGATAACCATTGGCGCCGACGGAGAGCATGCGTTCGGCGTAAATGGCTTCGTCATGTACGGAAAGTACCAGTATCGGTAGGCGGGAATAGTGAGCTCGTACGTCCCGTACCAGTTCGATCCCATCACCCTGATTGAGACCGATGTCGGCGATGATGACATCGGGGTTGCGCTCCTTGATGGCGGTGCGTGCGTCTCTCGCGTTGTCCGCCTCGGCACAGACCGACAAATCATCTTCATTTTCGATGATCCGACGCAAGCCCGCGCGGACGATGGGATGATTATCGATGATCAGCACGCGACGCCGGCCGCGCTTGCCGCCCGGAACGGCGGACTGCGCCTCCGGGGTATACCACGCATGGCTGGCAGACATATTTTTTCCTCGGTGTGGCTGGATGACAAACCCCTTGGGCGAATCCATTTCCTCCCACTTAATTAAAGCGACATCGGACCGCCAAAACCCTCACCTATCGGCAAGAATTGCAAAAATGCGTCGGCAGGACGGGCGGATGGAGCACGGGCAGCGAGCCAAGACATGACTGACCTCAAACTGCTCACGGCAAACAACGCCGGGGGGGGCAGACCGCGGTGGTGGGGGCTGAGGGTAGGGATAGTGGGGCGATAAGCCGCCGAAAGACGCAGCGGTGCCGCTACGGCCGGTGACCTAAGCCGTAAGAGCGTAGCCGCGTAGCCGCAGACGGTTGGCCGGCCGCCACCGCCGTATTCGAGAAGGGGGCCCGGATCGGACTAGCGCCCCGAGACGCGCGGCTCCAAGGGTGGCCTCAAACCAAGGGCAACCCGAGGGAGCTCAGCGGCGCCCAGCCCGCCAGTGGCATCGACCGGGCGTGGGCGCCGACTTATCATCCGCAACTCAGGCTGCTCACCTCACGCGTGCGCGTCAGGCGTGCGCGTCGCGCAGTCGCCCGCCGAGCGCAGCTGCGACGCACGCTATGAACGCACCGACCAACAAGGACAGTGCGAGATAGATCGACGCCGTTGCGGCAGCCTTCCTCGCTTCATCGGCCGCCGCTTTCACCTTGGCTTGGGCCTCCATCAGCGTCGCCGCGAAGTCGTCCACGCGCCGCTGCGCCTCCGGCTGCGGTACGCCGGTTCGTTCGGCGACCAATGTGGCGAGATACGCGCGATCGGTATCGGCAACGCTTCCGGTCGCTATCGCATTCGCGGCGATATGGGCCACCTCCACGCGCGGGTCGCTTCCGCCGGCACGCGGCGCTTCCCCGGTCGATCTGAACAATTTGTCGATCCCATAGTCCGTGCCGAGCGGCACGGCGTCGGAGGCCGCCGCGGAGGATACGGCCGCTGCCGCGCCCTGGGCTCCCGCATCCGCGGCGGTGCGGACGCCGCCGCCCACCAGCGATGCGATCGAGGTGCTCACCGACACGGCGACCAACACCGTGGCCACGGCCCAGGTAATGAGCCCGTGCGCGGTATCGCGAAAAAACACCTCGTGAACGTGGGTTCCGGCCCATCGGACACGCAACCTTCCCGCGATGTAACCTCCCATGCCTGCCGAGACCCATTGCGTCACCAGCAGCCAGATCGCCGCGGCGACGGTGAACGTGGTCGCCGAGACCCCTCGATTCGCCCACGGCGAAACGGATGCCAACCCCAGCCCGGAGCCTAGCGCAGCGAGCACGAGCGAAACACCGCACGCCGCGAACGCACCCGCGATGATGGCCGGCCAAGACACGGCAATGTTGGACCGAGGCAAGTCCGCCGAATCCATATCGGCCCGTGCTCCGTCACGGGAACCCTCAGCACGCGTTTCGAATGCGTATGCCATGGTGCCCTCGGCTCAGCGGTGAGAACACATGGCGAGCAGCAAGATTACCGGAAGAGGTACACCGAGCATCCACAGTAGAATTCCACGACCCATGATACGGCTCCTTCAAGTTAATGTTATTCAGCGCCTAGATCTGGGCGAAAGTATGGCCAATCCCGGGGAGGGTGTTTATAGCCGGTATGGCGTATTTGCTGTAAGGCGCATCTTACGCGCGGGTCGCGCGGCCTCATTCGCTCGCGTCAACCTCGATTCGATCCGTGAATAGTTTGTAGTTATTGCGTCCCTGGTACTTGGCCTGGTACATGGCGTCGTCGGCGCATCGCAGCAGTGCATCGCCGTCGGCTGCGTCATCGGGAAATATGGCGACGCCGATGCTGGCGGTGAGCTTGAGCTCATGGTCGCCGATCCGGTAGGGCGCATCCAGCGCCGCCAGCATCTTCTCCGCGCAGGCCACGGCATCCTTGATCCGTACGATGTCGGCGAGCAGCACGACGAATTCGTCCCCGCCCTGCCGGCTCACGGTATCGCTGCTGCGCACGCAGCCGAGCAGCCTGCGCGCTACCGTCTGCAATAATTTATCCCCGGTGGCGTGCCCCAACGAATCGTTGATGTGCTTGAAGCGGTCCAAATCCACGTACAGCAGCGCCGCATAGCCCCCATTATCCCTTGCGTTGGTCATGGCTTGCGCCAGACGGTCGCTGAACAACGCTCTATTGGGCAGATCCGTCAGGCTGTCGTGCAGTGCGAGCCGAGCCAGCTTGCTCGACAACTCGCGCGCCGCCGTCACATCATGGGCCACCATCACGGCGCCGATCACCCCGCCATTCCTGTCGTGAATGGGCGCGGCCGATACTTCCACCGCGATTTCGGTGCCGTCGCGCCGGATGAGCACGCAGGCGGCCTCCAGAGAGACCCTGCGGTTTTCTATGATCGCACGCGAGGTGGGACATGGGATCATGTCCCGTGTCGCCGCATCGACGAGCCTGAAGATATGGTCGACCTCATTGCCCGACGCATCGGCCTGGATCCAACCGGTCATGGTTTCGGCCACGATATTCAAATAGTGGACGCGCCCGCTGAAGTTCGCGCTGATGACGGCATCGCCGATCGAAGCGAGTGTCACTTGGGCCCGCTCCTTTTCCTCGAACAACGCGTCGGCGTTGGCCAGCAGCGACTCATTGCTGGTCTGCAAAGCAATTTCCGCGGCATGGCGACGGGCGCGAAACACGACCACGGTACCGAGACGCGCTGAGTCGCCGCGTATGGGTATGGCGCTGTACTCGATTTCCACTTGCAGCCCCGTGCTGCTGAGCAATGTTGCGTGGCCGGCGGCCGTGTCGGCCGGCGGAGCGGATTCGTCGGCGGGTGTGATGCGCTTTCCCGTTACCTCATCGATCACGGAAAATACCGCGGCCAAGGGTTTGCCGAGCGCCTTGCCCGCTCGCCAGCCCGTCATGGACTCGGCGGCCGTATTGAGATAAGAAATCTCGCCTTTGGCGTCGGTGCCTATGACCGCATCCACGACGGCCGCCAGCGCGAGTTCCAACAGACGGCAACGGCTCTTATGGTCCATCCGATCCGGCTCCGGTTATTCGTGGTTCGCGATTACTGCGCGTTGCATTCAAGACATCGGTGATACCGGCGCAGCCCAGCTCGCTGTGAAACGAACCCGTATCGGATCGCATTTCCTCCGAAATTCGCAGCCCCGAATCAAAGCGCACGGAGCCGCGGGGCCATGGGCTCTACGCCCGTGCGAAAAACACGATTATAGCCCGTCGCGGGCAATCCCTCGCCGCGCACCACTATCGGATTTCGCCGCCTGGCTCCCGTGGCGGAGTCCTACATAGGATTGGTCGCACGCGCCGGGGAGGCGGAGTCAGGGCGCAGGGGCGCTGGAAACCGATGCGCTGCCCGGGGCAGACCCAGGGCCCCATCGAGGAACGGAAACCGCCGCGGCATGGTTGCCGTCTACGGGTGCGCACGGCATCGACGCGAGGCACTGCACGATGGCCTTTAGCGCGCGGGTCGCGAGGGCCGCGTCGTTGCTTTCCACGGCAGAGGAAGCGGCATGGCTGACTTGCAGAAGTTGGATATCCTGCGCGCAGGTACCGAGGGTGCGACCATAATCGCGTGCCGCCGCCGCCGCCAGATGAGCCGCCGCCTCCAGACCCGTGAATGGCGCGAGCAGTCGAGCCGTTCCCACCAAACCGGCTATTCGCCAGCAACTCGGCTCGACGATCAACGTAGCCAATCCGCGGCTCACGGCGCACGCCACTTGACCCACCACCGCGTGGCGGGCCGCGGGAAACGGTCCCACATCCGTGTTGAACGCCGTCAGCCCCTTGTCGACGAGAAAAATAGTGGCGCTCGCCAGGTTGTCGGTGATCTGGCTAGGCCCCGTAAGCGCGCACTTCTGCCCACGAGTGCGCAGGAAATTCTCGAGCGGCGCACGTCGAAGCCTTGCCTGGAGCGCGCCATTCCAGCGCAATGCGATTTTTTTGCTGGGGAATAGAATGGTCACCGTGACACCAAGTTACCCGCAGGTGTGAATCCCGCGCTGTGCCAATACGCAGCGCCCATGAGGTAACGTCGGCAGCCGTGCGCATAACTTGAATTCCTTGTATCCTCTACGAGGTTAGGCGCGAAAGGAATGACTCGTGCCAACGGGCGATGGAGTTGACGCGCAGTGCGGCCAGCATGGTTTCATGGCGCGAGCGCCGTTCTGCAAGCGGCATCGCCAGCGCTTGCTGCAGCGCACGCGCGACCGCGAATTTGTCATACGGGTTCACCAGCAAAGCCCCCTCCAGCTCCTGGGCTGCGCCGGCGAGGCTCGATAGAACCAGTGCGCCCGGGTCCTCCGCGTCCTGCGCCGCCACGAATTCCTTCGCCACCAGATTCATGCCGTCGCGCACCGGAGTGACCACGGCCACGTTGGCGACGCGAAGAAAGCCGCTCAGCGTCTGGTGGGAGAAATCCTTGTTCAAATAGCGGATGGGGGTCCAGTCGGGATCCGAAAATTGCCCGTTGATGTGCCCGGCGGACTGTTCCAGTTTGTCGCGGATGTCGCCATACGCCGCCACGTTGATCCTGCTCAAGGGTGCAATCTGGATGAATGTGATGTGGCCTTGAAGATCCGGGGCCGATTCCAGCAGCGCCTGATAGGAGGTGAAGCGCTCGATCAGCCCCTTGCTGTAATCCAGCCGATCGACCCCCAGCAACAGCTTGCGCCCCAACAGGCCATGCACCAGCCGCTTGACCTGATCGTCCTCCCGCACCGCGTCCTCGGCCTGCCGCGCAATCACTTCGACGTCCACCCCGATCGGAAACACCCCGAGGCCGATCCGCCGGCCGTTCAGCAGCAGGTGATCGCCGTCGCTTTTGACGTCCTCATTGAACACCGCCCTGACCGCCGACTGGAATCCGTCCAGATCTTCGGACGTTTGGAAACCCACCAAATCATATTGGCACATATCGCGTACCAGCTCCGCGTAGTTGGGCAGCAGCCGCAGAACCGCGATATTCGGGTAGGGGATGTGCAGAAAGAACCCGATGCGGGCTTTGATGCCGGCCTGCCGCAGTAAGGCGCCCAACGGGATCAGTTGATAATCGTGCACCCAGATGACATCGCCTTCCTCGATCACTCTTGCGAGCGCATCAGCGAAATGACGGTTGACCGCCATGTACGCCTCGAACTCCGAGGCATCGTAGCGGAACGTGCCGGGGAAATAGTGGTGCAGCGGCCATAGCGAGCCGTTGCAGAAGCCGTTGTAATACTTGTCGAAGCTGGCGCTCGGTAGATCGATGGTGACGTATCGGATACCCTCCTTCTCTCGAGCCTCGGGCTCGGTACCGGGGGATTCCCGAGTCTTGCCGCTCCATCCAAACCACACGCCGCCATCGGGCCCGCGCAGCGCAGCGAGAACGCCGACCGCCAAGCCGCCGGCCGGCGTGTTCTGGTCGGGCACCGCGATTCGATTGGAAACGACGATCAATCGCGCCATGGCTTGTCCTACTATAAATAATTCTATAGTTAATCCGCACCGATTCCGCTTCGCTTCACTTTCGCATGCGGCGTCCCTCCTCGCCGCGTCCGCGAGGCGTGCGGCTCACGCAGGGTTGGCACACAAACAAAGCAACGCTTGCGTGAGATTATCGCCGCTACGAGTCTATACGAATACGCTGTACTTCAGTCCCGCCCGCCCGTACGGTAAGGAGCGGATGCGTGAAGGACGAATCTGACGCGGCAAGAGCAAACGGCGAGACGGCTGCGATGTTCTGCGGTGTTGGCTGCTGAGTTGGCTGCGATGTTCTGCGCTGTGGCTTCGATGTTGGCTGCCGTGTTGGCTGCGGCTTTCATCGCGCGGGCGGGAGCATCCCAGCCGCGCGGCGTGTAGGGAAAGGCGAACGGCTTCAGCGGCCGCTCTGCTGGTCTTTGCGATACAACGTCGCATGGGTCGCGCGCAGCACGGCCTTCTGCACCTTGCCCATGGCATTGCGCGGTAATTCATCGACGAAGATGATTCGCTTGGGCACCTTGTAGCCGGCCAAGCGCGCCTTGACCGCACCGAGGATTTCGCTCTCCGACAGGGCGCTGCCCGGCACGCTCACCACCGCCGCGGTGACGCCTTCGCCGAAATCCGGATGAGGCACACCGAATACGGCGCTTTCCGCGACGCCCGCCAATGCGTCCAGCTCCATTTCCACTTCCTTCGGGTAGACGTTGTAGCCGCCGCTGATGACGAGGTCCTTGGCGCGGCCGACGATGTACACGAAACCATCGCCATCGATGCGCCCCAAATCCCCCGTCTTGAACCAACCGTCCGCGGTGAATTCAGCGCGTGTCTTCTCGGCATCACCCCAATAGCCCGCGAACACATTGGGTCCTTTCACCTCCAGGGTGCCGATCGCCGCCGATGCGGGCGGTTTGCGCGCCAGGGGTCCCGTCTCTTCCGCGGACGAAATAGCCTCGACCGCGGCGCCGGCCACTCGGATCGCGACACCGGGCAGCGGCAGTCCGACCGATCCTGGCACCCGCACCCCCTCGTAAGGGTTCGACGTGTTCATCAAGGTCTCGGTCATGCCGTAGCGTTCGAGAATCGTATGCCCGGTCCGCCGCAGGAACTCTCGATGGGTCTCGGCCAGCAGCGGCGCCGATCCGGACACGAACAAGCGCATCGCGGCGGTCACGCCGGGACCGAGAGCGGGTTCCTGCAGAAGCCGCGCATAATGCGTCGGCACCCCCATGTACACCGTGACCTCGGGTAATCGGGCCAGTACCGCCGTCACGTCGAACTTCGGCAGCAACACCAGGCTCGACGCGGAGGCCAGCACGGTATTGATCGCCGCGAACAAACCATGCACATGGAACAGCGGCAACGCGTGCAGCAAGATATCGTCCGCCGTGAAGCGCCATGCCGCAGCGAGGGTCTCGGCATTCGAGGCAACATTGGCGCGGGTGAGCATGGCCCCTTTCGACCGGCCGGTGGTGCCGGAGGTATAGACGATGGCGGCCAGAGCATTCGGCCCGAGCGCCCGAAACGTTCCGGCTGACGAACCGCGTTGGCGCACCAGTTCGCGCAGCGAACCCCCGCCATCCGCTGCGAGCGTTTCCACCTGCTCCACCCCGGCTCGAGTCGCAAGGGGTTCGAGCAACGCCCGATCCGGCGGCCGCACTACCGCGAGTCGCGGTCGAGCGTCACGCAGGAAATAATCGACTTCATGGGCCGTGTTCGCGACGTTGATCGGCACGTATACGGCGCCCATGCTCAGGCAGGCAACGTACAGCAGCACTGCGTCCACCGACTTATCCACTTGGATCGCCACGCGATCACCGGGCATCACGCCCCGCGCCGCCAAGGCGCCGGCAAAACGGGCGGCCTCGCTACGCAGCATCCCGTAGGTCAGCTCCGGCCCCCGCAGGAACGGGCGATGCGGCTGATTCAGCGCCGCGTCATTGATCCAATCGAGCACATCCGCCAAGTTAAGCCCTCCATGCCGCGCACGCTCAGTGCACGCCGTGTCATCTCCGCCCGCGCTCGCATGTGCGCCACCGGCCCCAGCCGTCTCACCTGCGCACGCTCAGTGCGCGCCATGGCATCTCCGCCCGCCCTCGCGTATGCGCCACCGGCCGCAGCCGTCTCACCCGCCCTCGCGCAGTGCACGCCGTGTCATCTCCGTCCGTCCCTCGCGTGTGCGCCACCGGCCGCAGCCGTCTCGGGCGTGGTGACCTCATCAGTAATGAGGCGGCCGTTCATCATCGGGCGGCCGCTGGCGCTCTTCGGATTGAGCCGTCTCGAGGCGTTCGGATACCTCTTTGATGCGCGCGCCGAGGGCTCGGATTTCCTGTTGCTGGCGGAACACCACGTCGCTCAAATCGGCGTTGGCGCGTTCGAGAAACGCGATTTTGGTCTGGATCTGCTCCAGGGACTCGTCGTTCATAGCGTTGATTCACGTACCGCAAAAAGTGTGCAGCACCCGCTCCTCGGGCCGCGGCGGATCGGCATAGCCCCTCGTTGCCGCGGCCTCATCATACGGCCGGGCGAGCACCTCGCAGAGTGCTTCGAAGGGCGCGGTATCGCCACGTTCCACGGCGGCAACGATGACGGCTTCGATTCGATGATTGCGCGGAATGACCGCCGGATTGACCGACCGCATGAGGGCCATACGCTCGCCGGCCGGCCGAGGTTCGCGGGCCAGGCGCGAGCGCCACCCCCGTCGCCACTCGCGAAAGGGCGCCGGCTCGGCAAATGACGCCTCGCTCGCCGCATCCCCGGCCTCGCTCTCGGCGGCGGCGCACAGCCGGCGGAATGTCAGCGTAAAGTCGGCGGCGGCGTGTTGCATGATATCGAGCAATGCCCGACTCAAGGCCAGGTCGCCGCCCTCGGGGGTGAAAAGGCCCAACTTCTTGCGCATACCGTCAAGCCAATGTCGGTCGAATTCGCCGGAGAAATCGCCGACCACCGCGGTGGCAAGCTCGATGGCGCGATCGCTCTGCGGATCGATCAGCGCCAACAGGGTCTCGGCGAAGCGCGCCAAGTTCCATTGCGCCGCGGCCGGCTGATTCGCGTAGGCATAGCGCCCCCGCGTGTCGATGGAGCTGAACACGGCCGCGGCATCATAGGCATCCATGAACGCGCATGGGCCAAAGTCGATGGTCTCACCGGAAACGGCCATGTTATCGGTATTCATGACTCCATGGATGAACCCCACATTCATCCATCCGGCCACCAGTCGCGCTTGGCGTTGCGTCACGAGCCGCAGCAACTCCAGGTAGGGATTCGAGGCCGATGCAAGGTCCGGGTAGTGACGCTCGATCACGTAGTCCGCGAGCCGCTGGATCGCATCGACATCGCCGCGCGCGGCAAAGTATTGAAATGTACCCACCCGCACATGGCTAGCCGCAACGCGTGTCAAGATGGCCCCGGGCACCGGCCCCCCGTCCCGGAAAACCATCTCGCCGGTGGTAACGGCCGCGAGCGCGCGGGTCGCGGGAATCCCCAACGCATGCATGGCTTCGCTCACCAAATATTCCCTCAATACCGGTCCCAGGGCGGCGCGCCCGTCCCCGCCTCGCGAATACGAAGTGCGGCCCGAGCCCTTGAGTTGGATATCACGGTGCCGACCGAATCGATCGCGCACTTCCCCGAGCAGAATGGCGCGCCCGTCGCCGAGCTGCGGTACGAAGTGCCCGAATTGATGCCCGGCGTAGACCATGGCGATGGGGCGGGAGCCGGACACCACCGTGTTGCCGGAGAAAATTGCCACCAGCGTGGCCGGCTCGAGGCCGCGGACATCGAGCCCGATTTCGGCCGCGAGCGCCAGGTTGAACTTGACTAGGCGTGGCTCGGCGACCCGGCTCGGCTGGATGCACGTGTAGAAATGCGGCGGTAACCGGGTGTAACCCTCGGCAAACGCCAGCCCGACGCTGTGCGTGCCGGCGGCAGCCGGTACCACGTTTTCATCGGTCTGCGACATGACGCCATGTTAACAGCGATCCGAGCAAAGTCCCGCGTCGGCGCGCCGGGTTTTCGCCAACCGCGAATACAATTCCAGATAGTTCCGTGCCATGTGCTGCGCCGTGAAGCGGCGCTCGAATTCAGCCCGAATCCGGCCGCGGTCGAGGGTGCCGAGCTGCGCCACCGCTTCGATGGCTTGTTGCTCGTTCTCCACGATGAACCCGGTCAGTCCATCCTGTAAAATTTCGGGAACCGAACCGCAGTTGAATGCTATGACCGGGGTTCCACAGGCCATGGCCTCGATCATCACCAGCCCGAACGGCTCGCACCAAGCAATGGGAAACAGCAGCGCCGCGGCATTGCCGAGAAACTCCGCCTTCTGATGCTCAGCGATCTCGCCGACGAATTCGATCTCGCCCCGCGACAACAGCGGCCGCACAGTGGTTTCGTAATAGTCCTGGTCAGCTCGGTCTATTTTGGCGGCCACCTTGAGGGGCATTCCCGCCTGCGCCGCGATCCGGATCGCCGCGTCCGGCGCTTTCTCCGGCGAGAGGCGCCCCAGGAAGGCGAGATAGCCGCCCGCCCCGGGGCCCTGTCGAAGGGTATCGCGCGGCAGTCCGTGCAGAACCGTGGCCACGTAATTGGCCTGCGGCAGCGCCGCCCGCTGCGAGTTAGAAATGGACACCACGGAGATGTCGCCATAAAGACCATAGAGGGGCGGCAGCTCCGGCAGATCGAGCCGGCCGTGCAAGGTGGTGACCGAGGGCACGCCGAGACGACGCAGCACCGGATACGCGAAATAGTCCAAATGAGCATGAATGACGTCGAACTCATGAGCGCGGCGCGCCAGGATCTCGAGTTGCATGACGATGGGCGCGAAATGATCTTTGACGCCGGGATCGAGCCGCAATGCGCGCGGCCATATGGCAGCCAGCTTCGCCTTGGTGATGCTGTCGCCGGAGGCGAACAGCGTCACATCATGCCCTAGTTCGACCAATGCATCCGTCAGATAAGCCACTACCCGTTCGGTGCCGCCATAGAGTTTCGGCGGCACGGCCTCGATCAGCGGGGCCACCTGCGCAATTTTCATGTCTGCCCGTGCCGGTTGATAGAAGTCGCTCCGTTCCCGCGCGCTCGACGGTTGATGTGGAACCGAAAGTTCAATAGGGTATCCGAGTATTAGAGAATGCGTGAGTCCGCGAGCGCGGGCAATGATGCAAATTTTACAAACAAGCACCGGCACGGGGCATGCGTGAGCACATCCAGTTGATTACCGACTCCACCACCGCACGCTCGGTCGATGACGTTCCGGCGCCGCAATACGCCATTGCGGTCAGCGCCACGCTGCAGGAACGGCGCACCCGCACGTTGAAGCACGACGATGCCTTCACCGTGTTCGATCAACGCGGCGACGTCGGCGGCGAACCGGGCAACTCGGAAGGACTGTACTATCGCGACACGCGCATCCTCTCGCAATTCCAATTGCTGCTCGAGGAAGCTCGGCCGCTGCTGTTGAGTTCGATGACGCAGGATGACAATGCGGTGTTCAGCGCCGACCTCAGCAATCCGGATCTGCTCATTGGCGACCGTATTGCCCTGCGCCGCGAACAGATCCATTTGAACCGTATCAAATTCATCTGGAATGCCAATTGTTACGAACGCTTGTTGGTGCGGAATTTCAGCGACGCCCGCCTGCACGTGCGCCTGACGTTTCGGTTTGCGTCCGACTTTGCCGACCTGTTCGAAGTGCGCGGCGAACGCCGCGCCGCCCGCGGTGCATCGTCCGCCGAACTGCAGAGCGATCGAGGCGTGATCCTCAGCTACCGGGGACTGGACCAGATCGAACGCGCGACGCGGCTGGCGTTCGAGCCGGCACCGAACACCCTGACCACGGGCCGCGCCGCCTACGAGCTGTGGCTCGAGCCGAACCAAACGCGGCGCATCTTCGTTCGCTACGGCGTCCCGCAGGACGACCCCTGGACCGGCCGAAGCTTCTATCGCGCCATGCGCGCGTCGCGTCACGCACTGCGCGAGTCGAGCGCTCGCGCCGCGAGCGTCGATAGCTCCAATTCGGTATTCAATGAAATCGTGCGCCGCTCCGTGTCCGATTTGTACATGCTCATCACCGAAACGCCGCACGGTCAGTATCCGTACGCCGGCACGCCCTGGTTCAGCACCCCCTTCGGCCGCGACGGCATCCTTACCGCCCTGATGATGCTGTGGATGGATCCCAGCATCGCGCGCGGAGTGCTCGGTTTCCTGGCGGCGACCCAGGCCACGACAAGCGAACCGGAACGCGATGCGGAGCCGGGAAAGATCTTGCACGAGATGCGGCACGGCGAGATGGCGAACCTGCGCGAGGTTCCGTTCGCGCGCTACTATGGCAGCGTCGATGCCACGCCCTTGTTCGTTCTGCTGCTCGGTGAATATTTCATCCGTACCGGAGACCTGGAGACGGTTCGCTCACTGTGGCCGAACGCCGAAGCCGCTTTGCACTGGATCGACACCTACGGGGACCGCGACGGCGATGGCTTCGTGGAATACTACCGACAAACCCAAGAGGGACTCGCCAATCAGGGCTGGAAGGATTCCCACGATGCGGTCTTCCACAGCGACGGTCGCCGCGCCGAAGGACCGATCGCGCTGTGCGAAGTGCAGGCCTACGTGTACGGCGCGAAAAGACATGGGGCCCTGCTGGCCGGCGCATTGGGCCAGCATGCGCGGGCGGCCGCGCTGCAGGCGCAAGCGGTGACTCTGCGGCGCCAATTCGAGGACAAGTTCTGGTGCGAGGAGCTGTCGGTTTACGCGCTCGCTCTCGACGGCGATAAACAGCCCTGCCGCGTCGTCGCGTCGAATACCGGTCAGGTACTGCTCACGGGCATTGCCTCTGCGGAGCGGGCGCGGCGCGTCACCCAAACCTTGCTCTCACCGTCCATTTTCAGCGGCTGGGGCATACGCACCCTGTCCCTGTCGGAGGCACGTTATAACCCGATGTCGTACCACAACGGCTCGGTCTGGCCGCACGACAACGCGCTGATCGCGATGGGCATGGCCCGCTATGGCCATAAAAAGGCGACCTCGCAGATTTTCAGCGCGTTGTTCGACGCCGCTGCCTATATGGATCTGCGGCGTCTGCCCGAACTGTTCTGCGGCTTCGTGCGGCGCGAACGCAATGCACCCACTCAATATCCGGTGGCCTGCGCACCGCAGGCATGGGCGAGCGCCACCACGCTGTGCCTGCTGCAGGCGACGCTTGGGCTCGAGCTTTTCGATGGGAGCCGCGAGGTGGCCTTGTACCGCCCGGTGCTGCCGCAGTTCCTGGACCATGTGCATCTGCGCAATTTGCGCGTGAGCGGCGGATCGGTGGACCTGCTGCTGCACCGCACTGGCAACGATGTGGCCACGACGGTCACGCGCCGCGACGGCGATGTCGTGGTCGTGACGCGACACTGACGGGTTACGAGCCCACCCGAGTACGCCGCGGCGGCCGATGGTGGCCATTCGCTTACTTCTGGTCGTCGGACAGCAAATCGCGCGTCATGAAATCGATCGCGTGAGTCCACGCCGAATCGTTGTCGCCGCGGAAGTCGAAGGATTTTCGCGCCACGATCCGCGCGGTGTTGACGTCATGGATCTCGTAGGTGAGCGTCAAGATGAGGCCGCTCACCCGATACACCCAGGCCACGAGCACCAGATCGGCACCCAGCTCCCGTCCCACCTCGAGGTCGCAGCCGTTGCACTCATACAAATGAGCTTGTTGAGATTTCAATCTATCGATGGTGCCTGCGGCGGCGGCAATATCGGCGATTCGGTACCTTCCGGTCCGCTGCAGATCCTGGCGCAGCCGATCGCTTTCTCGCTGTTGCCGCGCCGCGTGTTCCGCGGCCAGTTCCGGCCCGCCCAAATCCCCTGTCAATTCGATATCGAGAATCGCCAGCCGCGGTACCTTCGACTCGGGCACCGCTGCCGCGGGCTCCCGTGGCTCGACCGTTGCGGTCGGCCGCCCGGAGGCGATCCAGCCCTCGATTCCCTCCGGGAACCAGTACGTGCGGCGATACCCGTAGCCGATGGCCCGCTTCGCGGCATTCCAGCTCAGCCAACAGCGGTCATGACAATAGATCACCAGCGGCCGATCGGGATCGCCCGCCGTCGCCTCGGCCAGCCGGTCGCGAAAGAAATCCTCGATGCCGGGCGCTGGATTGCCGGCGCCGACGCCAGGGATCCACACGGCGCCCGGTATCGCGCGATGCGGCAGCGGCATCCAAGGCGCGCCGGGAGCCAGACCGGGCGGCGCGCGCGGCGCGTTGGACACATCGACGATCACCGCCCGGCCGTGCCGCAGCAGCGCCGCAAGGGCGCCGGCATGAATCACGCGGCCGCCGCAAAGAGTGGCCGGTGTCGGCGCATCCACGTCGCCTGTCCAGTATCCGTCGGGTTCCGCGGCACGCGGCGCGGTGTGATCGGCGGCGGCCTTCGCTGCCCTGTCGCCGCCCTGCGCAGCGGCCGATTGCGCGGCTGCCAGGACAGTGCAGAACAGCGCCTTGCCGACTGCACGGCGCGCGATGGCCAGGCTGCGCCGTCCGGCCGCGATGGATAGCGCGCGGACGCTCACCCCGACGGCATCGGCACCTCGAAGCTTTGACCAAACGTCGCATCTTTGGTATCGCGCACCAGCACTTTCAACTTGCCCTCGTGCGGCGGTATGAAACCGAAATCGATCACCGGATCGGAACTCAAAGAGATGTCGGAGTCCAGGTGCAGCACCGGTGCGCCCTCATAGGTCACGTCGATGGTGCGAATGAACATTGCGGGAGTGACCAGGCGCGTGATCTGGTTCATCTGCATGCCGTTGAAATTCGGATGACGGATCATCAGCTGCGCCTCCATCGGCTTCCCCGCCACGAAGGGCCGCAGCAGCCTGACCTTGATATGGCCGAGATCCTGCATGGCCTGCGCTTCGTCGCCCCCCGCCGGCGCCGAACAGCCGCCCGCCGCCTTGACGAACCTCTTAGCCGCATAGAGCTGGCCGTCGCGCGTCTCGGCGACGGCATGCAGGTAGGTATACGCATTGACCCGCACGCGCAGCTTGAGCGAATGCGGATCTCCCCGCGGTCCAAAGATGAAATGGCCCGCCAGTGGTCCGGGATTGTTGTCGATGATGAGATAGATGCCCTTGATCGGTTTGTCACCGGTGATGGTCAGCGCGACCGGCACCAAGGCGGCGTCGAGTGCGCGCGTCGGCGCTTCGAGCGTCATCCAGCCGCTGCCGTCCGCGATGGGTCGACCGGCGAACAAGGCGTGCTGCAGCTCCGTCCAGCGGGCCGCCCGCCCGGCCTCTTCATCGTCCGGCGGCGCGGCGTGCGCCGGGACCAGCCCCCAGCCCGCAATCAGCGCGGCCAAGCAGGGCCCATGCATCATTCCCATTCGACCTCCTTGAACGCCTGAGTGACGTTGTGGCCATGATAGTCGTCGAATAACGTCCATTTGCCGCGTTCGGAGCGACCGACCGTCGCGACGGCCGTACCGATGTCCATCCCCTGCTTCACGGCGGCCCGCGTCTCCCGCAGCAAGACGGCAAGGTAACGATCGAGATCCCGGGCCCCCGCCGGCCAGTCTACGCTCACCGGGCCATGGCCAGGTACCGCACGCCGGGCCGCGACACGCTGCAGCGCACTCAATTCCCGCTGCCAGCCTCGCAACCGGCCATCGAGCGACGGGACTCGCTCGACGAACAGTAGATCCGCCGGCAGCAACGTGGCACTGGCAGGATCGAACACGCTGAGATCGCAATTGGAATGGCCCACGTCATGCGCCGTGAGCAACAGCATGCGATCGCCGAGCTCGATCCGATCCCGATCCGCGACCACGCGAGTCGGCATCACCAGCGGTCCTGATTTGCCCTTGCCGAGGATGCCGTCCAGTCCCGTCCGATAGTACTCGCCGCGTTGCGCCAGGGCATTCGGCAGGCGGGCATGGCCCACGAATTGTGGCGCATCTTGCGCGAATGCACCCGCTCCGAAGATATGGTCCGGGTGCACGTGCGACATCAAGACGTAGCGGATCGGTAAGCGGGTCACTTCGCGGATTCGTGCGCGCAGGCGCGCTCCGTCATCGAGGCTGCCGCCGGGGTCGAGCACCGCTACGGCGTGGCGGCCCACGATGAACCCGATATTGGCGATGGCATCGCCGTTGGCGGCGCTCGCATCTTCGTCGACACCGCGGCGCATGTGGATGCCCGGCGCCACGAGCTGCGTGATGAGCGGGCCGCGGCCGGCTTGCACGGTCGCCGAGCGCACGCCGGGCGGCGCGCCCACCGCCGCCAGCAGCGACCGCGCCGCCGACGGCTTTGCCAGCATCGCGGAACACAGGGTGGCAGCGCCGCCGAGCAGCTGACGGCGCGACATGCGGCCTGCTTCGGACATACGCGGTGCCCTCGGTTGGGTCAGAGCGGCGCCGTGCGCCGCTTGCGGCAGACCAGGAGTATCTCATCCACGCCATCGGTGGGCATCATGCCCGGCTGAAAATCGAGCGGCTTTTGAAACCACAAACCCAGCGGCATGAACGCGCGGTTGTACCACCACAGCGCGCGTTCGCGCCGATGCGTCAACCACCACATGCCGAGATCGAGCACGCGCGTCGAACGCGGCTGCATGCCGAAAACGGCGCTGCGCTCGACCACCAGATGATGTTGGGCCAGCTTCGCGCCGAGTCGTTCCGGTTCATAGCGCCGCCGATGCCCGACGAAATCGTCGAATGACGTCCAGCGCGCGGGGTGCAGCGGCACGGATAGCATGAGGACGCGCCCCTCTCCGGTCACTCGCGAGATTTCCGAGAGAGCTGCATCGTCATCCTCCACGTGTTCGACGATATCGAGCGCGCACACCAGATCGAAGCTCTCGTTCGCGAACGGCAGCGAGGTCACGTGGCTCGCGGCGACGGACGCGCCGCGCGCGGCAAGCTTGGCGAGCGCCGGCTCGCTGATATCCACGAAGTGCGTACGGTCGAGCGGCAATCGCGGCCGCAAGCCCGGCGCTATCTCGAGTTGCCGGCCGCCTTGCGGCAACAGCGATTGGACCAGGGGCCAGGTATTGAAGCGTTGCGGTTCGACCAAGCGCGCGCCCGCCCACAGGGAGTCGTAATACTGGCGGTTGGCATCGAGAAGCTCTGCCGCGCTACGCAGCCGCGGCTCGCTCGGTCGTACCGGGCCGGCACTGCGGGGGCGTAGGTCATTCATGGTTGCCCGCTTTGCCGCTCAACCGCCGGTGACGGCGGTCCGGTTAGGCGGCCTCAGATGGCCAGCCGGCGAATATAATCATGGCGCTTCTTGGTCGAATGTGCCGAATCGCCGCGCGCATCGGGTTCCGTCGCCGTCAATATATCCTCGATGACCCGCGCCAAGTGATCGCGCATGGCGTTGCGGGCGGCCCGCGAATCATGCTTACGCAATGCCACCAGGATCCGCCGGTGTTCGCTCACTCGCGGCTGTACGCCGACGCGCCGCGCGCGCTCCAACATATAGACACACAGCGGCGATTTGTGCCGCATATCCAGCAGGTTCTCGATCACCGCGGCGATCGCCGTATTGCGCGTGGCACGCGCGATCGTGACGTGAAATCGCCGGTCGGCCGTCCAGTCTTGCTGGTTGCGGGCATTTTCGTCGACCATTTCGGTGACGATATTCGCCAATTCCGCCAAGCATTCGTCGCTGATGGTGGTGGCCGCCAATGCCGCCGCCTCTCCTTCGAACAGACGGCGCGCCTCGGTCAACTCGAAGGCACCGATATCGAGGTCGCCCGCTCCTGCCTGGGCCGGCGGCTGATCGCTCACATAGATTCCAGAGCCGTGCCGCGTCTCCGCCAGACCGCGAATTTCGAGGGCGATCATCGCCTCGCGAATGGTGGGCCGGCTCACCTTGAAAGCGGAGGCTAGATCGCGCTCCGAGGGTAGCCGCTCCCCCGGCTTGTATTTGCCGGAGGTGATGGACTCCGTGATCGCGCTGGCGACTTGCTGGTAGAGCTTGCGAGTATCAGGATTGATGGCCATCGGACCGAATCTTGACCGCTTCGCGGCCGGTTGGCAACGTGCGCCCGCGCGTTCCACGGCGCACTTTGCGAGAATGGTGCCATGCAGAGGGGCAGGTACGGCGCTCGACTCGATACGAGCCTGGAATCGCTACTCGCTTGCGCGCCGCGGGACGGCAGCGAGCGGGTGTTGGCGACCGTGGTGGCCACCGCGGGTTCGACCTACCGCAAGCCCGGCGCCCGCATGCTGGTGATGGGGGATGGCCGCTGCTTCGGCTTGCTGAGCGGCGGCTGTCTGGAGGTGGACTTGGCGATTCAGGCGGGTGCTGTTCTCGAGGACGGCGTGGCCCGTGCGATCGATTACGACATGCGCGGCCCCGACGATATTCTGTTCGGAATCGGCGCCGGCTGCGAAGGCGCCATGCGGATCCTGCTCGAGCCTGCCGGAGCCGATAGCCTCGCTGCGGCCGCATTGGCCGAGGCGGCCCTCGCGTCGCGCGCCGGTCGCGCCACCTCGCTGGTGATGGTGCACGAATCCACGGAGTTGGCGCTCGGCACCTATACCGCCTCCGCCGTCTTGCCCCCCGCCCTGGCGGACGCGGCCGCACGCGCGCTCGCCGAGAGCGTGTCGCGAGAAATCCATTTCGAGGGCCGACGCGCCCGCGGCTTCGTCCAATTCCTCGCACCGCCCCCTCATGTGCTCATTTGCGGCGCCGGCGCGGATGCGCAGCCGGTGGTCGGCACCGCGCTGCGCCTTGGGTGGCGCGTGACCGTCGTGGATCATCGCCCGGCGCATGCCGTGGCACAGCGCTTCCCCGGCGCCGAGGTGCGCAGAGCCGACGCGCGGGAGCTGCGCTCGACCGTTCCCCTCGAAACCTGCCACGCGGCGGTGGTGATGAGTCATCACCTACCCTCGGACATTGCCTATCTGAGGGAGCTGGCCGAAGCCGGCGCGCCCGGCTATCTGGGCCTACTGGGTCCCGCGGCGCGCCGCCAACGGATCGCCCGAGAACTCGGGTTGGCCGTGACGGAAAAATTGCGCTCCCGCATCCGCGGGCCGGTCGGCATCGACATCGGCGCGGTCACGCCGGAGGCTATCGCCCTCGCCATCGTCAGCGAGATCCACGCCTGGCTGGCGGGTCGCGCCTATCAGGCAGCCGCCCACGATGTCGGCTCGGCCGTGAGGCGGTGATGCCATCGAATCCCGAGGCGTACAATCCGCTCACGGCGGGCTGGCACCGGCAACCATAAAAACGGCCGGATGTTCGGCGGCGGATGTCCCTTGAGCATGCGAGCGGTACGGGGGAAATACCATGACGAAGTTCTTCGAGTCCATGGCCCTGGTCCTGGCGGCCATCCTGACGGCGGCCTGCGGATCCAATTCCCCCTCCGCTCAGGTCGGTAATTCCACCGCGCCCGGCACCCTCGCATTCAATCCTCCGCTGCGGATCGCGTCGTTGGATGCGGCCACCTTCGAAGCCGAACTCGCTGCGAGCACCTCGGGCGCGCAGCTGTTGCAGATCACGGGCACGCTAGCATGCGGCGTCGACTTCTACTACATCAAGTTCTGGACCGTCGGAGCGGCCAACGAGTCCACCGAATCCTCCGGTGCCCTGATGGTGCCGACCGGAGGATCGGGTTGCACGGGTCCGCGCCCCATCCTTCTGTATGCGCACGGCACCAACACGAACCGAGCGTTGAACATTGCCGACATCACGGACACCAACAACACCGAAGGCGCGCTGGTGGCGGCCATGTTCGCAGCACAGGGCTACATCGTGGTCGCGCCGAACTATGCCGGCTACGACATTTCTACGCTCGGCTATCATCCGTTCCTGAATGCCGCGCAACAGTCGGGCGAGATGATGAACATCCTCGCGGCCGCCCGCAGCGCGCTTCCCACGGTCATGGCATCGGCCACCACTGACAACGGCAAGCTGTTCGTGACCGGATATTCGGAGGGCGGCTATGTGGCCATGGCGACGCAACGCGCGCTGCAGGCGGCGGGCGCCACCGTGACCGCCGCCGCGCCCATGTCGGGACCGTATGCACTGGAAGCCATGGGGGATGCCGTTTTCTGGGGCAGCGTCAATCTGGGCTCGACGGTATTCGCGCCGCTTCTCATCACCAGCTATCAGCACGCCTACCATGATATCTACACGGCCACCACCGACGTCTATTCGGCCGCCTATGCCACCGGCCTCGATACACTTCTGCCGAGCACCACACCGCTGTCGACCCTCATCGCCAACGGCCGCCTGCCGCAAACCGCGTTATTCGACAGCACGACGCCGACGACTTATCGCGGCCAGCCGCTGTCCTCGGCACTGATCGCGGCCTTGGCCGTACCCAGCGATCCGTCCAACCCCGATACCGCGCTGTTCGATCTCGGGTTCGGTTCGCCCAGCCTCATCACCAATGATTACCGCGTGAGCTATGTGCTCGACGCCGCGGCCGATCGCGACGGCGCCGTACCGACGGCCACCGCGGGGGTGCCACTTGCCGCGACGCCGCCGACGCAGACCTTGCGCCTGGCGTTTTACACCAATGATTTGCGCGGCGGCAATTGGGCGCCGAGTTCGCCCACATTACTTTGCGGAGGTGACCAGGATCCGACCGTATTCTTCAGCGTCAATACGCTGACCATGGCCTCATTTTGGCCCAGCTTGACCGCGGCGGGCTTGGTGAGCGTGTTGGACGTCAGCGCGACGCCCTCTGGTCCCTTCGCGGCGGTTCAGACCGCATTCCAGACCAGCCAGGCGGCGCTGCTGTTGTATTACATGTCCTCGGCGGGCGGTGGTCTGTCCCTCACCGCGGCCGAACAGCAGCTGGTGCAGGGTTATCACACCGCCGTCGCTCCGTTCTGCGCGGTCGCCGCCCGCTCGTTCTTCAGTCGATTCTAATTCTAAGGGGATCAGGCCAATGAAATCCAAGAACAGTGCACTCATGGCCGCGGTCGCGCTCGCATGGCTCGCGGCACCGGCCTGCGCCGACGATTCGACGTATAACAACAGCTTTCGCCTCGGCTCTGAAACCGTGTTCTATCATTCGAAGGCGGACAATCTGTCGGGTCCGTATGTACCGGCCGGCGTCAACCTCAAGGCGAACAACTTGGAAACGCTGTACATCGGCTATGTGCGCCATCTTGGGTCGGGCTTCGAAGTGGAGGTTGCGCTGGGATATCCCCCGCTCAGCAAGGTCGAAGGCCGCGGACCGGCGACACTGGGCTCCGTGCCCTACAACGGCCAGGTCATTTCCTCGGCGCGCTGGATTTCGCCCACCGTCTTCCTGGAATACAAATTCTTGAGCGAGAGCTCCTGGTTCCAACCCTACATCGGGGTGGGCGTGAACTACACCCAGTTCTACGACCGCAAGTCCACCGCTCAAGGCAACGCGGCGAGCGGCGGACCCACGAAACTGTCGCTCACGGCTTCCGTGGGTCCCGCCTATACCGCGGGGATGGCTTTCAATGTGTCCACCCGCTGGCATCTGTATACCTCCTACTCGATGGCGCGGGTCGATACGGACCTGCGCGCCGAGACGGCCGGCGTGGTTCGCACCAGCCACATCAAGTTCGGTCCGCAGGCTCTCGTCATCTCCGCGGGCTACTCGTTCTAAAAAGCCGCCGCTCATAAAGCCGCCGCTCATGCTGCATCGCCGCAGTCGCCGCGCGTCTCGGCGCCTGGGCAGGATCGTACAGACCCTCCCTGATCGGCATCGGCGTGCCGGCAAGCGCGGCAAGCCGGCCGTCACGAGCGGCATCGGCGCCCCGCGTTTGCGATCAATGCCGGCAACCGCGAACGCGTCTTGGCGTCAAATTGGCGGCGGAACTCGTTCTTCGACGGCTTGCGCCTCCGGCAAGCCGGTTGCGGCGGCGATGGCGATCGGGACTGTGAAACAGGTCCAGAAACCTCGCGTTCGCGGCGGCCGCGATGGTTGGTCGTGATAGCATCGATCGAGGTCACGGTGGGGAGAGTGATGGAAGACTTGCCCAAGTCGCCTTATGCCTTTGAACTCGGCCGAGGTGTGACGGACCTCTGCTTCGCCGAGCCGCTGGAAACGAAATACAGAATAGAGCATCTGCGCTGGGCTCGCCTGCGGGTGCGCGCGTGGTTTACCTGGGCCACGGTCTTGACGACCGTATTCTCGTACTTGCAGGCGCAACGCAGCGGGTTGGGCTCCCCGCTGTCGGTGGCCCAACTGATTCATGTGCCCTGTACCCTAACGTTGGTATGGCTCGCATGGAGTCGGCACTACGAGCGCCATTATCTGCGGGTCGCGCGCATACTGATGCCGATATTAAACGGACTGATCGCGACCTTCATCGCGTTCTCGTTGAGCGGCCGGCACGGAGCCGGAGGAAATCTGGCCGGCGAGGTGCTCAACTTGGTGGCCGTCTTCTTCTTCACCGGACTGCTGTTTCGCCAGGCAGTCCTGGTGGCGATCGTCACGATCCTCAGCTTCGTCTGCGCGGCGGTGCTCATCGGACTGCCACTCGAACTTATATTGGAATCGCTCGGCAACATGACGGTGACCAGCATCCTGGGCGCCATCGTCTGCCGGGATACCGAGCGCGCGCATCGACGCAATTTCCTCGAAGCGGGGCTCATCGGCGAGGTGGTGGCCCGCGACGGCCTCACGGGACTGATGAACCGCCGCGCATTCGATGATCACTTGGCCCGAGTCTGGCAACACGCGTTACGCGATCAGCGATCGATGGCCGTGCTGATGATCGATCTCGATCACTTCAAGGAATACAACGACCGGTTCGGGCACCAGGCCGGCGATGAGGCGCTGCGCCGTGTGGCGGAGGTATTGCAGCAATTCACGCGGCGGCCGTTGGATCTGGCCGCACGCTACGGCGGCGAGGAGTTTGCCGCGATTCTGTACGATCTCGCGCTTCCGCACGTGCAGGACACCGCCCAGCGCCTGTGCGAAACCGTGCAAAACCTCAAGGTCCGAGCCGAGCCATTGCGCCCGATCGAGGAGGTAGGAAATCCCGACGTGACGGTCAGCGTCGGCGTCGCCTTTGTCATCCCGATGCTCGGCCGTACACCGGCCGGCGCCGTGCAATTGGCCGACGAGTCCTTGTACGAGGCGAAGGAGGCCGGGCGCAATCGAGTCGTCGTCAAAGGCACGGACGCCTATCAGGGTCTCGACACGGGTGCTTTCAAGAGCCCACGGATGCGCCAGGGTCGCTAGCGCCGAGGACGCCGACGAAAGTCCCGCGCGAGTCGCGGCAATCCAGTGCATCGCCTGGGCCTACCTGCACCGCGCTTCATCCCGAAGACGACGCTGGCAAGTCATCGCCGAAGAGTTGGCCGAGGAGGCGGACTCCGGACCTCGCACTGCGGTTTTGCCGGGCCTCGCACTGCGGTTTTGCCGGGCCTCGCGCTGCGGTTTTGCCGGGCCTCGCACTGCGGCGTTGCTGGGTGTCGCCCGCGCCTAGTATCCTTCTCATCGAATCTCGCCTCGCAACCTTACCCCCCGGTGCGATTGATGCGTGAACCTTCAAATTCAGGACAGCAGGAGCCTACTCATACGATGAATGGTCATCGACCCGATCCGACGGTCTTGCGTGTCACGTATCTCGAACAAATCGAACCCGCGCTGCCGCCCGCTCTTTACTGGGGCAGCGAACGCGTGGCGCTCGAGCGCGTGAGCTGCGATGCCTACCTTGCGCTCTATCGTCGGGTGGGTGAACCGCTGCGCTGGGACCAGCGTCTATCGATGCCGAAGGCGGAACTCGAGTCGTTGTTCGACGGCGACTCGTTGCACGTGTACATCTTGCGAGACATCGACGGGGAGGCGCTCGGTCTCTGTGAATTCGACCGTAGCGCGTTTCCACAGATCGAACTCAAAAATTTTGGGCTGGTGCCGCAAGCTCAAGGACGCGGTCTCGGACCCTGGCTGCTGGCGACCGCGCTGCAAGGCGAATGGCGATCGAATCCGGACCGAATTTGGTTGCATACCGACACCTGGGACCACCCCGGCGCGCGGCGCATCTACGATCGTGCCGGATTTCGGGTTTTCGATGTGCGTGACGAGCCGGCCGGACCGCTCTAGCCCCACACTCCGCTCGAACGCCCACCAAGCTCAATGCCGTAAAACACCCTACCAGGTCTCACGCCGACCATAGCAACCCCGGAAGCTCCGCCAGATTCTCGATCATGGCGTCGCAGCTCAGAGTGCTCGGGTCCTGGCCCTCGTTATAGCCGTAGGGCACGCAGATGACCGGGATACGGGCAGCCCGCGCCGCGGTAACGTCGTTGATCGAGTCGCCGACCATCAGCGCCTGCGATGGCGATAATGACAGCGACTGGCACGCAAACAGCAAGGGTTGGGGGTCGGGCTTGCGACGCTCGCACGTGTCGCCGCCCACCACGGCGTCGATCCATGTCATGAGCTGCAGCCGCTTTAACAAGGCGTCCGCAAAGCGCCGTTGTTTATTGGTGACCACGGCCACGCGCATGCCGGCCTGGTGCAGCTGCTGCAACGCCTCGGCCGCGCCCGGATAAGCCTGCGCGTCGGATTCATTGCCTTCCTCGAGCGCACCGTAGTGATGAAAGAAGCGCTCGAGCGCCGCCCCTCGATGGGCATCGGTCAACGCCCAGCCGCGCGCCGCGGCGGCACGTTCGATCAACATCGGTGCGCCGCGACCGATCATGTGCGACACGTCGCTGACGGGCAGCGGTGCCAAGCTATACTCGGCCAGCATGTAGTTGAGCGCACGCGCGATATCCGAGGCGGTGTCCAGCAACGTGCCGTCGAGATCGAACAGCACCGCGCTCAAACGTCGGCCGCGCCAAGAGGCCGTGGATGCGGACCGCATCGGGCGCAAGCTAACTCGCACCGAGCATCATGTTGCGGACCATCGGGTATACCTGTTGTTCCCAGCGACGGCCGCTGAATACGCCGTAGTGTCCCACGCCCGGCTGCATGAAGTGGCGCTTCATGTACGGCGGCAGACTCGAGCACAGGTCATGCGCCGCCGCAGTCTGCCCGAACCCGCAAATATCATCGCGCTCGGCTTCCACGGTCAGCAATGCCGTGTGGCGGATCTTCGAGGGATCGACTCTGCGGCCTCGATGAATCAGCTCGCCTTTCGCCAGCAGGGCCCGTTGAAAAACCATATCGACCGTCTCCAGATAGAATTCCGCGGGCAAATCTAGCACCGCGAAATATTCGTCATAAAAGTTTCCGATGGTCCCGGCCTTCTCCTCGTCGGCCCGGAGCAAGTGCATATAAAAATCCTGAAAAGCCTTCGTATGTTTATTGATGTTCATGCACATGAAGGCGCTCAGCTGAAGAAAGCCTGGATAAACGCGCCTGCCCGCTCCGGGATGCGGCGCGGGCACGGTGGAGATCAATTTCTGCTCGAACCATTCCAGCGGATTGCGCAACGCCAATTTATTGACTGCCGTCGGGTTGGATCGCGTGTCCACCGGACCCGCCATCAGCGTCATACTGCAAGGCTGAGCGGGATTGTCGTCTTCGGCCATGACCGCGACCGCAGCCAGCACCTGCACACAAGGTTGGCACACCGCCAGAACGTGCGATCGCGGGCCAAGGGTCTCGAGAAACCGGATGACGAGATCGACGTACTCCTCGAACCCGAACCGTCCGGCTGCCATGCTGACGTCTCGCGCGTTGTGCCAGTTGGTGATGTACACGTCGTGCTCAGGCAGCAGTACCCGTACCGTGTCACGCAACAGCGTCGAGAAGTGGCCGGACAGAGGCGCCACCACCAGCACTTTAGGCATGATCTGCGGCGAGTCCTCGAAGTGCTTACGAAAATGCAGCAAGTCGCCAAAAGGGCCGGCAACCGTCACTTCTTCCGAGACGGCAATTTCCCGGCCATCGACCGTAACGCTATCGATATCGAAGGGCGGCTGGATGTGGCGAAATTTCATTCGGGTGAAGAGGTCACACCCGGCCCGCAAGGGGCGAAAAAGATCGAAGCCGGTGGCCTGGCCGAACGCCAGCGTCATACGCGACAGCTGTGCTGCCGCATCACGGTGCGCGCGCAGGACGTCCGATTGGAGCTGATACAGCGCGTACATCATGACCTGCCGAGCCAAGGACGGCTTCGCCGGCGAGACGCTGCCAAGCAAAGCATCGTATTCTGGTACTCTCCCATCAACCGGCGACCCGGCGGGACCGTTTCGGCGCCAGCACAGCAACGAGGATTGACGCTCATGTCCGCGGCCATTCTTACTATTTCCAACAAGAATTACTCATCCTGGTCCTTGCGCGGTTGGTTGCTATGTAAGCTCGCCGGCCTCGAGATTGTAGAGCATATGGCCTCGGTGCACGACACATCGATGCGGGCAGAGCTGCTGTTGATATCGCCCTCGTTTCTCGTCCCGAGTTTGCAACACCAGGGCGTCCAGATCTGGGACACTTTGTCGATCGCTGAATACCTCAATGAAATCCGGCCCGAATCGGGTCTGTACCCGGCCGATCGGGGCGCACGAGCCCATTGCCGATCGATCTGCGGGGAGATGCACGCCGGGTTCTATAACCTCAGATCGGCCCTCCCCATGAATCTCAGGGCGCGCTATCCCGGTTTCAAGATACTCGCGGGCGCGCACGCGGACATCGTGCGCATCATTGAAATTTGGAATACCTGTCTGCGATCACACGACGGACCGTATCTGTTCGGCGCCTCGCCTACGGTTGCCGACGCGATGTTCGCGCCGGTATGCACTCGCTTCTGGAGCTATGACGTGCCTCTCGAGGGTGCCGCCGCGGCCTACCGGGACACCATATTGGCATGGCCCGCCCTGCTGGAGTGGACCCAGGATGCTCTCGCGGAACAGATCGACCTCGAGGAACTCGATGTCGAGTTTTGAGGATTCAGCGGAGAACACGAGTGACGCACCCGATGTCGCTGCCCGGCGCATCCTTCCGTGACATCGGAACTCTTTCCCGCGATGCGCCGTACGACCGGCAGCGAGGAGAAGCCATGCCGCAGGCCAAGGTCTGCCTTGAGCATCGTTTGAGGCCGCGCGAGATGTACCTGGCGGGAACGAAGTACGTTGCAGAAACGCGTCGAGAGGATGGGCGGTGATTGCCGGCGGGCGCTTGAGCGGCAAAGTCGCCATCGTTACCGGCGCCGCCAGCGGTATCGGCAAGGCGGTAGCCGAGCGACTGGCTCGTGAAGGGGCTGCCGTGGCGATCGCCGATCTCAACGCAGCGTCTGCCGACGCCGTAGCGGCCGGGATCAACTTGACGGGAGCCAAAGCCATCGGCGTGGCAATGGATGTGACCAGCGAAGCATCCGTCGATGCCGGCACGGCCGAGGTTGCGCGGGTGTTCGGCGGCGTCGATATCCTGATTTCCAACGCCGGCATCCAGATCGTCAACTCCATCGAGCATTACAGCTTCGAGGATTGGAAAAGGATGCTCGCCATTCATCTCGATGGCGCCTTTTTGACCACCCGGGCGGCGCTCCGATATATGTACCGGCCGGCATGCGGAGGCACGGTCATCTACATGGGGTCGGTGCACTCCCATGAAGCGTCACCTCTCAAATCCGCGTATGTGACGGCCAAACATGGGCTGCTGGGCCTCGCGCGGGTCTTGGCGAAGGAGGGCGCGGCGCACAACGTGCGTTCACACGTGGTATGTCCCGGGTTTGTCCGTACCCCATTGGTCGACAAACAAATTCCCGAACAGGCCAAGGAACTCGGCATCAGCGAGGAGGACGTCGTGCGCCGAGTCATGCTCGGCGGGACGGTCGATGGAGTGTTCACGACGCTCGATGATGTGGCCGAAACCGCGCTATTTTTGTGTGCGTTCCCGTCCGCGGCGTTGACTGGACAATCGATACTGGTCAGTCATGGCTGGTGTATGCGGTAACCGGACTCGTCGCGCCCGAGCGGGTACGATTGAGGAGGTCCGCGGGCAAGCGCCGCGCCAATAAGAATTCGATGATGAGTCTGCTCGCGGAGGGTCCCGTGGGGTCGAAATACGGGTGCCGCGCGTCGCCGCCGCTCCATGCGTGCCCAAGACCCTCGATCAGAATGCTCCGCAGGATGATTTCGCCGTCCTGCATAAGATCCTGTTGGCGGTAGCGGCGGCCGCTTTCGGCCCATCGCTGCCCGCCGAAAGTCGGCGGCGCGCTTCGCGGCCGACAATGCCGAGCCAGGAGCCGCGTCTGTTCGATGATCTGTTCCGCATTGACGGGATTGACGGTTTCATCGGCAGCACCGTGAATGATGAGGGTTGGGACCAGCCGCGCCCCGGCCCCGCGCTCGCTCGCCAGGCTCTGTGCTATTGGGGCCACCGCGGTGGCCCCGTTACGCATCACCTCCGCCGCCTGGAGCGGCGTCGCCGCCGCACCAAACATCACGCCCGAATGAATCGCGCCCGCCGCGAACAAATCCGCGTGCGTGGCGCACAGTGCCGCGGTCATAGCTCCGCCGGCGGACAAGCCGGCGACATACACGCGAGCGGGATCTATCGGGTAGCGGCCCATTACATGGCGCACGGTCCGCTCGAGCAGAGCCGCTTCGCCCCTACCCGCCAGCGTCTCGGGATCGAACCAATTCCAGCAGCGCAGCAGATTGGCCCCACGAGCCTGTTCCGGGTAGAGCACCACGCAGCGCCGCTCTTTCGCGACGGCGTTCATGCGCGTCCCTTCGGCGAAATCCGTCGCCGTCTGGGCGCAGCCATGCAGCATGAGCAGCAACGGCAGCCGCTCCGTTTTGCGGGTGCCCGGCGGCAGGTACAGATGGTAATGGAGCTCGCGATGGCCGAGGATCATGAAGCTGGTGGATCGCGGTTCATGATAAACGCCGGCCAGCCAACGGCCGCGATCCCCATCCACGCCGTTATTCTTGGATCGCCGGAATCTTTCGAGAAACCAATCGTACACCCGATGAGTCATGCGCACCGGGCGCCGGCGCGTCGCGCCTTCGGCGCGCTATTTCTGAACGACGTAGGCGCCCGGAGCATCGGCGAGCGGTGGATAACCGGCCGCGGCAGACCCGAGTGCCGGCGGCGCCACCCGCGCGTGCGTGGAATGCGCAGCGAGCCATTCCTGCCACGTGGGCCACCAGGAGCCGGTGCGAGGCTGGGTGGCGTCGAACCATTCCTCCGGCGGGAGCGTCTCGCTTTCGCTGAACCACGTCCGGACACGGCAATGACGCCGTGGGTGCACGGGTCCGCTGATGATACCCGCATTATGGCCACCTGATGTCAACAGGAACGTGTAGTCGGACGAGCGCGTCGCGGCGCGCACCTTGTATACCGATTGCCACGGGGCGACGTGATCCGTCTCCGTGCCAACCACGAAGAGGGGTAGGCGGATGCGTGTCAGATCGACGCGCCGGCCCTCGCTCCGAAACTCGCCGCGAGCCAGGGCGTTCTCCAGATACAACTTGCGCAGGTATTGCGCATGCATGCGGCACGGCATTCGCGTGCCATCGGCGTTCCAGGCCATCAGATCATTCGGCTCTTCGCGCTTCCCGCGCACATAGCTATTGATCGCCGGCGTCCACAGCAGATCGTGGGAGCGCAATAGCGCGAACGCCGCGCCCATCTGTTCGCTCGAGAGCACGCCGGTTCGGCTCATGACCGCCTCCAGCATATCGAGTTGGCTCGGGCTGATGAAAACCGCCAGCTCTCCGCATTCGCTGAAATCCTGCTGCGCCGCAAGTAGCGTCATGCTCGCCAAGCGTTGATCTTGCTCGGCTGCGAAAACCGCCGCGGCAATCGACAGCAGTGTGCCGCCAATGCAATAACCCACCGAATGGATTTTTTGATCCGGCACGATTCGCGAAATGGCATCGATCGCGGCACGAACTCCAAGTCGCAGGTAATCGTCCATACCGAGGTCGCGGTCGCTCGCGGTTGGATTTTTCCACGATAGGATGAACACGGTGTGCCCCCGCGACACCAGGTAGTTCACCACGGACTTGCTCGCCGACAGATCGAGGATGTAGTACTTCATGATCCAAGCCGGAACGATCAGAATCGGCTCGGCGAACACGGTGTCGGTCGCCGGTGCGTACTGGATCAATTCGACGAGGTCGTTGCGCATCACGACTTTACCGGGTGTCGCGGCGACGTCGCGGCCGACGACGAATTTTCCCGTATTCCGTCCCGTCTCGCCGCGCAGAGCGCGCTGGAGGTCTTCTACCCAGAATTTGAACCCGCGCACCAAATTCGCGCCGGCTTCCGCGCGCGTGATGTCGAGCAATTCCGGGTTGGTCGCAAGATAGTTGGCGGGTGACGCGAATTCGAGCGCATTGCGGGCCGCGAAATTCAAGATGCGTTCGTTGTTCGGCGCGACACCGGGGACGCCAGACAAGGCGCCCTGCCACCACTGCGCATAATTGCGATAGCTGTGTGCGTATACATTGAAGGGCCAACGCGCCCAGGCATCGCCGCCGAAACCATCGCCGTCTGAGCCCGGCGGCAGCGGTGCGGGCCCAGCCGCCCGCGTGGCGAACGTGCAGTTATCGACGGATTTGAGCAACGCGTCCTGCAGGGTCTGCAACTGCTTGGGTGCCTCCGTGGCGAGGCTCAGAAACCAGTCCCACCCAGCTTTTACGTAGACATCGGGGGCAAGGCTGCCCGTCACGGTCGCCCATTGCGCGCGCCACGCAAGTTCCAGAGCGCTTTGCTGGCGGCGTTCCGGGGCGAGGTCGGGGTCCTGGGCCGGCGCATCGAGGCCCTGAGGCGGTATCTCGTCGCGCCCGGCTGCTGCGGCGCCGGTCGATATCGCGGCGCTCGGGGCCGCCGCCTCGGCGCTTTCGGCCGGCGCATCGAGGCCCTGGGGAAATGTGTCGGCGCTCTCGCTAGGCGGCCTGGCACTTCGGCGCGTCGCGGCGGGGGGCTTGGCTTGGCCTTGACTCGCAATGGCGCCTTGGCTCGCCCTGTCCGTGTCCTGACTCGACATGTCGCCGGATCGGGTCGCCACCTGCCGTTTCGGGCTTACGGCACGCAGCTGTCCGGTTCGACGGGGCGCCGCAGCACCCCGTCTCTTGCCGGATGACATCAGCCCGCTTTTCTCTTCGGTTCTTCGAATTTCTTCGATTCTTCGACGGTCTTGGTCGTCATCTCTTTGACCGCATCGGTGAAGCTCGTCTGAGATTCAGTCGCCAAGGTCGCGAACTCTTGCGCCCGCGCCCGCAGTTTCTCGCTGAGAGCCGTGGTCAATTCCACTTGCTTGGCGAGAAAGTCGGCCGGCGATTGGGCGCCGAACGCCAGCTTGGCCTGGGCCAGACTCCACTCGAGGTAATCGCCGGCAACCGCGTATTGGTAGCGGCCGACGCGGTCGAGCACCTTCACGCCTTCTTGCTGCACTTTCATTACCGGCGCGAGCGCGGTTTTATAGGTCTCGAGGATGGCCTTAGGATCGAAATTTAAATCGCTCATCATGATCTCCTGGGTTTCCGGGGAAGGGCGGAATCATCATAAAAGCAATTTGTATGCGATGCAAGAAGAAATGACTTTCGCGCAATATCCCGGATTCATGGACATAATCGATTGAAATGCTTCGTAATTTTAGTGAATAAAAACGGAATATTAAATAAAACGACCGCTATTACTGCGATGCAAAACTGAAATCGGCAGCCCAGCGAATCCAGAAGCGCCGGTCGGGACGTGCCGCCCTGTTGGGCCGGGCGGCGGAGGATGGGGGGCGATTAGCCGCCGAAAGGGCCCGTATGCACAGGCGGCGGCACGTACAGAGGAGCGGTGAGGGCTCGGCGGCCGCCTTCAAAACCTCAGACCTCCATCCACCTCAAGGCACCGGCCTGTAAAAAAATCGTTCTCGAAGACGAACAGCACTGCGTGAGCGATCTCCTCGGGTTCTCCCAGACGTTTCAACGGTACCGGCGCAGTGAGCTTGTCCAACACGTCGGGCCGCATGGAACTGAGGATTTCCGTGTGCGTGAAGCCGGGCGCAATCGTTCCGACCCGGATGCCGTAACGTGCGAGTTCCTTTGCCCAGACGACCCCCATGGCCTCGACCCCCGCTTTGGCGGCGCTGTAGTTGGTTTGGCCGGGGTTACCAGCCCGAGAAATGCTCGATATATTGACGATCACGCCGCCGTTGCCGCATTCGATCATGTGCGCCGCGGCCTCGCGCGCACACACGAAAACACCGGTGAGGTTCACGGCGATGACCGAGTTCCACTGCTCCATCGTCATGCGACTCACCGGCACGCCGTCCTGTACCTTCACCAATAGGCCGTCACGCACGATCCCGGCATTGTTGACGAGCCCGTCCAAGCGGCCGAAGTCCGCCACCACGCGTGTCATGGCGGCGCACACCTCCGCTTCGCCGACGACGTTCACGCGATAGAGACGAGCCTGTACGGATTCGGCCGTGCACAGGCTGGCCGTTTCTTCGAGATCGGCGGTATTGATGTCGAAAAGAGCGACGTTTGCACCCTGCCGGGCCAACCGCTGCGCGATCGCGCGGCCGATACCGCGGCCCGCGCCTGTCACGACCACTGTTTTTTTACGAAGATCCATGGAGTCTTAGTTACCTCTTTTTCCGCCGGGCGGCTTGTCCGTGTCGCTGTTCGCGGTGCCCGGGGGTTGCGCCGCGTTTGCGCCGAAAGCGCTACGGGTGGCTGCCTGCAATTGCTCCCAAATTTCCATGTTCTTGCGCGCCAGATCCGTGAAGGGAGCGAACGGCGCCTGCAAGGATTTGGCCATTTCCGACCGGAGCACTTCTTGTTGATCCAACATCGTGGTGAACGCCTGCTCCAAGTAGCGGCTCAGCAGGGCCCGCGTCGACCCGCCGTAGAGGCGAATGATCAATTCGAGCAACTCGCAGCCCAGCACCGGCGCTCCGAACTGTTCTTGTTCGCTTATGATCTGCAACAGCACGGCGCGGGTCAGATCCTTGCCGGACTTGTCGTCGACAACCTTGATTCTTTCGCCGGCGACCACGAGTTGCCGCAGGTCATCGAGTGTGACGTGGCGGCTGCCGACGGTGTCGTAGAGTCGTCGATTCGAGTATTTTCTAATGAGGCGTTCTTGCGGCATCGTTCCGATCCGAATCGGCAACAGCATAGGTGGCACGCTCGGCGCTTGGCAGTGCACAAGAGCTGTAATATCTACCGATTATATACCACTGGATGCGTATTAATTGCGCCATAATTAACAATGACTTATATGTCAAATGAGCCTGTCGGAAGTTGGCGCCGCGCTGGCGCTGCCTTGTTTTGCATCGCATCCGGGGAGCGGCGTGGATTGTTTTGATCTGCGGAGTGTCTTCGCACCACTGGCGGGTGCTGCCGAGCGCTTCCTGGGCGCCGCCCGCCGATATCTCGAGGACAGCTCCCGCGGCGCGGCATCTGCATCAACGCCGGGCGACGCTGCGCAGTACGCAGCAGAGGCGGCACGCACCTTCGGTGCGTTTCTCCGCGAGGAGTCGATTGTTTTTTTTGAACCTTTCTGGAATTCGGGTTTTGCCGCCGGCCCCGACGAGGGCGGGGCGGCACCAGCGTTCGACCTGCCGGCGTTCGGCCTGACCCGAGAACATCAGCAGCGCTGGCAGCGCACCGCGGAAGCCGGCCGGCGCATTGCAGATGCGCAACGCCGGCTGCAACTGCTGTGGTCCGATGCGCTGCGCGATGCCGCCACCGCCTTTGCGGCGCGTCTCGCAATCCCACAACCGGCCATGGGAGGGGAGGCATTGCGCCATCTTTACGACTCGTGGATCGACTGTGCGGAAGAGGCTTATCGGCGCACCGCGCATGGCGATTCCTTTTGCAGCGCGCTGGCCGACCTCGTCAATGCAAGCAGCCAATGGCGCGCAGAAGTTCAGGCAAGCATCGAACACGGGGCGAAGCCGTTCGATCTGCCGACGCGCAGCGAACTCGATGCGCTGAACCATCGGCTTCGATCCGTCGAGGCGCAGTTGCATGCGGAACGAAACAGCCACGTGCCGCGGACCGCGCAGGTCAAGCCGCGAACCGCGGGCGCCAAGTCACGAGCCGCACGGCCCGAGCCGCAAGCCGCGCAGGTCGAAACCGGAGCCCCGCAGGGTAAGCCACGCACCGCGCCGGTCAAGCCGCGAACCGCGCGCGCCAAGCCGCCTCGCCACGCAAACCGCCCCTCCAAATCGTGAAGCACGCTACTTTCAGCGCTGCGCTCGCGGCGGCTAGCCGGTGTACGCCGGGTTGCTCGCAGAAGGATCTTGTGTGGCAACAGGGGAAACTATGCCTGTATCGCTATAGGCCGCTCAGGGAGTCGGCCGCACGACAGTCCCATGCCGTACCGCTGCTCATCGTTTATGCCCTGGTCAACCGGCCGTACATGCTGGATCTACAGACGGATCGCTCGCTCATCCGCGGACTATTGGCGGAAGGCTTGGATGTCTATCTGATCGACTGGGGATATGCCGATGGGGCGGATCGCTTCACCACGCTTGCCGATTATATCGGGCTTCTCGCGGGCTGCGTCGAGTATGTCCTCGGCGCGCACCGCCTGGACGCGCTGAATCTGCTCGGCGTGTGTCAGGGTGGCGTGTTCAGCTTGTGTTTTTCCGCGCTGTATCCGCGACGCGTGCGCAATCTCATCACCATGGTCACACCGGTGGATTTTCAGACGCCTGCCGACTTGCTGTCGAAGTGGATAAGGAAAATCGATGTGGCAGCCTGGGTGGGGAACGGCAATGTGTCCGGCGACACACTCAACCAGCTGTTTCTCTCGCTGATGCCTTTCCGCCTGGGGCACCAAAAGTACGTTGATCTGGTCATGAGCGATCCTGATGAAGCACGCATCGAGACGTTCATGCGCGTCGAACGCTGGATCTTCGACAGCCCGGACCAGGCGGGCGCAGCCTTTCGGGAGTATGTCGTATGGCTGTACCAGGAGAACCGTCTGGCCAGGAACCAATTGGAAATTGCCGGGCGCAAAGTCGATTTGCGGAGCCTGAAGTTGCCGCTATTGAATCTCATCGGGCAAAAAGATCATTTGGTGCCGCGCGAGGCATCTACCGCACTGCACGGCCTCGTCGGGAGTACCGACTACACGGCGATCGAGTTCGACCTCGGTCACATCGGCATGTATGTCAGCGCGCGTGCGCAACGACAAGTGCCCGCGGCGATCGCCCGTTGGCTCTCGATCCGCTGAATCGACTAGCCGCCACGTACCCGGCGCGCGAGGTCGACGCCGGCAGGCTACATATACATGCCGCCGTTGACATTGATCTGCTGGCCGGTGATGTAATCGCCGTCAGCGGCCAGGAACAGCACTGCCCGCGCGATTTCTTCGGGCGTCCCGAAGCGACCCATGGGAATGCGTCCCCGGATCTGCGACCGTATCAGTTCCGACACCTTGGCCAACATGCTCGTCTCCGTGAATCCAGGAGCCAACGCATTGCACGTGACGTTGTACTTGGCGAGCTCGATCGCGGCGGTTTTGGTGAACGCGATGATGCCGCCCTTGCTCGCGGCGTAGTTGGCTTGCCCGAAATTACCGGCTTGGCCGACGAATGAACTGATATTGATGATACGCCCGTACTTTTGTTCGATCATCATGGGCATGACGGCGGAGACTCCGAAATAACACGCATTCAGGTTGGTGTTGAGGACGGCCGTCCAATCTTCATCCGTCATTTTGCGCAACGTCTTGTCGCGCGTAATGCCCGCATTATTGACCAGAATGTCGAGTCCGCCCCAGGCTTGGGCGACGTTCTCGATCATGGAATTCCAGGTCGAGCGCTGGCCTACATCGCCCTGGAAGAGCAGAGTCTTGCAACCCAAGCCGGCCAATTCTTCCGCCAGCAAATTAGCCTCGCTCTCGCTCGACTGATAGTTGATCGCGATGTGCGCGCCTTCGCTGGCGAGTGATCGGGCGATCTCCCTGCCGATGCCTTTCGCGCCCCCTGTTATCAATGCGCGCCGTCCAGTTAGCCTATTCATTGACGTCCTCTATGTTGTCGGTTGTATCTCGTCGCTTACCACAGCCTGAATACTCGCTTCCCTGGGGGAAAGTCAATAACGTATTGCGCACCGACTCATGTCACGAAAGCGTGATACTGACGGGACAATGGTCGCTGCCCATTATCTCAGAGTGAATGCCCGCTGCGCTGATCGACTTGCGCAGCGTCGATGAAACCATAAAATAATCGATCCTCCACCCCACGTTGCGGGCCCGAGAATTTGCGAAGTTGCTCCACCACGAGTAATGGCCATTTCCTTGGGTGAACAGCCGGAAGGTATCGAGGAATCCGGCATCCATCAGATTCTGGAATCCCTGACGTTCTTCGTCCGTAAAACCCTTCTTGCCGCGATTCGACTTGGGGTTCGCGAGATCGAGTTCGGTGTGCGCCACGTTCAAGTCGCCGCAAAAAATGACGGGCTTCCGCAGTTCGAGTTGCTTGCAGTAGGCGAGAAACGCGGGATCCCAATGCTTGAAGCGCAGCGGCAAGCGGCTGAGATCCTCCTTCGCGTTGGGCGTATACACCGTCACCACGTAGAATTTTTCGAATTCGGCCGTGATGACACGCCCCTCCTCCGCGCTGTCGCGTTGCAATTCATCGGCAAAGCTGAACCGCTTCGCAAAGTCGTGCGGATACCCGTTGATGACGTCCAACGGCTCATGCTTCGAAAAGATGGCCGTGCCCGAGTAGCCCTTCTTGACCGCCGAGTTCCAATACTCGTGATAATCCGGTAGATCGATCTCGACCTGTCCCCGTTCGGCCTTGGTTTCCTGGAGACACAGGATGTCGGGTTGGTGCTGCTGCAGAAACGACAGAAACAGCCCTTTTCGATGCACGGCTCGAATGCCATTCACGTTCCAAGAATAAATTTTCAAAAGATCTCAACCTCCCGCCAGCGCATCAGTGTTCGCCGGCGCGCCCTTCGATACGCCGATGCCTAGCCATCCCGGGCGCACGCCCCCAAGCGGCTCCCCACCGAGCCTCAGCCCCATATTCCAGCGGCAGCCAACGCCTCCCTGCCTGGCTCCCAGTGCGCAGCAGGCTCGCCGAGCGCCTCGCTACCGAGCGCAACTTCCGCCCCCCGCGTCCCAGCCCGAACGGCGCGCCAAATTGTATGTAGGACGATGGGTGGCCACAATGGGTTAGGCATGATTGACAATCATTCGCATTCGCGTTTACACTGCCCCCATGATCATATGCATATGCCACGCGATTTCCGACCATCAGATACGCGCCGCCGTCCGCGACGGTGCATCCTCGCTGCGCGATATCACCCGGGTTCTGAAGGTGGGTACGTGCTGCGGAAAATGCGTGCCCGAAGCACGTGCCGCCCTCGACCGAAGCGTGGCGCAGCGTCCGGAAGCCGCCTTGCGTTACTTTCCCCGAGCGACGGGCTTCGCCATCTGACGATCCGCCCGCGGTTAAGAGCCATTACGATGCTGCCGCGACGTAGCGTGAAGGTAGTACCGCGCGAGCCTTGGAATTCGGTAATTGGTTTGCCCATCGGGGCGCGGCCGTACGGCTGTATGATCGTAGCCGTGACTTTCCAGCCGTGACTTTCAACGGTGCCGCAGCGTTTCTCCCCGGAGGTCGACCGTGCAGGGTGATGTCAAAGTCTTGGAATTCCTGAACCGCGCGCTCAAGAACGAGCTGACAGCGGTCAATCAATATTTTCTGCACGCGCGCATGCTGGACAACTGGGGCCTGAAGCGTCTCGGGAAGATCGAATACGAAGAATCCATCGACGAAATGAAGCATGCGGACCGGCTGATCAAACGCATTCTGTTTCTCCAAGGGCTACCGAATCTGCAGGATCTGGGCAAGCTGTTCATCGGCGAGAACGTGCGCGAGATCCTGGACTGCGACCTCAGGCGCGAAATGGACGCCCGTCCCCTGTACATCGATGCCATTGCACATTGCGAGACGATCAAGGATTACGTCACGCGAGAGCTGTTGGTTCACATCCAGACGAGCGAAGAAGAACACATCGACTTCATCGAGGAGCAGCTGGGTCTCATCGACAAGATGGGCCTGCCCAATTACATTCAAAGCGCGAGCGGAGAACTCGGCGATAGTCCCGGCTGATTGCCGGCTGCGCAACCTGCCCGGTCTCGCACCCGTCGCATCTCGCGGTTTCCATCCGCGGGCCGGTCGCCCACGAGGGTGCGCTGCTGCGCGCCGACTGACGGTCTTTGGAGTTCGAGGTGGAAAGTTGCGGGCTGCGTCAGCCCGTCCCGCTCGTTGGGCTGTGCTGCTGTCTATCCGCACCGGCGTTCCTCCTGTGCGAGCGAGCCCGTCCGGGTGGACTCAGGTCATCGAGGACGATGGAACTCAGTCGCAAGGTTGCAAATTCGACGAACGCGGCGACCGCGCTGGGGATCTGCTGGCGACTCGGCAGCACGATGTTCAGATCGGCACCGTCGCGCCGATAGGCCGGCAAGACGTGCACGAGGCGGCCCGGGCCGAGTTCCGACATGACGAGCATGGCCGGCAGCAGCGCGATTCCCAACCCGGAAATGCAGCTTTGCATCAGAATCCTGGCGCTGTTGGCGCTGAAGCGACCGGACACCTGGACGGTCTCGGTGCCCTGCGGACCTTGCAACGTCCAGGTCGCCCGGGTCTGCCGGCTCGACACGGTGAGGCAATCGTGCTGCGTGAGTTCCTGGAGGGTTTGAGGTGCGCCGCGCGCGGCCAGGTAGAGCGGGCTTGCGACCAAGTTGAAGGATTGCGAGGCGATCTGGCGAAATACCGGATGGCTTTCGCGCGAGTCACCGCCACGGAAGGCCACATCGATGCCTTCATCGATCAGATCCGCCCGCGCATCGTTCAGTACGAAATCCAGGCGCACGTGCGGATACCGTGCCAAGAATTCGGCCACCCAGTCGATCCGGAACAAATCGAGGAAATCAGCCGGTGCGGCAATTCGAATGGAACCGCTGGGCTTGTTGCTGCCATCGACCAGGTCCCGGCCGGCCTCGAGCATGCCATCGACCGCGGCCGCACAGCGCTCGAAGAAGGCGTGCCCGGCGGTGGTCAAGGTGAGCTTGCGGGTAGAGCGCTGCATCAAGCGAGTATCCAAGGCCGTCTCCAACTGGCGGATCCGTCGGCTCAAGGTATTCGGAGGGACGTTCAAGCGGCGCGCCGCTTCGGCAAAGCTGCGCGCTCGGACCACCTGCACGAACATGCGCACTTCATTGAGGTCCAACATCAGATTGCGGCGATTACAGGCATGGTATGTTCCGATTATGCCAGCTAGTCAGCGCATGTACGGCTGCTTATCCTGGTTAGGCAGCCTCACCCGTACTTTTCATCGAGGATCACATGGCAAAGGTTTTGGTTCTGTACTATTCGTCCTACGGCCACATAGAGGCCATGGCCAATGCGGTTGCCGAGGGAGCGCGGTCCGCCGGCGCGACGGTGGACATCAAACGCGTCCCCGAAACCGCGCCGCTGGAGATGGCCAAGGCCGCGCATTTCAAACTGGATCAGAGCGCACCCATCGCTGCGATCGATGATCTGCCCCACTACGACGCCATCATCGTGGGCAGTCCCACGCGTTTCGGCCGCATGAGTTCGCAAATGGCAAGCTTCCTCGACCAAGCCGGGAGCCTCTGGGCGCGCGGTGCGCTGCACGGCAAGGTGGGCGGCGCGTTCTCATCCACCGCCACCCAGCATGGCGGTCAGGAAGTCACGTTGTTTTCGATCATCACCAACCTGCTGCACTTCGGCATGACCATCGTGGGCCTTCCCTACAGTTATCAGGGCCAGATGTCGCTCGATGAAATCGTCGGCGGCAGTCCCTATGGTGCAACCACCATCGCCGGTGGCAAGGGCCAGCGGCAGCCCAGCGAACTCGACTTGGGGGGCGCCCGCCATCAGGGAATGCTCATCGCTCAAACGGCGCAGAAGCTTTACGCTGCATAGACCGGCGCCGGGTCGCCGTGTGGGTGCGGCGGCTCCGAAACCCCGTCCAGGTTCGCCAGCGGTCCCACGGCCCGAGCGCATCACGGGGGATGGGCATGGCCGAGGGTTGCGGAACCGCTTGGGGCCGGCGCGCCGCATAGCTCCCAGCTAGTTGAGCGCGCAACGCTTGTCACGAGGACACGCCCCGCTGCGCGGGCAGATGACGCTGGCGGGCGAACCGAGGGCATCGGCGATCCATGCGATGTTGAGCACCTGAGAGGCTGCACGGATATTGGCGGCCGCCTCGGCCGGTATGGCGCCGTCACCGCCGCCGGCTCTGCACGAGTCGGCAACCGCGCCGACCACGCTCTCGCCATCGAATCCCTGCGCCTCCAACGCAGGCACGAGGTCGACGCCCACCGATAGCACGTGCAATTCGTCGAGGGCATCACGCGTCAGCAGCGAATGACAGCAATACAGCCGTGCGCGCCGGCCGTCCTGCATGACCGATATCTGCGATTTCGGCACTTGCGCCGCAGGCCCGTAAGCCGGCGGATCCTGCAATAGGCGAAACACCGCCCATCGCGGGCAGGGATCCGATACCAAGCTCATGTTTCCCCAGGGCAGCGGGATCCCATTGCCGCGATACACCGCGCGCAAGTAGCCGGGCGGATACGCATCGAAGAAATGCCAGTGCCGGTACGGGGACACCGCCGTCATCCGCCGCATGACGACGGCCGGCGTGACACCCAGTTTGCGGCTGGCCGACACCTTGTGCGCCTCGCGTATCAAAAAGCGGCGGAATGGAATTCGCGGACACAGCAATGCGCCGGCGAAGAAGCTGCATTCGAAATCCCGCCAGGCAGACAGGACATCCTGGGCACCCATGCCCACGGAACTCGAGACGTCATCCCCCGATGGCATGGCGAAGTGCGGTGAAATGGCCCCGTCGCCGTTGTGAAGCACCTTGTGGCCGACGAAGAAGGCCACCGCATACTTGAGGCGCTCCTCTTGGGTGCGCAGACGCTCGTTCACCAGGACCGTGCCGGGCGCCTCGAATCGCGCACGAATCGTAACCGATCCCGCCGCGGCGCCGCCGACCCATCGGATCTGCAGGCCGTGCCGCTTGCAGATCCCGAGCAGCGCGTCCAGCGTCAAGGGCATCTCGCGCCGGCCGCATTGCTCGGCGGCCCGCTCGATATCCGGAAAATGATTGTGCCGGGTCTCCTGCCATACGCGGATCAGCAATTGTGCGAACTGCCGGCCGGTGGTGCCGGTCTGGGTCAGCAATTCCGGCAAGGCATTTTGCAGCAACTCGTTGGAGAACAGAAACGCGGGCTCCAGCGGCATCGCTTCGAGGCCACCGCGTTGGCGCTGCGCCGGTGCCGCCTCTACCTCGGTATTCTCGTCGAGGAACCAGCGCGCCTCCTTGCCGAAAATGCCCGACAACATATCCAGCATCGATGCCGAGGGCATGCGCTTGCCAGTCTCGACCATGCTCAAATAAGACACCGAGGGAGCCTCGGCGGCGTTGATCTGCACGCACCGAGCGGATAACTCATCCAGCGTCAGACCGTTGCGTCTGCGTAAGGTGCGCAGCTTCGCTCCCAGAAAGTGTCCCTGCCGAATCAGTCCGGCCATAAAGCCCTCGTACTTTTACCAACTGATGTGAAATTCACATTGTTAAATTTCTAATGTGTAAATGCTCGCTGCAAACACTTTAATCTTCACTCCTGTGGCAAGCAAGCGAACCGAACGGAAGGGGAACCGAGATGAATGAGCCCAAGAGCGATGCCCGCTGGCACGGGGTGACACGTCCGTACGATGCGGCTGAAGTCGCGCGGTTGCGCGGGCGCGTGCACATCGAACACTCGCTGGCGCGGCGGGGTGCCGAGAAATTGTGGGCGTTGTTGCAGCATGAGCCCCTGGTCACCGGACTTGGGTGCATGAGCGGCAACCAAGCCGTGCAATGCGTGCAAGCCGGGCTGCCGTCCATCTATTGCTCGGGGTGGCAGGTGGCCGGGGACGGCAATACTGCCGGTGAGATGTACCCGGACCAGAGCCTGTATCCGGTGGATTCGGTGCCGAAAATGGTCGAGCGCATCAACAACGCGCTGCTGCGAACCGATCAGATCCACCATATGAACGGCAAATCGCAAATCGACTGGATGGTGCCGATCATAGCCGATGCCGAGGCCGGCTTCGGCGGCAATCTCAACGCATTCGAATTGACCAAAGCGTTGATCCGCGCGGGCGCGGCCGGCGTGCATTTCGAGGACCAATTATCGTCGGCAAAGAAATGCGGTCATCTGGGCGGCAAGGTGCTGGTATCGACCGGCGAGGCCATCAACAAGCTCGTGGCTGCGCGGCTCGCGGCCGACGTCCTCGATGTGCCCACCGTCATCATAGCGCGCACCGACGCCGACGCCGCCGATCTATTGCTATCGGATCACGATTCCCGCGATGCCCCTTTCATCACCGGTGAGCGATCGAGCGAAGGGTTTTTCCACGTGCGCGCCGGCATCGACCAAGCCATCGCCCGCGGCCTCGCCTACGCTCCGTATTGCGATTTGATCTGGTGCGAAACGTCCAAGCCCGATCTTGCCCAAGCACGGCGGTTCGCGAATGAAATTCATGCCGCGTTTCCGGGCAAGCTGCTTGCCTACAACTGCTCCCCTTCTTTCAACTGGCAAGCCAACCTGGACGCATCGACCATGAAGGGCTGGCGCGAACAGCTCGCCGCCATGGGGTATCGATTCCAGTTCATCACGCTTGCCGGCTGGCATGCCTTGAACTTGTCCATGTTCGAACTGGCGTGCGCGTATCGCGACGAGGGCATGCTGGGATACTCGCAACTGCAACAGCGCGAATTCGGCTTGGAGCGCGCCGGATATCGCGCCGCCAAGCACCAGGCATTCGTCGGTACCGGCTATTTCGACGCCGTGCAGGCGGCGATCAGCGCCGGCGCCCATTCCACCGGTGCCATGCAGGGAAGCACCGAAGCCGAGCAGTTCACGATCGACGCCGCGGGTCCTGGGCCGCGGCTGGCGACCACGGCGTAGCGCCCGAATGCGTGCCGCGGCCGCCGACGATAATGCACCCGCAAAGCAATATGCGACGGTGATCGCCGAACATTTTCGCTCGTACAACGACGAGTTCGGACGTATCACGCGGCGCGCGGCGCTCAACTTCCTAGCCGAGGATTGGCATGGCGCGCAGCTCGACGCGGTCGCGCGCATCGAACTGTACGACGTACGCGTCTCGCGATGCGTCGCCGCGCTCGCCGATACATTGCGAAGCCTGCGAACGGATGTGAAGCTCTGGGCCGAGATCAAGCGCGCCTACGAGACACTGGTGGCGCGGCGGCCCGACAGCGACTTCTACCGCACGTTCTTCAATTCCGTCAGCCGCGAATCGTTCGGCACCGTCGGCGTGAACGCCGAGGTGGAATTCTGCGCGACCAACGTGGGACGCGCCAGCGGTGCCGTGCCCATCCGGGTGTACCGGATCGGCCCCTCGTTGCCCGGTGCCGTGCGTGAAATCATCGCCGACCTGCCGTTCGGTGCCGCCGTCACCGGCCAGGATGCCGCCGTCCACCGCATCAGTACGGAAATCGGCCGCTATTTCGAAGCCGGACGGCCGAGTGCGGCACCCGAGTCGGTCGAATTGATCGAGCCGGTATTCTATCGCGGCATGCTCGCGTTTGCCGTTGGCCGTCTCGTTGGCGACGGTTCCATCACACCGCTGGTCATAGCCTTCGGCAACTCCCCACGGGGCGTCGAGGTCGCCGCCGTCCTGCTGTCGCGCACCGACGTGGGTTCGCTGTTCGGCTATGCACGGTCCTATTTCCACGTGGATCTGCCGGTGGTAGGGGCCGCCATCACGCTGCTGCGCTCGTTCATGCCGCGCAAGCCCATCGACGAGCTATATACGGTGCTGGGCCGGGCCAAACAAGGCAAGACCGAGCGATATTTCACGCTGCGGCGGCACTTGAACACTTCCATAGACAGCTTCGTCCACGCGCCGGGGGAGCGCGGCTTGGTCATGATCGTGTTCACTCTCCCTTCGCACGACCTGGTGTTCAAAGTGATTCGCGACCAATTCGGCGCACCCAAGACCAGCAGCCGCGCCGACGTCATCGAGCGCTACCAATTCGTCTTCCGCCATGACCGTGCCGGCCGCCTGGTCGACGCCCAGGAATTCAAGCGTCTGTGCCTGCCGTGCGCACGCTTCATGCCCGCCCTGGTGGAGGAATTGCTCCGCGAAGCGCGTGAGACCTGCCGAATCGAAGGGGAGGACTTGGTCATCGAGCACTGCTACATCGAACGGCGTTTGCAACCGCTCAATCTGTTCCTGCGCGAGGCCGAACCCGCGGCCGCCGAGGCGGCCATCATCGACTATGGGAATGCCCTTCGCGATCTCGCCGCGAGCAATGTGTTTCCGGGCGATCTGCTACTGAAGAACTTCGGCGTGACCAGCCATCGGCGGGTGATTTTCTACGACTACGATGAAGTATGCCTGGTGACGGATTGCGTCTTCCGCGATCTTCCGCAGCCGCGCAACGAAGAGGAGGAAATCAGTGCCGAGCCCTGGTTTCACTGCGGGCCGCATGACGTCTTTCCCGAACAGTGGCTGCCTTTCCTGTGCATTCCGCCGACGCTGCGCGAGGTGTTCCTGCACCACCATGGGGAGCTGTTCACGGCGGCATGGTGGCGTACGCAGGCCGCGCAATCGGTCCATCCTCAGGTATTTACGCTGCCGGCAGCGCACGCGGCGGCCGCCGGCTGAGGCCCGCGGCCGCTGCTGTGCTCAACAATCCTCGCGTATCAACAGGGCGACCGGAAATTCCGAGAACAGCTCTTGCGGACCGACCGCACCCTGCAGCTGCGCGCCGGTGAAACGATTCTTCCAGGCCCCCCGCGGCAAGGGCAGACACGTGTCACCCCAATCACCGCTGACAGACATCGTGAAGCGGGGAACCACGGCAATGAGGTTTTCGCCGCGGCGGAATGCCAGCAGGTTTCCGAGATGGATACCCTGCGCCACCAGCGGCTGGTATTTGCTCCGATCGGAGAAATCCTCGCGCCGTTCCCGCCGTAACGACAAGACTTGCGCTATCAGCCACAGCTTCGGTAAGCCCGAATCCCAATCGCGCACCGCCTCCGCCGCCGTCAGATCTCTGACGCCGCGGACGAGCTGTTCACGCCGGTCGAAGTCGACGGGCCGGCGATTGTCGGGGTCGACCAGACTCAGGTCCCAGAGCTCCGTCCCCTGATAGAAATCGGGCAGTCCCGACACCAGCATCTTGATGAGGGTCTGCGACAGGCTGTTGATGCGTCCCGGGAGGATGAGCGGTTCGATGAAAGTCTGCAGACTGGCGATGAACTGCGGCGTCTGGAAGACGCCGTCGACGAAGCCGCGTATGTTTTCCTCGTATCCGGCATTCGGCTCATGCCAGGAGGTTCTTATTTTCGCTTCGCGGCATGCCTTCAACATGTATTGCCAGCAGCGTTCCCGGCTGATCGGCCACGCGCCGATCAAGGTCTGGTACAACAGATACTCCGCATGCCGGTCGGGTGTGCGGTTGTTCCAGGCCGGCGCGGTCATTTGCGACCACGCGTGCAGAGCCTCGGACCAGCGGTCCGGGATCTCCGAAAGGACCGAGATTCGCGTCCGCACATCCTCGCTGCGCTTGTTGTCGTGCGTGGAGGTGGTGAGCATGTTGTTCGGCCACCGGTCGCTGAGATAGTGGCAAAACTCGTGGAATCGGTCGGCCGAAATTCCCACCAACGAGGCCTGCGCCCCCACTTCGTTGCACGATACCAGCCGGTCGAAGCAGTAGAACGTCGTGTCCTCCACGCCCTTCGCCATGACCGCCGGCGCCAACTGCTGCCATTGCGCCACGAAGTCCGCTTCCACCTCATCGAGCTGCGGTTTGGTGAACAACGCCAAGAGGAAGTCGAATGCAACCGCGTCGATTTCCGGCGAACCGATGCGGGCGCTTTGCACCGCTTCGGTCACGACCCGCCTGTCCTCCTCGTGCAATAGGTCGGCGGCACGATAAGTGCGGTATACCGGCAACGCAACGATAACCCTCGCCAGCGCTTCGCGCAGATGCCGGGGGCTGATGTCCCGCGTGCGCCATCCGGCGCGGGCGCTGCCGAGCGCGGCGATGCTCAAGCGCTCGAGGTCCGCGGAAAACGTCGAGTCGATGATTTCACGTTTCTTCTGGCGGACCAGCGCGGCGAAATTCACCGGATGACCGGTAAAGTCGGAGTAGATCGCGGTGAGCGCATCCAGCCGTTGGTCGTCCATCCACAGGCGATTCACCTTCGCCAGGAACTCGTACCCGACGGTGCCATCGATAGGCCAATCCTCCATGAGCCGCTCGTCGTTCTCGAGTATTTTCTCGATATACACGCGGCCTTCGGGAAGCGAATCGCGTAGCCTCTTGAAATAGGTCAGCGGATCGCGCAGCCCATCGGGATGGTCCACGCGCAGTCCGTCGAGCTCGCCGCGCGATATCATGGTTTCGATGCGCGCATGGGTAGCCGCCATCACCGGCTCCAGCTCGGTGCGGATGCCGGCGAGTGAACTCACATCGAAAAAACGCCGATAATTGGTGAGCTCGCCGGCCAGCTTCCACCCATGAAGCACGAAGAATTGCCCGCGCAACAGCGCATCCAGCCGGTCCGGGTCGCGGTTGACCTGATCGATGGCGTGTTGCAGCTGGCCGCCGCCCCGGGCCTCGGCGAGCAATTCCTCCGCCGCGCCGGCGTGCAGCCGGTAGCGCTCGCGCTGCGCAGCGTCGGGAACACCGCAATCCATCAGCCGCTGCAGTTCGGAAAAGCAGTGAACCGACTCGGCCGACTTCGGCAACAGGATTCCCCACGAGGCGGGCCCCAGCGGCCACGTGTCATCGTAGTGCTTGACGCGGGGGCGGTCATCCTCGATTTGCACCGTGAGTTCGCGAGCCTCGAGTGTCTCGCCGTACGCATGCGCCAGCGTGCAGGAGTGGACTCGAAACGGCTGGCTCGTCGACACGCGCACGTCGAAAAACGAGGCATATCGGCTGAAGGGTCCGTGCGCGAGCACGTCGTCCCACCACGGATTATGGTGGCTTGCCGACATGTGGTTCGGCACGATATCGAGAAGAATCTCGAGCCGGTTGGCCCGCGCCGTCTCTACGAACCGCGCCCATGCAGCCTCGCCGCCGAGATCTTCGCTGATACGGCTCGGATCCGTGACGTCATATCCGTGGCGGCTGCCAGGCACCGCTTGCAGGCAGGGCGACAAGTAAACATGGCTGATGCCGAGCTCGGCGAGGTAGGGAAGAATGCGCCCGGCCGCGTCCAGCGGGAAGTCCGCGTGCAGCTGCAAACGATAGCTCGCGACCCACTTACCGCTCATGGCTCAGCACGACGAACGACCGCGGCGCCATGTCGACGATCCGGTTGCGCTTGACGAGTTCTCGCTCCAAGGGCAACTCCGGGCGCGCGGTATCGAACGCAACCCTCCAGCCGGAATGGTACAGCTGGTAGGAAATTCGAAATGCCACGGGTTCGTGATGCGCGTTCAACAGCAAGAGGAAATCCTTGTCTTGCGCACATTGACCGTGGTTGTCGCGGATCTCCGGCGCCGTGCCGTTGAGAAACATGCCCAGCGTGCGCATCCAGCCGCCGTCCTCCCAATCCTTCGCTTCCATCCGTTTGCCGTCCGCTCGAAACCAGACGATGTTCTTGTCGGGGTGCACGGCATCCGGATCGTTGTGATAAAACGCGTAGCGGTGCAAATTCGGATGCTGCTTGCGATAGCGAATCACGCGCAGCGCAAATTCCAGAAAGCTGGTTTCGCGATCATCCAGGTCCCAGCGATACCATGACAAGTCGTTGTCCTGGCAATAGGCGTTGTTGTTGCCTTGCTGCGTGCGCGACAGTTCGTCTCCCCCGGAAATCATCGGACTGCCCTGGGCCAACATCAATGCGCACCATAAATTGCGCTTCTGCCGCTCGCGCAGTTCGATGGTGGACGGTTCATCCGGCGCGGGACCCTCCACGCCGCAGTTCCAGGTGTGGTTGTCGTCCGCGCCGTCGCGGTTGTCCTCGCCGTTGGCCTCGTTGTGCTTCTGCTCGTAGCTCACCAGATCCTGGAGCGTGAAGCCGTCGTGCGCGGTGACGAAGTTGATGCTCGCCGACGGTGGGCGGCGCGTGGTCTCGTACAGATCCGCACTGCCGGCCAATCGCGTGGCGATGTCCGAATGAAGACCCATATCGCCTTTCCAGTACTTGCGCACGGTATCGCGATACTTGCCGTTCCATTCCATCCAGCCCGTCGGGAAATTGCCCACCTGGTATCCGCCTTCACCGAGGTCCCAGGGCTCCGCGATCAACTTCGTCGGCGCGAGCGTCGGATCTTGATATATGGTGTCGAAGAAGGCGCCCAGTTGATCCACGTCTTTGAGTTCCCGCGCCAACGCCGAGGCGAGATCGAAACGAAACCCGTCGATGTGCATTTCAGTGACCCAATACCGCAGACTGTCCATCAACAACTGGATCGAATGCGGATGCACCATGTTCAGGGTATTGCCGCAGCCCGTGAAGTCCATGTAGTGTCGGGCGTCCCCGGGTACCACCCGGTAATAGGCCAAGTTGTCGATGCCGCGGAACGATAGCGTCGGGCCGGCATGGTTGCCCTCGGCGGTATGGTTATAGACGACGTCGAGAATCACCTCGATGCCGGCATTGTGCAAATCCTTGACCATCTGCTTGAATTCACGGATCACGTCCGCGGGCTCGCCGGGGTTACTCGCATATCGAGGTTCCGGCGCGAAGAATCCCAGCGTGTTGTAGCCCCAGTAATTACGCAACCCCCGCTCGGTCAGATGACGATCGTCCAGGAAATAGTGCACGGGCATCAGCTCGATGGCCGTGATCCCCAACCGCTGTAGATGCTCGATGACGGGCGGCGACGCGATTCCCGCATAGGTGCCGCGCAGCGCCGCCGGCACATCGGGATGCAGCATGGTCATGCCGCGCACATGAGCCTCATAGATGAGAGTCTCATGCGCTTGATGCCGCGGGCGCGCCTCCCCGCTCCAGTCGAATCGCGTATCCGCCACCGCCGCCAGGGGAGCGAACGGCCCGCTGTCACGATCGTCGAAGCTCAGATCGGCGCCGCGATCGCCCAGCCGGTAGCCGAACAGCTCATCCGCCCATTCGAGCTTGCGCCCGATGACCTTGGCGTACGGATCGAGCAGCAGCTTGTTCGGGTTGAAACGCAACCCCATGTTCGGTTCGTAAGGGCCATGCACCCGATAGCCGTACAGCTGCCCCGGTGCCACACCCGGAAGATAGATGTGCCACGCCCCGTTGGTTCTCTCGCGAATGCGTATGCGCTGTTCGTCGTGGCCCGCGCCATCGAACAAGCACAGCTCCACGTACTCCGAAGTTTCGGAGAATAGCGAAAAATTGACGCCATGCCCGTCCCAGGTCGCGCCGCGAGGGAAGGGACTGCCGGCGATCTGCCTGGACAGCGGCCCCTGCGAACGCTCGGATTCGGACAGGTCGCGCTCGTGCTGAAGGAGGGTATCGGCCACTTAGCGCCGCACACGCAAGGGTTTAGCCGCTTCGCCGTTCAGCCAGGCAAGCACGGCGGAGTTTCGTTGCATATCTGTCACCTCAAAAAAAATAATGGCCGACGTTCGGCACGAACCAGCGCCCACGAGCCACGGACCGCAGGCCCACGCTCGTTCACGCCCGCAGCGATCGTGGGTGTACTGGACGAAGTGTTCGTGGACGGCACCGGGCACCGGCATGGGCTCCGCACCGGTTCGGCGGCGAAGCGATCGAATACAGCACGATATTGGTGAGACGGCTTTACCACCGTAGGACGGCGGCCGCAGGGCCTGTCGGCTAGTGTCCCTAGCGCTCGTAGGACGTGTGCCCGTGGCCGGCCCCAATCACCCGCGCTCCGTGGACATCGGCCAGGCCCAGTCCCTGATTTCGGGCATGTCTTCCCCATGTTTGTTGATGTATTGCCGATGCTCGATGAGCTTGTCCTGCAGCTGCTGCTTCAGGTAGGCGCCCCGGCTACCTGCCTTTGGCAGGCGATCGAGCGCATCGATGTCGCCATTGCCGGATGCGTGGCTGTCGTTTGCGTCATGGATCAAGATCCTGAGGTGGTTAGGTTGAGTACCCGTATGGTCGAGCCTGCGATCACGGTCTCCTCGTCCGTGCGGATCACCCGAACCGCGACGGATCCCGCTTGTGCGGATATTACATCGGCATTCTGCGCGTTTCGCACGTCACTCAATCCGATGCCCAGAAATTCGAGCCCATCGCAGATTCGTGCGCGGATGGGCGGGGAGTTCTCGCCGATGCCGCCGGCGAACACCAGTGTGTCGAGGCCGCCGAGAGCCGCGGCGAACGACCCGATCCATTTCTTGATTTGATAACAGAACAGCGCCACCGCTTCGGCGGCCCGTACGTCGGCGGACTCCCGGGCGAGCAGCTCGCGGATATCGGAGCTGGTTTCCGAAATGCCGAGCAGTCCGGACTCATGAGTGACCATCCGTTGATACCCGGCGGCGTCCATGGATTCGCTCACGGCGAGGAAACTCGCGATACCGGGATCCAGATCGCCTGAACGTGTACTCATCATGACGCCGGCGGCCGGCGTGAAGCCCATGCTGGTATCCACGCATTTGCCGTCTCGCACCGCCGCCAGGCTTGCGCCGTTGCCGAGATGAGCGAGGATTACCCGGCCCTGAACTGCGGCCGGATCGCCGAGCCGCGCGAGCTCGGCCAGGAGATACGTATAGGACAATCCGTGAAATCCGTAGCGCTGCATGCCTTTCGCCTCATACCGACGCGGTATCGGCAACAGTGTCGCCACCCGCGGCATGGTTCGGTGAAACGCCGTGTCGAAGCACGCCACTTGCGGCAAGGAGGGGCGAAGGCGCTGCACGGCTTCGATGAGTTCGAGCTCTCGAGGCAGATGTTCCGGGTCAAACGGCGTGATTCGCTTCAGCTCGGCCATCAATCGCGGCGTGACCCGTTCCGGAGCCGAATGCTGCATCCCGTGCACCACTCTGTGGCCAACGCCTCCGATCTGGGCAAACAGCGGCTGCGATGCGAGCCACTGCGCCAGGAACGCGGCAGCCGATCGATGCTCGGTAGCGGGGACGGCGATTCGGCTTTGCGATATCTTCGTCCCCTTCTGCACGCTTTCCACGATCAGGACCGTATCGCTCAGGCCGATGCGATCGACCTTTCCCTCGAGCAATTTGGTCGCCGCATCGCGGGCGTCGTAGAAGGCGAAGCGAATGCTAGACGAGCCGCCGTTGATGGTGAGAATCGTGGGCATGGCATGAGTCTGCCACAGACTGCATGACCATAGCGCTCGAGGCACATGGGGACTATCCTTACGTCGCTCCGTAGGACGGCCGCCTACGTCGAATCGCTGAGATGGCGGCGGCGCGGCATAGTCGCAGTCCGGCTCAGATGCCGGTACGCTGTATCTGACGCTCACGATTCGCTTTGACAGGCGCAGAGAAAACCCATGCAAAAGTTACTCCATACGATAGCCATCGCGGCCACGGCGTTGTTGGCGTTGGCGAGCCTGAGCGGGCCGGCTTACAGTGGCGCCGAATCACTTTCGAACAAGGACGCGTCGGCTGGGCTCAAGAAGGCTTTGGACCAGAGCATCAATCAAGCGGTTGGAAAACTAGGGATGGCGGGCGGATTTTTGGACAATCCCACCGTGAAAATACCGTTACCGCCGAAGCTCGCCCAAGCCGAAGGCGCCATGCGAATGCTGGGCATGGGCAGCCAAGCCGACGAGCTGGTCGTGGCGATGAACCATGCAGCGGAAGCCGCGGTTCCCGAGAGCAAGGCGCTCTTGAAACAAGCCTTGGGACAGATGAGCGTCAATGACGCCAAGCAGATTTTGACCGGGGGAAGCGACGCTGCGACGCAATACTTCAAGCGTGCTACCTACGCTCCGCTGCAGGTCAAGTTCGCGCCCATCATCGAACGCGCGACTCGCAAAGTGAAACTTGGCGACATGTACGACACGGTCGCGCACAAGGGCGTGGCTCTGGGGCTCGTGAAGCCCGAAAATGCGACCCTTAAGGACTACGTGACGCAAAAGACGCTCGATGGCCTCTTCCTCATGATGGCGGAAGAAGAACGAGCGATCCGCAAAGACCCTCTCGGCCAGGGCAGCGAGTTGCTCAAGAGAGTTTTCGGCGCGGTCCGCTGAAACGCCCACCCACCATGACTTGCCGGTTCGCCGCGCGCTCAGTACCATCCGGGAGCCGCACCGCCAGCTTGATAACGCCCGCGAGGGGATCGCCGTGAGCCTAGCATCCGAGTTCAAAGAGTTTGCCATGAAAGGCAATGTCGTCGATCTTGCCGTCGGCGTGATCATCGGTGCGGCATTCGGCAAGATCGTATCCTCGCTGGTGGGCGATCTCATCATGCCTCCTCTGGGCAAATTGGTCGGTGATGTGAATTTTTCGGACTTGGCCATATCGCTGGGCAAGGATCCGACCGGCAAGGAAGTGCTCATCAAGTATGGTGCGTTCCTGCAGACGGTTCTGGACTTCGTCATCATCGCATTCGTGTTGTTCATCGCCATCAAGGCCATCAACCGGCTGAAGAAGCCGCCCGCTCCGGCGGCCGCACCGCCACCCAGAGCCGAAATCCTGCTCGAAGAGATTCGCGACCTGCTCGCCAAGCGCGCTTAGAGCGATGCTCGAGCGTGCATGCTCGCCGGGCGGGCATGCGCACATCGTTTGCGTGCCACAAGATAACCGGAGGATCGATGCCGCGGTTCGTTGGATTGATTGCAGCCATCATAGTGGCCACCCTGGATGCGTCCGCTGTCCGCGCCGACGATGCGCCGGCGCCGGCGCCGCAGCATGTATGGCTCGGCAAAGGGCAATTCGGCTTCCTTGAGTCCACGGGCAACAGCGAGGCCACATCGGTCAACGGCAGTATCGACCTGTCGCGGTACGACGAAGGGTTCAAGAACGCGGCGTATGTGGCCGGCCTTTATGGCAAGAGCGCGGGTATCGTCTCGGCGGAACGGCTGGAGGCGCGCGAACAGACGAATTATGAGATTTCGACGCATACGTTCGCCTTCGGCGCGCTACGTTACGAGCATGACCTGTTCGATGGTTTTCAATATCAAGCCAGCGTCACGGCGGGGTTCGGCTACACGTTCCTCGAATCACAGAGCGACAAGCTCTCGGGCCAACTGGGTGCGGGCTATCGGCGGTTACGCCCGGAGACGATCCTCAAGGACGATGCCGGTGCCGTGGTGTCGCGCGTCCCCCAGAAGGCCACCGGCGAAGCCATCGGCACCGCGAGCGTCGATTATTTACACAGGTTCACGCCCACCACCACGGTGACCGACAAGTTCCTGCTCGAGCACGGCTCGGCCAATACGATGGCGCACGATGAAATCGCCTTGGCGGTGAAGATGTCGACCAAGCTGGCGCTCAGCGTCGGTTACGCCATCACACGCAACAGCAATCCGCCCGCCCCCTTGAAGAAGCTGGACACGATGAGCACGGTCAATCTGGTGTTCTCATTCTGACCGCATGTCACCGACCATGGCGCAGGGCGACAGTCCAGGCCGCGCACAGCGCCCCTATCACGAGCGCTCCGCTGACGGTTTGCACCGCGGCACCGTGCCGACGCGGCAAGCCGGCTTTCGCGAGGCCCCAGCCGAACGACGTACCGGCCACGAAGCCCAGCACATGGCCGAGCACATCGACATGCTCGTTACCGGTTCCCAACAGCGCCAGTAGACTCACGCCGCCGAACAGCGGGGCCCAGGGATAGAACCGCCGGTCGCGCACGACCATGCGCTGGCCCCACTCGAATCCCGCGAGCAGTCCCAGTGCGCCGAACAGCGCCGTCGAGGCTCCCACGGCGCGATGCCATGCCGGCGATACCAGCATGGCGAGGCTGTTGGCGGCCACGCCCGACAGTAGAATGCCGAGCCACGCCAAACCAGGACCGAACCTACGGCTTGCCAACACACCGATGCCCACACCAAACAGGAGATTTCCGAGCAAATGCTCCTGGTCGGCGTGCAAGGTCAGCGCCGTGACCGCGCGCCACCACTGCGCCGCACCCAACCCCGATTGCAGCGCGCCGGCCTCGAGCCAATCGACGCCGAATAACTGGATTCCCGCGCAATAGGCGACCAAGATCAGGAGGAAGGCGTACGCCGCGGCACCCGCGACGCTCCCCTGGTGAGACGCGAGCGGCGACAGGGGGCGTCCCGGGGTGCGCTCAGCCGCGTAGCGGGCAAGCTCATCGCCCGCCGCGTTCGCGACGCCGGGCGCAACCAGCAACCGCCATTCGCCGTCCGCCTCGATGCGCTGGTAGGCGAGGCCCTTGGCGTCGAGCACCAGGCCGAACTCGAGGGATGCCGCTTGTGAACCGCGAAATACCGGCACCTCGCCCTGCGTCTCGGGATCGCCGGCGGGGGGTTCTGGTTCCAATCAGTGGCTTCCGTGAAGAACAAGGAACGACAGGCATGGGGATGGAGCGGCGATAAATCAATCGGCCGAGCGGGAAGCGCGGTGCTCAAGAGCCTCTCATCGGTGCCCGGACGGACGCAACGGGAGGTCGGATAGCGGTCGCTGCCGATTCCCAGCGCCACGGCGAGCACGCCCCTTGCCGCTTGCCTCGAAGCGGCGCGCCGCGTCAGGTCACGCGCGGCCGGTCGGCGAGCATCCGGTAGATCTTGAGGACCTTCGGCACGTAGGCCATGGTTTCGGCGAACGGCGGTATTTTCCCGCCGTTCCGATCCACGGCTTCTTCGCCCGCATTGTACGCGGCAAGCGCCAACCTGGTGTTTTGACCGAACCGATCCATCAGAAATTTCAGATATCTCGCGCCCGCCCGTACGTTTTCCTTCGGATCGTAGGGATTCGAAACGCCGAACCTGGAGGCGGTCGCGGGCATGAGCTGCATCAACCCGACCGCCCCGCGCTTCGACACGGCATGCGAGTTGAATCCAGATTCGACCACGATGACGGCGCGCAGCAGATTGGCTTCGACGGCCGCCGCGACGGCGGCTCGTTCGATGATGGCGTCGTATTGGATGGCGCGTGCCAACAGGACCGAACTGTAATGATCACCGCTTTGCGTCAAGTCCTGCGGTGACAGCACCAACAGCTTGTAGCGCGCGTTGTCGGGCATGTCGGTGAAATGCCTGACGCCTTCGGCATCGACGTAGGTATAGATGCGCGAGTGCGCCTGTGCGGCGCTCACCGTCAGCCAGGCTGCAAGCAACAATGCGGTTCTGAGTCCCATGCGCGGCTTCCTCCGGATGAGCGTAGCGCGATGCGCTGAAGGCCCGATGCGACCTGGTTCACGATCCCTGCCCATCCCGCAGCGGCTGCTCGCCACCCCCGCGCTCGCCACCCCACTTTTCTGACGCGCCCAGCCGCAGCCCGCTTGCCGCACCCCGCTCCGCCTCACCCCCGCTCTCGCCGCCGCCCAGGCATGGCCGCGCCGGGTACGGGTACGGGTACGGGTACGGGTACGGGTACTCAAGATTGCGCTGCCGCTGCCGACTGAGGCAAGACTCACTACAGAAGTCTGCGCTCGTGCCTGAAATCGCCGATTGGAAACAAAAGTATCGCGACGCCCTCCGGGAATCGGAGCGCGAGGAAAAACGCTGGCGCCAAATCGAGCAGGCGCTGCGTCAGCTGATCGGTCGCCTGTGCGCGGCAGGTATGGGGGTGAATCCGCAGCTCGATGACCAATTGGTCGCGATAGCCGCTGCGAATCGCCGCAATGCCGATACCGTGGAACTCGCCCGCCTGGCCGCCTCCTTGACCACGGCGGTGGCCGCCGTCGACGCGGTTTCTCCGGTGGCGGGGGTCAATACCACGCTCATCGTCGCCTTGCCGTGGACTTCGACCCACAGGACGGCGGGCACGATCGTGCAAAGTCTCGGGGCCCTCGGCGTCGAGGACGAAATTTCACTCGCCCTGGCCGACGAACTGACGCGCGCCCATTCCGATGCGGCGGTTGCGGCGGTGCTGAGCAAGGCTGCGGAGCTGATTCAGGCCTGCGGCAAAACGCGCGCCCGAGAGCGGGGCCAAGCCACCGCCGTGCTCTCGGGCGTGACCAAGCGGCTGGAGGAAGTGGCCGACTACTTGCCGGACAAGGGCAACCAGGCTCGTCCTCGTTTCGCAGATACGGGATCGCTCAACGATACCGTCATATTGCACGCGCGCCCGCCAGCCGCCGAGGTCAACGGTGCGACGGAGCTCGATGCGTTGCAGGCCTTGGTCGACACCCGTCTCGAAGCGGTAACGCGGCAGCTGCTGGACTTGCGGGCGCGCGAGGATCAGCGTCTGCTGAAGGAACAGACCGGTCCGGCAGACAGCGAGCACGCATGGATCGCCGACTTCGAAAGTGCCGGCGAGGACGCCAATTCGAAGCTCAGCCGCGAACAACAGGACGCGCGGCTCGACCCCTTGACCCATATCGCGAACCGCAAATCGTTCGAAGAGCGCCTGGCCCAGGAAATGGGGCGCCTGTCGCAGGGCAATCCGCCGGCCACCCTGCTGCTATGGGATCTAGATAACTTCGAGGCCATCAATGACACCTACGGGCATCGCGTCGGCGATCGGGTGCTGCAAAGCGTCGCTACCTGCTTGGCGTCGCGACTGGGCACGGAAGAGTTCGTCGCCCGCGTCGGTGGCGAAGAATTCGTCATCGTGCTCAACCGTGCCTTGTCGAAGGCCGTGACCTTCGCCGAAGAGCTGCGGCGCAGTGTCGAGCTGCTACGATTTCATTTCAGGGGCACGCCGGTTCGAGTGACCGCATCCTGTGGATTGACCGAATTACGTGTGGGAGACGCCGGCGGCGCGGCGTACGATCGCGCGGACAGGGCGCTCTACCAAGCCAAATCCGGCGGCAAAAACGCCTGCGTAGCCGCGTAATACCGCGCGCCTCGTGCCCCCGACCGCGTACCGAGCTTACAGATATTTAACGTAGCTTTAGGTAGCGCTTCGCGGATTTTTACCCCCGGTGCCCCTAGAATCCGCCTCGGTCGCATTGAGCACCGGCGCGCCGGTGAGGCGTTATTGTGCAATGCAGCAGAAACAGGGGTTCGCCGACGACATGAGTGTTCCGAAACCAGTCCTCCGCGAAGCGCTCGCCAAACCCGCCGTCGCGCTGCCGCTGCCGCATCCCGGGGCGACGATCGATCTACGGCGCTCGCGAGCGCTGCGAGCTTGGATGCTCACCGCGGTGCTGTTCATGATTCCGCTCGCGAGCTATTGGCCGGCCACGTTCCATGAATACGGGCTGCGCGATGACTATTCCAATCTTCGCGAGGCCCATGAAGAACCGGGAACGATCGTCAAATTTTGCGCCTCGCACGCACGGCCGGTCTACGGCTGGTTGTTGCAGGCCACCTACGGTCAGACCGATAGCGTGCAGGATCTGCAGTGGATGCGCCTCCTGGCATCGCTGCTGCTCGGCGCGATTTCGTTGGTGATGTTCCGCGGTTTGCGCGCTCTAGGGTGGTCTTTCAGCACGAGTTTGTGTTTTGCCGTTCTGTTGGCGCTGGTGCCGTCCGCCCAGGTCATCGCCGCGTGGGCCGTGGGTTGGCCCTACGCCGCCACGGTGTTGTTGGCCATTGCCGCATTCTTCACCGTCGAAGGCGCCATGGCGCTCGGGCCGCGCGCCGGCCTCGCACGCGCGGGAGGACAGTGGGCGGTGGCGCTCGGCCTGATGATCGTCGGTGCGCTCATCTACCAGCCGAGCGCGCTCTTCTATGTGGTGCCGTTGTCCGGCGCGCTGATCGCGCAACGGCGTCGCAGCGCCGACCAAACCGCTCGCTGGCTCGGCCTGCACATCGGATTCACCGTCGCCGCGCTGGGCCTTGCCTATTGCGCCATGAAAGTGCTGTACGCCACCGGTGTATTCGTCAAATCGGGACGAATCGCGTTCGAACACAATTGGTTCGAAAAAATGGCGTGGTTCGTTCACGAGGCGCTGCCCAATGCGCTCAGCCTGTTCGTTCTGAACGACAACAATCATCGCGACCGCGCGTTGTATCTGCTGTGCGCGGGCGTCGTGGCCGCCCTATTGCTCGCCGGCGCGTTCTTGGAATGGCGGCGATACGGCCGTGGACGCGGACTCATATGGGCGGCAGGCTTGGTCGGTCTGCCCATACTCGCCCTGAGCGTCAGCTTGGTGGCATCGGAGCGTTACGCCACCTACCGCACCATTTTCGCAATGACCGCCGTGCTGCTGTGTTTTCTGATCGCATCCGTGCGCGCACTGACGGAGCGCTGGGGACCGGGCGGCCGCCGAGTGCTCGCCACAGGAGTAATTGTCGGCGCTTTTTTCATGGCGCAACATCACGTCTATGCCCTGATCGCGGTCCCGCAGGGAAATGAATGGCAACTCATCCTCACTGGCGCCAAACACGTGCATCTCGGCGCATCGGCTCCCCCGCGGGTGTTTGCCATCGCATCCTCGCCCGCCGACATTTCGACGGCCACGATTTATCATGACGAATTCGGTTCTTTGTCGTCGAATTCGGAATGGGTGCCGAAGGAGATGTTCAAACGGGCCATGCACGATCTGCACCCGGACATCGCCGACCTGGAATCGCGCTACGATTTCGCCGAAGGCTACAAATTGCCCCCCGACCAGCAGTACGATGTGATCATCGACATGCACCGCCTGCGCCGCTTTTACACGGACAATTAGCACCCCCCAGACAGTTGGCCCAACCCACTGGGGGCGGGAATTGCGCCTGTGCATCGGCCCACGGCGGTACGGGGTAGGTCCGTACCGAGCATGGCGCGCGATGTGAGGTACCCCGATACCACGGGCATGGTCGGCGGGTGTACCGTACGCCCGTAACCGCGCATGGCCCTCCCTGTAGGTACGTCGTAACCACGAGCATGGCTCGCGGGTATACGGTACGCTCGCCGAGCATCGGCTGCGGCGGGCCCGCTGATGGCGCGGTAAAAGCATTACACTGCGACTGGGCCCGACCAACGGCCAGGTTTTTTGGAGCGCCGCTACAGGACTCGCCGGTAGCGAAGCCGTATCCTACAAACGAGGTGTAAGTCTCATGCAGTATCAAGGCATTGGTGGTTTGATCGTCCTGATTGCCGACGTTTGGGCGCTCGTGAACGTCTTTCAGAGCGGTGCCGACACGGGACGCAAGGTTTTATGGACCGTTCTGATCATCGTGCTGCCCCTTCTCGGCTTCATTCTCTGGTATTTCCTCGGTCCAAAAACCGCAAGAGCTTAGCGGCGCGGAGCGCGTATGCGACGCCGCAACCATGAACGCCACCAGCTGGCCGGAGTCGGCTGGCTGCGCGCAAGCGTGCTCGGAGCCAATGACGGGATCGTGTCGACGTCGAGCTTGATACTGGGAGTCGCGGCCGCGCATGCAAGCCATGCGAGCATTCTGTTGAGCGGCATCGCGGGACTCGTGGCGGGCGCCATGTCGATGGCCATCGGCGAGTACGTATCCGTACACTCGCAAGCCGACACGGAGGCCGCCGCGCTGGCGCAGGAACGTGCCGAACTGGAGGACGACTACGCCGGCGAGCGGCGCGAACTGACCGATATCTACGTACACCGCGGCCTCGACTTGGCGCTGGCGAGACAAGTCGCGGAACAGCTCATGCAACATGACGCCTTGGCGGCCCACGCGCGGGACGAGCTGGGCCTATCCGCGCAAACCGAGGCGCGGCCCCTGCAAGCGGCAATGGCCTCCGCCGGCAGTTTCGCCGCAGGAGCGCTGATTCCGCTGGTCGTTGCCGCCACGGCCGCGCCGCGCTACCTCATCGGCTGTACGGTGGTGACCTCACTGCTGTGCCTGCTTCTCTTAGGGGGCCTTTCGGCCAAGGTGGGCGGCGCCGATGTGACCACCGGCGCGGTCCGCGTGACGCTGTGGAGCGCGCTGGCCATGGGTGTAACCGCCGCGGTCGGCGCATTGCTGGGTACCGTGGCATGACCGCAGCGACGCCCGGTGCGATCGCGCCGGCTCCCACCGCACTCGCTCCGATGGCGCTGCTGCGCGTCGCGCAGATGCGCGAGGCCGATCGGCTGACCGGGGCGGCGGGAATTTCCGGCGTCGACCTCTTGCTCCATGCAGGCACCGCCGTAGTCGCGGAGATCGTGCGGCGCTGGCCGATGTGTCGGGTCTGCGTTTTGTGCGGACCGGGCAACAATGGTGGCGACGGCTTCGTCGTTGCGAACGGTCTCCTCGCGGCCGGGTGGCCCGTGCGCATCGCGTTGCTGGGTTCCCGCGGCACATTGAGCGGCGACGCGCGGCTGCATGCGGCGCGATGGCACGGCGCCATCGAAGCGCTGACCCCGGAGGCGATCGAAGGCGCCGATCTGGTGGTCGACGCCCTATTCGGCTCGGGCCTCAGCCGCGCCCTCGACGGCAGCGTGGCGCAAACCCTTGGCGCGGCCGCGCGGCGCGGCGTGCCGCTGATCGCGGTGGACGTACCCAGCGGTATCGCCGGGGATACCGGCGAAACGTTCGGCGCCGTTGCGGCCGCCTGCACCGTGACCTTCACCCGTAAGAAGCCCGGGCACGCATTGTTGCCGGGCAGAGAGTTGTGCGGAGAACTGGTGGTGGCGGATATCGGCACGCCGCCCGCGGTCCTCGCGGCCATCGCGGTCGATACGTGGGAGAATCATCCCGCGCTCTGGCAGCCAGAAATGCCCCGGCCGCGGGCGAGCGCAAACAAGTATAGCCGAGGCCATGCGTTGTTGGCCGGCGGCTATCCGATGACGGGCGCCGCTCGCCTGGCAGCGCGCGCAGCGGCGCGCGCCGGCGCCGGCTTGACCAGCATTGCCGTACCCGAGGTTGCGCTGCCCATCTATGCCGCGGCGCTCACCAGCATCATGGTGAAACCGCTGTCGCGGCCCGAGGACTTAGCAGGACTGCTCAGCGATTCCCGCTATACCGCGCTCTCGATCGGTCCCGGTGCGGGCGTCAACGAGACGACGCGCGGGCATGCGCTCGCCATGCTGGCAACCGGCCGCGGCGTGCTGCTCGATGCCGATGCCATCAGCGTGTTCGCGGATCGCCCCGCGGCGTTGAGGGAGGCTATCGTGGGACCGTGCATCCTCACGCCGCACGATGGCGAATTCACCAGGCTGTTCGCAGTCACGGGCGACAAGCTCACCCGGGCACGCGCGGCGGCGCGGTCCAGCGGCGCGATCATCGTATTGAAGGGCGCGGACACGGTGATCGCGGCGCCGGACGGCCGCGCCATCGTCAATACCAATGCGCCGGCAACCTTGGCCACGGCCGGAGCGGGAGATGTGCTCGGCGGCATCATCGTGGGTTTGCTCGCTCAGGGCATGGACGCATTTCTGGCGGCTGCCGCCGGCGTGTGGCTGCACGGCGCCGCCGCCGCCGATTTCGGGCCCGGGCTGATCGCGGACGACCTGCCGGATCTGCTGCCCGGGGTGTTGCGGCGCTTGCAATCAATCGCCGCGTGAGCGCATGGGCCCCCAGAATCACCCTCCATTCGCTGGCCATCGTCGTCAGCATCTTGACCTATGTGCTGACGACTCGCGCCGAGCGCGAGCGGCGGCCCCCCTCGATCGCGATTGCGTGGGTGTTGGGGATGCTCGCTTTCCCCTACCTGGTGTTGCCCATGTACTTGATGTTCGGCCGCAGGAAATTGCCGCGCAAGGCGTCCCGCTGGTCGGGCAAGCGCTCCTACGCGCAACACTGGGCCGAGGATCTCATCGAAAGTTTCGGTCTGCCGCCCGCGGCGCATTCCCGAGTCCGATTTCATCAAGACGGCGCCGAGTCGCAGGATGGTTTGCGGTCGACCCTGGAGTGCGCGCGACAAAACTTGGATATTTGCACATATATCCTCGGCGATGATGTGTTGGGCCGCGAGGCGGCGGATTTGATGATCGCCTGCGCACGACGCGGCGTGCGGGTCCGCTTCCTGATAGACGGCGTGGGGGCGCTGCGCCTGCCGCGGCACTGGTTTCATCGCTTGAACGCCGCCGGCGTCGAAACCGCGGTGTTCAGTCCGTTGCTGGCGCGCAAGACGGCGGGACCGAGGAACTTGCGCAATCACCGCAAGTGGGTGGTTGCCGATCGTGAGCGGCTCTGGGCCGGCGGCAGAAACCTCGCGGCCGAGTATTTCGTGGGCGACCTCGGCGTCGAGCCGTGGGTGGATCTGTCGTTCGAGCTGGAGGGGCCGGCGGCGGCGGCGGCGGGACTGCAATTCGAAGCGGACTGGGCGGCGGCGGGCGGCAAGCCTGCGGCTGCCTTCGCCGCGTCGGAGCGGCGCTATTCGCGCTGCCGGACTCAATTTCTCCCGAGCGGGCCGGACCAAATGGAAGATACGGTCCACGCGCTGCTCATCGATGCGTGCTTTCAAGCGACCGAGCGCATGTTGGCGGTCACGCCCTACTTCGTTCCGGATGTCAGCCTGGAGACCGCGATGCGTCTGGCGGCACGGCGCGGCGTGCAAATCGATCTGTGTATTCCCGCCAAGTCGAATCACATGCTCGCGGACTTCGTCAGGAATCGCTCGCTGCGGGCCCTGAGCGACGCGGGCGTCGCGATCCACCTGTTGCCCTTTATGAACCATGCCAAGGCGGTGGTGTTCGACGATAATATCGCGCTCTGCGGGTCGTGCAATCTCGATTCGCGCAGCTTGCTGCTCAACTACGAGGCAACCGTGGTGTTCTATGACGCCGCGGAAATCGAATGGCTCGCGCGCTGGATATGCGCGCTGATCCCCAGGGCGGAACGCTTCGACAGCCGCCCCCCCGGGCTATGGCGGGATGTATGCGAAGGGCTGTTGCTGACCGTTGCGTACCAGCTATGATTTCGTGACGCGGCGCCTCGTGACACAGCGCCGACGCGGCGCTCCGGACGCGGCGCTCCGTAGGATACCCCCTACACAGAATTATTCGATTCGGCCAATCCTGCCCATGTATCCTGTGTCGGTCGTCCGGCTCGACGCGCTTGCAGGTGATAGGTGGAGTTTAAGGATTACTATCAGGTGATGGGCGTGGCGCGCGACGCCAGCGAAGCTCAGATCAAGCAGGCTTACCGCAAGCTGGCGCGCAAATATCATCCGGACGTCAGCAAGGAAAAGAACGCCGAAGCTCGATTCAAGGAAGTTGGCGAAGCCTACGAAGTCCTGAAGAATCCCGAAAAGCGCGCGGCGTACGACCAGCTAGGCCGAGGGCCCCGGCCGGGAGAGGACTTCAGACCGCCGCCGGATTGGGGAGGCGAATTCCAATTCGGCGGGGCCGGTGCGAACGCGGGCAATGCCGGCCACAGCGATTTTTTCGAAGCTTTGTTCGGCGCCGCCGCGCGCCGCAACCGTGGCGGCTTCGATGCCGAGCGTGGCCCGGCTTTTCGGAGCGAGGCTGACCAGGGAGAACATCAGCACACGAAAGTCGTATTGGACCTGGAGGCCTCGCTTCACGGCGGCACCCGAGCCTTCACGCTGCGCATCCCGGAGCTCGACGCGCAAGGCCATGTGGTCGCGAAAGAGCGGGTGCTCAACGTTCAGATCCCCAAGGGCATCCTGCCGGCTCAGACCATACGGCTGGCGGGCCAAGGCTCGCCCGCCGCACCGGGAGGCAAACCCGGCGATTTGTACATCGAGGTCGATTTTCTGCCGCATCCCCTGTATCGCGTGGAAGGGCCGGACTTATTCCTTGATTTACCCGTGGCGCCGTGGGAAGCCGCTCTCGGCGCCACCGTGAAGGCGCCCACGCCCGCGGGCCCCGTGGATGTGAAAATTCCCGCTGTCTCACAGGCAGGAACGAAGTTGAGACTCAAAGGCCGGGGCATTCCCGCATCTCCGCCGGGCGACCTCTACCTGGTGCTGCAGATTGCATTGCCCCCCGCCCCGGACGACAAAGCGAAGGCTGCCTACCGCGCGATGGCCGACGCTCTGCCCTTCAATCCTCGCGCCAGATTGGGAGTGTAATTTCATGAATAGTGCTCCAGCGGATGCTTTGACCGGAGTCATTTTTGAGGAATACGCGCTGCTCGATGTCGAGCAGCTGAGCCGGCTGTGCGCCGTCGATCAGACCTGCATCGTCGAACTGGTCGAGGAAGGGGTACTCACCGTCATCGAGGCCGGCGCGCCGGAATGGCGATTTTCCGGAGCTTCTCTGCGGCGCGCGCGCACGGCGCTGCGCCTGCATCGCGATCTGGAAATCAACCTTCCGGGCGTGGCATTGGCCTTGGAACTGCTGGAAGAGATCGAACGGCTGCGCCGCGCGGCAAAGGCCGGCCATCCATGAGCGCCCTGCTCGAATCGGATGCGTTCGTGTTCTTCGGTGCTACCGGCGATTTGGCATACAAAAAAATCTTTCCGGCGCTCTATTCCATGGTGCACCGGGGTGAATTGAGCATTCCGGTCATCGGTATCGCCCGCGCGGGATGGACGCTCGACAAGCTCCGCCAGCGCGCCCGCGAGAGCGTACAGGTCGCCGGCGACTTCGAACCGGACTGCTTCGAAAAGCTGGCCCAATTGCTGCAGTACGTCGATGGCGACTACACGGATTCGGATACCTTCGCACGGCTCAAGCAGCAATTGGGGGCTGCGGCCCGTCCCATCCACTATCTCGCGATTCCGCCCAGCTTGTTTGGCAGCGTCGTGCAGGGGCTGGCAAAATCCGGATGCGCGCACGGTGCCCGCGTCATCGTCGAAAAGCCCTTTGGCCGCGATCTTGCCAGCGCCCAGGCGCTGGATACCACGTTGCACGAGGTGTTTCCCGAGGAATCCATATTTCGCATCGATCACTACCTGGGCAAGGAGGCGGTGCAGAACCTTCTATACTTGCGCTTCGCCAACACCTTTCTCGAGCCGATTTGGAATCGCGTCTATGTCAAGGATGTGCAGATCACCATGGCCGAGCAATTCGGAGTTCAGGGCAGAGGCGCTTTCTACGAAGAGGTCGGCGCCATCCGCGATGTCGTGCAGAATCATCTGCTCCAGGTGATCGCCCTGCTGGCGATGGACGCTCCGGTGGGTCACGAGTCGCAAGCGATGCAAGCCGAGAAGCTGCGCTTGTTTCGCGCGATGCGCCCGCTCGACCCCGGTGCCGTGGTACGCGGACAATTCCGCGGCTATCGCGAAGAGCAAGGCGTCGCCAAGGATTCGCAGGTGGAGACGTTCGCGGCGCTGCGGCTGTACATCGATACGTGGCGCTGGGCCGACGTGCCCTTCTATATCCGCGCCGGTAAGTGCCTGGAAACGACGGCCACCGAGGTCATCGTGACTCTCAAGAAACCACCGCTGTCGATTTTTGACGCCGGCACGACGCCCGCCGCCAACTACTGGCGGCTGCGCCTGAGCCCGGAAGTGGTGATCGGCACCGGCGCCCTGGTGAAGCGCAACGGCGAGGAAATGCGCGGCGAGCCCGTGGAACTGATCGCCCGCCACCGAACGCAGACCGAGATGTCGCCGTATGAGCGTCTACTGCACGATGCCGTCCGCGGCGATAACTCCTTGTTCACGCAGGATGCGAGCGTCGAAGCGGCGTGGCGCGTCATCGATCCGGTGCTGCGCAATCCACCGCCGGTGGTGGAGTACGGATGCGGCTCGTGGGGTCCCGGCACCGCCGATGATATCGTGCTCGGGGATGGCGTATGGCATAACCCGCAAATCGAACGGACCGAGCCATGCTGAGCGAACCCGTAGCCAGCGACGGCACCGTTTTTTTGCTGGACGTCGATAATACCCTGCTCGACAACGATCGTTTCGGCGCGGACTTGGGCGACCGCTTCGAGCGGGCGTTCGGCGCGGCCGAGCGCGCGCGCTACTGGCAAATATTCTCGAGCCGCCGCGAACAGCTGGGCTTCGCCGACTACTTGGGCAGTCTGCAGGTGTTTCGCACGGGACTCGATGACCGGGCGCAATTGCTGCTGTTGGGCGAATACATGCTGGAATACGAGTTCGCGGCGCTGCTCTACCCCGGAGCGTTGGCCGCGGTCGCGCACCTAGCGACGTTCGGCCGGCCGGTGGTGCTGTCGGATGGCGATGTGGTGTTCCAGCCGCGCAAGATCAAACGCGCGGGCATCTGGAGCTCGGTCGACGGGTGCGTGTTGATTTACCTGCACAAAGAGCAAGTACTGGATCATGTGCAGCGGCGCTATCCGGCTGCCCACTACGTCATGGTGGACGACAAGCCGAATCTGCTGGCGGCGATGAAGGCCGTTCTCGGGGCGAAGTTGACGACCGTGTTCGTGCGCCAAGGGCACTATGCCCTGGCTGCCGAGGCAACCAGCCAGTCGCCTCCCCCCGATCGTGTGATCGAGCGGATCGGCGATCTCCTCAATCTGAACTCATCGGACTTCCAGGTGCGATCATGAAGCCAACTCAAGCCCTCCACGATTTGGGACAAAGCCTTTGGCTCGACAACATCACGCGCGACATGCTCGACGACGGTACCTTGCGCCGCTATGTCGAGGAATTGTCGGTCACCGGCCTCACGTCCAATCCGACGATTTTCGACGAAGCCATCGGCAACGGCTCGGCGTATGACGCCGGGATTCGGCAAAAGGCGCGCGCGGGGCTGGCCGGCGAAGCACTGTTCGTGGAACTGGCGCTCGAGGACCTGCGTCGGGCGGCCGACCTGTTCCGGCCGCAGTTCGATCGCACCGCGGGCATCGACGGGTGGGTCTCGATGGAAGTCTCACCGCTGCTTGCCGGCGACACCCAAGGGACCATTGAGGCCGCCTTGCAAATCCATAGACTCGCCGACCGGCCCAATCTATACGTGAAGATTCCGGGGACGGCGGCGGGTGTGCCGGCCATCGAGGCCGCGATCTTCGCCGGTGTTCCGGTCAACGTCACGTTGCTGTTTTCGCGCGAACATTATCTTGCCGTGGCGGACGCCTACATGCGAGCTTTGGAGCGGCGCATCGCGGCGGGTTTGGACCCGCGCATCAGCTCGGTGGCTTCGCTGTTCGTCAGCCGCTGGGACCGGGCGGTGGCCGACAAGGTGCCGCCCGAGCTACGCAATCGGTTGGGCATCGCCATCGCGATGCGCACCTACCGCGCGCATCGTGAACTCCTCGAGACCCAGCGCTGGCGAAAACTCGCTGCCGCCGGCGCCCATACGCAGCGGATGCTTTGGGCCAGCACCGGCGTCAAGGATCCGCAGGCTCCGCCGGACCTCTATGTCGCCGCGCTCGCCGCGCCGCAGACTATCGATACCATGCCGGAAAAGACGCTGCTCGCATTCGCCGAACACGGTACCGGCGGACCCATGATGCCGGCGGACGGCGGCGAGGCCGAGGAGGTACTGAAGCGCTTCGCCGCGGTGGGGATCGACGTCGACGCGCTGGCCGGTACGTTGCAAATCGAGGGCGCCCAGTCGTTCGTCAAGTCTTGGACCGCACTCATGCGGCGCATCGCCGACAAGAGCGCCGCGCTGGGGACATGAGCACCGACATCCCGCAGCGTGTCGACCCGTTGGCCGGCCAGCCCGTTCCCACGGAACGGCTGGTGGACGTGCCGCGGCTCATCACGGCGTACTACAGCGAGCGGCCGGACGTGCGCGAGCCCGCGCAACGCGTGGCATTCGGCACCTCGGGTCACCGCGGCTCGTCGTTCGACCGCAGCTTCAACGAAGCGCATGTGCTCGCGATAACCCAGGCCATTTGCACCTACCGCAAACTGCACGATATCGACGGGCCGCTGTTCTTGGGCTTCGACACCCATGCGTTGTCCGCGCCGGCGTTCGCCACCGCTCTGGAAGTGCTGGCGGCAAACGCGGTCGAGGTCATGACGGCGACGGCCGACGAGTACACGCCGACGCCTGCCGTCTCTCATGCCATCCTCGAGTACAACCGGGGACGCACCGCCGGATTGGCGGACGGCATCGTCATCACCCCTTCTCACAATCCCCCCGATAGCGGCGGATTCAAGTACAACCCACCCAACGGTGGCCCCGCCGACACCCAGATCACCTCCTGGATGGAAACACGGGCGAATGAACTGCTGGGCGCCGGATTGAGCGGTGTCGCGCGCATCGATTACGGTGCGGCGCGGCGTGCCGCGACCACCCATGCGCATGACTTCGTCGAATCCTACGTGGGCGATCTGGCACAGGTGATCGACATGGACGTCATCCGGGGCTCTCGGATCCGACTGGGCGTCGATCCGTTGGGGGGCGCCGGTGTGCACTACTGGCCGCGCATCGCCGAACGCTACAAATTGGATCTGCGGGTGGTCAACGATGAGGTCGACCCGACATTTCGATTCATGACGCTCGATTGGGACGGAAAAATCCGCATGGACCCCTCATCCGCCTATGCCATGCACCGTCTCATCGCCCTCAAGGACAGCTACGACGTCGCCTTTGCCTGCGACACGGATCACGACCGGCACGGTATCGTGACCGCCGGCAGCGGCTTGATGGCACCCAATCACTATCTGTCGGTGGCCGTGGATTACCTGTTTCGACGGCGCACGGCATGGACGAGCCATGCCGCCGTCGGCAAGACGATGGTGAGCAGCGCCATGATCGATCGCGTCACCGCCCGCCTGGGTAGACGCCTGTACGAAGTGCCGGTGGGGTTCAAATGGTACGTTGCCGGACTGTTGGACGGCAGCCTCGGATTCGGCGGCGAAGAAAGCGCCGGGGCCTCGTTCAATCGATTCGACGGCGGCGCCTGGAGCACCGACAAGGACGGCATCGCAGCGGCGTTGCTGGCCGCGGAAATCACCGCCCAGACCGGCCGTGACCCCGCGCACGCTTATCGCGAGCTCACGCGCGACTTGGGGGAACCGTTCGCCGACCGGGTGGATGCGCCCGCCACCGCGGCGCAGAAGAAAAAACTCGTACTGCTCGACGGCGCACAAATTCGGACCGCCGAACTCGCGGGCGACAAAATCGATCGAGTGCTGACGCGCGCGCCCGGCAACGACGCACCCCTGGGTGGGGTGAAGGTCGTCTCGAAGAGCGGCTGGTTCGCGGCGCGCCCGTCGGGCACCGAGAACATCTATAAAATATACGCCGAGAGTTTTCGCGATCCGGCTCACCTGCGCCGGCTATTGACGGATGCGCAGACCGTCGTGGATGCCGCGCTCGCTACTCCTTCTTGATCTCGTGTCCGCCGAATTGGTTGCGCATCGCGGCGAGCAGTTTGTCGATGAACGAGTCCGAGTCGCGCGACCGGAACCGCTCGAGCAGTGAGGCCGTGATGACGATGGCCGGTACGCCCAACTCGACCGCCTCGGCGACGGTCCAGCGCCCTTCGCCCGAGTCGGCGACATACGGTGCGATGCCTCCCAACGTGGGGTTTCGCTGCAGGGCGTTGGCCGTCAAGTCCAACAGCCACGAGCGGACCACGCTGCCGTAACGCCAGATTTCGGCCACTTGGCTCAAATCGAGCTCGAACTCGCTCTTGTGCTGCAATATCGAGAAGCCTTCGGCATAGGCTTGCATGAGGCCGTATTCGATGCCGTTGTGGATCATCTTGGTGTAATGGCCCGAACCCACCGCACCCACGCGGCCCCAGCCTTTGTCCGCCGCCGGCGCCAGCGTCTCGAAAATCGGGCGCAGGCGCTCGACCACCGCTTTGTCGCCGCCGATCATCAGGCTGTAGCCCTCGGTCAGTCCCCACACCCCGCCGCTGGTACCGGAGTCGACGTAGTGGATGCGGCGCGGCACCAGCGCCGCCGCGCGACGCTGGGTATCTCGATAGTTCGAATTGCCGCCGTCGATGATGCAGTCATCCGCGGCCAACAAGGGGGTCAGGCTATCGATGGTCGCGTCGGTTATCGGCCCGGCCGGCACCATCAACCACAGGACGCGCGGTGTCTTCAGCTTGGCAACCAACGCCTCGAGCGAAACGGCGGTCTCGGCGCCTTTTTCTTCGATCGATTGGCGCGCCGCTTCTATCGGATCAAAACCCACGACCTCGTGGCCCCCCGACATTAGCCGCTGCGCCATGTTGGCGCCCATTCGGCCTAAACCTATCATTGCGATTTGCATAGTGTCTCGTTACCGCGTGTCCGCTCGACTCTTAAGTATAGGGTGACTTCGGGCCGGGGATATTCCGTCGTGTCCACGGGTTCACGGTGCGCTCGGCGCCGGGAGAGGGCCGTGGCTGACGGCCACCCCAAAATCTCGGGCTTGGCTCGCCCGTAGCGCCGCTGGGGGGCACCGACCCCGGCTCCCTGTGGCTTCCCCGAAGGCTCGCGACCGGCCGTCCCGGCCGTGCTCAACGGCCCCACGGTCCGCCTGCGCGCACGTGACGTACGCTTCCCGGCGGCGCGCCCGCGGCCTGCGTGCTCATCAGGCTTGCGTCTTCGGCAAAGCCTCCGTTGGGCTGCTCTGCTGTTCAGCGGCCGCGGGCATTTCCGGCGCGGTCGCCCTACGCTGCTGCTTGGCGTCCTGCCGAGCTTTTCTCGCAGCCTCTTTCTGTTTCTTCACGTGACGATAATTCGGTTTGGCCAAATCACTCTCCTCGAATTTGCCTGTCAGTTTACTCCGCTTGCACCGAAACGCGTACCGATAACCGATGGCGCCCGCCGCCGACGATCACCCCGCGCAGCGGCGACACATCGCCGAAGTCACGTCCCCAGGCGATGACGATATGGTCGCAGTTCACGCGCAGGTTATTGGTCGGATCGAGATCGATCCAGCCGAACGGTGGGCAAAACACCGACACCCAGGCATGCGAGGCATCGGCGCCGACATAGGCTGCGTCCGCGCCCGGAGGCGGCAGCGTGCGCAGATAGCCGCTCACGTATCGGGCGGCCAAGCCCCGCGAGCGCAACACCGCGATCATGATGTGACTGAAGTCCTGGCATACCCCGCGACGCGTCTCGAAAGCCTCGATGGCGGACGTGCGGATCGTGGTACTGCCGGGCACGTATTTGAATTCGCGGTGGATTTTCCGCATCAGCGACTCTGCCGCGAGCAGCACGGGGCGCCCGGGCAAAAAGCAGTCCTCGCCGTACTCGGTGAAGGTCTGTTTGAGCCTGACATAGCTCGACTCCATCCGATAGCGGGACGCGTCCAGCAGATCGCCGCTCAGCGGCTTTCCTGAAAACACCAGCTTCGCCCTCACGGTCTCCCATGCCTCGCTATCCGCCGCCGCGGCCACCGATGCCGAGCGCACGGCCACTCCCACCTCGGCGAGCACTTCCAGACGATCGTGCGGCAGATCGTATTCGAGACGCGTGACGTGATTGCCGAACGCATCGATATCTTCGCGGCGCAGGCTCGGTTGCGGCGCCAGGGTGATGGTGCGCCGGTGGCAGGTCTGCAGAGGCGTGTCCCGAGGGGTCAGATGCAACAATTGATGCGAATGTGCGACGTCACCGCCATAGCTGTACACCGTTTCGTGCCGCACGCGGTAGTGCACGACACCGCTCATGCGGCTACCGTGCGCGTTTCGATGTCGATGAGGGAAAAATGTTTGAGGGACAGGCGGTCGGACAATTTTCCGGCGGCGCTCGCCAACGTCTCGAGCTGTTCCGCGAGGGCCTGGCGTGCGCGCATGGCGCGCGCGCTGTCCCCTTCGATGGAAGCCAGTTCCATTTGTTCGACGCCGGCCACCGCTTCATCGATGCTGTCGTCCGGCGCGCCCCCCAGCGAGGCCGCGATCCGCACCAACGAATACTCGATGTGGCTCCATTGATAGGCCAAGGCTCGCGGGTTGGTCTTGTCGAACACCAACAAATCGACGGTAGCGCCCAGCAGCGGCGATGCCAGGTAGCGCGTCCGATAGGTAATCGTACTGTCGCCGATGTCGAGCAGCCACTCCAGCTCGCCCTGGCTGGGGGCGGCGCCCGATGCGAGACGCAGTGCCAAAAATCCCGCCACGAATTGCAGCCGCTCCACGCGCCGCCCGAGCATCATCAGGCGCCAGCCATCGTCCTGCGTCATGCCGTCCAGGGCGAAGCCCGCGAGGGCGGCCAGCGACAGCAGCAAGGAGTCCAGGATCTCGCGCGGATCGGCCTTGCGGTCGGCCGCCGCCTGGAATTGACGCTGCAGCACGCCGATGGCGCGCCAATTCTCGCCGGACAAGCGGCTGCGCGCTTGCGCGGCGCACCATTGCAGTCGGTTCAAGTCGGTCTTGAGGCCTAACGGATTGCCCTCCTCGAACACCGGCATGACCCCCTCGGCGCTCTTCGGCATGATGATGAAATGCCGGCACGTTGCCAGTGCCTGTGCCCACAGCGCCAGGTTGGTGCGCACGCCGAGCGTCGCGCGCAACAGCCGCGCTTTGTCTTCGCACCGCTCGGTGTAGCGGCCCAACCAGAACAAGTTCTCCGCCAGGCGCGAGGGCAGCTCGTCTTGGCGCACGAGCAGCCGGGGTACCGGCCCGGAGCGGCCGGGTTCGTCCGCGGATCGGCGGTCCGCGGCCAGCACCCACACATCCTTGCTGCCGCCGCCGCGTTGCATCGAGACGATGTCGGCGGTATCGAGGGCCATCCGCGCCAGACCGCCCGGCATGACTTTGTAGCCGTTCGGCGTCGCGATCGCGTACACCCGAATGCCGAGCGCCCGCGCGCTGAAATCCTCGGCGCTGCCGCTGCGCCACACCGGCGCCTGGGAGAAGGCGAGCCGCTCCTGGGCCACATAGGCGTGCGGGCGGGCGGCGAGCCGCTCCAACAACGCCGCGCGCGTGGCCGCAGTCAGATCTCGACCGAATATCACCGGAAAATTTTGATTCGGGTATGCCGGCTTGATGACCAGGCGCTCGATATTCTCGATGACATAGTCGAGCGCGAGCTTCTCGCCGCACCACCACGTCGCCACCGACGGCAGGCGCAGCTTCTCGCCCAGCAACTGCTCCGCCACCGCGGGTATGAACCCCATCCAGGCGGCGGATTCGAGTACGCCGCTGCCGAGCGCGTTCGCCACGACCACATTGCCGGCGCGCACCACGGCGATGAGTCCCGGGACACCGAGCGCCGAATCGGCGCGCAGCTCCACCGGATCGCAAAAATCATCGTCCAACCTGCGTAAAATGGCATGCACCCGGCGCAATCCGCCGAGCGTTTTCAGGCACACGGTATCCCCGCGCACGGTCAAATCATGGCCCTCGACCAAGGGCAGCCCCAGCTGCCGGGCAAGGTAGGCGTGCTCGAAATAGGTTTCGTTGAAGGAACCCGGGGTCAGCACCACGGCCAGCGGCACCTCGCCCTCGGGCGCATGGCGCAACAGGTTCTCGCGCAGTGCACCGAAGAATCCGCCGAGCGAGCGCACGCCCATGTCGCTCAACAGATCGGGAAACACGCGCGACACGATTTGACGGTTTTCCAGGGCATAGCCCGGGCCGGAAGGTGCCTGTGTGCGATCGGCGAGGGCCCACCATCGGCCATCCGCCGAGCGCGAGATATCGACCGCATAGATATGCAAGCGCGTGCCGCTCGCCGGCATGATGCCGTGACAGGGCCACAGAAAATTCGGGTGTCCGAAGGGCAGCTCCGCGGGCACCGTGCCGTTGGCCAGTAATTGCTGCGAGCCGTACAAGTCTTGCAGGAGCGCATCGAACAGCCGTGCGCGCTGCATGACGCCGAGCTCGATCTCGCGCCACTCGGCGGCGGTCAGCAGGACCGGCAAGGGGTCGAGTATCCACGGGCGATCGCGGCCCTGCGGGTCGGCGTAGACGTTGTAAGTCACGCCATTCTCCACGATGAGGCGGCGCGCGAGCTCGATCCCGCGGCGCACGCTTTCCCCGCCGTCACTCGCCAGACGATCCATCAGCGGCCGCCAATGCGGCCGCACCTCGCCCGCGCCATCGAGCAGCTCGTCGTAGCGATGGGCATCGCTCACATAGGTTTCAAGACGTACTTCGGCCATCGCTCACTTTGCGCAAATCCAGCGTGAACGGAAACTCCCGTTCGGCCGCGACGGGGACCGCCGTCAGGGTTCCAGGCGTATGGCCGATGCGGGCAAAGCGCGCCAGCCGCCGGCTCTCGGCCTCGAAGGAGTTGACCGGGAATCTCTCATGGCTGCGGCCGCCGGGGTGAACCACGTGATATTGGCAACCGCCCATGGAGCGATTCATCCAGGTATCGAACAGATCGAAGGTCAGCGGTGAGTGCACGCCGATGGTCGGATGCAGCGCCGATGAGGGTTGCCACGCCCGGTAACGGACCGCACCGACGAACTCACCCACTCCTCCGGTCGGCTGCAGCGGCACGGCGTAGCCATTACAGGTCACCTGATAGCGACTCGGCGCGAGTCCCGTCACCTTGACCTGCAGCCGCTCGACCGATGCATCCACGTAACGCACCGTACCGGCGCTCGTGCCCTCCTCGCCCATCACGTGCCAAGGTTCGAGCGCCTGGCGCAATTCCAAGTGCATACCGCGAGAGGCGAAGTCACCGTATTTCGGAAACCGGAATTCCCAATGCGGCGCGAACCACTCGGCCTCGAAGGGAAAACCTTCGCTGCGCATGTCGGCCATCACGTCCGACAAGTCCTGTTCGATGAAGTACGGCATCAAGAAACGATCGTGCAGCTCGGTGCCCCAACGGACCAGAGTCGCCGGCGCATAGGGCTTGCGCCAGAATCGGGCCACCATGGCGCGCAGCAGCAGCTGTTGCGTCAAGCTCATGCGCGAATGCGGCGGCATCTCGAATGCGCGCATTTCCAACAGTCCCAAGCGGCCGGCGGGACCATCCGGCGAGTACAGCTTGTCGATGCAGAACTCGGCGCGGTGCGTATTGCCGGTGACGTCGATCAGCAAGTTGCGCAGCAACCGGTCCACCAACCACGGCGGCACGCTCTCGCCCGGCTTCGGAAACTGACGGAACGCGGTCTCGAGCTCGTACAGCGAATCGTTGCGCGCTTCATCCACGCGCGGCGCCTGGGAGGTGGGACCGATGAACAGCCCCGAAAACAAGTACGATAACGCAGGGTGGTTATGCCAGTAGCTCAACAGGCTGCGCAGCAAATCCGGCCGTCGCAGGAACGGCGAATCCTGGGGAGTCGCGCCGCCGAGCACGACGTGATTGCCGCCGCCCGTTCCGGTATGCCGGCCGTCCAGCATGAATTTTTCGGTGGTGAGGCGGGTTTCGCGCGCGGCGTCGTACAGAAATGTGGTGCGCCCCACCAGATCATCCCAGGTCGCCGAGGGCTGCACGTTCACTTCGATGACACCGGGGTCGGGCGTCACCTTGAAGTTCTCGATGCGCGGATCGCCGGGCGGCTCGTACCCCTCCAGAAGGATGGGCTGCTCGAGGGCCTCGGCCGCCGCCTCGACGGCCGCGACCAATTCCAGATAATGGTCGAGTTCGCGCGTCGGCGGCATGAACACGTAGAGCACCCCGTTGCGCGCCTGCGCGCACATCGAGGTGCGCGTCAGGGCGGTGGCGGACTCCTTGGGTAACGGCGGGGCGTCGGCCACTGCGGGCGTGCGCGACGCATCGCGCTCGCGGACCTGCCGCCGGATCTCGCTGTGCGGCAACAAGGCGGGGAGTGCGCGCGACGGATCCGGTGCGTGAATGAAGGGATAATCGCCGGCCGCCGTCCAAGGCTGCGAATCCAGCGGCAACCGATAGCCGATCGGCGAATCGCCGGGGACCAAATAGCACCGCTCGGTACGCAAGAACCACGGGCCCGTCTGCCAGCGGTTGCCGTCCTCGGTGCGCGCCACCGGCAACACGTGGCCGATGACGGCATCGAGACCCTGCTCGAATACCTGGGCGAGCCGCTGACGCTCCATCGCGTCCGCGAGTCGGGACTCGAACGGATCCACATTGATCGGCAAGCGGCGCTCCCGCCACAGGTAATAGAACGCATCCTCGTACGCCGGAAATACGTGCTTGGGGTCGAAGCCCAATTCGCGGGCGACCCGGTGCAGAAACATCCGCGCGCTCGCCTCGTTCGCGCCGTAATCCTTGCTCTCATCAGCGATGAGCCGGGGATTCGCCCACAACGGCTCTCCATCCTTGCGCCAGTAGCAATTCAACGACCAGCGCGGCAGCTGTTCGCCCGGATACCACTTACCCTGGCCGAAGTGCACCAATCCCTGCGGAGCATAGCGGTCTCTCATGCGCTGATAGAGCGCGGCGGCCAGCTTGCGTTTCTGCGGGCCGAGCGCGGCGGTGTTCCATTCCGCCCCGTCGGGATCATCGATCGACACGAAGGTGGGCTCGCCGCCCATGGTCAAGCGCACATCGAGCGCAGCCATGTCGGCATCCACGGCATGCCCCAGTCGTTCGATCGAGGCCCATTGTGCGTCGCTGTACGGCTTGGTGACCCGCGGCGCCTCCCATACCCGCCGCACGCTCATGTGATGTTCGAATGCCGTCTCGCACTCATCCACGGCACCGCTGATGGGCGCCGCCGCCGAGGGCTCCGGCGTGCACGCCAGCGGGATATGGCCTTCTCCGGCCAACAGTCCCGAGGTCGCATCGAGACCGATCCACCCCGCCCCCGGCAGGTACACTTCGCACCAGGCGTGCAGATCCGTGAAATCCTGCGCGGCGCCCACCGGCCCGTCGAGCGCCTTCACGTCGGGTACCAGTTGGATGAGATAACCGGAGACGAAGCGCGCCGCCAGACCCAAGTGGCGAAACAATTGGACCAATAGCGCGGCCGAATCGCGGCACGAGCCCGAACGCTTGGCCAAGGTTTCTTCCGGTGACTGCGTGCCGGGTTCGAGCCTAATCAGGTACTGGATGTCGCTCGCCACGCGTCGGTTCAGCGCCACGATGAAATCGATGGTGCGGACTCGCTCGGGCATGACGCCCGCAAGATAACTGCTGATCAGCGGTGTAGCCGGCGACTTGACCAGGTAGGGAACCAGCTCACGCCGCTCGCCGGACTCGTATTTGAAGGGAAAATTTTCGGCGTACGGCGTGAGGAAGAAATCGAAGGGGTTCAGGACCGCCATCTCGGCCACCACGTCCACCTCGATCCGGAACTCGCGCGTTGCGTCCGGAAACACCAGGCGCGCCAGATAGTTCGACTGCGGGTCCTGTTGCCAATTGATGAAGTGATCGGTTGGCTGCACTTTGAGCGAATAAGCGAGTATTCGAGTCCGGCAATGCGGGGCGGGCCGAAGCCGGATGACCTGGGGGCTCAATCCCACCATCCGGTCATAGCGGTAGTGAGTGACGTGATTCAGTGCAACGTGGATGGACAAAGTAACTTCTCCGCTTTCAGGTTCGAGCTCATCGGATATGAGAACCGCACCGCACGCACCATGATGGTGCGTGTCCCCCTGAAAGCCATTGTTCGCGCGGCGTGTGCCTCAGTGTATAACGCCCGCGTCCCGCGTTTGTGCCCGCGTTGCTAAGATGGTCCCTCATGCCCGCTCAGACCCCTAAGTCTTGGTTGACCTCCGCCGGCTGGGGCCTGGCCATCCTCTCGTTCATCAATTTATTCAATTATCTGGACCGATTCCTCGTTCCGGCGTTGTTCGAAAGTCTGAAGCGTTCCGAGCTGCACCTGTCCGATGGCCAGCTGGGGCTGTTGATGTCCGGTTTTCTCTCGGTGTACACGCTCACCGCCCCGCTGTTCGGTGCGCTGGGGGACCGCAAATCCCGGCCGCGGTTGATCGCCTTGGGCGTGGCTTGCTGGAGCCTTGCGACCACGCTGTCGGGCTTCGCGGGCAGTTTCCTCGCCCTGCTGACGGCGCGTGCTTCGGTCGGCATCGGCGAAGCCGCCTATGGCACCATCGCACCGAGCCTGTTGGCCGACTATTTTCCGGCCGACAGACGCGGGCGCGTGATGGCCATCTTCTTCTGCGCCATCCCCGTGGGCTCCGCCTTCGGCTACGTCGTGGGCGGCCTGATGGACGTGCACTTCGGCTGGCGGGTCGCTTTCTTCGTTGCCGGCGTTCCCGGCCTGGTGCTTGCCCTCCTGTGCTGGTGGATGAGGGATCCGCCGCGCGGCGGCCAGGACGGCGGCCCCGCCCCGGCAGGCACAGGCGCGGTTCAATCCGCCGGCGCCCCCGCGCTCGGGACCGGGGCCGGCCTTCGGCCCCGAGACGCCGGTTTAGGCGCCGCCACCAAGGCCACGTATGGGCTGCTGCTGCGCAACCGCCCGTTCGTCTTCGCCGTGCTGGGTTACGCCGCCTACACGTTCGCCATGGGCGGGCTCGCCTCCTGGATGCCTGCCTTTCTCGAGCGGGTGCGCGGCATGCCGCACGGTGACGCGACCATCAGCTTCGGCTACATCGTGGTGATTACCGGTTTCGTCGGCACATTCATCGGCGGATGGCTCGGCGATTATTGCGCCCGGTATTCGCGGCAGGCCTATCTGCTCGTATCGGCGATCGCGACCTTGGTCGCGGCGCCCTTCGTCTGGTTCGCCCTAACCGCCGCATCATCGACAACATACTGGGTGTGCATGGTGATCGCGCAATTGTTGATGTTCTTATCGACCGGGCCCATCAACGCGTCCATCGTGAATCTCGTCTTGCCCACCCAGCGCGCATCGGCCGTGGCGCTCGAAATCTTCGCGATCCACCTACTCGGCGATGCCATATCGCCCTATTTGATCGGCGCCATGTCGGATGCCACATCGCTTGCGCAGGCGGTGAAAGTCGTCCCCATCGCAGTCCTCGTCTCCGGGGCGTTGTGGGGTTGGGCCGCGCGCGAGCAGGCCGCGTCTGCGCGAGACCCTCAGGAGCCCCCCGTTGTCCGAATCGACGCCCACCCGGGACGATAGACGCAACATGCGGTTCTTCCGCTCGCCTGATCGGCGGCGGATCGTCGGCCTCTATAGCTGTGTGGCGAGCCTGCATATAGTGGGTTGGGGCCTCTATCTGCATTATTCCGGCAGCCATACCGCACTGCTGGGCCTCGGCCTCATCGCCTATATGTTCGGCGTGCGGCATGCTTTCGACGCCGATCACATCGCGGCGGTTGACGACACCGTTCGCTACCTGCTGCAACAGGGCAAGAGACCGGCGGGCATCGGATTTTTTTTCTCGTTGGGACACTCGACCGTGGTCTCGGGTCTCGCGGTTTGCATTGCCTTTGCGGCGGCCGCCGTCAAGCAGCAATTGCCGCAGCTCAAAAATATCGGCGGCCTGCTCGGCGCCGGCGTCTCGGGGTTGTTTTTATGGCTGATCGGCATCCTCAACTTGCTGGTACTGCTCGATCTGTCGAAAGCGTGGCGCGAAGCAAAGACCGGTGCGCACGATCACGCCCAGGTCGACCGGCTGCTCCGGCAGCGGGGGCTCATGAATCGGTTGTTCGGCGGGCGTCTGCAAACGCTCATCAGCCACAGCTGGCAAATGTATCCGCTCGGGCTGCTGTTCGGATTGGGATTCGACACAGCGTCCGAAGTGGGATTGCTCGCCATCACGGCCGGTGCCTCCGCCGGCCGCCTCCCGGTTCCGGCAGTGCTATCGCTGCCGATCCTGTTCGCTGCGGGCATGACCCTCGTGGACACCACCGACGGGATCCTCATGCGCAACGCCTACGAGTGGGCGCTCATCCATCCCCGGCGCAAGATCTTTTATAACATCACGATGACCGCTGTTTCGGTCGTCGTGGCGCTGGTGGCCGGTACCATCGACCTGTCGCAGGGCGTGATCGGCATGCTCGGCCTTCACGGCGCCTCTGAACGTTTCATCACGGCTCTGGATCTGGGATTTTTCGGCTATGCCATCGTCGGCCTGTTTTTCGTCGCGTGGGGTCTTTCGGTTGCAATTTGGAAGGGGCGGAAGCTTTGGCCCCGTGCGCAGCCCATGCAATGAGAGGCGGCCGCGGTCCTGCGATCGAGCCCGCGTCAGTTGAGCCGTAGATATTTGTCGATGATCACACGCAGGTCCGCGGTCTCGAATGGCTTCGCCAAGGTGGCGTCCGCGCCCGCCACCATGCAGGCCGCCAGATAGGCGCTGGTCGAAACGGCCTCGGGACGGTAGGCGGTCAGTCCGAAATTTCCCCCGCCCGATATGGCGATGATGCGCATATGGGGATAGTCCCGGCGGATCTGCTTGATCGCGGCCGCGCCATCCATACCCGGAAGGATGACATCGATGATGACCAGGTCCACGGGCGATTCACGCATGGCGGTGAAACCCGAAGCCGCGTCCCGGGCACCGATGACGCTCGTCGATGCCGACCGGAGCACGCGCTCGAGCGCCTCGCGCACATACCTCTCGTCATCGATGACGAGGATGCGCGTTACTCCCTCGGATCGCATCGGATGCGCCTGCGCGCGGGCACGTCACCGAGCATCTTTCGGCCGCCACCAAGGCCGGGGCACACCGTGTTCTGACCAAGCCGTTCGAATCCCTTGATCCTGGCGGTGCGGGAGCTCCTCGAGGGTAACCCGCCCCTGCCGGGCAGGGACCGGACCTAGGGATGCCGAGGCCATCCTGGATGCGCGCAACGGTCCTTGCGGTTCCGGCATCAAATCAGGCCCGTGCAAGCGCTGAGCGCCGCACCGGGCGCATATGATGGGATTGGCGGCGCGTGGTATCGTCGCAGCAGGGCACTCGGATGATGAAAATTCTCGATTGGCGCCGAACGGGATGCCGTATGCTTCAGGCGACCTTTCTCGCTGAAGCCGTACCTGCGTGGGCGGTGCACGTCCCGCCCGGAGAACCCCGTGCCGATCGAACGCCGTTCCATTACGTTTGTACCGGAGCACGAGCGGCATGGGCGCGTCATAGACCAGGGGCCCTTTTGGTTCCTGAGTAATTTCCATTTTTTCGCCATCGCCATCGGCTTCGTCGGCCCGAGCCTCGGCCTGTCCCTTGGATTTACCGCTCTGGCGGGGATTCTGGGCATCGTGATCGGCACCACTTTTCAAGCGTTCCATGCATCGCAAGGTGCGGAATTGGGCCTGCCGCAAATGATTCAGTCGCGCGCCCAGTTCGGTTATCGCGGCGTGGTGGTGCCGCTGCTGGCCACTTTCGTGAGCTTGGTGGGCTACAACGTCGTTGCGACCGTCATCATATCGGAGGGATTACAAACCATGTGGTCGGTGAACCGATCGACGACCGCGATCGGCATTTCACTGGTTGCCGCCGTCCTCGCGGTATGGGGATATGACTGGCTGCACCGTGTCTTCCGGATTTTATTCTGGTGTAGCCTGCCGCTATTCTCCATATTGAGCATTGCGGTGTTGGCCGGGAGAGCCGGCGGAACGCTCGCTCCGGGCGGCGGATTCAACGGGGTCGCGTTCATCACGCAACTCGCCTCGGCGGCAAGCTTCAATGTCACCGCCGCGCCGTATGTCTCCGACTATTCGCGATATCTGCCCACCCGCACGCCTCGAGTAGCGATCATCCTCAACGTGTTTCTAGGCTCGGCTCTGTCCGCGATCTGGCTGATCGTGCTGGGCGCTTGGCTGGCGACGCACATGGGGGTGAGCGATGGGTTGATGGCCTTGAAAGGCTCGGGAGACAGTGTGGCCTCCGGCTTGGGTTCGCTGCTCGCCGCCACGTCCATCGTGGCTCTCGTGGCCACCGTGGGCATGAACGCCTATAGCGCGATGCTCACGCTTATCACCACCGTGGATTCCATCCGTACGGTAAAGCCCACGCAAACGCTGCGCATCACGACTATCGCTTTGATCACGGTGCTGTGGGTTCTGGTCGCCGTCTCTTTCGGAGGCGATGCAATCACCTATGTCAACGCGATGCTGGTGATCATGTTGTATTTTTTGATGCCGTGGACGGCGGTGAATTTGATCGATTACTTCCTGTTGCGGCGCGGCCGATATTCCATCATCGATCTATTTACGCCGACCGGCCTGTATGGCGCATGGGGGGGCCGCGGTCTGACCGCCTATGCGATCGGCTTCGTGGCCAGTATTCCGTTTTTTGTCGTACCGAACGTCTACACGGGTCCCCTTGCCGCCCGCCTTGGAGGCGTGGATATCGGCTGGCTGGTGAGCTTGGCGGCAGCCTCGGCCGCTTACCTAGGATTGAGCTGGAACTTTGATCGCGAAGCCGAGACGGCCGCGATTGCGGCCGGCACTCAAGGAGCGAACACGGCTCGAATGTCGGCCGAAAACTGCTGACGTTCGAACAACACCAAGTCTGCCTCGATTTCATCGAGGTGCTCGCGCATCGCCTTGGCCAGTCCCTGCGCATCGCGGCGTTCGATGAACCGGATGAGCTGCGCGTGAGCCAAATGGGAGCAGCTGCTGATCTCGGGTCTTTCGTAAATGGCGGTGATCAGAAGCGACCGCGTCATCAGCTCGCGGAGGAACTCGACCACCACTCGATTGCCGGTAACCTCGGCGAGAAGCGAGTGAAAATCATGCGAGATCTTCAGTTCCATAGCTCGGTCGGGCTTCGCTGCGCCCTGCTTTTCGCGCTTCACGTGCATTTTGAGCCTCTGCAGCGCCTTGGTGTCGGCCGTCGCGACGATATCGGGTGCCAGCGCCACTTCGATGAGTCGCCGCGCCGCGAAGACTTCCTTGGCTTCGCGGACGCTGGGATAAGCCACGACCGCGCCCCGATTGCGGTGCAGAGTCACTACCTTGTCATGCGCCAGTGCCTGTAATACCGAGCGGATCCGCATCCGACTGGTACCGAAAACATCCGCCAACTGTTCCTCGACCAGGCGCACACCGGGCAAGATCCGCCGTTCGACGATGGCGGCGTGGATCTTGGCGTAAATGGCCGATTCTTCGCAGTGCCGCACGGCATGTTCCGCAGCCGCATGTCGCGCACCCGCCTTCGCTCTGGCCCGGATGTTCATCTGCGGCGGTTCGCCCTTGCGGCTCCCGCCGCGCTGATGAGCCGAATGTGCACGGTCAGTACACGCCCGTGTAGCGATTCCGCGCCAGCGCCGACCGAAAATAGTCGATGAGCGTCACGATATCGAATACCGGCAAACCCACCGCCTCTTGAACCGCATGGGCATACGGGGGTAGGTCGACACATTCAAACAGCAGCGCCCTGACGTCCGGATGCCCGTCCACCAACGTCCGCGCCACTTCGACCGCCTCGGCCGTAACAGCCTCGAAGTCGAGTTCCCCGCTTTCACCGCGTACTGCGGAGGAGAAATGCGGCTTACCCTCCATGCTCGCCAACACGATCCGGGCATTGCCACCCGCGCAGACCAGCCACAAATGTTCGGTGTCCAAGCTATCCGCTCCGGACACGATGATGCCGATCGCAGCCTCGGGCCCGAGCATGCGCGCGATGAGGGGCACCTGCAGCAAGCTCGACAGCAGGACCGGAACAGGCAGGGCGCGCGCCAACGCTTCTTGGTGGACCATCATCAGTCCACAATTGCCTGCGACCGCCCAGGCCCCCCGATCCACCAAGCGCCGTCCGGCGGCGATGAAACTCTCGAGTCCCGCCGGCACGGTTTGGCGCAACGCGGCCGTGCCGACGCCCCGAGCCACCTCGTAGCAAACCGGGTATGCGAACGTGGACGGGTTACCCGGCGTTCCCGGAGGACAGGGGATGCGCTCTTCCAGAACGATGATGCCGATCGGCCGCCCATAGCTCAACTGCCGATCGCGTGCTCGATAAATCATCAATCGGGACCCCCGGGTATCGCACGAGACATGGACGCGAGAAGCCAACCTAGCTCGACATGCCAAGCTGGCGCGAGATGCCAATCTAGCAGAACGCGGCCGCCCCGACGATTGTCAACAATCAATGTATCGATTGTACATTATCCGTGCACGACGACGGCGCGCGTGCACCAGCGGATTGCGTTGGTCCGTCCGGCTTCGATCGGCCCGCGGCAACCGTACGCCCGGCAGGGTCTTATGGTCCGCGCCGCCTGCATGGCACATAAATTGCTGACTCGTACTTGGAAGACGACTCACGCCGGGTCGCCGCGGAGGACGACGAGAATGCAATGGTGGCGGCCGGTCCTCGTCGCCGCGGCAGTTCTGGCCGCCGGCACCCCGCGCGCAGCGGAACAGGTGATCCTGATTTCTCCGCTGCCTTTCGGCGTCGATGTCTATCTGAACATGACCCGGCAGGGCGCACTCGACGGCGGCCGCGCCATCGCCGCCAAAGTACGCATCTTCGAAAGCAGTGATCCGGAAACGCGCAGCGAAAACATCCGCGCGGCCATCAACTATGGCGCGACCCTCATCGTGGCACCGGGCCCCGAGTTCATCGACATCGTGCCGGATTTCGCCGAGGATTTTCCCGCCGTGCGGTTCTTGATGGTCGAGGATTGCGCCACGAGGCCGTCGCGGAACGTCTACTGTGTGCAACTGCGTACCTACGAGGCAGGATTCTTGGCCGGCGTCGAGGCGGGGCTGACGACGCGGTCGGGCAAGGTCGGTACGCTCGCGCCCGTCGATTATCCGGAAGCCCATCGCTTCACTGACACCTTCGCCGATGGCGCACGCTATGCCCGTCCCACGGTGGTCGTGCACCCTACGTTGTGGATCGGCGGCGACAATCCTTGGTCCGATCCGCTGCGCGCGCAGAGCCAGGCGGCGGTGATGTTGAGCGATGGCGTCGACCGCGTGCTCGCCACCGTGGCGGCCGGCAACGGCGGGGTCTACAAAGTGGTGGCCAATACCCCGGGCACCCTCGCGACCGGGCTCGACGTCAACGAATGTCCTGACGCGCCCGGTCATATTCTCGACAGCGCCGTGCGGCATATCGATCTGGTGATCGCACGCGCCATCGCCGGGATTGCCGCCGGCACCCAGCCGCTGACCGTGTCCTACGGCCTGAAGGACGGCGCCGTCAACTTGACGGCGCTGGAGCCAGGCTCGGCGGCCAGCCAGTGCGTTGCCGCCGCCGACCCCGTCGTCATGGCCGCGGTGGCGGCCGTTCGCGACAAGATCGTCTCGGGCCAGTTGGTGATCGCCGACCCGGCCGGCATCGTCCCGAGTCCGTGAGCCGCGGCGCGCATGGCATTTCTGGAAATGATCGACATCGTGAAGCGCTATCCCGGGGTGCTCGCGAACGACCACGTCAGTCTCGCCCTGGAGCGCGGCGAGATCCATGCCGTCATGGGCGAGAACGGTGCCGGCAAGTCGACGTTGATGTCCATTTTGTATGGCCTGCAGACACCCGACGAGGGTCACCTGCGCATGAAGGGCAGGACGCTCTTTTTGCGCTCGCCGCTCGACGCCATTGCCAATGGCATCGGGATGGTGCATCAAGCTTTCAAATTGTTCGAGTCTCTGAGCGTCTGGGAAAACGTCGTCTATCGACGCGAGCCGCGGCGCGGCATGTTCATCGACGGCGCCCGGGCACGCGCGCAGGTCGAAGAGCTGGCACACCGCCATGGTTTGCCTATCGATGCCAAGGCGCGCGTGGCCGACCTGCCCGTGGGCGTGCGGCAGCGGCTCGAGATACTGAAGGCTCTGTATCGCGAAGCCGAAGTCTTGATCCTCGACGAACCCACCGCCGTACTGACTCCGGCGGAAGTCGCGATGCTGTTTACGGTCATGAGGAGCCTGGCGGCGGCCGGCTGCACGCTTCTGCTCGTGACTCACAAACTCAACGAAATCATGGCCGTCACCGATCGCATCACCGTGTTGCGTGATGGTCGCGTGTCCGGGCGGCTGGTCACGGCCGAGACCGACCCGGACGAAATCGTGCGGGCGATGACCGGCCACCACGTTTCGTTGCGGATCCAAAAAAAGCCCCGTGAGCCGGGCAAGGTGAGGCTCGAGGCCAAGGATTTGAGGGTCGAACGACACGGGCGGCGCGTCGTCGATGACGTATCGCTGCACGTAAGCGGCGGCGAAATCGTTGGGATCGCGGGTGTGGCCGGCAACGGACAGTCGGAACTCATCGAGGCCCTCATGGGCTTGGTCCCCATCGCCGCGGGCTCGGTATCGCTGGAGGGACACGACGTCACGCACCAGTCGGTCGCCGCTCATCGTGCCGGCGGTTTGAGCTACATCGCCGAAGATCGCGCGCGCACCGCAACCGCCGCCAGCGCCAGCGCCACCGACAACCTCGCCATGGGCTTTCATCGCTCACCGCCCATTGCGGTCAGAGGCGCTCTGCGGCCGAAAGCCATGCGCGCCTGGGCCCGGGGCCTGATCGAACGCTTCGACATCAAAATTGCAACCGAGGACACTGCGGTCGGGACCTTATCCGGCGGCAATCTACAGAAGGTGGTGAGCGCCCGCGAACTCGCGCACAACGCGCCGGTGCTCATCGCGGAACAGCCGACCCGCGGCGTGGATGTGGCAGCGATCGCCTTCATTCATGCCGAACTGCTGAAGGAGCGCGATCGGGGCCACGGTATCTTGTTGGTCTCCGCGGAATTGTCGGAAATCCTGGCACTCGCCGATCGAATCCTCGTCATGTACGAGGGCCGCATCGTCGCCGAGTTTGCGCGCGAGGATGCCGACGAAGCCCTCCTTGGCCTGTACATGGCGGGGGGAACGCGGGCATGACGGTTGCTGCGGTGCGCACGCATCTGAGGCGCCGCGTCGGTCCGCTGCTTCCCGTCACGGGAGCAGTAGCCGTGGGCTTCGGCGTCTGCGGCGTCATCGCCTGGTGGGTGGGCCTCTCACCAAGCCTGATGTTTGGCGAGCTCATCAAGGGCGCGGTCGAAGGCCCGCAATTGTTCGAGACGGTGGCGCGCGCCGTGCCGCTGGTGGGCATGGCACTGGCCGCGGCCATCCCGTTGCGAGGCGGCATGGTCAATCTCGGCGCCGACGGCCAGCTGGCGCTCGGGGGATGCGCGGCAGCAATCGTGGCACTGTACTTTCCGGCGCCTGACTTCGTGCGGTTGGGTGTGGCGCTCACCGCAGGAATGGTGGTGGGCGCCTCCTATGCGGCTCTCGCTGCCGTCGGCGAAATCCGTGCCGGCGTACCATTGCTCTTGTCCACCTGGCTGCTCACCTATCCCGCCAAGGGCCTGTGCGGCTACCTGGTCCGTACGTCCCTGCGAGATCCCTCGATGGCGTGGCCTTCAACGGCCCGAATCGCGGTGGGTGCTCGACTGGGTCATTTGCTTCCGGGCACCCCGATCAACCAAGGATTCCTGCTGATCGCGGTGCTTGCCATCGCCGTCATCTTCATCGATCGCCGTTCGTCCATCGGCTTCGAACTGCGCCTACGAGGCATCAACGAGCGCTTCGCCCGCTACGGCGGCGTCGCCCTAAACCGGCAAACGCTCGGGATGATGATCGCCAGCGGCGCCATCGCCGGCTTGGTCGGCGCGATCATGGTGCTCGGGTCGCAGTTCCGCTACACCGACGGGGCGCTGACGGCACCCCAATATTCCTGGTCCGGCACGTTGGCCGCACTGCTCGCCGGCGGCGACCCGGTGGGTTCGGTCATTGCGGCCATACTGTTCGCCGCCCTGCAGACCGGCGGCTTCGCCATGGAGCGGTCCGTCGAGATCCCACGGGTGCTCACCATGGTGCTGCAATCCGTGGTCATTCTCTTCCTCGCGATGCGCGGCGCCATTTGGAAGCGGCCTTGACGTTCGCCTTCTTCAACGCGACCTTCTTCGATCAGGCGGTCCTCGGAATCACGCCGATTCTGCTCGCGGCACTGGCGGGCACGCTGTCGGAGCGTGTTGGCTTGTTCAATATCGCGCTCGAGGGCCAGATGCTGGTCGGTGCGTTCGCAGCGGTTGCGGGCAGCCATTTTGGCGGATCGCTGCAAGCAGGCGTCCTCGCCGCAATCGCTGCCAGTGTGCTTTTCTCCGCCCTGCTTGCGGTGGGCAGCGCGTTGCTGCGCGGCAATGACATCGTCATCGGCATCAGTCTGAATCTGCTCGCGGCCGGGTTGACCTCCTTCCTGTTGCGCACGCTGCTCGGCGTCAGCGGCACTTTCAGCGACTCGGCGATGCGGGCCTTGCCGCGTCTGAGCATCGCCGGGGTGGTCTCGCTGCCGCTGGTCGGGTCGGCGCTCGGCCACCAGAACGCCCTGGTTTATCTGTCCTGGGTCTCGGTCGCAGTGATCGCCGTATTCCTGAGCCGCACGCCGTGGGGCTTGCGCCTGCGCGGTATCGGCGAGCAGCCCGCGGCCGCCGTCGCGCTCGGCGCCAATGTCACCCGATACCGGATCATCGTGACGTTGCTCGGCGGCGCTTTTTGCGGACTGGCCGGTTTGCAACTCTCGCTCGGCAGCCTCACCCTGTTCAGCGAGAACATGACGGCGGGCCGTGGCTGGATCGCAGTCGCCGCGGTCATGCTGGGGCGCGCGCGTCCGCTTTCCGTGGCGGCCGCCTGCGTGTTGTTCGGCCTGTCCGACGCGCTCGGACTACGACTGCAGGGCGAGGGCCTGCCCAATCAGATTACCGACTCCGCCCCCTACGTAGTGACCCTCGCCGCGCTGCTGATCGCCGGCTTGCGGCGGCGGCGCCTGACGGGTCGCCCATCCCGTCCAGCCCCATGACCGGCGCAAGGCGGGCCCGCTCGGTCAGATTGGACCCGGACATGCAATCGTGACCGCGATGCGCAAAGCGAGGTGTTGCCGGCGTAACACATGCGTCGGACATCGTTGTTATTGTTTTCAATATGTATAACGATTATTTACAATCCACGGCAAACGCACCATTCGTGGCAGGGTACGGTCCCTTGCGGCTTCCGGTCCGTGGCGGCGCACGGCGGCGTGCACGATCCGGCGATGGTCGCGTGAGAGGAAATGGAAATGCATAATGGCAACGCATAGCGATATCGCCTCGGCATCCAGCGCGGCTTCGCCGATCGCGGCGGCCGTGAAGGAGCGGCCGGACTTCGTCTCCGTGCCGTTGATCGACTTTTCCGGCATGCTCGAAGGAAGCGCGGATGCGCGCAAGCGCGTCGCCGCGGAGCTGCGCGATGCGTGCATCGACGTGGGCTTCTTCTACATCGTCAACCACGGCGTCCCGCAGGACCTGGTCGACGCGATGTTCGATTTGGCGCCGCGCTTGTTCGGGCTGCCGCTCGCCGACAAGATGCGCTGGCACGTCAAGCGCTCGTCGCACTATTTGGGTTACGTGGCGCTGCGGGACGAAAACGCGAACCCCGCGGCGGGCACGGGTGACCTGCACGAAGCGTTCGATTTCGTGCCGGAAGATGCCCAGCTCGACGGTGATTTCCTCGCGGGCGATTTCCGCCGGGCGGGCAATCTATGGCCCGACGTGCCGGGTTTTCGCGATCTGGCCGAAAGGTACGGCATCGAGATGCGAATTCTGGCGCGGCGCATGTTCGCGGCGTTCGCCCTCGCGCTCGATCTCCCGAACGACTATTTCTCCGGCTTGACGAGTGCGCCGATGGCTCTGATCCGGTTGCTGCATTACCCGACGCAACCCGGTCCTTTCAGCGACGAAACCATCGGCACGGGCGCGCACACCGACCATGAGTGCTTCACCATCCTATGCCAGGATCGGATCCAGGCGCTGCAAGTGCGCAATCGCCGCGGCGACTGGATCGATGCCCCGCCCATCCGCGGCAGCTTTGTGGTCAACATCGGCGATCTCATGGCGCGCTGGACCAATGGCATCTTTGCCTCCACTTACCATCGCGTCGCCAATCTGTCGGGTCACGCACGGTACTCCTTGCCCTGCTTTATCGGTGCCAATGCGGATGCGCGCATCGAAGCGCTGCCGAGTTGCGTGAGCGGCGAACGGCCCGCCAAGTACCCTCCCGTGCTCGCCGGCGAATACGTCTCGAGCGTCATCTACCATGGCTTCAACGACAAGAGCACGGCCCATCCGCTCAAGGCTCAAATGAAAGAGCCGCCGCAAGCACCGTGAGCGAGCTCCCGAACATGCCGCCGCCGCGTCTCGCGTCGCTGCGCGCCATCGTCGAGCAAGGACTGTGCGTGGGATGCGGACTGTGCCAGAGCATCGCGGGCGTTCATCGAGTACGGATGAGGATGAATGCAGAACACGGTGAACGGCCACAGGTTCTGGAGTCTCTCGACGAAGCCACGCTGATCGCCATCAACATGGCTTGTCCGGGCGTCCATTGCGAGGGGGTGGGAACCGAACCCAGCGATCCCGATATCGCAATCGATCCCCTCTGGGGCCCGACCATCTGGATGGGCACCGGCCATGCCACCGACGAACAGGTACGGTTTCACGCCTCCTCGGGCGGCGCCCTGAGCGCCCTGGGCATCTACCTTCTCGACAGCGGCGAGGTGGACTTCCTGTTGCACGTGGCCGCATCGCGCGCCGCCCCCGCGCGCTCGGCGGCGCACTTGAGCTTCACCGCGGTGGATATCATGGAAGCCTCGGGATCCCGCTACGGACCGGCGGCTCCGCTGCTCGACTTCAAGGCGGTGCTCGACCGCGGAAAGCCCTTCGCATTCATCGGCAAGCCTTGCGACATCTCCGCCATCCGCAATTACGCGCATCTGGACCCGCGGGTGGATGAGCTGTTGCGCTATACGCTCAATTTCTTCTGCGGCGGCGTCTCCGAATTCCGCAAGACCCTGGACTACCTCCGCAAGGTGGGCCTGAGCGAGCCCGAGGTGTCGCACCTACGCTATCGGGGGGACGGCTGCCCGGGCCCCATGGTGATGAAGTCTCACGACGGTCGGGTATTCAAATTCGACTATAACGAAATGTGGGAGGACGAGAGCCGTTGGCAATTGCAATTCCGCTGCAAGATTTGTCCGGACTCCATCGGCGAGCGAGCCGACGTGACGGTCGCGGACGTGTGGCCGGGCGGCAAGCCGGATACGGAAGGACTGGGCTTCAATGGCTTCATCGCGCGCACGCCGCGCGGCGCGCGCTTGCTCCAGGCTGCCGTGCAGGCACGCGCGATCACGCTGACGGAGGATCTCGATGTCGACGGGCTCGAACTCGCACAGGGATCGCATGCGCGGCGCAAGCAAGGACTTGCCTCCCGGATGCGCGCCTTGCGCGACGCGGGACTGATGGTGCCGCGCTTCGAGCGGCTGCGGTTGGATGCCGCGGATGCGATGCTCGACGATGCGGAGCGGCTCGGCAATTACGCGGGAATGTGCGAACGCCTGCGGCGCGGCGACCATCGTGAAACGCTCCCCTCGGACGATTTATGAAAACCATCATCCGCGGCGCGCGAGTGCTCACATTCGACGAGGCGGGCACCGACTTGAAGCGTGCGACGGTGACCATCGAGGACGATATCATCGTTGCGGTGGCCGCAGGCGAGGACCCCGCGAGCCCAAGGTCCGGCGATCCGCCGGTGCGGGACATCGACGGCACCGGACACTTGTTGATGCCCGGCCTGGTCAACGCGCATTTCCACTCCTCCGCCAATCACCTCAAAGGATCGTTCGACAGCCTGCCACTCGAGATATTCATGCTGTTCGAGACGCCGGCGGACGGCGCACGCGAGGATGCGCGGGCCGCCTACGTATCGACCCTGCTGGGCGCGGTGGAAATGCTGAGATGCGGCGTCACCAGCGTGCTCGACGACGCGTTTTTCGTGCCGGTGCCCTCGGTGTCCGGCATCGATGCCATCATGCAGGCTTATCTGGACAGCGGGATGCGCGCCACGCTCGCGCTCGATCAGCCGAACGTGCCGGAGATTGCAAAGCTGCCGTTCCTCGAGGATCTGTTGCCGCCGGATCTGTTGGCGCGAGCGCGCGCGCCCGCGGCGATGGATGCCGCAGGGTTATTGGAGTGCTATCGCCACCTCATCGGCCGATGGCACGGCGCGGCCGAGGGCCGCCTGCGGGCCGCCGTCTCCTGTTCGGCCCCGCAGCGGGTGACGGTCGAGTATTTTCGCGAGCTCGATTCGCTCAGTCGCCGGTACGGCCTGCCGTTCTTCGTGCACGTGCTCGAGACCAAAGTGCAACGCGTGCTCGGCGAAGAAAAATACGGCCACTCGTGGGTGCGCTACATGGAGGGGCTCGGTCTGCTCAGCGATCGCATGAACATCATCCACGCCGTCTGGGTGGATGGGGAGGATATGGACCTCATCGCGGCGGCGGGCGCCGTGGTCGCCCACAACCCGCTCAGCAACTTGCGATTGGGCAGCGGCGTGATGCCGTTTCGTGAATTGATGAATCGGGGCATTCCCCTCTGTCTGGGAACCGACGAAGCCATCACCGATGACTCGATCAACCTATGGAATGTCGCCAAGCTCGCGGGGCTGATCCACAACCTCACCGGGGGCGATTACGCGCAGTGGCCGAAGGCCGCCGAAATCCTGCATTGCCTGATCCGAGGAGGCGCCCGCGCCCTGCGGCTGCCGAATCCCATCGGTCAGGTGGCGGTGGGCCATCAAGCGGACCTGATCCTGCTGGACCTGGACACGCTGCCGTTCACGCCGCTCAACGACCTGCAGCGCCAACTCGTGTATTGCGAGCCGGGCACCTCGGTGCGAATGACGATGGTGGCCGGCCGGGTGGTCTATGAGAACGGCGCGGTCGTCGGTATCGACGAACGGGCACTGCGCGCCGAGGCGCGCGATCTGGCGGCAAAGCGCGCCGCGACCGATGCGTCCGAAGCCGACAGCGCCGCGCGCTGGCTGCCCTTCTACCGCGACATGTACCTCAAGGCGGCGAGCCGGGACGTGGGCATGCAACGCTGGCTGGGATCCGCGACATGAAAAATAAGCTGCCCACCCACGGTCGCTACGAACACAGCGCCATTACCCATCGGCCGCATTTTCGCTGGCCGAACGGGTGTCGGTTGGCGGTGTATTTTGCCTTGGGACTGGAACACTATGCCTTCGGCGAAGGCCTGACCGAGAACCTGGTTTCCGACATGCCGCATCCTGACGTGCTCAACACGTCGTGGCGCGAATATGGCAATCGGGTGGGCGCGTGGCGGCTCCTGCGGTACTTCGCCGAGGCCGGAATGCCCCTCAGCATCCTCCTCAACAGCGCCGTGTGTGAGCATGCGCCGGATCTGATCGAGGCGGCGCGCCTGGCGGGATGCGAGTTCATTGCTCACGGCTATTCCAATTCCGATACGCTGGCCGGTATGTCCGAAGCCACCGAGTCCGCCTATGTGCAGAGCGTCGCCATGCAGATGGCGGCGGCCCTCGGGAAGCGCCCGCTGGGCTGGGCCAGCCCATGGATCGCGGAAACCTTGCGCACCCCGGACATCCTGAGTGAGAACGGCTATTCATACGTGCTCGATTGGTGCATGGACGATCAGCCGGTATGGCTGAAAACCCGCGGCCGGCCCCTCCTGTCGATCCCGTATTCCCAAGAAATCAACGACAGTTCGACCATCATCGGGCGCCGCACGAGCGCCACGGATTTTGCCGCCATGATCGTCGATCAATTCGACGAGATGCGGGAGACCTCCGGCGACGAACCGCTCGTCATGAGCGTGATACTGCACTCGTTCATATCCGGGCAACCCTTTCGACTTCGGGCGCTGCGCCGCGCCATCGAGCATATTGCAAGGCACTCGGCGGCCCTGTGGATCACGCGGCCGGGCATGATCGCGCAACACTATGCCGAGCAGGTGCCCTCGCCGGCGGCGGGGACGTGAGTCGGCCGGCGCCGCGCGCGGACGGGGCTATGGCGCGACCGCGACCGCATCGATTTCAATCAGCCAATCCGGATCCATCAATGCCTTGACGAATAGCATCGTCGAGGCGGGGCGGTGATCGCCGAGGAATGCAATCCGGGTTTCATTGAAATCCCGGCGCAGCGCCTCGCTCCAGATCACTTTCTCCGTGAAGTAAAGTCCCGTGCGAATGATATTGTGCGGACCCATCCGGGCCGAGCGGAGAATTGCCCCCACGTTGAGCCACGCAAGTTTGGCTTGCTCGATCACGCCGTCCGCGATCCGCCCATCGGGATAGGTACCGACCTGTCCCGATATATACAGTAGGCGCCCAGGTTTCTCGATTTCGAGGCCCCAGCTCAGCGGTCCGACGAGGGGCATGACATCCGGGGGATTATGTATTTTGAACATGGCGCTTCGCTACGTCTCGCGGTGGAGAAAACCTATTGGTGACGCGCGGGCCGGCAGTGCCCCAGGATCTCGAGCCCCCGGGCGCCGCGGGCGCTTTTCCTCAACCAAGGGACTTGGCCTTGCGTCGCGCCATATCGGCGCCCAACTCTTCGATGAACGCGGTCGCGGCACTCGGCAGCGCTCGCCCTTTTTTGACGCCGATGGCGAGCTTGCCGCGCAGGCGCGCGTCGCTCAGCGGCACCGCCACCAGATGCAGCTCATCTTCTGGATCGATGTCGATCTGGAAGCATAAGCCCTGTCCCGCCGCGACGATGCGTTTCATCACCGCCACGGAGTTGCTGGTGACCACGGGGCGCAGAGATAGGGAGATTTGCTCGGCCGCTGCATTGAGCAATTGCCTGCCACCGAGGCTTTCATCGCCCAGCAGCATCGGATATCCGACACAGTCGCTCAGCCGTAGACTCCGGTTGGCGGCGAGCGGATGTCCCCGCGCCATGATGACGTTCAGGGGAACGGGAGTTTCCGCGACGATCTTGAAGCCTTGGTCCGGCGGCGGATTGAATACATAGCCGATATCGGCCTGCTCACGCACGACCGCCGATACCACTTCGTTGCTGCCGAGTACCTGGCAGTCGAAATTGATCCGCGGGTGGTTGCGTTGAAAGGCGCTCACCAGCTTGCCGATGACCCCGCCCGCCGCTTCGATCGCGGCCAGGCGAACATGCCCGCGCCGCAGACCCCGCAAGTCCTCGATCTGCGAGCACATCAAGGCAAAGTCACGGGTGACGCGCCGCACATGGCCGAGCAAGATCTCGCCGGCACTGGTGAGGCGCAGGCCGCGCGGCAAGCGCTCGAACAATTGGACGCCCAGGTTCTCCTCGAGATCGAGAATCTGCCGGTTGAGCGCCGAGGAGGCGACGAACAGCGCCGTGGCGGCCTTACGCATCGACCCCAAGCGCGCGACCGCCTCGAAATAGGCGAGCGATCGCGACCCCGCTGGATTCAAGTTTTTTGCCTTCATCGCCGGCCCGCCCCTTGCCATCGATGACTATAGCAATAAGCGGACGCAATGAGGGCCCCTGCTACATTTTCTTGCTCAGGCTGATACCCACCGTCAAGGGGCGCAAGGTATAGCCTTCGACCACCGAATTGATCTGCGGAGACTGCACAATAGTCTTGTTGTCGAACAGGTTCTTGGCGAACAGGGCGACTTCGAAACTCCCGAACTTCAGGCCCGCATCCAGGTTCACGACCGAGTACGCCGGGTCGATGTATTGCGAACTCGTCACTTGAAAGCTGCCCTTCGACTCGCCGATATGTTCGTAGTCGCCGCGCACGAATGCGCTCACCGCATCGGTGAGGCGCCACCCATAGTCGGTCACCAGCGAAGCGGTCCATTTCGGCGTATACAGAACATCCTCACCGACCGCGGCGGTGGAGGGGTTGATGGTGCTGACGATGTAGGCGTGTTCGGCGCCCACATTGAGACTGAGTGTCAGACCCGAGACCGCTGGGGGCTTGTAGCGCATCGACACCTCGGTGCCGAATGCCTTGGCATCGCCGACATTGGCATTGAATTGGCCGCCGCAGATCGGGATGATGATGGTCTGCTGAATGCGTTTCCAATTGATGTAATAAACATCCGCATCGATCGACAACGTCTTCGAGAACAACAGGGATTTGCTGCCGAGTTCGTAGCTCCACAACTGGTCGGACCCATAGGACAGCGGCGCATTGTCGTAGCCCAGTTGCTTGAGTCCCTCGAGGCAGGCGACGTTGACGTTCGGGGTGGTGGCGCCGCCCAGACGAAAGCCCTTGCCCACCGTCGCATACGCGGTTGCGTCCGCGCTCAGATCATAGGTGAGGGAGAATTTCGGCGTCGACGCGGAGAAGCTCGCGGATTGCACGTACGTGGGCGTGCCGGGCACTCCCGCGCCGCCCAAATCGAGGAAACCGCCGCCGGTCTCCGTGAACTTCTCCTTGGCCCAGACATAGCGCTCACCGACGCCGGCATGCAAGGTGGACGTGATGTCGAAGTCCATCTGGCCGAATACCGCGTATTGCTTCACGTCATTGTGATCGAACACCGTCCACACGAGATCGTTGGCCCAGAGCGTCGGATCGCCCGCCGGATCGAGCACCGGGTCGTTGACGATGCTGTGTCCATATATCTTCTGGAACTCGGCGCTGAAGCCCGGTGCCACTTCGTAGTCCAGATGCGACCATTCCTGGTCGGACAGGAACAGGCCGGCGACCCATTTGACGCGCTTCTGCTCTGACGGCGAGGTCAGACGCAGCTCCTGGGTCAACGTATTGAAGCGATCGGTGAACAGCACGGGCGATGCGATGTTTGCCAGAATGGAATCGTTCTGCGCCTGGTAGGCGGGATACGCCGGATCGAGGAAGAACTGCGCAATCGCCGCGCTGTTGTAGTAGGTGCCGTCGGCCTGCCGATCGATCGCGCGTTTGACGTAGCTCGAGACGGAGGTCAAATCGGCAAAGGCGAGTCCCTGCTTGATCGTCAGGCTGGGTATGGTCAGCGTGTCGTGGTCGAACTCGATCACCTGCTTGTTCTGTTTGTACAGACCGAGCGCGGGAATGAAAGTCGGCGAGTCCGCGGCCGCAATGCGCTGATAGAACAGGGAAGGCAACACGGTCAGGTCCGCGAGATCCAGCTTGCCGGTGACGTGTACCACCGCATCGGTCTCCGAATTCACCGCCTTGCGATTCAGCGTGCCATTTAGGTCGTAGTGATCGATATAGCCGCTGGTTTGGCCGTATTCGCCGGCGATGCGCAGGGCGAACACATCGTTGACCACCGGCAGGTTGACGACGCCTTGTTGGTCGTAATTGACGCCGCCATGTTTCGTTCCCGACACCTCGGTGCGGCTGGAGAAGGCGAATTGTTTCGCGTCGGGCTGATTGCCGATGAATCGGATGGTGCCGCCTTCGGAGCTCGCCCCATACAGCGTGCCTTGCGGACCGCGCAGAATTTCGACGCGGTCGATGTCGATGATCTTGGGTTCCGCGGCGCCGTCATAACCGTTGTTGGTGATGATGGGCACTTCGTCGATGTACAGGCCCACGGTCGGGTTGCCGATGGTCGAGCTGAGTCCGCGAATGGAAATATTGTCCTGGCCGGGTCCGTTGTGTGCCGCGAACGAGACTCCGGGCACCAGCCGGGAAATGTCTTCATACCCTTGAATGTGCAGATCGGCGATCTCGGCGGCATCGACCACCCCGATGCTGACCGGCACGTCTTTGGTATTTTCAGCGCGCTTGTTGGCCGTTACCACGACTTCCTGCAATGCTGAGCCATCATCCGTCGCCGCCGCATCCGCCCGGGCATTTACCGTATGAAAGGACAATGCGATTGCGAGGGCGAGTCCACTCGCTGCAAGTCCTCTCGTGGTCTTGGGCTGTGTCATGTTCGATAACATTGCAGTGCATCCCTCGTTCAGCGGCCACGCTCGCGCCGCCTATTCGAGCCTAGCCTTTTCACACGAATCGACCAGCACCGATTTTCGTGCTGAGCGAGCGTTTTTTTGCATACCGCTTCTCTGTCCGCGAATGCGACATGGCGGTGCGCGTCGCACGCGCAACGCACCACTGTTGCTCACGATATGGAACTGCGCGATCGGATCAGTAGTCGATGGTCAAGCGGTCGCGGCGGGTATTTGTTTTCGCGCGATGATGGCAATGGGGCCGCCGCCGTCGGGCCCTTGATGTTCGGCGCCGCCGGAAACGAATAGATCGGTGCGGCCGAATGCGGCCGCGACCACGCCACCCACCAGGGCGCGAGCATGGCGGGTGGCGTTGATGTCGCTGTCGTCGGACATGATATGCCGCTTGCCGCGAATGGCTCCGTCACGCGAGGCTTCGGCCTTGACCAGGACGGCACAGATCCGCTTTGCCTGCTCCACGCTCAGCTGGCCGCTGGCGGACAGACCCAATGCCTGCAGGGTCCGCTGCACCGCCGGGAAATCGATGGCATCCTGCATGACACCATGGGCAATCATCAGCGGCCCGCTCCATGCGCGGCTGTTGCCCAACACGAGGATCTCGCTGCGCATGAGCTCTATCCCCGCCGAGGCGCTCGCTCGGCCGGACCACAGGTGGAAATCCGCGCCCACCGAATTCTCGCGTAGCGAGCCCGGCGAGATTTCTCCCAACGCCAGCGCAACTCCCAGCGCCGAGGCGCCGCGGGACAATCCCATGGAGGCGTAGGTGTCTTTGGTGGAGACCGTATTGCCGCGCGCATGTGCCTCGTTGATGCGCCCGACGCTCAGCAACGGGCATTTGATTTGCACGAAATGCACATCGGCGGGCTCGGTGATGCGAGCGGCCGCAAGGGCCGCGTGAACCGCCTCCACGGTGGCGTGGATCTGAGCCGGCCGGCCGATCTCTTCGGGTGCAATCGGCCGCGTAAAGCCTATTCCCGCGGCCAATGAGGGCAGCTCGTCCGAATCCGCGGCGCCCGGAATTACGGCAAACACCAGAAAATGCGGCGATAGGCCGCCTTCCGTCCCCCCCGACATGATGATGGCCACACGATCTGAAATCTGTTCTGCGGTCATGCGAAGCCTTGCGCACAACAGTGTCGACACGGCGGAAGCGGCATACGCCCGCGTGAAGTCGTTCACGCAACCATTGCCTTCGGTTTTTCCGAGAACCGCGATGACGGTCGCAGGGTTCACGCGGCCCTCATCGAAGAGGCGCGCGAGTTCTCCGACGTCGCCGGGATTACTCATCGAAACGAGATGGACTTGACATTGCTGAGGCGCGCCGACCGACATCCGGACCCTTTCCTTGTCGTAGTATCGGCGTAAGCCTAGCCGCTTCGCACGGATGGGCCAGCATCGAATTCCGTGCCTAGTGAGCGCTTTTTCGGAGCGCTGCGGAGCGCCTCTTCAAGCGGCGCTCCGCCGCCACGGATGCTCTCGTCAGGATTGACGGGCGCGGCCGATTTGCGCCAACGCTTCGTCGAGGTCGCCGCGAGTCTTCATATCGCCGATGTCGGCGGTCAACTTGCGCTGCCAATTCGGATATTCCTTGTCGGTGCCCGGCACATTGACAGGTTCGACCATGCCCAGCAAATCGTCGAGCTGCAGCGCCACCAGCAGCGAGCGCGAGCGGGCCAGGTACAGATGCATCGCCTGCGCGAGGTCCGGCGTGAACGGATCTGCCGGCGACGCCGGCATCACCGGTTGCAGGCCTTGGTCGCGCAATGCCGCGAGCAGCGCCGCTCGGTCCTGATCGCGCTCGCACCGCACCTCGTTCTCGATTTCCGCGCTGGGATACAAGTTCAGCCGGCGTCGCAGCTCGATGTCGCGGCCCTCCCAGTAGCTGCGCAGCGTGGGCATGTCATGCGTGGTGACGGTGGCAAGCGCGCGCGCCACGAATTCCTCCGGCCGCCTGAATCGGCCATTATCCTTCTCGAACAGCAGTACCTTGTAATGGTACACGCCGAATTCGGGCATGGCGCGGCGCATCTCGTCGGGCACGACGCCCAGATCCTCACCCACCACCAAGCAAGCGGCGCGTGCACTTTCGAGGGCGAGCACGGCCAGCATCTGCTGCAGCGGATAGTGCACGTAGGCGCCTTCGCTCGGCGGCTCGCCCGCCGCCACCCACCACAGGCGAAACAGCGACATGACGTGGTCCAGCCGCAACGCGCCGTAGTAGCTCATGTTGTTGCGGATCGACCGTACGAAACCCGCCAACTGCCGGGTTTCCATCATGAACGGATCCTGGGGTGGAATGCCCCAGCCCTGCCCTTTCAGGGCGAGCGGATCGGGCGGTGCGCCGATCTCGGCGCCCATGCAATAGCTGTCCCGATCCACCCAAGTCTCCGAACCGGATGGATTGGAGCCCACCGCATAGTCCCCGTACAGCCCGATGGGCATCGCGAGTTCGCGCGCCAGCGCTTGCGCGCTCCGCAGCTGGTCGTGCGCGAGCCACTGCAGGTAGGCATAAAATTCCACTTGCCGAGAGTGAGTCGCGGCGAACCGGCGAGCCGCCTCGCCATCGATATCGCGGTATTCCTCGGGCCAGCTCAGCCACCCCGAGGCAGCGGCAAGCGTCGCGCGAAAATGCTGATCCAGCGCATCGAACAGCGCGTGCGCGCGCAGCAGCGCGCCGCCGGCGGCGACGAACTCGCGAAATTCCCGCGCGCGCGCGCTTCCGACGCTCAAGTGATGATCGCAGAACTCCTCAAACAGCAGCCCGAGGATCTCGAGTTTGGCATCCGCGACGCCCTCATAATCCACCCGCTGCGCCGCCCGCAATCGGTGCAAACGCTCGATGAACTGCGGCTCGCCGGCGCGCGCGCGCGCGGCACCGCTTGCGGCGAACTCGGGCACCGCCGGCACCGCGATGTACATCACATTGAGAAAATGCCGGCTCGATGCGCTGTAGGGACTGGACCGCTGCGGGTCTGCCGGGGCGAGCGCGTGCAGCGGATTGAGGCCGATGAAGCCGGCGCCGCGCGGTGCCAACCAACGGATCAACTGCGCGAGATCGGCGAAGTCGCCGATCCCCCAATTCTCGCCCGACCGCACGGTATACAGCTGCACGGCAACGCCCCACAGGCGGCGCCCCTGCGCGATGGCCGCAGGTTCGTAACATTGTGGCGGCGCCAGCACCAACGAACAACGAGACACCACGTTCGCCAGCTTGACCTCCAAATGGTGGTAGCCGGGCGGCAAGTCCGCGGGCAGATCGAGCCTGCGCCGCGTGATCCACGCACCGCCGATCTCGCCCCGCCAGAGCTCGGCACAGTCCGCGGTCGACACGGCACCCTCGCGACGGCCGCCTTCCTCCAGATCCACGCCCCACCGCAAGATGGCCCCGAAGTCACGGACGGGGATGTTGACCTCGACACCGGCACGTCCGCCGTGCGCGGTAGCGATGGCCGGCGACAGCTGCCTGAAACGCACGGCCTCCACCGCGTTCAACTGGGCCTCGAGCGCCGCCATGTCGTCCACGGCGCATCCCATGGCCCGCAGCAAGCCGATCTTGGTGTTCAAGCTGAAGTAGCGCAGATCGCCGCGATAATCGTGGTAAGCCTCGCCGATGCCGCGCAGCCGCGCCATTCTGTCGATCAAGGTTGCGTCCAAACTCAACACTCCAATAGCACGGCGCTGTTCGCCGCCAGCTCGTAGGGATTCGGGACGACCACGGCGTTCGCCTCCCCGTCCTCGCGCGCGGTATCGAATCGACACACCCAGGGTGTGCCGGGCGATGCCGCGGGAATATGGAATCCTTGGCCCCTATCGGCGGCGTTGAGCAGCAGCAACAGGCGGTGAGCCGTATTGTTTCGATTGCCGAACAAGATTCCCAACGTCCGCATTGCGGCATCGTGCCAGTCATTTTGAAGCATTTCGCCGCCGCGCATATGCAACCAGCTCACATCTTTGATTCCGGTTCGCGATGCGGTTCCCTTGAGAAACGTCTCACGGCGAAGCTCGGCGTGTCGGCGGCGCACTGCCGTGAGCAGGCGCACGAAATCGACCAGGTCGCGATTGGCCTCGCACAGGCGCCAATCGACCCAGGAGATCTCGTTATCCTGGCAATAGGCGTTGTTATTGCCATGCTGCGTACGCGCGAATTCATCGCCTGCCTGCAGCATGGGTATTCCCTGGGACAGGATCAGGGTCGCGAGGAGGTTGCGCATCTGCCGCCGGCGCAAGGCCACGACGGCGGGGTCCCGGCTCGGCCCCTCGACCCCGCAGTTCCAGCTCAAATTATTGGCGGTGCCGTCCGCGTTGTGTTCCCGGTTGGCTTCGTTGTGCCGCTCTGCATAGGAAACGAGGTCGTACAGCGTGAAGCCGTCATGCGCCGTGACGAAATTGATGTTGGCGGTGGGCCGTCGGGCGTTGTGCCGGAAAAGGTCGCTCGAGCCGGCGAAACGCTCCGCGAGTTCGCCGATCCTCCCGGCGTCACGACGCCAGAACGACCGTACCGTGTCCCGGTAGCGGTCATTCCATTCGGCCCAGCCGGCCGGGAACCGTCCCAACTGATAGCCGCCCCAGCCGACGTCCCAGGGTTCGGCGATCAGCTTCACGTGCTGCAGCGCCGGTTCGGCGCGCACCGCCTTGAAGAAGGCGCCGTGTTCGTTGAATCCGTGAGTCTCGCGCGCCAGCACGGTGGCGAGGTCGAAGCGAAAGCCGTCGACATGCATCTCTTCGACCCAATACTTGAGGCAATCGACGATCAACGCGCGGACCTCCGGGTGCGCGCAGTTGACCGTATTGCCACAGCCGCTGTCGTTTGCGTAGAGGCGCTTGTCGGGCAGCAGGTGGTAATAAACCGAATTATCGATGCCCTTGAAGTTGAGTACCGGCCCCTCCTCGTTGCCTTCGGCGGTATGGTTGAATACCACATCGAGAATCACCTCGATCCCGGCGGCATGCAGCGCCTTGACCATGGTCTTGAACTCGACGACGGCATCCTCGACCGCGTACTCGTTGGCCGGCGAAAACCACGCCACGCTGTTGTAGCCCCAATAATTGGTGAGGCCCCGCTCGCGCAAGAACGGCTCGGTCACGAAGGCTTGGCACGGCAACAGCTCCACCGCGGTCACACCGAGGGAGCGCAGGTACCGCAGCACGGGCGGTGCGGTGAGGCCCAGATAAGTCCCGCGCCACCGCTCCGGGACTTGCGGATGCAACCGAGTGAACCCCTTGGTATGCAGTTCATAAATGACGGTATCGCGCCACGCGGTGGCGGGCGACCGGTCCTCACCCCAATCGAAAGACCCATCCACCACCGTCGAGCGAAGCGGCATCTCGAGCGACAGCCCACGCGAGAACGGATCGAGCAAGGCGATGCTCGGGTCGAACCGGTGGCCGTTGTGCGGCTCATGCGGACCATCCATGAAGAAGGCGTAGCGGGCGCCGGGTCCGGCGCACCGCGCCGGCAGAAAGCCATGCCACACATCGCCGGTCCGTGCGGGAAGCTCGTGGCGCATCCGTTGCGCCCCGCTCACGGTATCGAACAGGGCCACTTCGACGCGGGTCGCATGAGCGGAGTAAATCGCGAAATTGACGCCGTGCTTGGTCCACGTCGCACCCAAAGGCCGTGGCAAACCCGCTTGAATGGAATGCACTTACGTCGGTTCGATGGAAAACAGCGTTTCCGGGTGCGGTAAGCCGGCCATGCCGTAGCGGTGCGGGCGGCTGCCGTGCCGGTGCCGGCACTTGCCGAAGCGGTGCAGGAGTCCGCCGTACCCGTGCAGGCGCTTGCCGTAGCGGTGCCGGGGTTCGCCATGCCGGTGGGGCCATTCGCCGCAGGGGTGGCGGCCGCAAGCCGTGAGCTGAGTGCCGATCAATTGATTTTGCCGTGTCAACCAAGTCCAAGTTACGGGTTATTATAGTGTCGGCGGATCGGCAGCGGGTGCACAACCTCACACTTGCGGAGCATCATTTGATCTCACCAAACCGGGCGATCGGTGTCGATGTCGGCGGTTCATCGATCAAGTGCGCGCTGATCGATCTGACCGATGGAACGTTTGCGAGCGATCGCTTCAGCGTGCCGACCCCCGCCCACGACTCGATCGAAACGCTGCTCACGGCGCTGACCGAGGTGGTTGCGAATATTCCCGGCGACTACGCGGTGGGCGTGGCTTTTCCGAGCGTCATCCGCAACGGCACGGTGTGCACGGCCGCGAACTTGAACAAGGCATGGATCGGCCAACCCCTGGCCGAACTTGCCGGCCGGCATTTGCACCGTCCGGTTATCGCCATCAACGATGCCGATGCGGCCGGGATGGCGGAACTGCGCTATGGCGTAGCGGCGGAGGTACCCGGTACGGTCTTGCTGCTCACGCTGGGAACGGGTATCGGCAGCGCCCTATTCATCGACGGCCGGCTGGTCCCCAACACCGAGTTGGGGCATCTCGAGGTGCGCGGCCGCGAAGCGGAGCTGCGCGCTTCGGGGCGTGCCAAGGTCGAGCAGAACTTGAGTTGGGACGCGTGGGCGGCGGAACTGGATTTGGTCCTGCACGAGCTGCATGCGCTGCTGTGGCCGGATCTCATCATCCTGTGCGGCGGCATCACTGAGGAGCCTGAAAAGTTCTTGGATAAACTTCACTGTGAAGCGCGCCTGTGCATAGGCGCACTGCGCTCGGAAGCCGGCATCGTCGGTGCCGCCCTGGCAACGACGCTGATGGCCGGCCGCGCACCCGCCAGGGGGTAGCCCGTGCAGGCTGCAGGGTCGGATGTAAGCCGGGTAGGGCCCCGGGTGGGCCCTGGGCGGGGGCCTGGGCGGCGCCCTGTGTATCAACTATGCGTATGACTATGCGTAGGGCCAGGGGTGGTGTGATGACAAGAGCCAGCCAGATGCTTGGCCTGGCTGTCGTTCTCGCCGCGTGCACAACCGCGCCGGTCCGCAGCCCTGCCGGTGCACCGTCCGCTCGGGGGCCGCTACCACCCGCAGCATCGCCCTCCACGCCCTCGGCTGCTCGCACCATCGTTGCCCGCGCCACCGCCATGCTCGGCCAACCCTATCGGTACGGCGGGGCCGCCCCCGGCGGTTTCGACTGCAGCGGGCTGGTGGTTTACGCGGCGGGCGGTGCGGGGCTGCGGTTACCCCGGACCGCACGAGAGCAGCTGCGCTCCGGCTCGCCGATCGCGCGCCGCGATGTGCAAGCCGGCGACCTCGTGTTCATGCGCTTGGCACACAAGGAAGTGCACGTCGGCATCGCCATCGATGGCGACCGGTTCGTCCACGCACCTTCCCGCGGCGGCTCCGTACGGGTCGATTCACTCGGTTCTCCGCCCTACGCCCGCGGCTTCCTCACGGGCCGGCGCATCGTCGGTGCGGCGCCGGCGCATGGGGCAGGTGGGCTATAATTGTCGCTTGCTCCGCCCCACTTGCAAGGAAATCCGCATGAAGCTCTACTACGCGCCCGGTGCTTGTTCGCTCGCGCCGCACATCATCTTGCTGGAAGCAGGACTGCCGTTCACCCTGGAAAAAGTGGATCTGAGGACCAAGAAGGCGGAAAACGGCACGGACTACCTGACCATCAACTCCAAGGGAGCGGTCCCCGCACTGCAATTCGAGGATGGCCGCGTCCTGACCGAAGGGCCGGCCATCCTTCAATATATCGCCGATCAAAAGCCCGACCTGCGCTTGGCGCCGCGTGCCGGCAGTTTTGAACGATACCAGTTGATGGAGCTACTGAATTACATCAGCTCCGAGCTGCACAAGTCGTATGGTGCGCTGTTCAGTCCCGCCCTCACGCCCGAATGGAAGGCCGCGACGCATGCGAATCTGCAGAAGAGATTCGAATGGTTGAGCGGTTCCCTCGGCACCAAGACCTATGTGATGGGCGACACCTTTACGGTGGCCGATGCTTACTTGTTCACCGTGCTGAGTTGGTCGGGCCGCCTGAATGTCGACCTCGCCAAGTGGCACGCGCTCTCGGAGTATCAGGCGCGGGTCGGGCATCGCCCCAAGGTCCAGGAAGCACTCAAAGCCGAGGGCCTCATCCACTGACCGCCGGGGGCTCAAAGCCAGGGCACAAGAAGCCTGTGAGTAGGGCCCGTGGCGGCGGGCACGAAACCGTCAGCCCCTGCCGGCCGCATCGAGCGCATCGCTGCTCACCAGAGCGAACTGCAGAGACGCGAGGCGTGCGTACAAGGGGCTCTCGCCCATGAGCTCGGCGTGGGTGCCCACCGCAACCTTGTGACCATGATCCATCACGACGATGCGATCGGCTTTCAGTACCGTGGCGAGCCGATGAGCGATGATGATGGTGGTGCGCCCTCGCATGAGTTTTTCGAGCGCTTCCTGCACCAGGCGCTCCGACTCCGCATCGAGCGAGCTGGTCGCCTCATCCAGCAGCAATATCGGCGGATCCTTCAGAATGGCTCGGGCCAGGGCGATTCGCTGGCGCTGGCCGCCCGAAAGCCGGGTACCGCGCTCGCCCAGGAAGGTGTCGTAACCCTGCGGCAGCTTGCGCAGGAATTCATCCGCGGCGGCGGCCACGGCGGCCGCTTCGATCTCGGCATCGGTGGCACCGGGTCTACCGTAACGAATGTTATCGCGGGCGCTCGCACCGAATAACACCGTTTCCTGCGGCACCAGGCCGATCTGGGCGCGAATGTCTTCGGGCCGCAGCTCGGCAAGGCGCACATCATCGATCGATACGCGGCCCGAATCCGGATCGTAGAACCGCAACAGTAACTGGAACGTCGTACTCTTGCCGGCCCCAGAGGGACCGACGAAGGCGATCTTCTCGCCCGGGGCCACATCGAGGCTGAAGTTTGCAAGCGCGGCGGTATCGGGCCTGGACGGATAGTGAAATCGCACGTTATCGAAGCGTATGCTGCCGCGCACTCGTGCCGGCAATTGCAAGGGCTGGAGCGGCGGTCCGATCGCCGGGCGCGCTTGCAGCAGTTCACTCAATCGCTCCATGGCGCCCGCCGCACGCTGCATCTCGCCCCACATTTCGGTGAGCGCCGCGGCTGAGCTGCCCACGAAGCCGGCATACAGCAGAAACTGGGCGAGCTGTCCGCCCGTCATGGTGCCCGCGAGCACTTGGTGCGCACCCAGCCAGAGGACGAACGTAATGCCGGCGAACACCAGCATGATGCCGATGGCGGTAAGCGCCGCACGCACGCGAGTGCGGCGCACCGCGGTGACGAAGCTGTCTTCGACCGCCTTGCGATACCGTTCGCTCTGCAACTCTTCCAGCGTAAAGGCTTGCACCGTCTGAATGGCATTCAGCGTCTCGCCGGCAAGCCCGCTGGTATCCGCGATCCGGTCCTGCGAGGCGCGGGACAGACCGCGAACGCGCCGGCCGATGACGATCAACGGCACCACCACGAGGGGTATCAGCACCAAGATGACGCCCATGAGGCGGGCGTTGGTGAGTCCCAGCATCACCAGCGCACCCAGCAAGCTCAAGGTCGAGCGCAGGATGATGGACAAGTTCACGCCGGAGATGGCTTGAACCAGTGTCGTGTCCGTGGTGAGGCGCGACAGCACCTCGCCCACGCGCGTGGTCTCGTAGAACATCGGGTCCATGCGCACCACGCGCCGGTACACGGCGCAGCGCAGGTCGGCGACCACTCGCTCGCCCAGCCACGTGACCAAGTAGAAGCGCAATGCTGCAAATATCCCGAAGATCACGGCGGCGGCGAGGAAGCCGATGAAGTATCGGTTGATGGTGCTGGCATCCTTCGCCGCGAGGCCATGATCGATGAGCTGGCGCAACGCGATGGGCAACGCCAGCATGGATACGGTAGCCACCAGCAGTGCGCCGAGCGCAGCGGCCATCATGGCCTTGTAGGGCTTGATGAACGGCAGCAGTGCTCGCAAGGGATGCAGGGATTTGGCGCGTGGACGATCGAGGGTGGCATTCATGGCGCCATGATCCCATAACTTCATCGAGGCCGCTGCCCGGCCTTCCCCACCCTACGCCGCCCGCACGCCATGGCCGTCGGCGTGTTGCCTTTCGCGCCATGCTGGGAGCCGCCACTGTGTGGGGGATGGCCACCGTGGGTGCCGAACACCAACACCGACAGCGATACGGGCGCGTTGCTGGCAAGTCCCGCTTACCGGTATCACCGCGTCCACGAACAATCGGCGTGACCGTGACCCTCCGTCTGAGGGCTCGGCCGCGCACCCGCTTTGGGTTCGCTGCCCGCGACCGGCACCGCGCGTATGTGTAAACTAAGCCGCCCTCGCGAAGGCCGGCGAATTGCCTTCGGAAGGCAGCCTGCGGAAAAACATTTGCAAAAAATACGGAGATCGCTCAATGAATCGGAGCTTTATCAACGGCGCGCTCAGGTCTGGATGGCTTTATTTCACCGGGATGATATTGATTACCTCGGCGTACTGGCAGAGCGGCTTCACCAAGGCATTCGACTTCGCGGGAGGACAGGGGGAGATGGCGCACTTCGGCCTCAACCCGCCCGCCTTCTTCGCCATCGGCACCATCATCATTCAGTTGGGCGCCTCGGCCCTGATGATTTTCGGTAAGCGGCTCACGTGGCTGGGCGCGGTGATTCTGGGAGTATTCACCTTCGCAACCATCCCCATCGCCCATGCGTTCTGGAAACTCCAGGGCCAGGAAGCGGTCACGGAACGGATGTTCACCAACGCCAACCTCACGATCATCGGCGGACTGGTTCTGGCCGCGATCGCCGCCGAGCTCAGGTACGGCCCCTCCGGAGGCTGATTATTTCGACATCGCGCTCGGTCGCAGACCGAGCGCGAGCAACGCACCCACCAGGGTGAGCAGCGAGATCTGAATCCGGCCGGCCTGTATCCAGTCGAACTGCTTGACCAGAGCGCCCATCAGGAACCCACCGAACGCTGCACCGGCGTAGAGAGTGGTGACGAACATGCTCGAACCGCGGCTCGACAGGCTGCGGCGAAGCGACTTGATATGGGCGCCGGCGAGATTGGTGTAGAGAACCGCCGCGCCGAAAACACCGTAGAGGAAGACGAGGACCTCACGGGATGATTTGCTCAGGTCCGGCTGATAAAGGAACAGGCCCAACAGAACGATCGCGGCCGAAGCACCGATGATGACGACTTTCGGCGACAGGCGATCGCCCAGCATGCCGGCGAAGTAGGCGAGCAGCGAACCGAGGCCGAAGAACTTCAGCATCGCACCGGCTTCTGCCGGGGTGAAATGCAACGACTCGCGCAGGAACGTGGGGTACAGGCCGAGGAATCCATACACGGCGAGCCCGTACATGACGCTCAGCGCGGTGAGAATGATCGTGTTGCGGTTCAGCAGAGAGTCCGCCCCGTCGGTGCCCTCGCTATGATGGGCGGCGTGCTTGGTTTCGCTGAACCAGGGACGCACCAGTAGCGCAATGAAGACTGCAAAGCCGATGCCACAAGCAGCGAAGGCCAGCATCGGGGCTTGCCAGCTGCCCGTGCTGCTGCGCAGGTCGCCGATTGCCCAGGGGCCGACGAAAGAGCCTAGACCAAAGCAGACGTTGACGATACCCACCGCTGCCACACGGTTATCGGCAAAATAGTTGGCTGCCAGCGAGAACAAGCTGGTGGCCAGGAAAGACATGCCCACGCCTTGCATGACGATGAACACGAGCATGCTGAAGAAGCTGTTGGCAACGGTGAAAAGGAAGGTGGCGCCGGAGAACAGCACGATACCGCAGAGGAGAACCGCCTTCCGTGAATAGCGCGCGATGAGCGCGCCGGCCGGCAATCCCGCGATTCCGACCCCGAGAGTAAAGAGGGTCGTGAGGGCGCCCATCTGCGGTAAGGAGAAGCCGAGGGCTTTTCGGACATCGGGCGCGAGGATGCTGATGAGGTAGCGATCCGCCGACATCAACACGTAAGAAAGCAGCAGCAGGCCAAACATCGCCAGTGCGATGACGCGCGATTCTGACCGTTCGAGCGCCGGCCTTACCGCGTTCTTTTCGTCTATCTGTATCGGCTGGCTCACTGGTGTGGTCCTCTTTTTGTCGCCCGCGAGAGTAACAGAAGCGAATAAATCGTTGGTGTTTTATCAGATGCGCCAGCCGGCGAAATCCGCGCTGCCGCCACCCCGCGACACCGCGTTGGGTAAGCCTCCGAACCCAATCGCCGCCTCATGCTTGGCCAAGCAAGCCGCGGCATCGACTCAGGCCACCGCGCGCGGTCTCCCGGCCCGGCCGCTCGGGCAGCTGAAAGAATGCCGGCCCTTCGAGCAGGGCATCCGGGATGATGAATATCCCCTTCTGCGAGGCCTGGGCACCGCAGCAGCCTGGCGGGCCTCGAGTTCGCTCGATGGCGGATTTCCTTTGAATTGGTCCTGGCGCGGCCCAGGAAGGTATCATCGGGAATAGCCTTTCAGCAAAATCCAGGCGGCTCATGAGCACGGCGAAAGTAGTCTCAACGGCGCAAGCTGCCGCTCCGGCGGCAAGCGGTACGCTGAAGGTGCGGGTGATGCGTGCCGCGCTCGACGCCCAAGTGGAAGCCGAAGACCGGGTGGCCGTGGAAGCTCCGCTCGAGTTCCAGCTCCACCATCCGGCGCTCGGCCTCGAGCCCGTGTCGTTCGGCGCCACCATGAGAACGCCCGGTGAGGATGACAGGCTGGCGGCGGGTCTGTTGTACGGCGAGGGCATCATCGAGAGCGCTGCCGATATCGAGGCCATCGAGTCGAGTACACGACGGCCCAATGTCGTGAATGTGCGGTTGCAGCCCACCGTGCAGCTGCAGGTGCAAACACCCGCCCGCTTCTCGGCCGGATCGAGCTGCGGCGTCTGCGGAACCACCGGCTTGGAGGGTGCCATCGCCCGCGCCGCGGCGATGCAGGTCGTCGATACCGGCGGCGTCGAACTCTCCATGCTGCTGCGCCTTCCCCACCGCATGCGCAGCGAACAGGTGAAATTCGGCGATACGGGCGGCATACATGCCGCCGCGCTATTCGATTTTTCGGGCAAATTAGTGAGCATCGCCGAGGACGTGGGGAGGCACAATGCCCTCGACAAGCTGGTCGGCGAGAACCTGCTCGCGGGTCGATTGCCGCTCGCGAATCACATCATCGTCTTGAGCGGCAGAGCGAGCTTCGAACTGGTTCAGAAGGCGGTACGCGCCGGCGTTGCGGTGCTCGCCGCGATCGGCGCTCCCTCGAGTCTCGCCGTCAATCTAGCCGTGGCCTCCGGGTTGACGCTGGCAGGATTCCTGCGCCAGAGACAATGCAACATCTACTCGCATCCGCAACGACTGGTGAAATCTCCGAGGGCAGGCGCAGGCGTTTAGGGCCGCCCCGGCTCAGCCCGCGCTGAATTTATCGCGCAGCCCCGTGCTGCCGACCAGCCAACTCGAGGCCTGCGTTGCGCCCTGCGTGAACCATTCGCGGCTCGATTTCAAGGCCGCTTCCACGACCTTCGGGTAGGCTGCCGCGCTCTGCAAAGCCGCCAAATAGCTACCCCAATCGCGACGATTCAAAAAGGTGCCCTTCGGCTCATGAGCGCGGTGCCCTGCATCGCCCTCTGGCGATTCTTGGCTATCTCGAATTGCGTCATCTTGCATCGCGGAACCTCCGGAGAAAATGCCCGTTGTTCGGATACTATGCCCTCGCTACCCCTTTCCGGCAGTCGGTGGGCTGTGTCGGCCGGCGTAGGACTGTACTCACGAAGATTATTGACAAATCGAACCTCAAACGAAAGCTGTCGCGGTGTGGCGACGCCTGAGCTTAGTTCACTTGGTATCCACGCCCCTGCAGGCAAGCGGAGATCGCACGGTTGTAATTCGCTCGCAGGCGATCGCCATCGCCCGTTTCGACACCGCCGCCGGGCTGAGTGGGGTCGAACCCACTTTGATTCTTGGCCCAGCCATGACACTCGAATCGATCGGCTGCCTGCTGCTCGCTGGATTGCCCGTTCTTGGGATAGATGATCGGATCGTCCTGACTCGCCTGCGCCGCCTCGGGCGGCGTCGATGGCTGATCTGCGCCCTCGGGTGGGTCCACGACCACGTAGCCGTTTTGATCGGGCTGCCAGGTGTAATAGACATCGTTGGCGTAGTAGTACGGATAGCCTCCGATCCACACCGTCGAATAGTAAGGAGGCAGTACCGATACCACGAGCCCCGGCGGCGGCGCCACGACGGCGAATCCAGGCCCGCGCGGGGCGTACCATATGCCGCCGCTGAAGTAGAAGCGATCGCGGCCTCGATAATACGGTCGGTAGTCGCCGGGCAGCGAGGGCCGCAGGGTGCCGACCGGAGGGTAATAGCGCCCATGGTTGTAGCGTTGATCCAACCTTTGACCGCGACCGTCGAAGGCCGGCCCTGGACCACGACCGTCGAATGCCCGCCCTGGACCACGACCGTCGAATCCTGGCCCTGGACCGCGACCGTCGAATGCCGGCCGAGCACCGTCGCCGGGACGCGCGCCTCCGCCCGCCGATGGCTGCCCGCCCATGGGTGGCCGGCCGATGCCGGGCCCGCCTGGCGCAGCGGCCGGGCGGTTGGATCCGTCTGGGGTGGCCGGACGAGCTGCGCGGTCGGGACGGGATTCGGCCCGGCCTGCTCGCTCATGCTGCTCACGCTCTTGCGCAACGGCGACCGAGCCGAGCTGCGCACCGGTCAGCAATATCGCCACCGACAGCAAAGCACATCGCATCGGTACCGATCGCATCGTCACGGGGTAATACATCGCGTTCATCAAGTCACCGTATAGCCGCGGCCCTGCAGGCAGGCCCCCAATGCGCGCCGATACGAGTCGCCGCGCGCACGTCCCGTCGCCGCCCTTTCATTGAGCTGTCGCTGCGTCATGTACGCCTGCTCCCGCGCATCCGCATCGGCGGCAGATCCGAGAGCGGCTCCCGTGACTCCGCCCAGTACCATACCCGCGCCCGCGTCCCGTGGACCGGCGATCAGCGCCCCGAGAATGGCCCCACCGATAGCGCCGGCCGCGGTGCCCGATCCGGGCGGATTGGCCGGCTGCACGAGCACGCGTTCATACGGATTGGCATCGGCCCGGCTGGGATCGACGCCCGTTTGCTGAACGGCCCAAAGATGACATTCGTACCGATCGCGATCAGTCTGTTCGGCGCTTTGCCCGTTCGCCGGATAGACGAAGACTTGCCGCGGTGGCGGCGGCGCGACGGCCATGGTTCGGGGTGGAGGGGGCGTGACGCATGCCGCAAGCCCGAACGCGGCCGTGACCGCAACCGTGCCGAGCAGCATCCCGCGAAGTTCCAAGCGCCCAATCCGTAAACATGACCCTGACAGCATATACTCGAGACCTCCGGTCCTTTGAATCAACGTCACAAACCTGCCAGGGTTGACAGCGAAGCCCACCGTTAGTTCGGCGGAGGCAGTCAGGCCGGGTTGCCGTGGCGTCTGAAGATTCGCTGGATCAAGGTCTCTCGCTCGCGACGCTTTCGACCAATCGCTGGGGTCGTCCGCCGAAATCGATGGTGTCGCCGGGTATCTCCGGCTTTACGCATGCACGGCGGGAGAACGTCGCTCGGATTCACGCTGTTCCCGCTCGGCCGACATGAAAGACACGTAATCATTCGTCCACGGTCAAGGTTGCTTTTCGTGGCTGCGCAACTGCGCCACGCGCGACCATCGATCCTCGTGCGGTTACGTGCGGTTAACAATAGTCGAGCTTCACTCAACGGTTTCGGCGCGCCCACAGGAGGACCGAATGTCGACGGCCTCACGCGACGCGAAGCTCGCGATACCCGGCTGGTTTTGCGGACTTGATCCGCCCGCGATTCGCAAGAGCGATTGCGCCAGGACGATCGCGCCAGTGTGCCCCGGAGCGCCGGGGTCGATCGACCCGGCCTTACTTGCCGGGTTTGCGGAACTTCAAGATGAATTGGTCAGTGTTGCCGCGAATGCTGGGATCGATCACCTTCGCCGTGTGCGCATCGCCGGGGTTGTGCAACAAGTCACTGCGTGCGACGAACACGAAGCCCGCGGCGAGCACCTCTTTCTTGACGGTCTGCTCATCGATTCGATGCAATGTCCCGGTGTCTCGAAGGCCGGATCCCGGTTCGGCCGCGTGGTCCAGAACCACATAGATGCCACCCGGCTTCAACGCATCGAATATCGCTCGGTTGGACGCGCCGACGTCCAGCCCGGGGAGGTTGTGCAAATCATGATAGTTCTGCGAGGTCCAGACCAAATCCACCGGCTCCGGGGTTTTCAGTTCGGTGAAAGATCCGGTCGCGACGCTGACATTCGCATAGTTCGGGTCGGCGGCGATGGCCCTCACCCGCGCGGCCATATCGGGCCTGCCCTGAGGGGGACCGGGTCTGTCCGACGGAGGAGCGTTGGGTCCACCCGGCGGGGGTGCATCAGGTCTGCCCGGCGGAGGCGCGTCGGGTCCGCCCGGCGGAGGGCCGTCGGGTCTGCCCGGCGGGACGCCAAGCGGCGCCGGAACCAATGCGTACACGTGCCCGCCCGAACCGACCACTTTGCTCAATAACCGGGTGAAGTATCCGCCGCCCGGCATCAGCTCCGCGACACGGTCGCCCGGCCTCACGCCGGCGAACGCCAGTGTCTCGGCGGGCTTACGGCTCGCATCGCGCTGCTTGTCACTATCCGGGCGATTCGTGTCGGCAACCGCCGCCGCGATGGCATCCGGCACCTTGGCCGCGTCCGCCACCGGCACGCCGAATACGGCCACGGCGAGCATCACCACGAGTGTAATCGAATAGCGCATCACCGAAATCCCCCGCGTTGGCGCGCCGCCGCGCCTTTGTTCGTTGCAGTCTACGGTCCGCTTCGCGCTTCGGCAAGCGGCTCCGAGCAGCGCGGGGCGCGGCGGCGTATGATGAAGGATCGGAGCGGGCGATGCCCGCAGCGAGGTCAAGTGCCTCCCATGAGTTTGAGCGTTTTCGATATTTTCAAGATAGGCATCGGCCCCTCGAGCTCGCACACCATGGGGCCGATGAATGCGGCGCGCGCCTTCGTGGAATCGTTGGCGAGGCGCGAAGTCCTCGACCGCACCGCGCAAGTGTCCGCCCAGTTGTATGGGTCACTCGCGCTGACGGGCCGTGGGCACTGCACCGATCGCGCCATACTGCTGGGCTTGGAAGGCTCGAGCCCGGACACCATCGATCCCGCCACGATCGAGCCCACATTGCAACGGATTCGCGGCAGCGGACGCATTCGGTTGCTGGGGCGGCATGACATCGCGTTCGATGAGCCGCTCAACTTGCTGTTCCATATCGATCAGACCTTGCCGGGTCATACCAACGGCATGCGCTTCACGGCGCACGATGCGGCGCTCAACGTGTTGTCCCGCGAGGAGTACTACAGCATCGGTGGCGGGTTCGTGGTGCGCGCGGACGCTGCGGGCATCGCAGGCGCCGACCGCGCCGACCGTGCCGCGCCGCCGTATGAATTCAACTCCGCTGCGCGCTTGCTCGAACACGGGCGCAGCCAAGGACTGGAGATCCACGAGCTGATGCTCGCGCGCGAACGCACTTGGTACAGCGATGCCGACATACGCGAGCGCCTCATGCACATCTGGCAGGTGATGCAGGACTGCGTGCGTCGCGGATTCGAATCTGGAGGCTTGTTGCCCGGGGTGTTGGGGGTTCGGCGCCGCGCACCGAAACTGCACCGTCAGTTGATGGCCGGCGATCCCGCGAGCCCCATGCATGCGCTCGATTGGGTCAACGCCTTTGCATTGGCCGTGAACGAGGAAAACGCGGCAGGCGGTCAGGTCGTCACGGCACCCACCAATGGCGCCGCCGGCATCGTGCCCGCAGTGCTGCACTACTATCGGCGCTTCGAACCCGGCGCCGACGACGCCGGAGTGATGCGCTTTCTGCTCACGGCCGCCGCGGTCGCCATGCTGTACAAGCAGAACGCCTCCATCTCGGGTGCCGAGATGGGATGTCAAGGTGAAGTCGGCGTCGCCTGCTCGATGGCCGCCGCCGGATTGGTGTCGGCATTGAACGGCAGCAACGAGCAAATCGAAAACGCCGCCGAGATCGGAATGGAGCACAACCTGGGCCTGACCTGCGACCCGGTGGCGGGATTGGTGCAAATTCCCTGCATCGAACGCAACGCCATGGGATCGGTGAAAGCCATCAACGCCGCCCGTCTCGCACTGCGCGGCGATGGCTCGCACAAGGTCTCTCTCGATCAGGTCATCGCCACCATGCGTCAGACCGGGCGAGACATGTCCACCATCTACAAGGAAACCTCGCAGGGCGGGCTCGCGGTCAATGTGCCGGAATGTTGAAAGCAAAACCGGAACCTATATGCCGCGCAGGGTTGACGCGGCTCACCGGTCGGGCGCGCGTGGCCTCGCACCGCGACGTAGATCGCGGTGCGCCGGTTGAGCTTTCCTCGAAGCACTGCTGTGCGCCGCCAGCACTGCGGGTGCTCCGAGTTTCGCCTTCTCTCGCGCAACGCATCGGCGGACCTCGCTCCGGTGAGGCGGTCTAGCCGGTGGCCTGGAGTCCGTGAGCGATGCCGCTGATGGTGGCGCGCAAGGCAACGAACAAGGCTTGATCGCGCCGCCCGGTGGCGCGCCAGCGCTTGAGAAGATCGACCTGCATCAGATGCATCGGATCGATGTAGGGATTGCGCAGCTTGATGGCTCGCTGCAACGTCGGATCGCTGTCGAGGAGCTGCGTGGTGCCGCGCAGCGCGAGGACGTGGCTGACCGCCAGTTCGTACTCGCGCCGGATGGGCTCGGCCTGTGAGCGCAGCTCGTCGCTCGCCAAGGCACCGTAATGCGATGCAATCTCTAGATCGGTGCGCGCCAACATGGCCTCCACATCGGCGAGCAAGTGACTGAAGAAGGGCCACTCGGCCACCATTGTCGCGAGCATCGCCGCGCCGTGCTCGTCGATGGCGGCTTTCAAGCCACTGCCGAAGCCAAACCAGCCCGGAATCATGTGGCGGCTCTGAGTCCAGGCGAACACCCAGGGGATGGCGCGCAGCGCGCGCACGCCCACCACCCCCGGACGCATGGCGGGGCGCGACCCGATGTGCATGCGCTCGATCACGTCGAGCGGCGTCGCGGCGCGGAAATAGTCGAAAAAATGGGCATTGCCGAAGACCAGCCGCCGGTAGGTCTCGAGGCTGCATGTGGCGATGGTTTGCATCGCGGCGAGTCCCGTCGGCGTGGTGCGCGCTTGGTCCGCGTGGCCCGCCGCCAAGGCCACCGCCGCGAAGGTCCGCTCCAGGGTGCGCATGGCGATGGGTCGCAAGCCATAGCTTTGGTTCACCACTTCACCCTGCTCGGTAAGGCGAAGCGCGCCCCGTATCGAGCCAGCGGGCGCCGCTTCCACCAGATGATCCGTGGGACCTCCGCCGCGAGGGGGCGTGCCGCCGCGGCTGTGGAATATGGCCAACCGGATGTCTGCGACATTGGCAGCGTCGAGCAGCTGGATCTGCGCCACTTGCAAAGCCCATCGGGAGGCCGCGATGCCCCCCTCCTTGTTGGTATCGGAGTAGCCGATCACGACTTGCTGGCGATTCCCGCGGGCCGCCAAATGCCGCCGGTAGGCCGGCTCGGCATACAGCCTGGTTAGAACGTCGCCCGCCTGCTCGAGCGATTGAATCGATTCGAGCAAGGGCGCCACGTCGAGGGGACACTCTCCCGTGCGCTTGTCGATGATGTCTGCCCAGCGGGCGAGCAACAGCACCGCGAGGACATCCTCCGGTCCCCGAGCGCCGCTCACGATATAGTCGCCGATGGCGCGTGCGCCGAACTTATGTCGCGCATGCGCGATCGCTTCGAACACCCAGAGGCTGCGCCGCCCGATGGCATCGAACGTCCCGGTGGGCCCTTGGTCGCGCGCCAGCAGATCGCGTAACTGACGCAGACGCTCCTCCGGCGCAAGCATGGGCCAGTCCGGCATCCTGATGCCTTGGGCAATCACCTCATCGTGGACATGGGCATGCTGCGTGACGTCCAAGGTTGCGAGGTGGAAGCCGAAAGTGCGCACGCGCCGCATGAAGCGCCGTACCAGAAAGTAGCCGCCGTGCCGGCCTCGATTGGTCACGAGACTATCCGCGGCGAGCTGGATGTCGGCGAGCAACTCGTCCGCGCTTTGATAGGAGTTGGGCCGTCCTTCGTAGGTCGCCTTGAGTCGTTCGCGAATCTGGCCGAAAAAAATGCGGTAGGGTTGCCGATCGTGGCGCGCCGGCATCAGTTCTTGGGCTCCGGGCAGCAAACCCGAGTAGGCATCGATGCGGCACGCGAGGGCTGGACCGATTTCGACCCGGTTTGCGCTCTGGCTCAAGGTTTCCGCGAGCTGGCCGCATTCCTCGAAATACGTCGATACGATCAACTGCTGATGGCGATGCAGCGTCTCGCGAATGGTCTTGCCATGCACGTCGGCGTTGCCATCCATGTCGCCCCCGACCCAGGATCCGAAGTGCAAGATATTGGGCACGTCCAACGATTCCACGGCCACCGAGTACTCTTTGGCGAGCGCCATCTCGACTTCTTCGTAGAACAGCGGGATGACGCGGTACAGGATCTCTATCAGGTAAAACAACACGTGTTCCCGCTCGTCGGCGACGGTGAGCGCTTCTCTGGGATGGTCTTCGGTCTGCCATATGCTCGTGATCTCGAGGCGCACCCGTGCCCACAACGTTTCGGTTTCCGTGTGAGTAAGCGACGGATTGAGCCGTTCGAACAGATTTTGCGCGATGTGCTGCTGCTTGCGCAGAATGGTGCGCCGCGTGGACTCGGTTGGATGCGCCGCGAATACCGGCTCGATGCTCATCGATGAGACCAATTCGAGCGCCTTGTCGAGCGGCATTCCCTCGCGCCGCAAGCGGGCGATGCAGTCGGCGATACCGCCGGGCTGGGTGTTGGTCGCATCGTCGAGATATTCGCGGCGGCGGCGGATGCGATGCACCTTTTCGGCGGTATTCACCGCCAGAAACCAGATCGAGAATGCCCGGGTCAGGTCCGTCGCGACGGACGGCGAGCGATTCTGGGTGCGGCGCTCCAGGTCGCCGTGGTTTCCCTGCCCATCGCCCTCGCGCCGCTCAATCGCCGCAACGCGGTCCCCCTCCACGAGTTCGAACAATTCGTCGCCGCCCTGATCGCGCAGGGTTTCGCCGATGAGATGGCCGAGCGCGTGCACATCCTCGCGCAGTCCTAAGTCCTTGACCGGGAATTGAATGGCTTGGCGATACATAAGGTGAGGCTCCGGCACTGTGGACACGAGCATGAAATAGTATGAGCTTGTTGGCGCAGATCGCTATTTTTCTCACGGCGGCGGTCATCCCCATCCCCCGTGTTCCGCCGCTTCCGATTAGGCTCGGTGCTCGGCTACCTGGCGGCGGGAATCGTCATCGGCCGGCCTGTCTCGGCCTCATCAGCCGCATCGACGCCATCTTAGGATATTGTGCAGATCGGTATCGTACTCCTGATGGTCGTCATCGGCCTGGAACGGCAGCCGTCCCGGCTATGGGTGCTGCGCAAGCCCATATTCGGCCTGGGGCCGCGCAGGTGGTGCTCACCGGCGCCGAATTGAGGCAACTATTCGAGACCCGTCGATCAGCCCGAGGAGCAACCCGCACGCACCGGAACCTGATCCCACGGGAGAGGCGATGTGGAAACGGTCATCACGCAGGCCCGGACTAAACCAATCCGGCAGCCCGTTCGAGAGTAGCGATGTCGATGCGCTTCATCCGCATCATGGACTCGAAGGCGCGCTTGGCGCGGGCCGGATCGGCGTCGCCGAGAAGTTGCAGAAGCGTGCGCGGCACGATTTGCCAAGACAGGCCGTAGCGATCCTTGACCCAGCCGCATTGCTCGGCCTCGGGGACCGCCGAGAGCGCATCGGTCAGAGACTCGATCTCGGCTTGGGTCTGCACCGGAATTTGGAACGAGACAGCCTCGTTGAATTTGAAATGCGGACCGCCGTTGAGCCCCACGAAAGGCCGCCCCATCAGAGTAAATTCGACGGTGAGCACATCGCCGGCCTTGCCCGCCGGATAGTCGCCCGGCGCCCGATGCACTTTATCGACGCGACTGTCAGGCAGTAGCGAGGCGTAGAACGTGGCAGCCTCCTCGGCGTTGCCGTCGAACCAGAGGCACGGAGTAATGGTTGGCATGAGCAGTCTCCCTATGATTGCGAAGGACCCGGATTGTCGGATCCTGGTTACAAGATGCTGGCTACAAGACGAGCGACAACCCCACGTGCCGAGGAGTTCCGTCGAAACTGTTCGATGTCCGCATAGAATACTTCTGCCGTCACCCGCATGGATCACCACGGAAACCCCAGGGGCGGCTGGCACCCCGAGCAGGCCATGACACGCCTCGAAGCATTTCGCGCCTTCACCACCGACGCCGCCTATGCACAGCACATGGAGAACTCGATCGGTTCACTCGAGCCTGGCAAGTGGGCGGATTTCATACTCGTCGACCGCGATTTGTTCACGACCCCCTCTTCCCAGATATGGAAGAGCAAGGTGCTGCAGACTTGGGTGGCTGGGTCGCGGGTGTACTAGCTTTTTCCGCGCTCGTCAGCGACCGTTCAGCAATATGGTCGTGTCGAAGCTCTCGAAGCTCGTGAGCACGCGCCGGTAGGCGTTGTGGATGATGCGCTCGGCAGTCTTGTCGGCACGCGCGCCGAGCAGCATGCGGACCACGACGTCGTCCCCGGGACGCGCGGCGTCTTCACTCAGGAGCTGATAACTGAAGCGGGCCAATCGCTGATTGATCTCGTTGGCGAATTTCAGGCGGCTCAACTCTTGGCCGTTCCCGGCGCCCACCTTGGCTTCCTCCGAAATCTCGAACATCAGACGCGTCACGAACCGGGCCCGGTCGATCAGGCTCAATTCGCTGAAGAACTCGATTTCCGATTGGATGTTCATCCGGCGGGGAAGAAATCGATGGGTTTCTTGGCGGTCAACGTGGCGACGTCCTTCGCTTCGAATTTAAAGAGACGAATGCGCGCCAGCAACTTCGCCTCGAACTCGGGAGCGTTGAGTTCGCTCGACAGGACGCGCGCTGCGGTGATCTCGCCGGACGGCGCGATGGTCAACTCGAGAACCACCTTGCCCTGCAGCGCCGGGTTGTCGCGCAGCGCACGCGCATACAGGGCATCGATGGCGCCCTTGTTCCTGGTGAACACCAGAGCGACCTCTTCCTCGCCGCGAGAGGCTTTGCCGCTGCCCCCGGCGCGAGTGGCTGCGTGCGCGCCGGACGCGAGAGTCGGGTCCTTCACCTGGGCGGTACGAATGCCGTTGAGCGATCCGGAGCCCGCCGCCAAGCCGCTGCTCGTGGGTGCGCTGATGCCACCGCTGGTGCCGCCGGCATTGCTGGTGATGAGCGAGCGCTGGACCACGGTGACATCGCCCGGATCGGTGGTCTTCGGTTGATTCTTGGCGAATTTATCGAGATCGACATCGCGCAGCGCGGCGAGGTCGTCGGACAGCGCCGCGATGCTCTTGTTCGCCTTGACCCGCGGGTCGACCGGCGCCGGTGTGGGTTTGGCGGCGACCGGCGCCTTTTCGATGGGTTTCTCAGGCTTTGGGGGCGGTGGCGGCGGTGGTGGCGGCGGCGGCTCGGCCACCAGCTGCACCACCCGCTCGGGCAGCGATTCGGTGTTTTGCACGGTCTGCCGGCGCGGTAGAAACGGGATGAGCAGGGCGATGAGGGCGAACGCGATGGCGAGATTGCGCAAGATGACGCGATAGCGCTGCTCCATCTCTTGCGCCGGCGACCAGGGCAATTCATAGCGGCGGAAATACGGCGGCAGTGCCGTCGCGGCGCGCTGGGTGGGATTCACGGCCGCCATCAGGTCGCCGCCCGCTCGCGCTCCACCACGGCGAAGGATACCTTGCCGTACTGGGCGTCACTGCACGTGAGCATGATCTTCTTCAGCACGCTATATGGCGTGTTCTTGTCGCCCATGATGGTGACTTCGCGCTTGGCGATGTCGACCTGCTGGGCGCCGCGCAGCAGATTCTGGTTCTGTGCCGTCAATGCCGCCTTGAGGGGCTCGAACACATTGCCGCTGGCGGCAACCACATCGGCCACCGATCCCACCAACTTGCCGTCGACGAATACCGAGTCCTTGGTCACCATTACCACGATGGCGGCATTCGGCTTGCGCTCGGACAGCGACTGGGGAATGGAGATGTTCTTGGTGTTGGGAAGGATGTCCACTTCCGCCGTGTGCGCCAGCAGGAACACCACCAGGATGGTCATCATGTCGATAAACGGCACCAGCGCGAAGTGGCTCGCGCCCGCATGACGCTTGCGGCGTTTGAGGCGGTACGAACTCATGTGGGCGCGTCCCCGATCGAGATGTCGGAAAACAGCTCCGCTTTGGAGAACGGCGCCACCGGCAGCTGATAGACGCGCACCGTATCCATGACCTGCACCAAAATGTCATAGGAGGTATTCGGACTGGACAGGATGGTGGCATCGGTCATGTCCGGATACTGCGATTTGACGCGCCGTATGAACTCCGACAGTCCGTCGAGATCGAGCGCGCCGTTATTGTTTGGCAGCACTTTGAGCGGACCCGAATTACGGTCGTTCACGACGATGTCGTCGGGACGAATGATGACCTCGAGCTTCAGATCTTTCGGCAAATCCAGCGGCACCGCATTGCTGGCCGGTAAATTCAGCTGCAAGATGTTCGTCTTGGAAAACACGGCGGTGAATATCAGAAAGAACACGAGGATCACCATCATGTCGATCATCGGCACGATATTCAGATCGTCACGCCCCTGGTGATAGCGGGCGTGATTGCGGCGGACGAGACGCGCGGACTTGGACTTCATGGGTTGCTGCCGAGTGAGCCGTCGAACCGCCTAAATGGTGCCGCGCGCGGCGGCGGCCGGCGCCCGGGCAGCGGCAGGCGCTGGCGGAGCGGCCG
>JALYHP010000128.1 GCA_030799355.1 Pseudomonadota bacterium
ACGAACCTATAGTCAACTATTTAGTGACTACAATATGTACCCATGTAATGCACCCTATATCGCGCAAAACACGGAAAACCCAGGGACCTGCTGACTACTCGGCTATAAAAATCGCCGGGAACTCCAGCCTAGCGGTCGATTCACGCGCTGCCTTCGAGCGCAACCCGTTTCCGCGGTCGCGAATGACCTTGACTACTGCTCACAGATCGATGATCTCGATCTCGTCCGCGCGCAGGGGAGCGCCTAAGAAAATGCCGCTCACTCGGGCGAATCGCGCCGCGCCGTCGGTTGCAAGCCAGGTGACCGCGCCGCGCCCTGGGCAGCCCTGTGCGAGCGGCAGTTCGCGCGCCACCGCGGCGGCAACGGTGAGCGCGGAGTCGATGACGCGCACGCCAACCGGCAGAATCGCACGAATGGCCGGTAACAGCGCGGGAAAATGGGTGCAGCCGAGCACCAGCGTATCAGGCGCCCCGCGGCGGGCGGGCACCGCGCGGCTTGCCTCGCTCGCCCCGTAGCGTGCACCGGTCACGCTCGGACACGTGTCCGGCATGTTGCCACGCGCCTCTGCAACTGCGAACCCGTCGAGCGAGGCATATTCGGCGGTAAAGATCGGCGCCAGATAACGGCGCGCGACCGCTTCGGCGATGGGACCTTCGACCCAGCCCTCCTCGGCCATCGCCACGAACAACGAACAGGCCTGCGCCGTGACGCGTACCTCGCAATTCAATCGATGGATCGCCGTCTGATAGGCGCCGCCGCCGATGGTGCCCTCGGTGCCGATTACCGCGATGTGCTGCGAACGCGAGGCCGACACCGCCGCCGCGGCGCCGGGTTCGATGACGCCGATGACCGGGATCTCGGGATGCCGCGATCGCAAGGCCGCCAATGCCGACGCGGACGCCGTATTGCAGGCGACGACGAGACAGCGAATGCCGCGGTCCACGAGCGCGTCCGCGCATTGCATCGAATAACGCACCACGCTCTGCGGACTCTTGGTGCCGTAGGGCACTCGGGCGGTATCGCCCAAATAGATGAAATCTTCCGCCGGCAGCAGGGCTCGTAACGCACGCAGCACGGTCAAGCCGCCGACCCCCGAGTCGAATACGCCGATCGGGCCGCCGCCCCCAGGCATGCCTGGAGCGGCTCCGGTCAAAACTCGGGCCGCATGTGCGGAAACAGCAAGACGTCGCGGATGGACGGCGAATCGGTGAACAGCATCACCATCCGATCCACGCCCAGCCCCAAGCCCGCCGTCGGCGGCATCCCATACTCGAGCGCGCGTACATAATCGGCGTCGTAGTACATGGCTTCCTCATCGCCCGCATCCTTGCGTTCGACCTGGTCCTTGAAGCGCTGCGCCTGATCCTCGGCATCGTTCAGCTCCGAAAATCCGTTGGCCAGTTCGCGGCCGCCGATGAAGAACTCCCAGCGATCGGTGATGAACGGATCCTCGTCGTTGCGCCGCGACAGCGGCGATACCTCCGCCGGATAGGCATACGCGAAGGTGGGCTGGATCAAGGTGTGCTCGCCGGTTTTTTCGAAGATCTCGATTTGCAGCTTGCCCGGGCCATCGCCTGGCTTGTAGGGGATCTTGAGGCGATCGCACACGCGGCGCAGATACGGCGCATCGCGCAGCGACAGCGGATCGAGATCGGGATTGTTCGCCACCAGGATCTGTTCGATGGTTCGGCGGGCGAAACCGCGGGACAAGTCGTATTCGGTGCCCTGATAGTTGAGCTTGCGCGATCCCAACAACGTATCGGCAAGTCCCTGGAACAGGGTCTCGATCATCTCCATGAGATCGCGGTAGTCGGCATAGGCTTGATACAGCTCGAGCATGGTGAACTCGGGGTTGTGCTGTGTCGATACGCCTTCGTTGCGAAAATTTCGGTTGATCTCGTAAACGCGCTCGAATCCACCCACCGTGAGGCGCTTCAGATACAGCTCTGGCGCGATGCGTAGGTACATGTCCACGTCCAAGGCATTGTGGTGCGTCCGAAACGGCCGCGCCGCCGCGCCCCCCGGGATGGGATGCAGCATCGGCGTCTCTACCTCGAGAAAACCGCGCGCATCGAGGAAGGCGCGCAGATAGCGCACGATGCGCGACCGCGTTTCGAAGACCTGCCGCGTCCCTTCGTTCATGATGAGATCGACGTAGCGGCGTCGATAGCGCATTTCGGTATCGGCGATGCCATGCCATTTGTCGGGCAGCGGCCGTAGCGACTTGGTCAGCAATACCAGGCGATCCACCCGCACCGACAACTCGTCGGTCTTGGTGCGGAACAGGGTGCCCTCCGCACCGATCAGGTCGCCCACGTCCCAGCCCTTGAAGTCCTCGTAGGCGGGACCCAGCGTTTGGAGCTGCAGAAACACTTGTATCGCGCCGCTCGAATCCTCCAGCTTGGCGAAACTGGCCTTGCCCATGACGCGCTTGGCGCGCATGCGGCCCGCGACGGCCACCCGGATCGGCTCGGCCTCCAGAGCGGCCGCGCTTTTTGCGCCATAGGCGGTGAACAGATCGGCGGCCAGCGCGTTGCGGCGGAAATCATTGGGAAAGGCATTGCCCCGCTCGCGCAATTTTGCGAGCTTCGCGCGCCGCTCCGCGATCAGATGGTTCTCGTCGTTGTCAGTCATCGTCTAAAGACCCTGTTTCAAGCTGGCCTGCATGAATTCATCGAGCGCGCCGTCGAGCACCGCGGTGGTATTGCCGATCTCGACCCCGGTGCGCAAATCCTTGATGCGCGACTGATCGAGGACGTAGCTGCGGATCTGATGTCCCCAGCTTACGTCCGATTTCGAGTCCTCGAGCACTTTCGCGGCGGCGTTGCGCTTGTTGAACTCGAGTTCGTAGAGCTTCGCCTTCAGCATTTTCATCGCGGTGGAACGGTTCTTGTGCTGGCTGCGCTCGTTTTGACAGGCCACCGCGATGCCGCTCGGCACGTGCGTGATGCGCACCGCTGATTCGGTTTTGTTCACATGTTGCCCGCCGGCGCCACTCGACCGGTAGACATCGGTGCGTAAATCGGCCGGATTGATCTCGATCTCGATGTCATCGTCCACTTCCGGCGACACGAACACCGAGGCGAACGAGGTATGACGCCGATTGCCCGAGTCGAACGGCGATTTGCGCACCAGCCGGTGTACGCCGGTCTCGGTGCGCAGCCACCCGTACGCATACTCGCCCGACATGCTGATGGTCGCACCCTTGATGCCCGCCACTTCGCCGTCGCTCTGATCGATGATTTCCGTTTTGATGCCGTGGCCGTCCGCCCACTTCAGATACATGCGCAGCAGCATGGCGGCCCAATCTTGCGCTTCGGTACCGCCCGCGCCGGCCTGGATGTCGAGAAACGCGCTATGCGAATCCATCTTTCCCGGAAACATGCGTTGAAACTCGAGCCTCTCCACTTCCGTGGCCAGCCGCATGGCGTCCCTTTCGATCTCCTCGGCCGCGGCGGTGTCGGCCTCGGCGGCGACGAGTTCCAGCAGCTCGGCGGCATCGCCGAGACCCCTCGTGAGCCGGTCCAGGCCGTCCACCACACTTTCCAGCTTTGATCGCTCTTTGCCGAGTTCCTGCGCGCGCTCCGCGTTGTCCCAGATCCCCGGTTGCTCGAGTTCGCGAGTTACTTCTTGGAGGCGCTCGTGCTTGTCATCGTAATCAAAGATACCTCCTCAAGGAGCCGGTGCGTTCCTCGAGATCTTTGATGAATCGTTTGAGTTGATTGATTTCCATGAAACCATGTTAGCACACCCCGCCTGTGCACATTGGCCGCACCCGCCGGCGCGCGGCCGCTCTACGCAGCTACATCCCGGCGCCTAACCACGCGTGCTTCCAGGCAAGCAGCGCTGTGCCGCGTACGGCCGGCGCCAATGTCATGCCAGCTCGAGATGCTGGCAGTTGAGCTGCAGATTTTCGACGCCGCGGTACTCGTTCACCTCGAGCCGGTAGGCGATGCGTAGCTGCCGGCCCCGTTGCAGCGCTGCATCCTCGGTCGCGCCGCCGACGTAGCCGAAGGCAATGGCATCGATGCCGCGCGCCGCCGGCGCGCCGACCGCCGCCACCGCCGTAGTCGTAACCGCGGCCATACTCGTAGCCCCGGCCGCCTTCGGCCGGCACAGCGGCCCGAGCTGCAATTTCAGGTGTTTGCTACCGACCACGCGCGCCTCCATGACGAGGAATTCGCCGTCGAACACCGGTTCGGGAAAGCCCTGCCCCCAGGGCCCGGCGCCGCGCAGCATGCGCGCGGTATCCACCGACAATTCGCCGTCTTGCAGCTCGCCGTCCGAATGCACCACGCCGGTGAGCGCGTCGGCGTCGGCGCGCCTCGCCACTTCGGCGGCGAAAGCCGCGCGAAACCGATCGAGGTCCGCTTCCAGCAGCGTCATGCCCGCCGCCATGGCGTGCCCGCCGAATTTGCCGACGAGGCCCGGGTGGCGCGTGGCGATGCTATCCAACGCATCGCGAATGTTCACCCCCGCAATTGAGCGCGCCGAACCCCGCAACGAGCCATCTTCCGCCCGAGCGAATGCGATGACCGGTCTATGCAGACGGTCCTTGATCCTGCCGGCGACCAACCCGACCACGCCCTGATGCCAGCTCTCCTCGAACAAGCACAGCCCCAACGCCTCGGTGCCGAGCGCATCGAAACGAACGGCGGCGGCGATCTCGACGGCCTCGAGTTGCATGCGCTGTTCTATTTCCCGCCGCTCCTCGTTGAGCCGTGCAAGTTGACCGGCGAGTTGCGCGGCTTCGATGGGGTCGTCCGCCAGCAAGCAGGCGATGCCGACGCTCATATCCGTGAGACGACCGGCCGCGTTCAGCCGCGGCGCCGCCGCAAAGCCCAGGTCGGCCGCGGTGATCTGCTCGAGCCGGCGCCCCGCCGATTCGAGCAAGGCACGGATACCGGGGGCGCAGCGGCCGGCGCGAATCCGCCGCAGGCCCTGCGCGACCAGGATCCGGTTGTTGCGATCGAGCGGAACCACGTCGGCCACGGTTCCGAGCGCGACCAGATCCAGCAGATCGGCCGCGCGAAATTCCGCCTCGCCCAGTTCCCTGCCGAGCGCCGCCATCACGTAGAACGCCACGCCGACACCGGCCAGCGCAGGACTGGCGAAGGCCGATCCCTTGAGGTTCGGGTTGACGATGACGTCGGCTCGCGGCAGCGTCTCGCCGGGCAAATGGTGGTCCGTCACCAGCACGGGAATTCCCAGCGCACGGGCCGCCTCCACGCCATCGACACTCGATATGCCGTTATCGACGGTGACGATCAGGGAAGGCCGGCGCGTCGCCGCCAACTCGACGATTTCCCGCGTCAAGCCGTAGCCGAAGCGAAAACGATTCGGGACGAGAAAATCCACATGGCAAAATTTCATCGACCGCAGGGCGCGCACCACGAGCGCACTGCTGGTCGCTCCATCCGCATCGAAGTCGCCGACCACCAGAACTCGTCCTTGACGTCGGTGCGCCGCCAGCAGCCGCGCAGCCGCATCGACCCCCTCGAGCGAGCTCACCGGCAGCAACCGGTCGAGGGACAAATCGAGTTCGTCGGTGTGCGCGATGCCGCGCGCCGCGTATACCCGCCGCAGCACCGGATGCAGCTCGCAGAAATCGAGTGCCGTCCCCGCCTCCCGGCGCCTGATCTCAGGAAATGTCATGCGATTCGCTGCCCTTTTCGAGGTGATCGGTGTCCACGCCAAACGACTCCCACCACGGCCGCGGGCGGCGCCAAAATAACAGGTTTGGTCCCCTGCCGACGCTGAACCGACGGTCCCCGGCCGACAGGTCGAGTCGCCTAATCCGGCCGGACTTCAGAGCGGCGACCGCAGGCACCAGCCAGCGTTGCTCCACATCGGCCCAGCCGGCCGAGCCCGGCTGGTCGATGCACACCGCCACACCGGGACCCGCTGCGGCGGGAAATTGTGTCGCCTCGCCGAAGGCCGCGAACAGCGGATCGCGGCCGGCCGTCCATCCCTGCACCGTGGGCAGGGATGGCGGCGCGGGCATTGCGGGCATCGCCGACGCCGCGGGCGCGACAGGCACGGCTGGCATTGCAGGCGCCGCCGGCGCGACCGAGGCGGCTGGCATCGCT
>JALYHP010000073.1 GCA_030799355.1 Pseudomonadota bacterium
TGCCGAGGCCGCGCCGGCAGCACCCGCCGCGGCCGCCGATGCTGCGACGACCCCTCCGGCTCCAACCGAACCGCAGTTGATCGGTACCGACAAGGTCAACTCCGGCGATACGGCCTGGATGCTGACCTCGACGGCGCTGGTGTTGATGATGACCATACCGGGCCTGGCGCTTTTCTATGGCGGCATGGTCCGCAAAAAGAACGTGCTGGCAACGCTGATGCAAAGTTTCGCGATCACTTGCGTCGTTACGCTCCTCTGGTGGCTCATCGGCTATTCGTGGGCTTTCACCCCCGGGGGACCTTACCTCGGAGGAGCGAGCCGCGCGTTGTTCAATGGGATGACCTTCATGCACGACGCGAACAAGCTGACGGTGTCGCACCTCGCACTGACGATTCCCGAATCCGTCTATGCGATGTTTCAGCTGACATTCGCGATCATCACCCCGGCATTGATCGCCGGCGCTTTCGCAGATCGCATGAAGTTCTCGGCGATGCTCATATTCATGTCCGTCTGGTCGCTGGTGGTGTACTCGCCGATCGCGCACTGGGTATGGGAACCGTCGGGCTGGCTGGCGGTCAAGGGCGTACTCGATTATGCGGGCGGCACGGTGGTGCACATCAACGCCGGAATCGCGGGTCTCGCCAGCTGTCTGGTGCTCGGCAAGCGGTTGGGCTACGGCAAGGAAGCCATGCCGCCGCATAACTTGGCGCTGACCCTGATCGGTGCCTCGTTGCTATGGGTGGGCTGGTTCGGGTTCAACGCCGGATCGGCCGTCGCCGCCGATGGCCGCGCGGGCATGGCCATGATGGCTACCCAGATCGCAACGGCCACCGCTGCTTTGGGCTGGATGTTCGCGGAGTGGATAGCGAAGGGTAAGCCCAGCGTGCTCGGTATAGCCTCCGGCGCGGTCGCGGGGCTCGTTGCCATCACACCGGCGTCCGGTTTCGTGGGTCCCACCCCCGCGGTGGTCATCGGTCTGGTGGCCGGCGTGGTGTGCTTCGTGGCGGCCACTTCGCTGAAGAGCGCCTTGAAATACGACGATTCGCTGGACGCGTTCGGCGTGCACGGTATCGGCGGCATCGTCGGTGCGCTGCTGACCGGTGTGTTCGCGAGCAAGGAAATCAGCGGCGTGGACGGCTCGGTGATCACGCAGCTGTGGGGCGTGGGCACCACCGTCATCTACGGCTTCGTCATGAGCTACATCATCCTCAAAGTCATCGACATGACGATCGGGCTGCGGGTGACCGAGGAACAGGAACGAGAGGGACTCGACATCTCGCTGCACGGTGAGCGGGTCGAATAAGAGGAACCAGGCTGCCGGCGGCGCGCAAGCGCCGCCGGCCACGAGGCCGCCCACACCCCTCGCCCCCCCCGTCTCACCTCCGATCACCGGCATATCGCGCGCGGTCAGCGGATCTCGCCCACCCTTCCACGCCAATTCATAACTCGCCCGCGTCCGAAATCGCGGACGCCACGTGCAGGGATGCAGCGCCGGCACTCGAGCCCTCCGGACCCAGTCAGACGCGGGGGTCCCGTAAACTGTCACGGATCACAGTAGACGTGCGGGCGGTGGCCGTGGACTATGCGTCCTGCTGCGGTAGGAGTACGTGCGAACCGCCCGCCCGGGTGGGGTGCGCGGTTATTCTCGATCGGGTGGGCCCATGGGTAATAAAATTCTGTGCATCGAGGACAATCGCGAAACCGCGGCCCTGATCGCTGAGGAATTTCAGGAACGGGGCTACGACATGGCGTTGGCCCACGACGGTCAGGCAGGGTTTTCGGCCGTGCTCACCTTACAGCCCGATCTGGTGCTCTGCGATGTCAGCATGCCGGTCATGAACGGTTTCGAAGTACTCGATCGGCTGATGGAACTGGGACCGCGTTTTGCCGGGACGCCGTTCATCTTCTTGACCGCACTCGGAGATCGGGACAACCAACTGAAGGGTCGCCGTCTCGGTGCCGACGATTATGTCATCAAACCGATCGACTTCGAAATACTCGGTACCATCGTCGCCGGACGTCTTGCCAAAGCCCCGCGCACCGAACTCTGGTCGCGGCAAATCGATCTCGGTGATCGCGAAGTAGAGTGCCTGACATGGGCCGCGCGGGGCAAAACCTCCGCCGAGATCGCGCAGATCATCGGTACGAGCAAGCGCAACGTCGACTTCCACATCGAAACTGCGTGCCGCAAGCTCAACGTGGCCACCCGCATTCAGGCGGCGGTGAAGGCTGCCTCGGGCGGGTTGATCGAGCCTTGATACGGAATATGCCACTGGCCGGTACCAGGGGTCGGGTTCGGGAGCCGGGCGGCAACCCCGGCGAGGGCGGCGCGTCCGCGATCGCGGGCTGGATGCGCCCCATGCGGCCTCACTCGATTCGCATTCTGCTGTCCGCCGCTTCGTTGCTGTTTCTGTTGCTGGTGATCGGGCTCGGCACATTCAGCATGCAGCGTCTCAGCAACGTCAATCGCGTGTCCGACGAGATCCGCAGTCAATGGCTGCAGGACACCCGCCTGATCGGCGATCTGAACAATTATATGTCCGACTATCGTACCGGCGAGGCCACCCACCTGCTCTCCCAGAGCCCCACGGAGCTGGCGGCCGGCGAAACCGAGATTGCCGCATTGAATGCACTGGTGATGAGAGCACAACGCGCCTACGAATCACTGGTCCACGAGGATCCGGAACGGCGCGTGTACGACGAATTCGCAAGGCAATGGGCTGCATACCAACTCATCGCCGCTCACGTGCTGGCAATGTCGCGTTCGGGCGAGAAGCAGGATGCGGTGCGTTTGTACATGACCGGCTCCCGCACGGCCTTCAATGCGGCAAGCGATACCCTGGGCCGTCTGACAGAGCAGACCGTGACCAAGGCGCGCGCCGCGAGTGCCCGCGCGGCGGGAGCGTACGCGCAAGACCGGCGGCTCATCGTGGCGGCGATGATCGTGGCTACTTGTTTGGTGCTCGTAACCATCATGTACATCACTCGATCCATATCGCGGCCGCTGCTCAGCTTGGCGCATAGCATGCATGTTCTGGCATCGCACGGCACGGACGTCAGCATTGAAGGTACCCATCGAGAGGACGAGATCGGCGAGATGGCGCGCTCGGCTGCCGTATTCCGAAGCAACGCGATCGATTTGGTCAAGAGCCAACGCCGGTTGATCGAGCAGACCGCCGCGCTCGAGGAAAGTCTGGATAACGAACGGCGCGTCACCGCACAGCAGCGCAACTTCGTTACCATGACCTCGCATGAATTTCGCACGCCGCTGACCGTCATCGACGCGCAAGCGCAGCGCCTGATCAAACTCAAGGACCGGATCACGCCGGAGGACCTCGTCGAACGAGCGACGCGGATTCGTGGCGCGGTCGCCCGTTTGACCGGCATCATGGACGGTCTGTTGAGCGCCGCGCAGCTCTTCGACGGCCAGGCGGTCTATCACCCCGGGACCTTCGACCCCGCAGCACTGCTGCACGAAGCGTGTCAACTGCATCGCGAGACCACGCGGCGGGCCGACATCCGCGAGGACTTCGGCGAGATTCCGGCGAGCATGCGGGGCGACTCGAAGCTGCTGTTCGCCCTGTTCAGTAACCTGTTGTCCAATGCCATCAAGTACTCCGCCGCCGGCAGCCCCATCGAGGTCATCGCGCGCGCCGAGCCGCAAGGGGGCTTGGTGGTGAGCGTGCGCGACCGCGGGATCGGTATTCCCGAGTCCGACCGCGCCAGTTTGTTCGAACGCTATTTTCGCGGGACCAATGCGATCGGCGTGGCGGGAAGCGGGGTTGGCCTTCATTTGGTCGCGATGGTATTGGCCCTCCACGGAGGAACAATCGATGTGGAAAGCTGCGAAGGCGAAGGTTCGACCTTCGTAGTGCACCTGCCAGGCGAGCGCTCCGGCACCGCGGGGGAAGCGGCCTGGGATACCCGCGACGCGTGATGGCGCTCCGGGGGCGTACGCATCGAGGGGCGCAACTGAGCTGTAGCGGGTCTGCAGGGTGCTGAATGGAGTCGTGGAATGAGCAATGAAGCCGGCGGTTCGGATCAGCCTCCCCGCGGCCCGGAGTCTATCGATCGGCGCGCCTGGTCGCGGCGGCGGCAATGGCGTGTCGCCGGCATCGGCAGTGCCGTCATCATCATCGGCATCTCGGGTCGATGGATCACGGAGCGGATGTTCATCAAGCACGACCCGCCTTCCGCTGAAGCACCTTCCCCGCCCGACACCTTTCGCGCCACGGCGCAGCAATTCAAAACGTTCACCGTCGAATCCGTCGCCGTCCACGATTTCGTCAGCGAGGAACTGACCGAGGGCAAGATTGCCGTCAATGGGGACCGCACGACGCCGGTGTTTCCCCCCTTTTCGGGCCGCGTCACGCGAGTCATCGCGGGCTTGGGAGATACCGTAAGAAAGGACGCGCCGCTCGCAACCATCGAAGCCTCCGAGTTCGTGCAAGCGCAGAACGATCTTGCCACGGGCGCCGCGCAACTGAAAATCGCGCGCATCAACGAGACCCGCAAACATGCCTTGTACGATGCCAAGGGCGGAAGTCTGCAAGACTGGCAGCAAGCCCAGGCGGACCTCACCGCCGCCGAGACTGCGCACAACGCAGTGCGCGAGCGGCTCAAAATCCTGGGTAAATCGGATGCGGAGATCGAGGCTCTCGACGCTTCGCGCTCGATCAACGCTGCCGTGACGATTGCTGCACCGATCGCGGGAGTGGTGGTGGATCGTCAAGTGGGGCCGGGCCAGTATCTTCAGGCGGGCGGCGGTACGCCGGTATTCACGATCGCCGATCCCTCCAGCGTGTGGCTGGTCGCCAACGTCCGCGAGGCCGATGCCGGCTCGGTGCATCTCGGACAGGCCATGGAAGTTCACGTGCTGGCCTATCCCAAACGCGCGTTCATGGGGCGCGTGACTTACGTCGCTGCCGCGGTCGACCCGGCCACGCACCGGCTACCGGTGCGCGCGGAAATCGAAAACCGCGATGGGGCTCTGAAAGCGGAAATGTTCGCGAGCTTCCGGATACTGACCAGCGAGGCGTCGACATCTCCCGCCGTACCGCAGGCAGCCGTGGTCTACGAGGGGGATGCGGCGCACGTGTGGGTGGTTGCGGGCGACGGACTGCTCGCCTACCGCGCCATACGCACCGGCCGCAGCAACGACGGCCTGGTCGAGGTGCTCGATGGTCTGAAGGCGGGTGAGCGCATCGTCACGAAGGGCGGTCTGTTCATCGATCAGGTCGCAGTCCCCGCCTCCTCGTCATGAACGCGATCGTCACCTTCGCACTCCGTCAGCGGGTACTCATCGTCGTCATGCTGCTCGTGGTGCTGGGCGCCGGCGTGGCCAGTTTCCTCACGCTGAACATCGAGGCGTATCCGGATCCAGTACCGCCCCTCGTCGATGTCGTGACGCAGAACACCGGGCAATCCGCGGAGGAGATCGAGCGTTACATCACCATCCCGCTCGAAGTTCAAATGACGGGCATCCCCAACGTGCAGGCCATCCGCACCATATCGCTGTTTGGGCTGTCCGACGTCAAGGTGCAATTCACGTACGACTTCACGTACCAACAGGCCGAGCAGTGGGTCATCAATCGCCTGTCACAGCTCGGCCCTTTGCCGAACGGCGCGCAGCCGCAGATCTCGCCCACCAGCCCGATCGGTGAAATCTTTCGCTATCGGGTGGCCGGTCCCCCCAATTATTCGGTAACCGATCTGAAGACGCTTCAGGACTGGGTGTTGGAGCGGCGTTTCAAAGCCGTGCCCGGCGTCATCGACGTGACCGGCTGGGGCGGCAAGACCAAGACCTACGACATTGCCATCGATCAGCCGAAGCTCACGGGGTACGGCCTCTCGCTACCGCAGGTATTGACCGCACTCGGCAACGCCAATATCAATGTCGGCGGCCAGACGGTCAATTTCGGGGAGCAATCCGCCGTCGTACGCGGCGTCGGTCTCATCCATTCGGCCGACGAGATTCGCCGTACCCTCATAACGAACAACCAGGGCGCTCCCGTGATGATCGGCGACGTGGCCAAGGTGAGCATCGGCAACTTGCCGCGGCTCGGCATCGCGGGGTATGACTACGCAGACGACATCGTTCAGGGCATCGTGCTGATGCGGCGGGGTGCGCAAAGCGTCCCGACCATCAAACGCGTGGAAGCCGAGGTGGACAAGATCAATGGCAGCGGAATCCTGCCGCCCGGCGTCAGCATCCAGCGCATCTACGACCGCAGCGACTTGATCCATGTCACCACTCACACCGTGCTGCACAACATGGTGGCCGGTATCGCGCTCATTTTTTTCATGCAATGGGCATTTCTCGGCAACGTTCGCAGCGCCATCATCGTGGCAACGACCATCCCGTTCGCGCTGTCCTTCGCGATCGGACTCATGGTCCTGCGCGGCGAGTCCGCCAATCTGTTGTCCGTGGGCGCGATCGACTTCGGGTTGGTCGTCGATGCCACCGTCATCATGGTGGAAAACATTTTCCGGCATTTGGCTGAAGTCTCGGCGCATCGAGGCACCGGACCGAGCCCCTTGCACCGCATGCGCGCGCCAAGCGGCTTTCGCGGCAAGATGAATACGATATCGGTGGCCGCGGCCGAGGTGAGCCAGTCGATCTTTTTTGCGGCAGCCATCATCATCGCCGGCTTCGTGCCGCTGTTCACCCTCTCCGGCATCGAAGGTCATATTTTTGGGCCGATGGCAAAAACGTACGCGTATGCCATCGCCGGCGGCTTGATCGCTACCTTCACGGTCGCACCGGCATTGAGCCTGTTGCTGTTTCCGCAGGACCTCGAGGAGCGTGAAACACCCTTGGTTCGCGGGCTGCGCCGCATTTACGTACCCACGCTCGAATTCGTGCTCGCCAATCGCATCATCACTTTCACGGGCGTCGCGCTGCTTGCGTTGCTGGCCGTCGTGGCCGTGCGCTCGCTGGGACTCGAGTTCCTGCCCAAGCTGGAAGAGGGCAATCTCTGGATCCGAGCCACCTTTCCGCAATCCGTCTCGCTGGAAGACAGCGATGCGTACGTCAATCGCATGCGTATGCTGATCACCAAGTATCCCGAGGTACAGTCCGTGGTGTCGCAGCACGGCAGGCCGGACGACGGCACTGACGCCACGGGTTTCTTCAACGCCGAATTTTTCGTGCCCCTCAAGCCCGCCGAGGGATGGCCACGCGGAATGGACAAAGAAAAGCTCACCCAGGCCATGACGGATGCCTTGGTGCAAGAATTTCCCGGCGTCGATTTCAATTTTTCGCAATACATCCAAGACAACGTCGAGGAGGCGGCGTCCGGCGTCAAGGGCGAGAATTCGGTCAAGATCTACGGGAACGAGCTCGAGACCCTGGAGAAGAAGGCGGACGAAATCGCGGGCGCCCTGGCCAAAGTGCCCGGCATCACGGATCTGGCCGTGCTCCGATCGCTGGGACAGCCGACCATTCGTATCGATGTCGACCGGACACGCGCCGCGCGCTATGGCCTCGCTCCCGGCGACGTCAACGCCGTGGTCCAGGCCGCCATCGGAGGCCAAAGCGCCGGCGATCTGTACGAAGGCACCAGCGACCGGCACTTTGCGATGATGGTGCGCCTGGGCCTGCCGTACCGTCAGAATCTCGAGGCGATCCGCCGCATCCCTGTGGCTGCGACGGCGAGTCCGGGCAGCGGTCTCATTCAGGTGCCGCTCGCCGACGTGGCCGACATACGCCTGGTCTCCGGTGCCGCGTTCATCTATCGCGAGCAGCAGCAACGCTACGTTCCGATCAAGTTCAGCGTGCGCGGCCGCGATCTCGGCAGTGCCGTGCTCGAGGCGCAGCGTGCCGTGGATTCACAGGTGGTACTGCCCGGCGGCTATCATCTGGAGTGGGTGGGGGAGTTCGGTAACCTGCAGGACGCGATTGCACGCCTGAGCATCGCCGTGCCGCTGTCGATCGCGTTGATCGTGTTGTTGTTGTATTTGAATTTTGGCAGCTTGCGCGATGCATTGTTGGCCGCCAGCGTCATCCCGATGGCGATGCTCGGCGGCATCTTCGCCCTATGGGTGACGGGTACGGCGTTCAGCGTGTCCTCTGCCATCGGCTTCGTCGCGTTGTTCGGTATTGCGGCCATGGATGGAATTCTCGTCTTGTCGTACTACCATTTGAGCCTGGATCTGGGGCACGACCGTTCGACGGCGATGCTGGAAACCTGCCGCACCCAGCTGCGGCCGGTGATCATGACCTGTACCGTTGCCTGCGTCGGCCTCATACCCGCCGCCGTTTCGACCGGCATCGGCTCGCAGGTACAGAAGCCGCTGGCACTGGTCGTCGTGGGCGGCATGTTGCTCGCGCCGGTGCTCATCCTTCTGGTACTGCCGGTGCTCATTTTGAAATTTTCGAGGGCCCGGGAAATGCCGCCGGAGCCGAACCGGGACACGGCGACTGGCGACCGTGCCGACGGCCCCGCCGACCCTGCCCCGGAAGTGGGCGGATGAAGCGGCGCGCTGCCCGTACCATCCCGGGACGCCCGGCGACTCTGCGGAGCTGTGCGATAGCCGCGCTCGGCGCAACGCTCGGGGCATGCGTGGGACCGAATTTCCACCGGCCCCCGGCGCCCGCCGTCGACCGCTATACCGTCGACCCCCTGGCGGCCGCAACGGCGGCGGTGCCCGGTGCCGGCGCGGGCGGCACTGCCCAACGCTTCTTGGAGCAACAAGCCGTGCCCCGGAACTGGTGGGCGCTGTTCGGTTCCGAAGAACTCAATGGCTTGGTAGCCGAGGCGCTACGGGCCAATCCGGACGTCGCATCGGCGCAGGCCGCGCTGCGCCAAGCCAGGGAAAACACCGCCGCGCAGCGTGGATCGTATTTTCCCACGGTCCAGGGTACGTTCGACGTGAGCCGCAATCGCGATGCCACCGGCGTGAAGCAGCCCACGTTGCAGTCCGGTACCCCGATCTACAGTCTGTACACGCCCCAGGTGACCATCTCGTACGTACCCGATGTGTTCGGGGCGAATCGCCGCGCCGTGGAGTCGCTGGCCGCGCAAGCCGAGGCGAGCGGCTTTCAGCTGCAGGCCACCTATCTGACGTTGACCGCAAACGTCGTGTCGGGGGCGATCCAAGAGGCCGGTCTGCGGGCTCAGATCGCGGGCACGGAGCGGGTGATCGCGCTCGAGCGGGAATCTTTGGCGGTTCGGCGGCGCGAACTCGATCTGGGCGCAATCGCCGAGATGGACGTCTATGCCCAGGACGCGGCGCTTGCACAGCTGGAAGCGACGCTGCCGCCGTTGAACAAGCAATGGCACCAAGCCCGCGATCAACTGGCGGCGCTCACCGGACATCTGCCAGCCGACTTCAAGCCTGTGCACATCGACCTGGACCGCCTGGTGCTGCCGGTGGACTTGCCGCTCGGCGTGCCGTCGCAATTGGTGGAGCGGCGTCCGGATGTGCGCGCGGCCGAAGCGCAGCTGCACGCAGCGACGGCCCAAGTGGGCGTGGCCATGGCCAATATGCTGCCGCAGATAACCATCACCGGCGACCTCGGCAGTACCGCGACGTTGCTGTCCGATTTGTTCAAGCCGGGCACGGGTTTTTGGACCCTTGGCGGCCAAGCCTCGCAGACTCTGTTTTCCGGGGGTACGCTCCTGCATCGCAAGCGCGCGGCGGATGCGGCGCTCGACCAGGCGGGTGCTGAGTACCGTTCTGCCGTACTGACCGCTTTCCAAAATGTGGCCGACGCCCTCCATGCACTGGATGCCGATGCGGATGCACTGAAGGCCGCGAGCCGTGCCGAGCAAGCCGCTCACAAGAGCTTGGACGTCGCCCACCAGCAATTGGAACTCGGCTCGGTGAGTTACGTGTCGCTTCTGAATTCCGAACAAAGCTATAACCAGGCAGTGGTGACGCTTGCCCAGGCACGGGCGAATCGCTATGCCGATACCGCCGCGCTCTTCCAGGCGCTGGGCGGGTCGATCGAGCCGGTCGCCGCACCCTAGCCCCGCACCACGGGCGCCACGCCGCTCCGCCGCTGGCGCCGCCACGCAGCCCCGGCCCGCCCGCCGGCGGCTCCACCGCCAGGCCAATCCCTGAGGAGGTTGGAAGTCTCTTTACCGGTCGTTACATTTATAACACTTATACGTCAGTCGGTACGCCTGCGAAGATCGCTGCCCCCCGCCGGAAAGGTGGATTTGCGAGCCGGCTCGGGCACACTAGGTGACCTTTTCCTTCGCGGAGCACTCGGACATGTGCGGAATCGTGGGTGTTGTGGCTGAACGCAATGCCGTTCCCATCCTGATGGAGGGGCTGCGTCGCCTCGAATATCGGGGCTACGATTCGGCCGGCCTTGCCGTGCTGACCGCCGAAAGCCGGTTGGCCCGGCTGCGGACCGTGGGCAAGGTTTACGCGCTGCAGGCCGCTCTCGATGCCGACCCCATCGCTGGCCACGTGGGCATCGCCCACACGCGTTGGGCCACCCACGGTGTTCCCACGACACGCAACGCGCATCCCCACCTCTCGCGCGGGATCGCCATCGTGCACAACGGCATCATCGAGAACCATGAGGCGTTACGCGCAGGTCTCATCGAGTTGGGCTACAGCTTCGATTCGGAAACCGACACGGAGGTGATTGCGCATCGCATTCATCACCACCTCGCGGACACTCCGGATTTGTTCTCGGCGGTGCGCCAGACCGTCGGCGAATTGCAAGGCGCGTACGCCCTGGCCGTCGTGTCGCAAGACGATCCGGATTGCGTGGTCGTCGCGCGCGAGGGGTGTCCCGTGGTCATCGGCCTCGGCATCGACGAGAACTTCGTCGCCTCCGACGTGGCGGCGCTGCTGCCGGTGACGCGGCGGTTCATGTTCCTGGAGGAAGGGGATGTCGCGGAAATCCGCCGCAAATCCATCCGCATCGTAGCGGCCGACGGCTCGCCGGCACTGCGCGCCGTGCGCGAGAGCGACCTGCCGGCCGATGCCGTGGAACGCGGTCCCTACCGGCACTTCATGCTCAAGGAAATCCACGAGCAGCCGCGTGCCATCGCGCAGACGCTCGAGGAACGCGTGGCGGGTACCCGATTGCTCGACGCCGCGTTCGGCCCGGCCGCGCAACAAGTGTTCAAGCGAGTCAAGGCGGTGCATATCACGGCTTGCGGCACCAGCTACCATGCGGGCCTGGTCGCGAGTCATTTCATCGAACAGATCTGCCGTCTTCCGGCCCGGGTCGAGATCGCCAGCGAATACCGCTACCGCGACCCGGTGGTGACGCCCGACACGCTGTTCGTCACCCTGTCCCAATCCGGCGAGACCGCGGACACGCTGGCCGCGCTGCGCAAAGCCAAACAAGCCGGCTATCTGTCGACGCTCACCATCTGCAACGTCGCCGAGAGCTCCATGGTCCGGGAGTCGGAACTAGTGCTGCTCACCCGCGCGGGCCCCGAGATCGGGGTCGCGTCCACCAAGGCATTCACGACTCAATTGACGGCCCTCGGCATGCTGGTCGTGGCCCTGGCGAAGCACGGGGTACTGGACGCCGCGGCGGAACGTGAACTCGTGCTGCAGCTGCTGCAATTACCCGGACTGATCGAAAAGACCTTGAAACTCGACGAGGGAATTCGAGCCCTCGCCGAGACCTTCGCCGACAAGCATCACGCGCTGTTTCTCGGGCGCGGACCGCTGCATGCCATCGCCATGGAAGGCGCCTTGAAGCTCAAGGAGATCTCGTATATCCACGCCGAGGCGTACGCCGCCGCGGAACTCAAGCATGGCCCGCTGGCGCTGGTCGATGAAGACATGCCGGTAGTGGCGGTCGCGCCCAACAACGAACTGCTGGAAAAGCTCAAATCCAATTTGCACGAAGTGCGGGCCCGCGGCGGCCAGCTCTTCGTGTTTGCCGACCCGCAGACCGGCATGGAGAGCAGCGAAGGCGTCACCGTCATTCACATGCCCGTCGAGGTGACCGCCTTGCAGGCCCCCATCCTGTTCGCGGTGCCGCTGCAGCTGCTCGCCTATCACGTCGCCGTACTCAAGGGCACCGATGTCGATCAGCCGCGCAATCTCGCCAAGAGTTTGACGGTGGAGTAGGCGGGCGCATCGGGCGAAAGTCATCGTGCGTGGGTGATCTGCCGACAGACTCTTGGCGGCCAACTCCGGTCATAGGACCCAATGATATCGTCGCCATGAAGCCGACATTCGCCGCCTGGGATAAACTGTCGCGCATGCATTCATTGGTTACTATTTCTATTGTGGTTGTCGGCGTAATCGCAGTAGTGGCCGCCCTTTTCGCGTTCTTAAATTTCCGTACAACGCGGACGTACCGTCCTACAGTTCATCAGATTGTCTCGATTCTAGATGCAGTACTCGCGGGAAGAGTCACATATCAGGCGTGGGACGAGTTCATTTGTGTCCCCATCCGACACAACGCAGATTTGGAGCGAGTACGTCTGAGGTGCGTCGCCCTGGAAGCAGACTCCTATCTGGATAAGTCGAGACCTGAATGGCGTGGGGATGCCGGATTTAACGCGGTTGGTCTCGCCAGAATTGGGGAGATTCGAGATTCACTTGTGCTTCACGACGCGCAAAACGCCGTAGCGCCGGATAGCTGACGGCAACCACTGGCAGGAGAGGGTCGAAAAGGCGTATTCGGTACACCCACTGATGGCGAACGTTCGCTAGGATCGCAGATGACCGGAACGGCTCGAAGAACTCGAGTACTCGGTGAACTCGCAGCCGTCAGGCTGCCGTCTCATAAGTGCCGGTCGCCAAGTCCACTCGCACCGTCTTTGCGATCGGCTCGGGCCTGACCTCGCGTCCCTCCCGCACCATCCGGATCAGCCGGTGTTTCGCGAGCAGCTGCAGCGAGCGGGAGATATTCGGCTGCGCCCGACCTGTTAGTTCCACCAGCTCGGCCACACTCGAGGGATGTTTCCGCAACAGGACGCTCAGCAGCTCAAGCGCCTCTCGCGTCAGAGCAGCGAGCAACGGCGCCGCAGGAAGTGGCGAAGCATGCCGCTCGCCACGCGCCACCGCACGCATTTCCTCTTTTAACTCAGTTAAGGACTTGCTCTTCATTGTCGTCCTCCATCTCCAGCTCAACCTCTTCCGCATCGAACTCGAACGGTACGCTTTCCCGCTTACAGGCCTGTTCGACCGCGGAAAAAAAATCACAGATCAACTCGTCCGCGCCCCGGAAATCGTAAGCTACAAGTTCCCTGGGGCGCCGGAAGCGATGCCGATGATCGTAGGCCTGCGCCCGTGGCACGCCATGCGCATTGTCGAAGCCCAGCAACCGCGTCCCGTCCACATCGTGCAGCGTGAATGCATACTTAATACCATGCGACCGCTCCGTGCTGGCCTCGACCTCGGCGACACGGAATCGAACGCTCCACCCGTTGACGAGCCAATACCGTCGACGGTCATAATCCAGAAGACGGCGCATGGCCTCATCACGCATGTTTAAATATATCAAACGAAGATATACATTGGAAGCCCCGATTCGCGGACGCAGATTCACCGAGGCTAACGGCGACCTGAAAGCTGCTGGTGTAATGAGCGGCTTTGGGTCAAAGAGCCGTCCGTTCTGAGCAAGCGCAAACTGGTTGTGTCTGCAACAGCAGGAGCCAGTCACGCACGATCCCGAATGCGAAAACGTTCCCTCGGGACCCTAAGTGATGGAAGGCCCGAGCACTTTTCGTAAAGACACGATCTGATTCAAGACCTGCTGCAAGGCTCGATCGTCCTCGGTTTTCGCGCAATTGTCGACGTATACGGCCTTTGAATAGTTTGATGTCGCAACTTGTATTTGATAGCGGCCGAGATCCTCAACGACGTAGCCATCTCGAAGCCTGGCATGTGACCGTTCGCTTCGGGGCTGGCCAATAGCGCTCGCGACCGCTGTGCGCCATCGTCACGCGCCGTCAACCCGCCGGTGGCGGTTGGCGCGGTGCGCGCGGCAATGTCTCATCGATGCATGCCCACGACGGCGCTGAGTCTGTCCAGATCGTGAGCGACGGCCTCGCGAGTTCCGGGTTATCCAGCGTTCCCGCCCGTAGGATCGTCAGGTGCGGGCGCGCCTCAGCCGTACTCGTTACGGGCGTCCCGCAGCGCTCGCAGAACTGCCGATGCATGCGGTTGCCACTGTCCGCAATACTTGAATAGTCGCGCAGCGGTCCTGTTATCGTGACCGCGGTGGTCGGAAACACGACGTTTACCGTGGCGCTTCCAGCGGCGAAGTACTGGCAGTCGCGGCACCAGCAAACTCGGGTTGCAATTTCGTCTGCGGCGACGGTGTAACGCACCGCCCGGCAAAGACATCCTCCGGAGATCGTCATCGGCCAGCCCCCCAGTTATCACAAGCATGCATATCATACTGAGCGCGGGTCACGTCTCCGAATTCGTCTAGGTATTGCTCGGACTCGCATAGGGTGAGTCTAACGCGGCGTGTGAATGGCTGCTTCATGGCAGTATTCCCATTTGATGAAGTACCGGTATTGGCCCGAGAGTCGTCTCCCGGACCCGAACTGTGCTCGTCCAGCTTTAACCAGGTCAAGGTTTTTGTTCGTTGCCGGGAATGCCGTGAAGAAGCACAACCGTCGGATGCGGTCCGGCACCGTCGCAGCCAGCTGCATCGACAGGAATCCGACGCGCCACAACGAATTAACCAGCAATGTGCCGAAGGATCTGAGAGCCCGAAGCTCCGGTCCTGTCACCGATGGACGGTGCGTCGGGCTCCAGGCAAACTGGAGGTAGAGGCTGAACTGGCAGCACGAATGGCAGGCTGATGCAACCCAACTCGGACAATCGACTCCTCGCGCAACTGACCCCCTCCTTAGGTGCACACGCGAACGAGGCGGATCGCCTGGCGCAATGGGCCAAGCGAATCGTTCGCACCCTGATCGAGCTGCCCTTGTTCCGTCTCTGGATTCCGCGGCGCTACGGGGGCTTCGAACTCCCGCTGTCACAGACCCTGGCGATACGAGGCGGCGGGCCAGACCTGCGATCAGAATTTGCGTGTCGTCGGCAAGACCAGGGGCGCTTGGGCGGAGGCCCTTTGCCGATGGCGCCAGGACTTGATCAATGACCACGGAGACGGTGTTCGGTCCCGCGTATTTCCGCGAGTTCTACTTGCAAGCCGCGACCCGGGTAACGACGCCCCAGGAGATGCGGTTGCGGGCACGGCTCATCGCCGCCGTGCTCGCCCATGCCGCCATCCCGGTGCGCACCATCCTCGATGCTGGCTGTGGGATTGGCTTGCTGCGCAAGCCCTTTGCCGAGGTGCTGCCGCGGGCTCGATACGTGGGCATCGAGACCAGCGATTATCTGTGCGGCCGATACGGCTGGGTCCGGGGGTCGGTGATCGACTACTCACCGCGCAAGCCGAGCGATCTGGTGGTGTGCTACGACGTGCTGCAATACTTGAGCGACCGCGATGCCTCGCGTGCCATCGTGAATCTCGCGAACTTGTCGCGGTCGGCGCTGTACGTTTCGGCGCTGACCCGCGAGGACTGGCGTGAGAACTGCGATAAAACCCGCACCGATCGCGCGGTGCACTTACGCTCCGGCGCGTGGTACCGCCGTCGACTGAAGCGGCATTTCCGCTACCTCGGCCTTGGAGTCTGGCTGCGCAAAGACGTGACCGCCCTACTGTGGGACTTGGAACGAACCGGGTAGCGGTCCCGCCCGATGACTACGCCGCAAAGCATTGAGCGCACAGCCGAACCCGCAAAGAGCAGCGGAGCTGCAAAGCCCCGAGCACCCTCCAAAGCGCTGAACCCGTAGAAGCGACGAGTCCAGGCGGCATTGACCGGCGTGTGTGGCACTGTTTCGCGAGGGCAGTGCGCGAGGGCAGTGCGCCGGGACAGTGAGTGCGCAGAGTCGCTGAGCCCGCAGGGCGACCAGCCGCAGACGGGAGGCAGCCTTATAGGTTGGCTTGTATCCAACTGACGAGTGCCGCATGCACCGGCTCGGCGGCGCCATAGTCCGCACGCGCATCGTTGACCAGCGATACCAGCACCAGCGTTTTACCGGCCGGTGTCGTCACATAGCCGGCCACCCCGCTGACGCCGTCGAGGTGCCCGGTCTTCAGGCGCACCGATCCTGCAGGTGAATCCTTCAGCCGCGACCGCAACGTCCCGTCGAGGCCGGCGAGCGGCAGCGACGCGAGGAATTCCGGCGCATAGCGGCTGTGATAGGCCGCGCTCAGAACCGCGGCCATTTGCATGGCCGAGATATGGGTGGTCCGCGACAACCCGGAACCGTTGTCGATGTTCATCTGTTGCAGCGAGAGCCCGTGTTCGCGGCTCCACAGGTCGATGGCGGCCGCGCCTTTCTCGAGGGTTGCCGGGAGCCCGAAGCGCTCTTCGCCGAGAGTGAGCAGCAAGTGACGAGCCATCAGGTTGCTGCTGAATTTATTGGTGAGCCGGACGATCTCTCCCAAGCTCAGCGAGTCGAAGCTTGCGAATTCATGCGCGTCGGCCGTGACTGCCGCCACACGCAATTTTCCGCCGAATTGGCCGCCGAGTTCGCGCCACAGGGCCACGAAGGTGCCAAAGGCGTAGTCGGCCGGCCGCAGCAGCACCCGCGAGATGCTGCGTTCGGTGCAACGTGGGCTCAGCGCGCCCGAGAAGATCACGCGATCCCAACGCTCCGAGGCCACCTCGAAATCGACGCGACCGGCGCCGCCGCTGCAACGGCCGGAGGCGAGATCGACGCGATTCTCGATCACCAGATTGACGGGTGTGGGCGTTGCCACGATGTCGACCCGGTGCATGCTCGGGTTCGGCGTCATCCGGAATTCGACCGACTGGAAATTGACCATCATCGCGTCCGGCTGGACGTTGTAGGAACGGTTGGGCCGCCCATCGAAAGCTCCGGGATCCGTGGCGGGAAGCGAAAATGCCGTATTGTCGATGACGATGTCGCCGCGGATGGAGTTAAGCCCCCGGTCGCGCAACGTGCGGGCGAAGCTCCACCATCGTTCGAGGGTCATGTAGGGATCGCCGCCGCCTTGCAGGATCAAATCACCGTCCAACACGCCATCGTCCAGTTCACCGCGAATCCATGCCCGCGTGCGCCAAACATAGGCGGGGCCGAGCTCATCGAGGCTTGCGAACGTGGTGATGACTTTGATGGTCGATGCCGGGCTGCGCGGGGTATCGACATTCTGACCGGCAATGAGCCGACCGGATCCGGGATCGATGATAGCGAAGCTGACGGCGCCGTTCGGCAGGTGCTGCGCGGCGATGGTCTGCGCCACCGGCGGCGGCGTACCGGCGAAGGCGAGGGCCGCCGCCGCATGAGCCATACAGATCGTGAACACCGGGACGCGCGCCGCTCGCTTCGACATCGCGCTAAAGTAGCACGGACTGCTCACGGGGCTGGTGAGACGAGCGCTGGGAGCCGGCGCCATACCCCCCTTCGCCAGCGCCAGAACAGCATGACTCCCAGGCAACACATGTAAGCCAGCGCGGCAAACCAACCGCCGACGGCCCCCAACCCGAATTGCGGCAGCCAGCCTACCCAGCCCGCGCCCGGCCCGAACGACAGCATGTGTGCGAGCGGTACGAAAAAGCCCCATGACAAGGCCAGTACCATGAGCGACGGCATCTGCACGTCGCCGGCGCCTCGCAAACAAGCCCCGGCGCCCAAGTTCAGGCCGTCGAACAATTGGTACGCGGCGGCGATCCACAATAGTTCGCAGCCGCGCACCGCCACCGCCGCGGCATGACTGTCGGAGCCATTCGTGAACAGCGGCAACAACCACGGGCCCGCGGCGGCGAGCAGCACGCCGCTCAGGCCCATGTAGAGCACCGCGATGGCGATGATTCCGTTGCCCACCTTGGCCGCCCAATCGGGTGTTCGGGCTCCGATGGCCTGGCCCACCAGCGTGGTGCCCGCCATGGCGATGCCGATCGCGGGCATGTAGCAAAAGGAGGTGAGCATCATCACGATCTGGGTCGACGCACCATCGACGATCCCCAAGCGCACCTGCATCAGCTGGAACAACGCGAAGCCCATGAGGTCCGCGGCGTATAGCACACCCATGGGAAATCCCAACTTGAGCTGCCGGAGCAACGGCCGCCACCGCAGGCGGATGGTCAAGTGAGAGCGATAGCGCAGCCGGGTGGCCTTGCTCAAAAAGGCCGTCATCGCCAACGCGACGCCCAGCAGCTGTGCCGCTCCCGTCGCCCAGGCGGATCCTGCGACCCCGAGCGAGAGACCAAACACGAACAATTGGTTCAAGATCGCGTTGACGACGGCGACGCTCACCGTAACTCTCAACGTGATCAGGGGACGGCCCACACCGTTGAAGAAGCCGAGCAGCGACCACAGGGCAATTCCGAGCGGCGCACCCAGCATGCGAGGGAACCAGTAGCTGACCGCCAGCCGTAACGTTTCCTCGGCGATGCCGAAGGGCGAGAATAACCAGGCCCCGCAGAGGGCGAGCGCAGCAAATATCGGCAGCGTCGCCAGCGATGCCCAGACGGCGGTCCATGTCGCCTGTGCGGCACGGGTAAAGCGGCGTCCGCCGTACGCCTGCGCCACGACCGTCTGCACCGCCAGGCCGACGCCGCCGAACAGCAGTACGAACACCAATACCGGCCAATAAACCGCCCCGATCGCGGCCGTCGCCGCGGGCGACAGTCGCCCGATGAACCACGTATCGGTGGCGTTGAGCACCGCTTGGACGGCGCTGTTCAGCATGAACGGAAACGCGAGCTTGGCTATCACGGCATAATCGAGCCGCGGCCGGCCGCTCGAGCTGAGTGCTTGTCCCGGGAGCAGTTTGAGGGGTTTATCCACGCGCGATTCCGTCGGCAGAGCCGGCGAGGTTAACCGACTCACGTGAAGGACTGAAATCAATGCAGCAAAGGACGGTGACCGGACCATTCAGGGTACGTAACCTCGGGGCCGGAGTTTGGCAGCTGAGCACGGGTGCGCCATCCGGCGCGATCGATGGCCCCTCCGGTGCGCAGCGCGTTGCCGCCGCGGACATTTATTTACGGGGCGCCGGCGCGGAGGCAGCCGCGGCGCTGCAAGCGGCGGGCATCGCCTCGATCGGCATCGAATGGTGTCCGGAGGCGGTCAAAGTCATGCTCAGCGGCGCCGACACCACCCGCTACCTGAGCGTTGCGAGTGCGATCATTCACGAACCGCAGCGGCGGCTCTATGAGAGCTTGCCGCTGGCAAGTTTCGATACGCCGGCAAAACGGTTCTGGACACGGGTGTTCCGCTTGATGCGCATTCCCGGAGGCCGTTTCCTGTTGCGCTTCATTGCGCGCCGCAAACGTGCCCCGGCCGGGATGGCAAAGCCCTGAGCCTGAGTTCTGAGCCTGACCTGAGCCTGACCTGAGCCTGACCTGAGCCGCGAGCCCTGAGCCGAGCCCTGAGCCGAGCCCTAAGCCCGAGCCCTGAGCCCGAGCCCTGAGCCCGAGCCCTGAGCCCGAGCCCTGAGCCCGAGCCCTGAGCCCGAGCCCCGGGCCCGAGCCCTGAGCCCGAGCCCTGAGCCCTG
>JALYHP010000006.1 GCA_030799355.1 Pseudomonadota bacterium
ATCAAGGATACCGAACGGTTGGGCGGCGGGCCCTTCATCGACGAATCCGGCGTGCATCCTTACGTCATCGAGAACGGCTACGCCGTCATCCGTATTCAGCCCCGAGGCACCGGCCGCTCCGGCGGCCCGCCGCCCGAGGAGATGTCATCTCCGGCCGACATTGAGGATTGTCGAGACGCCATCGAATGGGTGGCCAAGCAGCCCTGGTGCGACGGTTCGGTGGGCATGACGGGAATGTCGGCCTTTGGCATTGCGCAATTGCATGTTGCCGCCGCCCGACCGCCCAGCCTTAAAGCCATATTTCCGTACAAGGCCATGACGGACGTGTACCGGCATGGATTCTTCAAGGGGGGCGCGCCCTACACCGGCGCGATCGAACTGTTCGCTGCCTTCGAGAAGCTGGTTCCGCCCAGCATCCCCAACGCCGTGCGGCATCTGTTGAGTCATGTGCTCAATACCGATCGCTTCGCGATGGAAATGAGCGATCCGATCAAGACCCAGGCCAAGATCCGCAGCTTCATCAAAAAACGCCCGCCCACCGAGGCGGCCGCAAGAGCCTACGTGGCACGCATTTACGATCATGGCTTCGACGATGGCGATTACTGGCGCAGCAAATGCGTGGCGCCGAAAATAGAATCCATCGAAATTCCGGTCTGCATTGCCACCGACTATGGCGCTCAGGGCTTTCATTTTTTTGGCGCCTTCGAACTGTGGCATAAACTGCGGTGCGACAAATGGCTGTTCATCGGCCCGCCCGAGTACGTCTTTCCGTGGGCCAATTATCAGGAAGAATTGGTGGCCTGGTACGACTGGCAACTCAAGGGCGTCGATAACGGCTACCGCGAGTTGCCGCGCGTGCGCTACTGGCTGCGCGGTGCCGAGCGCTGGGAGCATGCAGATCACTGGCCGCTGCCCGATGCTCGCCCGCTGCGGTTGTATCTTGGCGCCGGGCCCGACCGGCGCGGCGTACACGCACTGGCGCGCACCGCACCGCCCGCCTCGGCGACGTCGTATCTGGCCATCCCCTCGACCAGCTATTACGTCGCCAAGCTCGACGACATCGAGACTCAACTCCTGCGCTACGCGACCGAACCGTTCAGTGTCGATACGCAAGTCGTGGGTCCGGTCACGCTGTCGCTGCAGCTGTCGGCGACGGCCATCGATACCTACATCGTCGCGCGCTTGGATGATATCGCGCCGGACGGACGGCACCGCAAGCTGGCCTGGGGCTGGTTGCTGGCCTCGCATCGCACCATCGATGCGGCGCGCTCGAACCCCAGCGAAATCGTGCACGATCATTCGAGCGCGGCGGCCATCCAACTCGTCCCCGGCCAAGCGACCGAAGTTAAATTCAGCCTGACTCCGATCGCCAATCTATTCGCCGAGGGCCACCGGCTCGAACTCAAGATCGCGTCACGGCCCGAACTGCTGGTGAGCGAGAGCGGCGAGGGCTTCGACATGTTCTGCTGGGATCCCATCCCCTACCGATCACGTAACGTGATTCATCACGGGGGATTCGCCCCATCGTGGTTGGAAGTCGCAACGCGCACGCCGTGACGAGCGAGTGACATGAAGCGAATCCTATTGCGCACGATCCTGTCGGCGCTGCCGTTCATGCTGCGCCGGGCCGCACGCACACATCCGGCGTTCCGCGCCATGCTGCGCGAGCGTGATCTGGTGGCGCAGATCCGGTTGAAGGACGGCTCGATCGGCCGCCACTTCACCATCGAATCGGGGAGCATCAGGACGGCCGCGGGCCTGCATGCCCGGCCGGACGTGACCATGGTTTTCAAGGATGTGGCGACGGCTCTCGCGATGATGAGTCCGACGCCGGACATGGGCGAGGTGGTGCACGCCGCCAAGAACTTCAAGGTCATGGTGCTCGGACCGGACGCACTGTGCGTGTGGTTCATGCAGCTGCTGAATCGCATGAACTCCGCGGGCCTGGAAATGGGTACCGCCATGCGCGACGGCAGCGTCCGTTACACCATGCTGACCAACGGCGGGCCGCTCTACGTGTATTCGCGCGGCGGCCGCATCCTGCGCTGCACCCCGATCGATTTCGAGCGTACCGACGCGCCGAGTTGGACCATTCGCGCGCGCGGCCGCTCGTTCACGCCGCGCCGCCAGGCCACGGTGGCGCCGCATGCGCTTGCGATGAAATCCGCCGTGTACTCGGACAAACGTATCCTTTACCCGATGAAGCGTGTCGATTTCGATCCGCAGGGCGAGCGCAATCCCCAGAGTCGAGGCATCTCGGGATACGAACGCATCAGCTGGGACGAAGCGCTCGACATGGTCGCCAATGAAATCAAGCGGCAGAAAAAAGCATACGGCGCCGGATCCATCACCATACCCACCTCGTCTCATCACCAATGGGGCAACGTCGGCTATTACCTGAGCTCGCTGATGCGCTTCAGCAATCTCATCGGCTTCACGCGCGTGGCCGCGAACCCGGACAGCTGGGAGGGCTGGTACTGGGGTGCGATGCACCACTGGGGTCACAGCCAGCGGGTGGGCATCGCGGCGAACTACGGCACCGTCGAGGACTGCCTACAGGAGGCGGAGTTGATCGTGTTCTGGTCGAGCGACCCGGAAAGTACCAATGGCGCTTATATGGGCTTCGAGGGTACGCAGCGGCGGCTGTGGGCCAAGCAGCTCGGCATCGATTTCATCCACATCGACCCGCACTGCAATCCCACCGCGCAGCTGTTCGGCGGCCGTTGGATTCCGATCAAACCCACCAGCGATGCGGCCCTCGCGATTGCGATCATGTATGTCTGGGCGAGCGAAGGGCTGTACGACGAGACCTACGTCGCACAACGCACCACCGGCTTCGAGGAGTGGCGCCGCTACCTGCTCGGCCTCGATGATGGCGAGCCGAAGACGCCCGAATGGCAGGAGCGCGAGACCGGCGTCCCGGCGAAAGATGCGCGCGCGCTCGCACGCCTCTGGGCGCGTAAGAAAACCTACCTGTCGGCGGGGGCCTTGGGCAGCGGATTCGGGGGAGCCGGGCGCGGCGCCACCGGCTCGCAGTGGGCACGGTGCATGGTGATGATGATGGCCATGCAGGGACTGGGCAAGCCGGGCGTGAACATGGGGAATCTGCAGGCTGGCACGCCGCTCGATCTCGAGTTCTACTTCCCGGGCTATGCGGATGGCGGCATCTCCGGCGAGTTGCAATGGAATGCCAACGCGGTCAACAACTACCAGCGCATGCCGCACGTTCTGACGGTCAATCCGGTACGCCAGATGATTCCCCGGCAGCAGTTCCCGGAGGCGATCACGACGGGACATGCCACGGGGTATTTGTGGGATGGCATGGCCACCGAGCTACAGTTCGCACCCTTCACCTATCCCATGCCCGGCTATCCGCACGTGCACATGATCTACAAGTATGGCGGATCCTCGTTCAGTACCCTGACCGAGTCGAATCGCATGCTCGACGCGTATCGGCATGACAGCATCGAATTCGTCGTCAACCAGTCCATCTGGATGGAAGGCGAAGCGCCCTTCGCCGACGTGATCTTGCCGGCTTGTACCAATTTCGAGCGCTTCGACATCGCCGAGTGGGCTTCGGGCGGCGGCTACCTGCAACACGGCTTCAACGGGGTGAATCATCGGGTCATTGCCCTGCAGCACCAATGCATCGAGCCGCTCGGAGAATCCAAGTCGGACTACCGGATCTTCACGGAAATCTTGAGCCGGCTCGGGCTTGGCGCGATGTTCACCGAAGGCTGCAGCGAGCTCGACTGGTGCAAACGAATTTTCGATTCCTCCGATGTGGCGCGCCATATCTCATGGAAGGACTTCGTCAAAAAGGGCTATTTCGTCGTGCCCGCCGAAGCCGAGGCGCTGCGCAGTCCCGTGAACATGCGCTGGTTCGCCGAGGGCCGCATGAAGGACATCGCCGAACCGCAGCCGCTGCCCTCGCAATGGTCGGAGGATTTCGGCAAGGGGCTGCAGACACCGAGCGGCAAATTGGAATTCATACCGGAGTCGCTCAAGCGCAACGATCCGCACAATCCGGAACGGCCGGTGCTCAATCGTTACATTCCGGCCTGGGAAGGACCGCGGACCGCGTCCCTGGCGGACCGCTTCCCGCTGCAGCTGATCGCCACTCATTCGCGCTATAGCTTCCATACCAACGTCGATGGTAAGCACGGCTTTACCAACGACATCGAGGACCACCGCGCGCTGATCGGCGGCCATTATTATTGGTTGCTGCGCATCAACACCGCGGACGCGGCCACGCGCGGCATCGCGGATCGGGGCCTCGTCAAGGTGTTCAACGAACGCGGTGCCGTCATTTGCGCGGCCGACGTATCGCCGCTGGTCGCGCCGGGCGTGGTCAAGTCTTTCGAGTCGAGCGCCGAATACCACACCATCGTGGTGGACGGCGAAGCGCTAGAAATCGGCGGCTGCATGAATATCCTGACGCCATCGCGCTCGCAGATGAAGGGCACCAGCAGCATGTCGCCGAATTCCTGCCTGGTCGAAGTACAGAGTTGGCGCGACACCCGAGTCGCGAATTTCTGATTCAGGACACCCCATGGACAAGTGGAACCTCATCATCGACGTTGCGCTCTGCGAGAACTGCAACAACTGCGTTCTGGCGGCGAAGGATGAATTGGTCGGCAATGATTTCGCGGGCTATTCGGCTCCGCATGCGGCGCAGGGGCCCGGCCCCATCCGCATCCGCCGCAACGTGCGCGGACAGGCGCCGATGGTCGATGCCGCGTATCTACCCGTCCTATGCAATCACTGCGCCGATGCCCCCTGCATCAAGGCGGCCTCCGACGGCGCCATCACGCGGCGTAGCGATGGCATCGTGATTATCGATCCCGTGAAGGCCAAAGGCCGCCGCGACCTGGTGGACAGCTGTCCCTACGGCGCCATCGTCTGGAACGAGGCCGAAAATCTACCGCAGAATTGGTTCTTCGACGCGCATCTTCTGGACGCCGGTTGGCCCGCCCCGCGCTGCGTTGGCGTCTGTCCCACCCAGGCGATCGAAGCGGTCAAATCGAGCGACGCGGCGATGGCTGAACGCATCGACCGCGACGGGCTGCGCGCGCTCAATCCCGAATGGGGCACGCGGCCGCGCGTTTATTATCGTCATTTGGAGCGTTTCGATAAATGCTTCATCGGCGGCAGTGTCAGCGTAACGTTGGGTGCGCTGACCGACTGCGTGGCGGGCGCCGCCGTGGAACTGCATCTTGGTGGCGCATTGCTGGCCTGCGCCACCACCGACGATTTCGGCGATTTCAAATTCGACGCGCTCGAACCCGGCGGCGCTTATGAGATCATGGTTCGGCATCCCACCCATGGCAGCGTTAGGATGCAGGCGGTTCTCGGCCGCGACAGCATCGTACTCGACGTGCGGCTCGGCGCGGCGGGCTGACCGAGACCGGCGCTGGTCATGCGGGACGGCCTGCGCGTTACCAAATCATCCGTGGTGACACGCGCCAGTCGCGATCACGCCCGCATGAACGGGACCTCATGCCTTCATCTCTTCGCCGCCACGAGCGGTGGTCGGCGCCCGCAGGAACGGCATGGTGAGCATCGCCGTCAGCAGCATGGACCCCACGGTCAACGCCAACGCACCGACCAACCCATTGTGCTCGAGCACGTAACCCATGGCGCTCGCACCCACGACCGAGCCAAACGTGGACAGCGGCGTGGCGGCGGGTACCAGGAGGTTGTCGGCGTCGATGAGCGCCGAGTACAAATAGCAATTGAGGAAGATCCAGCCGACCTGCAACAAGGAGATATAGACGAGGAACAGGCCGGCCGAGCGCGAGTCCAAGATCATTCCCAGCAGCGCGGCGGTCATCAATGCGATGGCCCCGCCAATCGGCAGCCGCAGGCCGACGCGATCGTTGAGAGCGTAAGCCGCCACCGAACCCAAGGAACTCAATACCACCGACACGCCGATCGCCCGCAAGGTCACATCGACGGGCAAATGTGCCGCCACGCGGCCGAATTCACCCAAGAACGTGTACACCCCCGTCTGCACCAGGATGAACGGGATGAAGGACAGGAGCAGCGGGTAGGCGCGCCGCCCCCCACGCATCGTTTGTGTCTCCTGGGCAACGGCCATTGCGTCGGGCCATGCCGGCGGCAACCAAGCCAACAAGGGAAGCAGCGCGGCGAACGACAGCGCCATCAACATGAACAGGCCCGAGCTGCCCAACCGCTCGAATACCGAGGTGGTGGAGAACATGAACGCCGCCTCCACACCGATTTGTATGAACATCGTCACGGCAATGATTCTCCCCGGTGATCGCGAGTTGGCGATCACCGCGGAATACAGAGCCGCCAATAGGCCGCCTGCCAGGCCCACCAGGGCGCGCAATATACACACGCCGGTGTAATCCTTCACCACCATGCATGCTGCATTGGCGGCGATGGCCGCGATGAGGGCAAGCAATGCCACCCGGCGCCAGCGCCAGCGAGTTTGCCAATACAAACCGGATAGAGAACCTACCGCAACTCCCGCAAGTTCGAGCGCCGCGACCACACCGAGTTGGGTGGGCGACCAGTGCAAACGGGACCAGCCTTCGAGCATGGCCGGGGTGATGAGGGTGCCAAGCGTTCCAATGATGAACAGTGCATTCACATAAGCGAGGCACGGCAGCGAATCGAAGGGCGCAAGATCACGCGAGCGAGCGTTCACCAGAACAGCATCGGCGTCCGGTCGAGCAGTTCCGGTCCGCTCGCCGTGACGATCAGGTTTTGCTCGAAGCCGGCGGTTCCGACCCCCGGATGGGTGAGGAAAATCTCCGCAGCCATCACCATATCCTCTTTCAGGGGCACGTCGTACTGCAGCGCACCGCTCGGATCCGGTTCCCCTTCACCGATGGGGATGATCCGCGGGATGAAATTCGTGCCGAGGCCATGACCCAGCAACGGCACTTTCAATTGCGCATGATCGAAATAACCGTGCTTGCGCGCCAGCGCGCCGCCGAGTACGCCCAGCTGGCGCGGCGTCACTCCGGGCCGCATGGCCGATGCGACCGACTCCACCACATCGACGGCGCCCTCCAACAAGGCACGCTGTGCGGCCGTAGGCCGATTGCCGCAGATCAGCGAGCGTCCGGGATCCATCCAGTAGCCCTGGAAAATCGGACCCATGATCCACACCCGCACCACCTCCCCCGCCACGGGCGGCGAGGTGTGGTAGCCGTACAGATCCGCGCTGACCACGCGATGCTCGGTGGTCGGGCCATGATGGATATCGATGCGATGGAAGCCCCCGCCCGCGCGCAGCAACAGGGCCGCCGCCGCCGAGGCTGCCTCGGCGCTCGATCGGCCGCTCAATAGTGCCTCACAGGCCGCGGTGAGCGCCCGGGTAACCACTTCACCGGCCGAGCGGTATGCCGCAAGCTCTCTCGCACTCTTGACCGACTGGGGACCCAGCAGCAAAGTCTCCTCGCTGTGCCATTCTATTTGCGGTGTCTCACGGCGTAGGAGCCGATCGTACATTCCCGGCAGTACGTCATCGCCCACCACCGCGATGCGACCCTCGATACCCTGTGCTTGCAGGTACGCCGCCAGTCCCTTCATCAAGTTCTGGGGGTGACTGACCTGCTTGCCGCAGAACACCTGCGATAGGTCCAGATCCTTGAGCGGCAGTCCCACGTGAAGCTCGGGCTCCAGACCCCGGCGCAGCAGCACGGCGCAAAACGTATAGGGAGCGCCAAACTCATTGCTGGCCGGATCCTGGCCCGAACCGTTCATCACGAAATTCGTGAGCCAATAGACATCGCCCACCCGATCGAAGGTCCCGGCGCCGCGCTGCCAGACGATGAGCACGTCATGACCCTCACGGGCCATGACCTCCTGGACCCTGCGCCAACGATCCCGATACTCATCGAGCACGAAGAACGAGTGCGGTCCGGTGTCGCTCATCCCGATCTCCTCCGCCGCGGCGCAGTACAGATACCCACGAACTCCTCCATCAAGCGAATGAAGCGGGTCGTTTGATCGATGTACACCATATGGGCACACTCCGCCAACACCACCAAGGTGGCCCGTGCCAAGGATGCCCGCGTTACGCAGGCCGTCTGCGTCGAGACGAGGTCGCGATCGCCGATCACCACCAAAGCCGGCGCCTCGACGCGCTTCAACGATTCGGTGAAATCAAAGCCCTTCAGATTGCCGTCGATGCGAAAATCCGAGCGGCGCACCCACATTTCCTTGAGGACCTCCATGCCGAGCGGAGGCGGATCCTTGAATCGCCGCGGCGGCGGTTTCGCATACATATGCGGGGCAAGAGCCCGGGCAGAGGCCGCAGCGTAGTCCTTGTTGTAGGCGCCGTCCTGGAAGATGCCCGCCTTCTCGTGGCGCGCGAGGCGCGCCCGCAAGCGCGCGGGCAGCCCTGCGCGGATGCGGCGAAAGTCCCGATCGACGCAGCGTGCGCTCGATCCCGTACCCACGAGCACCAGTCCCAAGATCCGCTTCGGATGTCGCACGGCATAGGCCTGCGCCAATAGGCCGCCAAAGGAGTGACCCAGCACCACGAGCCGCGGGAATCGAAAGTGCTTTCGCACCCGCTCGATGTCCTTCACCATGTTGTCCAAGGTGTAGCCGGCCGGATCCGCCAGCCGCTCCGATCGACCCGAACCCCGCTCATCGATCAGCACCAATTGGCAGCGGCCGGCCAACGGCTCGAGCGCCGGCAAAAAATCGGAGTGATCCGCGCCGGGACCGCCGTGTAATAACAGCAACGGCACGCCGCGGCCGAAGGTCTTGTAATAGATCCGGGCGCCCGCCCCGGCAATGAACCCTTCACGGATCCGCCCGGCGCTCGAATGCTTGGCGGGATGTCCGCGCGGCATGTCAAAAGTGCATTTTAACGTCGATGCCCACCGTTCGCGGGGGCGTCGATATCTGCGTCCTGAATACGCTGCCGTAGCTATACGGTGTACCTTCCTGAATGCTCAAGATGCCGTTCGAATTGGTGAGGTTGTGCCCATACAGCGAGACATCGTAGCGGTCGCGGCGCACGCCCACCGAGGCTTCCAGAGCGCTATAGGCGGGCCTTGTGTCTTTATAGGTAAAGCCCGTGGGCACGGAGCCCAGACGCGACCAGTCCAGATGCAGGTAGCCGGTATAGTCGGCCCGAGTTTTCGTATATTCAGCGCCCACGTTGAGCTTCTGGCGCGGCACATCCGGCACCGCATCCCCGGCTTGCACCGCGGTCGCTCCCTGGAAGGGGCCCGTAATGGACTCGTACTGCGCATGCGTCGAGGAGTCGCTCAGCGACACCACGAGCGACTCAATGGGCTTGTAGCTGACCTCTACTTCGAAACCTTTGCTGCGCGCCGAGCCCACGTTGGCCACGAACAGATAACCGCACCCCGGGTCGGTGACCGCCTGCTGTACGTTCTTCCAATCGATACGATACACCGCGATATCCACCGACAAGCGATGCTCCAAGAACTCGGTCTTGGCGCCCAGCTCGTAGTTCCAGACCGAGTCCGGTTCATACAAGGGCGCATACGCATTCACCAAGGAGCAGCCGATGCCGGTCGGCAATCCGACATTGGGGCCGCCCGGGCGGTAGCCGCGAGCCGCCGTGGCATACAGGGTTGCATCGGGCATCGGGTGATACGTCAGCACCACGCGCGGACTGCTGCCGCTGGCTTTGGCATGCACCAGCGGTTGGCTGGGCGCCGCCAGATCGCCCGATTGCTCATTCTCGAGACTATCGCGCAGCTCGTAGTAGCGCTCGCCCGCCGTGAGCTCGAACTGCGGCAGGATCTTGAAGGTCAGATCGGCAAATGCCGCGCTCTGCTGATCGATCACGGACTGATCGAAGGTATAGAGATTCGGGCTGTCGGTCTGCCCCAACGCATCCGCGAAGCCGGCGCTGTTGGTCGATTCGGTCGAGTGCTGGTGATAACGGCTGAAATAAGCCCCGGCCACCCACCGCAGACGCTGCTCGGTGGGTGAGGTCAAGCGGAATTCCTGTACGAAGCCGGCATTGCGGGAGGTGTAATAATCACTGCCCGGCTCGTTCGGCGGATAGGTGAGGCCAAACGTCGGCGCGAGATTGGCCCAGAAAAGCGTGAAGTCACTCGAGGTCTCGGTGTCGCGGGAGAGCACCGAGGTCGATGACAGCAGGCTCGCAAAGCCCGCATCGTAAGTAATCGCCACATTCCCCACCACCAGCCGGCTGGTCTGCGGCGTGGGGTAGTAACCTGCCGTACTGTAGAGCGGCAGATTGCTGAAATATTGCGAATTGCTGGACGCATCCACTTGCGACACCATGAGGCTCGGGCTGATGCTCAAGCCATCCAGGGGCTTCCACAGACCGAGGATGCGCCCGCCCTTCAAATCCACGTCGTTGGCGTGCCGCTGCTCGACCGGATCGTTGGGCTTCGCCTCACTGAAATCGCCCGGCGTCACACGCCTGATGTAGCCCGGCACATGTTCGTAGGTGCCGACGATGCGCACGGCGGCATCGGCGTTAAGCGGCAAATTGACGGCGGACTTGGCGAAGTAGCCCGCGCCGCCGCCTTGCATGTCCGAACCGCCGAATTCGGCGTTCACCGCCAAGGCGCCGGGATCCGGTTGTGCCGTGAGCACCCGCAAGGCGCCGCCCATCGAACTCGATCCGTACAGCGTACCCTGGGGTCCCCGCAGCACCTCGATGCGCGCGACATCGAAGAAATCGATGTCCGGGGCACCGGAATAACCATCGGTACGGATATCGAGCGGCGTTTCGTTGACGTAGTAGGACACCGCGGGCGCCAATCCGTAGGCGGTGCCCAGCCCGCGAATGGCCAGCGTCGATTCACCCGGCCCCAACACGTCGAAGGATAGGCTCGGCACTTGGCTGGCCAGGTCCGCATTGCCCTGCAGATGCAACGCATTGAGCGCATCGCCACTCAGCGCCGTGATGGCCGCCGGCACATCTTGCAGCCGTTCGGCGCGCCGTTGCGCGGTCACTACGATTTCATCGAGCGCTTCCTCGGCCGCATACAGCGGCATCGAGACACTCGCGCACAGCATCGTGCAGCACAAGCCGGTCATCAACTTCACGTGGTGTCGTTTCATAACATCTCCATCGCCTGTAGCGCCCCTCGCTTGCCTTCCAGCATGGCGTGCGCCATGTTCATGTTGCCCTGCAGCTCCGAATGCGCGAACACGATCCGGCCATGGGGCTTGCGGATGACCTCGTGCGGCGCGGGCTGACTTGCGGAACCAAAGAAAAAACCCGGTGAGGGCGCGAAATAGGCATGGCCCCAGCGGTTCAGGACGATGCCGGCGATGTCGCGACGTGCATCGAATCCCGCGCCCGCGAACATCTCGGAGAGCTGCTCGCGGATCTGGCGCTCGAACTCGGAATAGGAGGTCGACAGCAGCTGCACACGGCCGGCCATGCCCTGGACGGCCGGATCGACCTGCGGGTGCAGCAGCGGAATATAGAACGTGAGCACGATGGGACTGTGGGGCGTGAGCGGCTGAGCGTTCTTGTCCCAGGCGACGTTGCGGCGTACGCACACATGCCATCCCAGCCCCGCGAACCAGCGCGCCGCCGTGAAACCCAGCTTGTCGAAGTAGCGCCAGTGGCGTACCGCCACGTTCGCCGTCAACACCGGGCCGTAGCGAAATTGGCCATAGGCCGCGGCATACGCGGCAGGCAAGTCGCCCACGACATTGCGGTTGACCCAGCCGCCGGTTCCCATCACCACGGCTTTGGCGCGAATACGATGCAGCTTGCCGCGCTGCACGTACGTCACCCGCACGGCACCCGCGCTCGCCGGATCGCCCTCGTGGCGTATGTGCACCGCGGTGGACTCGAGGCGAATGCGCAGCGGTGCGCCAACGCGATCGAGGCTGTCGAAGTTGATGCCGCCTTGGGCGGTTGCGGCCAACGATCCATCGCCGCTGATGGCCTCCGGCAGCATGTGCTTCCACATCTTGCGTAAGATCGCCGCGTTGCCGCCGGGGAAAGAAACCACCGATACGTCGACGAAACGATTGGCGGCCGTGCTCGGGATGGTGCCGGGCAATGTCAGGCGCTTGGCCGCATAGGCGGATACGGCATTGCCGCACACGCCGAAATTGCCGACTCCGAGCAACGGATCGATGTAGCGCTTGATCTCATTCCCATAGTTCAACTTGTCGAGCAGATCGTAGTAGGTCATGGAATCGAGCCAGCGATCGGCATCCGGCTGGGCCGACACCACGTCGCGCCGGTTATTGGCGAAATCGTCGAGTTCCCTTTGGAAGGAACGGGGCCACGGTGTATTGGCGAATCCGTCGGCGATGGGGTTTTTCGCCCACCCATGTCCCTTGAAGTAGTATCCGGTGCTGAATCGCTTCTCGAGGATCATGGGATCGAAATGATCGTTGGGCAGGTCGTACTTCTCGGCCCCGCCCGCCAAAGGCTCGAGCTCGTAGTGCCCGGGCATGCCGAGCTCGCGGTAGATCTCGGCGTAGGTCTCGTAGCGGCCGGTGATGCGGTCGTTTTCATGAACCGCGAGGGCACCATTCGAACCTTGCGGTGCGACCAGGCGGTGGCCGTCCACCTCGAATTCGTTCTGTTTGGCCTCGCCGCCGAAGACCGGATGATTCTCCAGTACCAGGCAGGTCTGTCCGGGCTTTCGGTGTTTGGCGAATTCATAGGCTGCGGTGGTGCCCGAGAAGCCACCGCCGATCACCACCAGATCATGGCTTTCCTCGATGGGCAGATCGGCCTCGGGGTACAGGTGATCGCGAATACCGTGTGCCGCGTCGCGCACCGCTTCGGTATTGCCGTTGGACCAGCGGTAGTCACCCAGGCCGCCGTAACCGGTCCATGGCGACCCGGAGGGCGCGTACCGGGTGGTCGGATCCGAACCTGCCGCAGCGGCCGGCGATTGTGCCGAGAGCAATGCCGCGCCCGAACCCGCCAATACCCCATTGACGAAATCGCGCCGCGATATGGGGCAGCTCATGCCGAGAGTATCCGGCTTACGTTTGCGAGTCATAGGCGCTCCTTGGGACATCGAGCTGGCGAAAGTCGGCTGGATTCGGCGTGCGCGCGGCTCTCTCGCTGGTTCGCGTGTTCGCGCCGCAAAGGCGTTGCGGCCAGGAGCAATGGAACGATCACGGCCACCGCCAGCAATTCGACGACGATGAGGGAATCCTGCAGCGAATGAATGCCGCCCCGCGTGGCCAGCGCGCCGCTGATACCGCCCACCAAGGCGGGCCCCAGCGTCAATCCGGTCACCCCGGCGAGCAGCAAGGTGAGCGCACTCGTCGTGGCCCGCATCATGACCGGCACATGAGCAAAGCAGGCCGCCCAGAGCGGCCCGTTCGTCGTAAAGATGGCGAATGCGTATATCCCGTTGAGCGCCAGCGCGACGTTAGCCGAGTGCACCATCAGCATGCCCAGTCCCAGCGGTAGCGCGACGGCGTACATGGCGGCGGGAAACCACACCAACCAGCGAATGTCTCGGCGCGTGAGATAGGTGGCGATCAGTCCGCCCAACATGCTGCCCGGTATCCCACCGAATGCCACCGCCAACCCGTAGCGGAATCCCACGTCGGAGAGGGTCAGCGAGAATTGGCGGACGTAGTACGAAGGCAGCCACTGGTTCAAGCCGAATTCGACCAGCATGGCGAAACACACGGCGACCACGACGAGCACGTAGGAGTTGAGGGACAGCAAGTGCTTCACCACCGTGCGCAGAGCCGCCGGCGAAGCAATTTCGTCGCGGGTGGCACCGACTCGCATCGGTTCGCGCAGCGTCGCGTACATCAGCAGCGCCAGCAGGCCGCCGGCGAGCGCGAAGTAGCCCATGGCGTGCCGCCAGCCAACGCGCATTTCCAGATAGCCGCCGAGAACCGCCGCCAGCGTGGCCCCGAGCACGGCACCGGTGGAATATACGCCGAGCGCAAAGGGCCGACCGGTGGCGCAGACATAGTCGCCGAGCAGTGAGTGCGAGGTCGGGATACACACCGATTCGCCCACGCCGAGGGCGACGCGGGCCGCGAACATCTGCAAAAACGTGCGGGTCAGACTGAAAAGCCCCGTCGCCGTGCTCCAGCACAGTATTGCAATGGACAGCCACTTGACGCGGCCATGGCGGTCCGCGAACCGCGCCAGCGGGACGCCCGAAATGGCGTACAAGAGCGCAAAACCGCCGCCCATCAATACACCGAGCTGCCCGTCGGTGAGTGCCATATCCGCCTGGATCGCCGGCAGCAGGATCGATACGATCATCCGCTGTCCGTAATTCGCAACGTTCGCGAGGAACAAGAGAAACATCGCATAGACGACATACGAACCAGAGCGCGAGGCTTTCATGGCGGATCGCTCATGAGCGCCAGATATCGGTCGACGAAATCCGCGGTCATCCCTTCCAGTTCCGAGTAAGGACCGGGCGTGTAGCCGCGCGAAGCGACCCCGGCGGCATTCAGCTCGATGATGCTCTTGTCCTGCTTCGTGGTTTCGTCCCACAGCCAGCACAGCTTCGCGACATCGTAGTCCCGGCCCTCCACCGCATCGGCGCGCACCAGCCAGCGCAGCACCACATCCGTGCGGTTCACGCTGCGCGGGATGTAGGTCACGGCGATTGCGTGGTCGCACATCGCGCCCAGGTAGGAAAGAAATCCGATGCATCCGGTCGTCACGCTCTCGTCGTATGCGGCAATGCCGCCGAGCAGAGGGGCGACACCCAGGCCGTCTTTCGAGGCCGTCAGCTGACCCGGCGCCATGGGCCACGTGCCCGCGCGGCAGGGCTGTCCGGCGGTGGCGATCACGGCACTGCGGCCGGTGCGGATGTTCGCCGCTTGCATCTTCGATTGCCAGGAATTCTGGTAGGCGGCGAAGGCTTGCGGGGCATCGCCGATTTTCTCATCGGCGCGCACGAAGGCGTTGGCGGCACTGTATTCCGGGTGACTGGGCAAGCAGTGATAGCATTCGAGATTGTTCTCAATGCCGAGCTTCCAGTTTGCCCGGATCACGTACTCGCGGGTGGCGGCTGCCTTGCAATTGGTGAGATCGTAGCGGGCCCAATACGGCCGCACATGCTCGAGCATCGCCGTGGGGTCGGGCGCTTGCTGCGGTTCGAGGCTGACCAGAATCAGCCCCTCGAAGACGTACACGCCGCAGCGGCGCAAACCAAAATCGGCTTTGTTCAAGGCCTCGGGCATGTGGCGCCATGCCGCGAGTTCCCCAGTGAGGCGGTAGGACCAGCCGTGGTAGCGGCAGCGCAGCAGCGTCGTCCGTCCGGCGGCCTCCTCGCAAATCTTCGCGCCGCGGTGCCGGCACACGTTATGCAACGCGAATATCTCTCCGTTCACGGCCCGCACCACGATGACCGAGGCACCGAGCGCCTCGACGACGATATAGTCGCCCTGTTCCGGGATCTGGGAAACGTGCCCCACCATGATCCAATGGGCGCCCAAGAATCGCTCGACTTCGAGCTCGAACAGTTCGGGGTTCTCATAGAACGGCTGGGCAAGGCTGCCGCCGCGCCGATGATCGCGCACCAGTTGCTGCAATTGCGCCGAAGTACGCATGCGCTGTATCCTTGGCCGCTGTCGGAACACGGCCGTTATGCCCCGACTCTAGCTCCAACGGCAGATCACCGGTTAATAAAGACGTTCCGGAATGATGAAAACGTCCCGGCCGGTCGACTTGGTTCGGGCCCGCGCCGCCTCTCGAGCCAAGGTCCCACGCACAACACCCGCGCCAACCGCGCTCACCCGGTAATAATGGGATTGTCACGCAAGGAGACGAGCCGCATGGCGATAAAAGTCCTGCTGAGTCCCCGGGACACCGATTTGTGGATAAAACTCGACGAGATACAGAAAATCGATCCCGCGATCAGCGGCGGTATCGAGAGCATCGTGCAGGGGCATCATCTGCGCAGCCGTCGTAGCCCGCTTACCGTGTTGTTCAGCTCCGGCTACGAAGAGGTCCATCAAATCGACCATGGCTTCTGCGTGCACATCACCGATGCGGTGATCGACCAAGATTGGCGCGTTACCGCCACGAGCATCGACCATACATTGCGCTTCAGAATCGCCTTTGCGGGCGAAGCCGGCTATTTCGCGCGCGGCAGGCGGGTCTCCGATGCGATCGCACGCTGCGCCTATATCATCCGACCTCCGGGCGAGTCGCTCACCGCCAACTTCAAGGGGGGGACCGCCTACCGCTACTGCTCGCTCAGCTTGACGCGGGACTACCTTCGCAACACGCTCGAACTCCGCGATGAGGATATGCCGGCGATGCTCGACACTCACTGGGCGCGCAAGGAAACGGTCATGGGACATTTCGTGGCCTCGAAGACCTCCCTGACGCAGGCCAGCCGCTTCTTCAATATCAGGCTGACCCAGGCTTGGCATGATCTTGCCGTGCGCACCATCGCGCTCGATCTGTTGAGGCTGTTGTTCCAGGACTGGCAAAGCGCCCGATCGCAGACCCGTGCGTCCATCCGCATTACGCCCGGCGAGCGCAGCAAGCTATTGCAGATTCGGGAGCAAATCGACCTCGATCCGGCCGCAACCCTGACGCTTCAGGCGCTCATCGCCCGCACGAAGCTAAACCGGAATAAATTGCATTTTGGTTTCAAGCAGCAATTCGGCGCATCGATTCATGAATACCAAACCGAATTGCGCATGCGGACGGCTCTGCACCTGCTGCAAACCACCGAGCTTCCCATCGCGGAGATAGCCGAACGCACCGGCTATCATGAATCTACCAACTTCACTGCCGCCTTCAAGAAACACTTCGCATCGGTGCCCCGCGACATGCGAAAAGGCGGCCCGCGGCCGCTGCCCGCGCCCGGTAAATAGGAGGGGACTGCGACCCCTGAGCGGCGCCGTCGCAGGTGCCCACCCTCCACGGGTCTGATCTGGGGCCTGGGCCTTGGCCTGGGCCAACTCGGAACGTCGGTTAGCGCACAGTACGAAACGCCGCCTTTTGTTAACTTGGATTCGGTGCCGCAGTGCGGCATGCCCGATCAAACGACAGACTAGCCCGTAAGGACCGCCGGTGCGCCTGAAAAATATATTTGACCGCTCGCTCGGCCGGACTGCGGAGCCGCAAATATTATTCCCGCTCATCGCCCTGTTGGTCCTGGCTGCCATCTGGGGAACGACCTGGAGCGTGCTGCGACTCCTGCACGCCGATGCCGAGCATGCCGCGGCCGTCTCGAGCCGCGAGTTGCTGGGCACCTACGAGGCGCAGGTATTGCGCGCCATGCACGGGATCGACCAGGCGCTGAAACTGGTCAAATCATGGCCCGGACGTCATGCAAGCCGACGCACGCTCGCGGACCTCAACGACAAGGGATTGCTGCCCCCGGAGCTGGTGTTCACCGTCACCATCGTCGACCGTGACGGCACCATCGTGGAGAGCACCCGCCCGTTCGAACCACGCAACATCGCCGATGAGGATATCTTTCGCACCCAGCGCGGGGACGGGCTGTTCATGGACGTGCTGCCGCGCGGCCCCACCGGGGACCGCAAGCTGCAGTTCAGCCGCCGTCTGACCACCCCCGATGGAGCGTTCGACGGAGTCGTCATCGTCGCGATCGACGCGGACTTCCTGGTCAGCGGCTATGAAGCGTCGAAGCTGGGCGAGCATGGCGCACTCGGCGTGCTGGGAGCCGACGGGGTGTTTCGGGTCCGGCGAACGGGAGATGCCGTATTCTCGGGGGATAAGATCGACTACGCGGCTGCGCTGGCGGGCTCCGATGCCGAGAAAACCGACGCCCGCGTGACCACCAGCCCGTGGGATGGGGTGCGGCGCTGGACCAGCGCGCGCGAACTTTACGGATTTCCGCTCGCCGTCCTGGTCGGACTATCGGTGGATGAACAAATGGCCGGCGCGCAGCGGCAGATGCGCGCCTATATCATGCGGGCAGTGCTCGGCAGCGTGCTGGTCGTGGCACTCACGGCACTGTTGGGCCGCATGAGCTGGCAGCTCGCGCAGGGCCGAGTGCGCGAAAGCGAAACCAAGCTCGCCCACGCAGAGCACGTCGAATACCTCGCTTACCATGATGGCCTCACCGGCCTGCCCAACCGCAGTTTATTCAGCAAGATGCTGAGTCAAAGCATCAGCGAAGCGCATCGTTACCATCGGACCCTGGCGGTAGCCTTCCTCGACCTCGATCACTTCAAACGGATCAACGATACCCTCGGGCATGATGCCGGCGATCAATTACTGCAGCAAGTCGCGGCCCGGCTCAAAGGCTGCGTGCGCGAGAGCGATACGGTCGCCCGTTTGGGCGGCGACGAATTCGTCGTGCTGTTGCCGGCCCTCACGGACGAGAAGTACGCCGCGACCGTTGCCCAGAACATACTCATCGCCACCGCCAAGCCGTTCAGCTTGCTGGGACAAGAATTTCGGGTCACGGCAAGTATCGGCATCAGCACCTATCCGCACGACGGCCTCGATGAGCAGACCCTCACCAAGAATGCCGATATCGCCATGTATCATGCGAAAACCGAGGGCAAGAATAATTTTCAATTCTATTCGGAAAAGCTCAACGCCAATACACTCGAACGGCTCGCGTTGGAATCGAGTCTGCGACATGCGCTCGAGCGCGACGAATTCGGGCTGCACTATCAGGCGAAGCGCGACATCGCCAGCGGGCGCATCACCGGCATGGAGGCGCTGTTGCGCTGGCAGCATCCCGATCTCGGGACCGTGCCGCCCATGCAGTTCATTCCGCTCGCCGAAGAGACCGGCCTGATCGTCCCCATCGGCAAGTGGGTGCTCAGGACGGTGTGCCTACAGAGCGTCGCCTGGCGCAAACAGGGGCTGCCACCCTTATGCGTCGCGGTCAATCTGACGGCGCGCCAGCTCGGTGACGAACACCTGCTCGCCGACCTGACATCGATACTCCAGACCACCGGCATGGACCCGCATCTGCTCGAGATAGAGCTCAACGAAAGCCTGTTGATCAACGATGTCGAGAAGACCTTCAAGATCCTGACCGGCCTGAAGGCGCTGGGAATTCGGATCGCCGTGGATGACTTCGGCACCGGCTATTCCTCTCTCGCCATGCTGCAACGATTCCCGCTCGACACCATCAAAATCGACCGGTCGCTGATGCGTGATATCGACGGCACGACGCAAGACAGCGCGTTGGCGGATGCCATCATCGCGCTGGGCAAATCCTTGAGCTTGACGGTGGTCGCCCAAGGCGTGGAGACCAAGGAACAAGCCGACCACCTGCGCGTCCACGCCTGCGACGAATTACAGGGCTTCTATTTCAAGAGACCGCTGCCCGCGGCCGAATTCACGCAATTGTTGCGTGACCAATCGACCGACGTTACTTACGTCGGCAGACGCCTCGGATTGAAAAATAGCGGATGACGCCGCCGGGCAGCACTGCCCGCGCGCCGCATGGGCGCGTCCGTGATTGCAAGCGGCGAGGACGTGCCTCAGAAATTCAATTCGGGGTGCAGACGCTCATAGGCGGCGGCAAGCTCAGGATCTCGTTTGCGCACGTCGGCATGCTCCACGCGGCCGGTCCTGCGCAAATAGTCGTAGGCGAAGGAAACCGGATCGAGAGACAGCTTGTCGCGGAGATTCTCGTACCATTCCGTGCTCTTGATCGCGGCGTTCTGCAGCGAATCGGAGCCGGGACGCCGGCTTGTGACGAATTGCGCGAGTAATTCGGGCACATCCGTCCCACGGGCCTTGTAGGCCTCGAACAGCGCGATCGAATCCTGCAGCGCGAGCCGGGTACCCGAGCCCACCGAGGGATGCCCGGTGCGCAGCGCGTCGCCCAGCAACACGATGTTCTCGTGGTACCACTGCTGGTTCTTGACGATGGTGTATCTGAACCAACTCGATTTGTTTGACAGCAACTCGTGCCCTTGCAAGTCCTCGGCAAAGACCCGCTCGCAGTACCGCAGCCCCTGGGTCTCGCTCATACGATCCAGGCCCGAATCGCGGAACGTCAGCGGGTCGACTTCCACGAGGAACGTGCTGTGGGTCGCGCTGTATTGATACGTGTGCGCAATCACCAGGCCATGCTCGTTTTCGCGGAATATCAGACTCAGTGGTTCGAACAGCCGGGTGGTGCCGAACCAGGCCAACAAGTTCGGCCGCTCGTCGAGCGAAGGCTGGAATCGTTCCTGGTACCGCGAACGAATGGCGCTATTGGCGCCGTCGGCCGCGACGATCAAGTCGGCATCCGCGAAGGCCGTGACATCGTTCAACTTTCGATCGAATTCTAGGATCACACCCACCCGGCGGCACTGCTCATGCAACGCCGTCAACAATGCCAGGCGTCCCAGGCGATGGAAAGTATGCGACATCGTGATGGCATGGCCTCGGTGCACGACGGCCACGGACGGAAACACGACCTCATCGCGGGTCAACGCGGCGTACACCTCCGGAGCGATGTTGCGCACGAACGACAGCGCGAAATCGGAAAACACCAAACCCCATCCATAGGTGGCATGTTCCGGATCCCGCTCGTAAACCGCGACGTCATGCCGAGGATCGTCGCGCTTCATGAGATACGCGAAAAACAGTCCCGCGGGACCGCCACCGATAATTCTTATTTTCACGAATCGACCTCCACCATGCCCCGGCTCACCGGCCGGCCGGTTCCCTGAGCTTCCTTCGCGGCCCGAGGATCCGCGGGGTAATCCGGCCATGGAGCGCGGTCATCATGATTGCGGCTCACCCGTGTCCATACCCCGGACGAGGCCGACGAGTTGTTCGTCGCGCCATCGAATCCAATCGGCGATGGACCGCGTCCCGGCGAGCTCGGCGGTCCCGGCGATGATTTTCGCACGGACTTGGGCAGTCAGATGCAACTCGCCGAGATCGGCCCACCACCGCTCGAAGGCCTCCCCCGCGAGATCGAGCGTATGCGCCGCGCCCCCCTCGCCTCCCGCGAGATGAAAGGTCATCAGGCCGCCCATCAGTGCCCACCTCAACCCAAGCCCGTAACGCACCGCGTCATCGATATCCTGTGCCGAAGCGACTTCCTCGACCAGGCAGTGGAATGCCTCACGCAGCAGCGCCGCCTGCAACCGATTGGCCAGATGCCCAACCACCTCCCGCTGCAGCACGATGGGACGCTTGCCCAAGCCTCGCAGGAATGTCTTGGTCCACGATACGGCGGCGGGATCCGTTGCATCGCCGCCGACGATTTCCACCAGCGGGATGATATGCGGCGGATTGAAAGGATGCGCGACCACGACTCTGCCCGGAAAGCGGCATTGAGACTGCAGCAGCGTCGCACCGATGCCGCCGGTGCTCGACAGGATCAGGCGGTCGGGGGGCATGACCGCATCGAGTTCGGCGATCAGCCGGATCTTGAGCTGCGGATTTTCCGGCGCATTTTCATGCAGGAGGTCGCCGCGTTTCGCAGCCTCGGTAGGCGATGCGGCGATGCTCAATAGGTGCAAGGGGGGCGTGGCGGCGGCGGTGGGCTGCAAGCGCCGCAGCACCGGCCATGCATCGGTCACGAAACGGCGCAACTCGTGTTCGAATCCGGGCGCCGGGTCGGTGGCAATGACTTCAAAACCGTGCGCGAGATACAGCGCCGCCCAACTCTTGCCGACCGATCCGGCGCCCACCAGCGCAACGACCTTGATCTCATCGGCGGTGCGGTAGGCGGAAAGTGTCTGATTCATGACTTGGCTCTGGTGGCGCACGAGGTCGCCACGGCGGGGACGCGCGGCGATCGCCCCCGCGCCGCGACCGCCATACTGTACCATATAGTATGGTGTCGGCCGGCGCCGGTGTCAAATGGCGCGGTGTCAAATGGCCCCGCCGTCGCGCCGCTCGCAGGACGTTCTCGAGTAGTGATTTACGGCACCAAATGGTATGGTTGCCATGCATAGCAAACGGTTCCCGACCCCCACCGGACGACCGGCACGCCGTCGGAACCAATCGAGGATCAGCCATGGCATTGAGCGTCGCGTCGAGTACCGTGCAGCAGCGTTTTTATGATCGGCTGGACAGGAGCAACATCGCTCCTCTGTGGGAGAGCCTGCACTCGTTGGTGACCCGAGAACCCACCACTCCCGTCAAGCCTTACAAGTGGGATTACGATACCGAACTGCATCCGCTCATCATGGAAGCGGGCGCGCTCCTCACGGCCAAAGAGGCGGAGCGGCGAGTGCTTATCCTCGAGAATCCGGGATTGCGCGGGCTGGCATCCACGACGCATACCCTGTACGCCGGGGTGCAACTGATATTGCCCGGCGAGGTGGCACCCGCGCACCGGCACACGCAGTCGGCGCTGCGTTTCGTGCTGCAGGGCAAAGGCGCCTACACCGCCGTGGATGGCGAGCGCACCCAGATGCATCCGGGGGATTTCATCACCACGCCGAGCTGGACATGGCATGACCATGGCAACGACACCCAGGAGCCCATGACATGGCTGGACGTGCTCGACATTCCGCTGCTCCAGATGCTGGACGCCAGTTTCGCAGAGCCCGGCCGCAGCGATAGCCAAGCGGTGACCCGCCCGCTGGGCGATTCGAATGCCCGGTATGCCAATAACTTATTTCCCGTGGACTGGCAGCCCCAAAGCGGCAATTCGCCGATCTTCAACTATCCCTACACCCGCACTCGCGAATCGCTCGACGTGTTGGCGCGCAATGGCGCGCCCGATCCCTGCCACGGTTACAAGTTGCGCTACGTCAATCCGGCGACGGGCGGCTCGCCGCTGCCGACCATCGGCACCTTCATCCAGTTGCTGCCGCGGGGCCTGCGGACGGCACCCTACCGAAGCACCGACGCGACCATTCACACCTGCGTCGAGGGCGAGGGGGAGACGCGGGTAGGAGACGTTACGATTCGCTGGAAAGCCCGAGATATCTTCGTGACTCCCGGTTGGACATGGCTCACTCACTCGGCCGCCACGAGCGACGCGGTACTGTTCAGCGCCTCCGACCGGCCGGTTCAGCAGCTCCTCGGTTTGTGGCGCGAGGAGCGCGGCGCTTCCTCCTAGCGGTCCGTCCATGGCATCGAGAATGATGCGGGCAGCGCGGCTACATCACCTCGGCGAGCCGCTGGTGATCGAGCAGATCCCCGTGCCGGAGGTACGGCCCACCGATGTGCGGGTGAAAGTCGCGGCGTGCAGACACGTTCCTGATGTTCCCGTGGTGCTCGCCAACCGCCAGGCCCGCAGTCCGCAGCTGCCGTTGCCGACCTTGCCGGCGGTTTTCGGGATGGACGCGACCGGCACCGTCGATGCGGTCGGCGGCCTCGTTCAGAACTTCGAACCCGGCGATCGGGTGTACGTCAATCCGGGCGTTGGCTGCGGCGCCTGCCGGTCCTGCCGCGCGGATCGCGCCAACGAGTGCCGCGACTTCACGCTGCTCGGATGGTTCGGTTTCGGGTCCGCTTCGCGGCGGCAATTTGCCGCCTATCCCATCGGCGGATTGGCGCAATATGTGCTCGCGCCCGAAAGCAATCTGATTCGCCTCCCCGATACGGTGACCTTCGAACAGGCGGCACGCTTCGGTTATCTCGGCACGGCATTCGCCGCGCTAAAGCGCAGTCGCGCGGGCCCCGGCAGTACGCTGATCATCGATGGCGCGACCGGCACCATGGGTGTCGGCGCGGTGCTGAACGCCTTGGCACTGAACGTGGGCCGCATTCTGGCAACGGCGCGCAACAAGACGTTGTTGTCCCGTGTAAAAGCGCTGGCGCCCGAACGAATCGAAATCTGGTCGCTCGATGAGGGTCCGGCGGGGGCCTGGATCAAGGACCGCACCCAGGGGTTCGGCGCACAGGCCGCCCTGAACTGTCTGGGGCCGGGAAGCTCGGGCGATACGATCACCGACACCTTGTATTCGCTGTGCCGCGGCGGACGATTCGTCAATATCGGCGGCACCGGCGGTGCCATTCCCATCGACTTGTTTCGCTTGATGGCGGCGCAGATCGACATCGTCGGCAGCAGCTGGTTCGTGACCAGCCAAGCGCAGGAAATGGCCGATCTGGCAGCGCTCGGCCGCCTCGATCTGTCCGTGTTCGAGCATCAGCGCTTTGCGCTCCACGATATCAACTCGGCGGCCGCCAATCACCCCGTTCGCAACGGCGGCTTCACCAACCTGGTGGTCGTTCCCTAGGCCCCTGTCCGTGCGCGGCTGCGGGCGTGGCCGGCCGCGGGCCGCGCCGCTACTGTGCTGCGGCCCCCGCAGCACTCAGACAGGCTCCTAATGTCGGCCCTGCGCTTGCGTTCCGACGACTTCCACTTCGACACGCCGGTCCGGCTGCAGACAGGCGATCAGTTCGGCAGTGCGCCGCTCGCCTGGGCACTGCCCGGGCTTTGTCACCGGGTCGGACCCATCCGCTCCCTTCGCCATGATCTTGTCGTAGGCGATACCCCGGTCCGCCAAATAGGACTTTACCGCCTCGGCGCGGCGGGTCGAGAGCTTCATGTTGTACGCATGCGAGCCGATTCGGTCGCTATAACCCGTGACGGTGATGACCTCGAAGCGAGTGCCCTGCAGTTCCATGGCAAAGTCCTGCAGCGCTTGCTTGCCCCGGGGATTGATCGTGTCTTTACCGAACTCGAACAACGAGTCGGCCGCAAAACTCACGTTTCTTCGTGGCGGCGGCGGTGGCGGCGCCGGCTCCACCGGAGCGGGCGCGGGTGCCACGACCGGCTCGGCGGCAACCACGGCGACGGGTGCTGCGGCCGGTGCGGCGGGCGGGGCGCGCCCGAATCGATACACCGCGCCGGCCGACACGAGGTCGATGTCGCCCTTGTTGCCCACCGCATCGTTGACCCGGTAGCGCTCGGCCTCGGCGCGCAGGCCGAACGACTCCGTCACCGCGTATTGCAGACCCACCCCGAACTTGTAGTTCGAGGCATGCTGGTTGCGCTCGCGGTCGCGCACGATGACGGCCCCATAGCCCGCAAACTCGTCCTTGGCATAGGAATAGGTATAGCCGACACGCGCAAAGGCGGAGAACTTGTCCGCCAAGGGCAGCGTGCCCACGACATCGAAATTTGCACCGTTCATTTTCGTTTTGCCCGTCAGTCCGGCTGCGGGTACGGTGTTGGCGGTAAATCCGAATCTACCCAAATCGAAATAGCCGGCTTCGAGCGCGAAATACTTGTTGAAATCGTAACCGCCGAATAGCTTGTAAGCGAAATGGCGATCGTCATCGCGAATGGACGTGGTGGCAATGCCTTGCCCCGTCAAGCCGCCGGCGATCCGAGTATTGTCGATTTTCGCTCGCGACTGTCCGGCATTGCCGCCGACGTACCACCCCGAATCCGCCGCGCTTGCAATCGAACTCGCGATGGCGGGGAACGACATCACCCCGAGCATCCCCAAGGCTGTTGATAATTTCATCGTATTCTCCAGGAATGAGGTGCGGTTTTACGGGGCAGGGACATTGATGACGGTGTCGACGAGGGTCACCGACGCTCCCAAAGACAATACCCTGCCGTTCAACGTGACGACCGCAACGTTGCCCAGAGTCGAGAAGGCCGCCCCAGCTTGGGAGATGATGGTGCCGACCATGGTCCCGCCGCCTCCCGCATTGATCGTGGCGGCACTGCCGACCTGCCAGAACACGTTTTTGGCCTGTGCCCCTCCCGCCAAAATAATGCTCTGCGGAGCGGCCGCTCCAGGCCCTCCGACGGTGAGCGTGGTGGACATTTGAAATACCCAAACCGCGGCGGCATTGCCCTGCGCATCCAAGGTCAGATTGCCTCCCTGGATCATGAATGACCCTGCCGGAGCGGTATAAACCCCGGGGGCAAGCGTGAGCCCCGCGAGGTTGCCGCCGGGATTCGCCCCGGAGGGTTCCGCCACCAACGCCTGATATGCGGTTTGCGCATCGAGCCGCGCTTGGGTCGCAACGCTGCAATTGGCCGCATTCGGGCCCGCTGCCGTGGGTCCCGTGGTTGAATTGGTACACGTGAAAATCGTCCCATTGACCGCGCCGATGTTCGCCGTCGACTCCGTGTAGACGTCACCGGCCGTATCATGAAACCCGGTGACCGACGAGGTGGCCGTTGCAATGGTGCCGATATCCCCATTGATCACGGTCAAGGTCCCGGTGTTGGTCATGCCGGCGGTGCCTCCGAAGTCGCCGAACGGCGATGCCGACCCCAAGGCGATGGGCGCAAGACAATTCCCCGTCGCCGGACCTGCGGTGAACGTCCAGACGTAGTCGTTCAGCATGTCGTTGCCTGGAACCGCCAGATCCTTGACTCCATTGGCACCGCCTACGAGCGTCGCCGTATAGAGTCCGCTCGGCGTAAGAGCGCTTTGCGGCGTGAAGGTGGCAATGGTGCCGGTGGCGGCATCGAGTACCACCGAGGAGGCCACCACCGAGGTGGTCGCGGGGCTGGGGCCTGTGAGCGTGAAGGTGCCGGCATCGATGGTACTGGGATCCATCCGCAAACCCGACGGCACGTGGAAGGTCGCGTTGACGGAGGCATTCGGGCAGACGCCCGTCTGGTTTGCCGACGGATTGGTGGACTGCACGGTGATGTTGCCGGCGACGGCCGCGGCGGCCGCCGTCGTGAAAGTCCAGACGTAGTTACTGGCCGCCGGCAATGGGGCCTGATTGCCACCGAGGGCGTTGCCCGCCAAATCAGTGGCCGCAATCGTGATCGTCGCGGTGTAGGTGGTTGAGGTTGCCAGCGCCGCGGTCGGTGTAAATACCGCCGTCCGCGCGCCGACTTGGTACGTCACGGCACCCGCCGGCGAGACGCAAGGGGCGGCGCAGGTGACGGTGAAACTGGTTCCCGTGATGGTCGAAGGCGCCATGTCTTCGGTGAACGCCGCGGTGATCGCCGAGTTTGTGGGCACGCCCGTCGTCGGTCCGGGCGTGGTCGTGACCGGAGCCGTGAGCTGAACGCCGGGACGTGTGGTGTCCGCCGTAGCGCCGGTCGTAAAGTGCCAGGTGTAAGGAGCCGCCAAGGCCAGCCCCGTCGCAAGACTGGTGGCCCCGGTGATCGTGGCGGTATAGAGCACGAGCGGCGCGAGATTCGCCGCGGGAGTAAACGTCGCGTTGGTGCCGGCGGCATCGAGCGCCACGGCTCCGGCAGGGCTCACGCAGGGCGCCGCGCAGGTCACCGTGAAGCTCGCTGCACCGGTGATCGGATTCATGGGTTGGCTGAAGGTCGCGACGATCGCCCGATTGAGCGCCACACCCACCGCATTATTGACGGGGGCTACGGCGGTCACCGTGGGCGCGGGCGTAGCGGCACCGGTGGTAAAGTGCCAAACGTAAGGACTTGACAGTGCGAGGCCCGTCGCAACGCTCGTCGCTCCGGTAACCGTGGCGGTATAGAGAGTGAGCGGTGCGAGAGAGGTCCCCGACGTCAAGCTGTATGTTGCCACCTTCTGCGTGACATCCAAGCCCACCGTGCCCGTGGGATTGACGCATGGCGTTTGACAGGTCACCGTGAAACTCGCGCCGCCAGAAAGTGCAGCGACCGGCTCATCGAAGGTGGCGGTGATGAGCGTATTGGCGATCCTCACGCCGGTCGCGCCATTAGCGGGAGCCACCGCCGTTACCGTGGGAGCGAGCGCGGCACCGGCGCTCGTGCCGAGAATGGCCTGCTTGCCGTTTGTTCCGCATCCTGCGGCAAAGGCCACGAGGGTTGCGATCATCAATAGGCCCGTGCACCGACGATGTTTAGCGATCATGCTCATGAACATTCTCTTCCTGGTTTTCAAGGCGGCACTGACGGTGCGATATGTCCCGACGCACGGTGGGCGCAATGGGAGCGCACGTCTGTGCGGTGCCGCACGCTTCTCGTGATCCACGAGGTTCATGCCGCGGCGCTCGCAGCCAATATCGTGGGGGGGGGGTGCTGAAGTGGCAGGGTTTGCCGGCACGGCGATTGCGGCAGTTGCCCCTTGCGTGGGCGGACGATGGGATCGCCCAATGAAAGGCTTCACATGCACTCATTCATTCTTCGCGTGCCGACAACCCGATGATCGCGCCCAGTCCCCTCTTCAACACCAACCGGCTGAAACTCGGCGTCTTCGGCTTCAACGGCCAGGCGCCGAGCAACACGCTGCTGGATGAATTGTACGTGCCCACCTGGCCGCGCATTCTCGAGGTCGGCTCGACCGCCGATGCCGCGGGGTTCGAGGCATTGGTGCCGTTCGCGCGCTGGAAATACGGCAGAAGCCATAACTCGCCGAATGCGGCCACCCTGGACGTGTACGACCCGTTCATCTGGGCCGCCGGCCTCGCGCAAGCCACTCGTCATAGTGCGGTGCTGGCGACCGCTCATATGTCGCTCATCCATCCGGTGATTGCCGCGAAACAGGCGGCGACCATCGATCATGTGAGCGGCGGCCGCTTTGCGCTCAACGTGGTTGCCGGATGGAACGAGCCCGAGTTCCTGATGTTCGGAGCCCCGTTGCTGGAACATGCACAGCGTTATGCACAGGCAGCAGAATGGATGGAGGTGGTCACGCGGCTGTGGGGCTCGAGCGATGCGTTCGATTTCCAGGGCTCTTTTTATACCATTAAAAAAGGCGAGTCCTTTCCCAAGCCCGTACAGCGACCGGCGCCGCCCATCATGAGCGCCGGCGGCTCCGATCAGGGCCGGCGCTTTGCCGTCCGGTACGCGGACTTGTGTTTTACGCTGCTACGCTCCGACGATCCGGATGTCGCAAACGCCGACGTGGCGGCGTATCGCGAACCGGCGAGGCGCGACCATGCACGCGATGTTCAAGTGTGGACCGTCGCGTATGTCATTCAAAGAGACAGTCAGGAAGAGGCGAATGCCTACCAAAAGCGGGTGATCGACCACGCGGACCGCGACGCCAACGAGGCCATGATGAGCATGTTGGGCGCCCAGTCGAAGATGATGTCGGCGGAAGCTTTTCTCGCATTCAAGAACCGATATATCGCCGGTGCCGGAGGTTTTCCCCTCGTCGGCACCGCCGAGGCAATAGCCGATCGTTGCGTTCGCTTGTCGGGCGCCGGAGTGGACGGCCTCCTCTTGTGCTGGATCGACTTCGCCGACGGGCTGGCCCGCTGGATCCGCGAAGTCATGCCCCTGCTCGAACGGGCGGGCCTGCGCGATCCGTTTCCCGCCGCCCGCTGAGGCGGCCGCCAACGCCGGGGCCACCGCCCGCCCCTCGGCGAGCGCCCCGTCACACTTCGCGCAACGTGCCGCCCTGCAGAAGCCCGGCCCTCCCGCGGACGCCTCAAGTTATACCCCCCATGGCCGTCACCCTCTGCACGGCAACGAGCGGCGATGAAAGTTGGCGTTCCGTTGCCGGCAGCTGCGGCTCACGCAATGCCGCGTAGCGCCCTTCAAGAATAAGACTTGAGTATCGGAACGGAGCGAGTATGAGCAAGGGTGCGGCCCTATCGGTGTTGCTGAGCAGCCTGGCGGCGACCACGGTTCACGCCGACAAGCTCGGCGACCTGTTCTCATTCAGCGGCTTCGGCACGGCAGGGGTCACGCGAACCGATACGGATGCGGCGCAATACGTGCCCGGCGGCCAGACCTACGGGGCAACCCGGCGACCCGACTTCAAGCTCACCAGCAATCTGGGCCTGCAGGGAACCGTGACGCCCACCGACTGGCTGTCGGCAACCGTCCAGGGCCTCGCGCAGCAGCGTTTTCGCGACACGCTCGATCCCAAGATCCAGTGGGCATTCGTCAAGGTGAAGCCGCTCGCGGGCTTGAGCATCCGTGCCGGTAAAATGGCTCTGCCCACCTTTTTGATCTCCGATTCCCGCTTCATCGGCTTCGCCAACAATTGGATCATCGCACCGAACCAAGTGTATGCGCAGGCCACATTCGACAGCTACAGAGGCGCCGATATCGCCTATCAATACTCCATGAACGCCTCGAGTGTGACGGTGAGCGGCCTCGCCGGAAGCACCGGGACCCAATTGGGTACCATGGCGAGGCTCTACGGGCATACTCTGCGCGGCTTCAATGCGAGCTGGGACGGCGGCCTCGGAACCGTGCGGCTCGGCCACATACAAACGCAGGTGGACGTTTTCATCGCCGGCCGCCAGCTGACGAGCCAACCTTACAGCTTCAACGGCATCGGCGCGGCCATGGACCACGACAACGTGGTGCTGCAGGGCGAATTCATCCAAAGACGAGTGGCGGGCGGGGCGGCCTCCAATTTCAACGGTTGGTACGCCCTCGGCGGCTACCGCACGGGCGGCTGGCTGCCGTATGCCCTGTACGCCCGAGGCCAGAGGCCTGCCGGAGTGGCGTTCTTTCCAGGGATTCCGATCCCGATTCCTTTGAGTGATCTGAGCGACAGCACACTCAGCGTCGGGCTGCGCGCGGATTTGGTCAAATCCGTGGATTTCAAGATCCAATTCGATCATATCCACGACTCGATCAGTAACCTCCCCTTCAGCAGTGTCAAGCCCGGATTCGGCAATAGTACGAATGTTCTCAGCGTCGCCGTCGACTTCGTGTTTTAAGGCAATGACCATGAACAGCACGACCAGGAAGATGATCGCGATGGCGGTGTGCGGTGCCCTGGCGACCATGGCAACCACCCGCGCCGTGACGGCCGAGCAGCTGGTGATCATCGTCAACGCGAGCAATCCCACCGTCAGCGTGACGGCCGATCAAGTGCAGCAGCTGTTTCTCGGCCTGACCGCAACGATGCCGGGCGGCCTCAAGGCGCAACCGGTGGATCAAGCGGAAGGATCACCGCTGCGAGCCGACTTCTACCAAAAAGTGGCGGGCAAATCGGCGGCGCAGGTTCGAGCCATTTGGTCGCGATTGATATTTTCCGGAAGGGGCCTGCCGCCGAAGACCCTGTCCTCCTCGGCCGACATAAAAAAATTCGTCGCGACCGATCGCTACGGCATCGGTTATATCGAAAAATCCGCGGCGGATTCGTCGGTCAAAGTGGTTCTATCCCTGCCCTAGCGCCCTGCCGGCCCGCACGGGCCGGCGAATTTGCGCCGCCGTCCACGCCGTCACGAGCCATCGCATCGGTGCGCGCCGGCCACGCGCACGGGTTGAGCGGCGCATCCGCGCCCGCGCCGATCAGCGTGCCGCGCGGCACGCCGTGTGATCTGCGAGGGCTGTGCGGTCTCGGCCACCAGATCGATGCCTAGTGCGCGGCGCCGAGGTTGCGCCGGACCACCGCCTCGGCTTCGGCATTCGCCTTGTCCAGATCCTGCGTATAGACCTGCGTGTCGCCGACCGGTTTGTCCGTGCCGTCGAGCGCCAACACCGGTCCATCGCGATGAGTGGTATCCACCGTGACGGTGGCGGACAGACCGACTCGCAGCGGCGATTTCGCCAATTCGTCGTCATCGATTTGAATGCGTACCGGCACACGCTGGACGACTTTGATCCAATTGCCGGAGGCGTTTTGAGCCGGCAACAATGAAAACGCAGCGCCGGTACCGGCGGACATGCCCTTGACGTGCCCGTGGAATATGAATGAACCGCCGTACAGATCGCTGCGTACTTCGGCCGGTTGACCGATATGCAGATGGCGCAATTGTACTTCCTTGAAGTTCGCATCCACCCACAGGGAGTTCAGCGGAATCACGGTCATGAGCGCCTGCCCCGCGACGATGTGCTGGCCGAGTTGCACGCTGCGTTCAGCCACATATCCCATCACCGGTGCGACGACGGCATTGCGCTGCGCCGCAATCCACGCATCGCGATAGGCGGACTTGGCTTGCAGCACCGCGGGATTGTCCTCGACGGCGTTGCCCTCGACCAAGGCATGCGAGGAGGTCGATTGGCGCTGCGCCTGCAATAACGCGGAGCGAGCCAGTTCGACGCTCTCACGCGCGTGCCGCACTTCTTCAGCCGCAATCGCGTGCTCGGCGAGCAGCGGCTCGCGCTTGGCCAGATCGGCTTGGCTGCGGATCAACTCGAGGCGCCGAGTCTCAACCGCTGCGTCATATAGATCGGCCGCGGCTTTTTCCTGGCGCACCTGCCGCACCGTCTGCGCGAGCGCGGCGGCCGTACGGCTGAGGCCGACCTCGGCATCGATGGGATCGAGCCGCACCAGCACTTGGCCGGCTTTGACCAATTGAGTGTCGTCCGCGAGCACTGCAATCACCGTGCCCGGCACTTGAGCCGAGATCACGACTTTGTTGCCGTTCACATACGCATCATCGGTGCGCTCGCGCTTCGACAGGACCAGCACCCAATACAGGCCCCACAATGCGCCCACCAGGATGAAAAATACCGCGATGAGAATAAGGATCTTGGTCCGTTTGCCATTGTCGGCGGGGGCTGCGGGTTCGAGGGTTGCGCTCATGGTATTGCTGTCGGTGAGGGCGAGGCTTTCGTTGAGGGCGAGGCAGAAGCGGCGAGCTTCTGCGCGCTCAGGTAACCGCCGCCCAGCGCGCGCTGCAGCGCGATGTCCGCCGCGACGGCGGCCGCATCGAGTTGCAGCAAGGCATCCCGCTGTTGGAGCAACGCTTCGGTCGCCGTCAATTCGGTTCTCGAGTCGATGATTCCCTGTCTCACCCGGGCCGATGCACTGGTTTGCAGTCGCTGCGCGGCATCGACCTCGATGAGCCGTTGACTGCGTTGCGCCGCGATCTGCGCTCGCGTCGATGCTTGCGTCGCCACATCGCGCGCCGCCGACACCAACGTGTCGCGGTAGCTCGCCACGGCCGCATCGACCGACGCCTGGGAGGCTCCATAGCGCGCCTCGAGGCGCCCGGAATCGAATATCGGCAGGTGCAGCGCGGCGCTCGCCTGGGGTATACGGCTGCCGTAGTTCAACAGCTTGCCCAGATCGATGCTCGACAGGCCCGCCAAGGCGTTGATGGTGATATCGGGGAAGAATTCCGCGCGCGCGGCATCCAGATCTTTTTGCGCCGCTTCCACGCGCCAGCGGCTGGCAGTGATGTCGGCACGGCGCGAGATCAAATCGATCCTGACGTCATCGGGCAAATTGTCGGGGACCGTGGGCAGCGCCTTCGCCTGCAGCGGCGGTAACTCCGCCAATGGTTTGCCCGCCAGCGCAGCCAACGCGATCAGCCGCAAGGTCGCCGAACCCTGCAGCATCGCGACCTGTTCCTGCGCATCGGCCGCCGCGAGCGCGTAGCGGTCTAGTTCGTCCGCGGAGTCCAATTCCGCCTTGACCCGGGCCGCGGCGATGGCACCCTCGCGCAGCACGGCGTCGGCGCGCGCGCGCGCAAGGCTCAGACGGCTCTGATCGGCCTGCCAGCCGAAATAGGTGTCAGCCACCGAACTGGCGAGCAGCAGTGCGGCGGCGCTGCGATCCGCCTGAGCTGCGTGCGCTTGATCCATGGCGGCCTCCACGGCAGCGCGCTGCTTTCCCCACCAGTCGAAGGTGTAGCTCGCCTGCAATCCCAGATCAGCCTGGTTGTACCAATGGAACCCGAGAAGCGTGGGCGGGACGAGCCCGTTGTCGCTCAGCCGCTGACGGTCGATGTCGGCGCTGGCATCCATTCGAACGCCGGAGGCCGCACCGGCGAGGCGAACCGATTGCCGCGCCGAGTCGTAGCGAGCGTGCGCCGTCGCCAAGGTCGGCGAGGAATCCGTGGCCAGTTCGATCAACCGATCGAGGGTCGGGTCCCGATAACGCTGCCACCAATGCTCGGCCGGCCATTCGCCGCCGCCGGCCGTTGCGAAACCCTGCAGCGGTACCGCATCCGCCAGCTGCACGGGTTTCGGCCTCGGCGGCAATCCGGCGGTACAGGCGACGCAGATCATCGCTCCCGCCGCGACGGTCCATGAGGTGCGCATCATGGGGCGCTCTGCGGCAGCTCGTGCACTGTCTGCTCACGCAGCTGCAGCCCGAACCGCTTGAGTTGCGCGACCAATGCGCGCTGTTCATCCTGCGGAAAGCTCATCGCCATCGCCCGTAGCGGCACGAACACCTTAGGGAGCAGCTCACGCACCAGATCTTCGCCCTGCGCGGTGATTCGCAACACCATCCGCCGCCGGTCGTGCACGCTGAGCACGCGGGTGATCAGATCTCGGCTCACCAGGGCATCGCTGATGCGTGACATGTTCGCGGGGCTCTGCGAGGCCCGCATGCATAGATCGCTGGGATGCGCCACACCCTCGGGCTGCGAAAACAAGGTGGTCAATACACGGAACTCCGCTTCCGCCAACCCATAGGGCCTGATCTCATGTTCCAGCATGGCGGCCATCTCGCGGCCCAGATGCATGATGAGGCGGCACAGCATGATACCCGTCAACGGCACATCGGGAATGCGCTCGCTCAATTTCTGGACGTTCGCCTCCAACAGATCCAGTTGTGAAATCTGATCGTTCACGTGTAAAGCATCCCCCAATCGATATCCGGCCGTCCGTCGTCTTTCATAGGATGACGACTCTTCCGGCAAGCATGATCGATCCTCCGGCTCCGCGCCGGGCGGGGACCGATATCCCTCGCCACCCCCAAGCTCTCAGGGCATGTGGATAACGGGCCGTTTACCCAACGCGGCTGGAAGGTCCGGCGTTCGCGAGCGCATCCGACCAGGGCGTCCTGGCCTCTATGGGTCTTCGCCAGCCCATTAATTTGCGCGGCTCGTTGAAGGCCAACGCGCCGACGAGCCGCCCGGCACGGCCCGTCAGAGCGACGAATCGCCCTTCCTCGAAGGAGCCGTGCACCAGGCGCACCTCGTCGCCCGGCTTGATTCGCCCCACCATTTGGATCTTGGTCTCGTATTGGTCGGACCAAACGTAGGGGACGGGCGCGAACGGTTGCGTATAACCGTCACCGAACAGCAAGCGGCGGGCAGCCGCCGCGCCTTGGTCGAGGGCGTTGGTCCAGTGCTCGATCCGCAGAGTCTCGTCGAAAAGCGCATGGGGCCAGCGGGCAACATCGCCCGCCGCCACGATGCCAGGTACCGCCGTGGCCAGTGTTGCGTCGCATAACACCCCATTGTCGACTGCAAGCCCCGAGGACGTCAACCAGCCGGTCTCAGGGACAACCCCGATCCCGACGATGACCAGGTCGGCGGGAATCCGCTGCCCGCCGGAGAGGCGAACGGCCTCGACACGGCCGTTGCCCTCGAAGCCCTCGACGGTCGCACCACACCGCATGTCGACGCCATGGTCAAGATGCAGCCGGACACAAGCCGACGCCAGTTCGGGGGGCAGGATATGAGCCAGCGGAGCGGCAAGGGCTTCGATGACCGTCACCTCCAGCCCCCTGGCGCGGCACGCGGCGGCGACTTCTGCGCCGATGAAACCCGCTCCCACCACGCAAACCCGCGGATTGCCTTCGAGCCGTGTCCGGATGGCGATGGCATCGTCCAGAGTCCGCAAGACGTGGATACCCTCGAGCTGCGCGAGGCCCGGGAGCCGCCGCGGAGTGGCGCCGGTGGCGATCACCAGGCCGTCGAAGTCGATGCACTCACCATCCTGCAAGATTACGGCGCGTGCCCGCAGGTCCAGGCCCGCCGCCCGCCGACCCAACTTCCAGACGGCCCCCAACTTGTCATGGTCCGCGTCCTTGCGCAGAAATACCTGCTCGGGCGACCACTGACCATTGAGAATTTGCTTGGACAAAGGAGGCCGGTCATAGGGCCTGTGTTCTTCCGCCCCGATGATGACCAGCTGCCCTTCATAGCCACTGCTGCGTAGCGTCTCGGCAGCGCTCAAGCCGGCCAGCGAGGCGCCGACGATCACATAGCGACACGAAGCGGAGCTGCTCAAAATCTCACCCACGGCTGCTCAGATCCACGAAAACCTGCTCATTCTCCGTCTTCACCGGATAGGTTCGCACGCCGACCGTCGCCGGTAGACAAAGCGCCGCGCCGGTCTTCAGATCGAATTTCGCCAGATGCAACGCACACTCGACTTGTGTACCTTGGATGTACCCTTCCGCCAAGGAATAGGTCTCGTGCGTGCACGTGTCGTCGATGGCGTAAAACGACCCTTCGACGTGGAACACCGCGACCGGGGGATTTACTTTCAATGTCGTGGCTTCTCCCGACGGCAGATCCGCGATTGCGCACACTCGAGTCCAAGCGGCGCCCGTGTTCGTGGAAGACATCGCTGCGGCTCCTCCTTAGTTATTGGCGATGAAGTCGTCGGAAAAAATTCTTGTTGTGCTCCGGAAACCTTTGAGCGAGTTCGGAGCGCTGCTGTGCCATCTCTTCGGAGGCAATCGACGGATCGTAGCACATGATTTGTACGAGTCGCTTCATGTTCTGCGGGACGGTAAATCTCCTGGCTCGAGAAAATATGCGGACTGATCAGGCCGTTCTTCGGGTCAACGTACGACTTCAGCAGTTCATTGGTGATCATCGGTCGTCCTCACGCATTGGCCGGCGGCAAAGGCCGCATTCAGCTCATCGACACGTTGCTCTGCATTGGTTGGCTTCGCAGCATGCTCACGAGCCCCGCCGTCAACGCCAGCGCGGCCGCGATGCCGAGACCGATTCGCGGCGCCGCATCGATGGACAGCAGCGCGAATAGCATGGTCATGATGAGGGCACCACCGATTTGACCCGCTAAACGGGCCGTAGCCTGCATACCTCCCGCCGCGCCACTACGCTCGCGTGGCGCCGACAGGAACATGATGCGATTATTGGGCACCTGAAAAATGGCAGCCCCCAAGCCACACAGCATGGTGAGAGGAACGAGCGGCCGCAGGTCGCCTTGCAGCGGCCACAGCGAGGCCGCCGCGAGCCCAAACGCAAGACACGCACTCCCGGCCGCGCAAAGACTGGCTGTCGATACGCGGTTGACGAGACGGCCGGCGACTGGCGAAGCGACGGCCACGGCAAGCGGCCATGGGGTGAGGTAGAGTCCGGTCGTCAGAGCGGCCTGCCCGAGTTTATGCTGTAGGTAGAAAGGCAGCGCAACCAGGCCCATCATTTGGGCTGCGAAACAACAGACCGAGGCGATCACAGCAAGGCGGAACGGACCCCCGCGCAGCAGGTCGAGCGGGACCAATGGCGCGACGCTCGACATCTCCCGCCGAACCAGCGCTGTTAGGGTACAGGCGGCAGCCACAAGAAGGACCACAGCCAGCGCCGGCCTTGTCGGCAATATTTCGGCGCCTACAACCAGCGCCGCGAAGCCCCCGTTGTTCAGCGCCACACTCGATATATCGAGTCGACGTCTAGTTCCCGCGACATGCGGCAGTGCACGGCAGGCGAGAAGTACTGCCATGCCCAGCGGAATGTTGATGGCAAACAGCCACGGCCAGCCCGCACGTGAAAGGATTACCGCGCCGATCGTAGGGCCCGCAGCATAGGCCAGCGCGACGGTGAGCGCGTTCCAGCCGATCGCGGCGCCGAGCTGCCGTTGTGGGACGATAAAGCGCAACAGCGCGACGCTCAAGGCCATGACGGCGGCTCCGCCGAGACCCTGCAGGAAGCAAGCCGCGATCAGCCAGGGCATGGATGGCGACAACGCGCACAACGCCGAGGCGGCAGTGAACAATGCGATGCCGACCGCGAAGACCCGGCGATAGCCAACGCTTTCCCCCAGCGCGGCAGCGGGCAGCAGGGTCATCATCAGACCGATCTGGTAAGCGGTGATGATCCGCACCGACATCGCGGCCGTTTCATGCAGTGCTCGCGCAATCGTCGGCAGCGCCACGTTGAGGATGGCGGCATCCAACACCACGAGCACCATGCCCGCCAGGACCGCAGCAATCGCCACGGTGCGTCGAGCCCCGGACAACCCCCAAGCTGCTTCATTTGACGTGAGTTGCGCGGACAATGCCGGTTCCTAGAGAGTGCTCGCCATGATTGATTTCCTTCTGATGCCGTGCCGGAGGTCAGGGTTTCCTTGCTTTGGCACCTAAGCCAGATGCGGACCCCGCACATGACTTTCGCGATCGGTGACGGCCTGACGCGCTCAATCCGGCCAACGGCGCGCCGACGATCACATAGCTAGCGACCAAATCTCACCCACGGCTGCTCAGATCCACGAAAACCTGCTCATTCTCCGTCTTCACCGGATAGGTTCGCACGCCGACCGTCGCCGGTAGACAGAGCGCCGCGCCGGTCTTCAGATCGAATTTCGCCAGATGCAACGCGCACTCGACCTGGGTACCTTGGATGTACCCTTCCGCCAATGAATAGGTCTCGTGCGTGCACGTGTCGTCGATGGCGTAAAAGGCACCCTCAACGTGGAATACCGCGACCGGCGGATCAACTTTCAATGTCGTGGCCTCCCCTACAGGAAGGTCGGAGATCGCGCAAACCGGAATCCAGGCGGCCGTGTTCGTGGAAGCCATTGGCTGCAGTTTCCTCTTAGGCGTGGGCGACGAAGTCATCGACCAAGCGGTTGAACTCCGCCGGGTGCTCGAGCTGGGCCCAGTGGCCGCATCGGTTGATGAGTATCATGCGTGAGTTGGGGATCAGGGGAAGCATGCGCAGACTCGCCTCGAAATGTACGGTGCGGTCGTCCCGCCCGTGGATCAGCAGTGTCGGCACGCTCGAAGTCGATAGCTTGGTCAGGATATCCGCAGGAAGCGCCATCGGGGGCCCGGCACGCAACAGCTCGAGCCAATTCTGGTTATGCTCCGGAAATTTGAGCGCCAATTCGGAACGCTGTTGGGCAATCTCGTCGGAGGCAAACGCAGAGTCATAGCACATGATCTGCACGAGCCGCTTCATGTTGTGCGGGGAAGGGTCCCGGTAGGCCTCTACAAGGATGCGGATGCCTTCCGACGGGCCCGCCGGTTGCAACAAGCTCACTCCCGCCGGATTGCCCAACCCCATGGTAATGAGGTGCGACACGCGGTTCGGATATTGGGCGGTAAAGAGAACCGAGGCGGCGCCGCCCATCGAATTGCCGACATACGCGGCTTTCTCGATGCCCATCGAGTCGGCAAGCTGCCTCAGGGCCTCGACCCCGTCGCGGCCCGTCTTGACGGTCTGAGGAGACGATTCCCCCCAGCCCGGCATGGTGACGGCGATGCAGCGGTACTTGTGCGAAAGGACCGCCACGTTCGGCGAGAAATTACTCCAACCCGTCGCGCCGGGACCTCCGCCATGGATCATGAAGATCGGATGGCCTTTACCGGCCTCATTGATTTGGATTCGGTAATCCTTCGTATCAATGAGCTTGGTGGTGTTCTCGAACGTGACCGCGGCTTTGGCCTCAGCGGTAATACCGGCCGTGTTTGCCATGATTATCGGGCACCGTTCGACGAAGTTTTCGTGGCGGCGGATGGCATGGGCCAGCCGGCACCTGCGGTGGCCGTCATGAATTCCGCCCAGCGGTTGTAGAACATTCGCTGGGGCATCTCCCCCCAGAGGTTCTGCAGCACCTGCCCGGGAAATTGCGGGTCGCTGCCCTCGCGACCCAGACCCATGGTGTA
>JALYHP010000035.1 GCA_030799355.1 Pseudomonadota bacterium
GTTTGGGGCAACGAGGGCATTGCCTGTGCATTTCCACAATTTCCGCCGCTTGAGCGGCAACAAACTCATCCTGGACGGCGCTGACTAGACTCTTGGCTTCCTCGAGGCTCAAACCGATGTTCCCGGATTGCACATCCTCCAGCCCACGACCGATGGTCAATATTGGATGCGACCCGGATTTCGTGCCTGCCTGCAAACTCGACCGTGATGAGCATTCTCATTCGCTTCTCCTTGCGATCGCCGTCCTCCTAAAGCTACTCCGATGTCTAGGCCGACCCCACTGTTTTTAACGGTTCCCGCTGACAGCAATGACAATCGGCCACCTTCACGAACCGTTACTCAGACACACTCCTAGGCTTCTACTTTAGGGGCGGACGCTATCAGTCCACTGATGACGCCTATGTGCAGGCCGCGCGTGTTCAGGTCAGCACCGATGTCGGCGGCCGTATCGTGGCGGTTGACGTGCACGACAATCAGCATGTCGCAAAAGGTTACGTACGGTTGATTGTTGAGGGTAAGATTACGGCGGCTCGGGAGTATGCAAATAGAGTTGGCTGGATCCGAGTGTCAAATGACACCACCGACATTTCTCGCGAAGGTAGAGCAATGACGGGCAAGCTAACCAAGTTGGGGCTAGATGACCCATTACATCCGGCGCTCAGTCCAATGTCCGTCAACGGTCCGAAAAAACGCAAGTCCGGCCAAAAGCAATTTCGCAAAAAAAGGGTGTTTGTCGAAAGGCGGCAAAAGTAACGATTTCCTGCGGATGACTCAAGAAGTTTACGGATTCGGTGCCATGCCGGCCATTTCCTAATGTGGTTAATCTACAACACAGGAACGCAATAGAATTTTAGGCCAAAGTGGCGAATCACATGCTGCGACGCAGCATGCACGGTGATATGATGATCGAGCGAAGTGATCAGCGAACCCGGGTGCGCGGCGCAGCAGGAGGCGGCTTGGGCGAGCCGTGTGTATTATGTCCTCTAGTATCGGCGGAGGGCGCAGTGCCGCCCACGCGAATTCGCGTTACGAGTTCCGTAACCTCTTGATTCGAAACGCCAAAATCTGCTGGTTTGGAGATCGGTACAGTGAACTTTTCCACGGGTTCGTGCCCTCCTTGAATCAACGACTAATTAGAATAATGCCTCAAAGTCTTCTGTCAACCCCCGGACTGCCGCACAGAATCGCTCGACAGAATTATCTGACGGCGTATTGGCCGTTTTCAACTGGACGCCCGCGTGATCGGTGCTGATCTGCACCACAGCATAAGGCCAATCGCGGGCGTTGGGTGGCGCCGCTGGAATCGCCAAGATGACCGCCTCCGGCACCTCGGCCGGATCGGTCACCGGGCGACCGTCTGGAAAGACATAACCCCAGGGCCTCTCGGTCGGCGAATAGGCCGGCCGACGGAAAGCCGCTACGGCGCCGCTCTTGAAGGCGCGCCCCGGCAGTCCCAATCCGAACGAGTAGCGCGCATTACGGCGAGGATCGGTCTCGTCATCATAGCTCCCGACCAGATAGCGGAGCCTTTTCTCTTTGGGATCGAAGACGAAGATCGCGACGTCGTAGGCGCGCTGCTGCTGCTCCTCGCCGATACCGAGTTCATCACGTGCCGCCAACTCGAGTTCTTCCAACAGCGATACCAGCATGTCGGGAACCTGATCGGACTGGAGCCGCCCGAAATGTTTGCGCAAGTCGACGGCGCGCCGGATGTCGATTTCTTCTGGTGTGCCGTCGCGGGGATACTTGTTCTCTTGGGGCTCCCAACGGATCTCGAGCACCGAGCCAAGACGCGGATAGGGAACGCGCACTTGCACGATCCGCTGGCTGTCGATGCGCATGACGTTCTGCGCTGGCAATGCCCGCGCATGCGTCTCATCGCCCTCGTCGCTCTTCTGCCGCACGTCGAAGCGGGTAGGAAGTGGAACCTCGTCGGGAAAGCGTACGTGAATCGTCACCTCGCGTACCGCAATATCGGTGGGCACGTTGAAGTAGACGACTTCATTTCGCTCCTGTGCCTCCCGCCCCGCATACATGTGCTCGTACTGCCAGCGATTCAAGGCAAAGGCATTGTTGGCATAAAACTCCAGTAGAAAATTAATGGGGGCCATCTCGCGTTGCAGACCCGCTGTTCCGAATCGGATCGCGGCGGGTACCCGGCTGAGGGTCCTTCCCTTGAGAATCTTCAGATCAACCAGCGGTCCCCAGCTGCTCATCGACAAGGCTCGATAGGTCTCGATGAAGCCACTGCTGGTCCCAGCCGTATAGGGGCCTGGCAATTGATCGATGGCGTGGTGTTCGGTTCGCACCTCGCGAAACTCGCGGTAGAAGCGGGCATCGCCGTACGCATCGATATCGGCGATGCAGAGCATGCGTTCGCAACCAATCTTGAGCCGCTCGCGATCTGCTAGGTGCCGGCGTCGATCCTGCTCCTCCTCAGGGGCTAAGTCGAGAGGCTCACGCTCGCGGAATGTGCCACCCCCCGGTGGCGCCTCGAACATTCTGATCCTTACGCGCTGATCGGGATGCACGGTAATCAAGTTGAATCCGTGCCAGAAAGCGCCCGGGTCGCTGCTGGCAGTGGGTGTACCTGCCGAAAGCACGGCAACCTCGGCATATTGAGAATGGCCGGGGTCGATGACGATGCGAGCAAAGTGCTGGTGATGTTTATGTCCGTGTAACACGAGCCGGATCCCCGCGGCCGCGAGTTCACTCAGTAAAGCGCCGGCGTTGTCCATCGCCATCATTCGCTCGGTGCGGTGATCGTAGGGGAGCGGCAAGGGATGGTGATGAACCGCGGCGATCCAGGTGACGCCGGTGCTGGCGTCCAATTCCGCTCGGAAACCAGCCACGCGAGCCTTGGGAATCCGGCCGCGTGCCCACGAAACACCTTCGGACGCCGAGTCGAACGGCACGATGCCGATGGGTACTCGTCTGGCACGTCGCGCCGCCTTGAGAAAATGTTCTTTGCCCCAGGCCCGCTCAAGGTCGATGCGCACAACCGAGCGCAGTCCGACCGAAATGACGCCGATTATGCCCAATAGGATCCCGAAGTACTCAATGCCGCGCGACGCCCACGGAGGCAGCGGTGGTGTCGCATAGAGCGCGGCAAAGCACAATGCGGCCAACACAAAGGCACCCAATGCCAGGGGCCAAAGCCACTGCACCGGTAGAAGTCCTGAAATACGTGTGTCGTGATTCCCCGGTATTACCCAAACCTCGCACGGTGGCGCCGCCGCCGTCGCAGTCGATATGGCAGGGTTGAGATGCGCATACAATTCGCGAAGTCCCGCGCCTGCCTTGGAAAGCATCCAGAACCACGGCGTATTGACCAGGTCGCCGGTCACCACGACCAGATCGGGCTTGAGTTCCCGAGCCTTATCCTTGAGTGCCTGCCACTTGTCGGTTTGAAACTGTAGCCCGAAGTGCAGATCGGAGAGGTGCAAGATGCGGGCGCAGGGTTCTTCCGTGCTCATCATTGAGGTAGCCTCGAAATGCGGGGAGAGGTTGACGTCCTTGCCGTGGCCGGATTGCGTAGCATACCGCTACTGGGAGTGTGCAGATAGCGTCGCTATGTCGACGCCGAGAAACATGCTGCATGTCGGGACGTGGAACGATGTTCGGGGTAGAACGCACACTCGGGTTGGATCCGGCGCATTGTAGATGTACGAATCCACGGAGACGCAACCATGGAATTTGTCGTTCGCATCGAAGCGCGGTTGGCTTGACGAGTGGTCAAAACCTGCGACGTAGCAACGATCGCACGCCCCGGGGTCGTCATGGGCGGGGAGGAATTGGGCTTATCGCTGGAGGATGGCAAGGAGATCGTCCGGGAACTTCAGGCCCGCAAGGTTGCCATTCGGGTCGAGATGCTCGAGGCGGCGACCTCGACCTGCATAGGCCTACCGGGAAGTTCGCCGGAAAATAGGACTTTCGTGCTTTTGACCCATGCAACGGAATCGAGTCGAGTCTAAGCTGCTTGCGCCACCAGTGCTGGCTGCCGCGGCGGTAAGTGCTTGTTCGGTGGTGGAATTTCGGTCGAAATGCGGGCCGGGAATTCGCCGAAGCGCTTGACTCGGCTGGTCGGATAGGGAGTGAAGTGCGCGAGATCCGCCGCAATCTCGATTCCACGCCGCCGCAGCTCGTGGAGTGCCTGCGTTTGGTCAGCCACTGTCTGCACTGCCACTGCGTTGGCAACGAACTCGTTGTAGACAATGGCCTGCTCCTGGTCCGCCGGGTTATTAGTCTGTAGTCCCCCCTCGGAACCAAAATTCAAGAATTTCGTGAACTGATGGCTGCGCTCGACCTTCGTCGTGCCCTTGTGCACCTCGCGACGCAGATGCCCGTCCCGGATCCAACGTAACAAGAACGCGGTGCGCACGGCGTGGCCCAATTCTTGACGCGCCATGGAGAAGGGATCGCGGCTGCTGTGGCTGTTGATTCGCGCGAGCGCCCGGACTAAGGCGTGTCGCTGTGCGTCGGTAACGTCGTGAAATCCGAGCACGGAACACGCCAGATCCTGCTGCTCAAACAATGTGCGACGCCGACGGTACATCGTGCGAAGTGAAGCCAAGTCCGGCGCGTCGATCTCGAACTGCGCTCCCAGGTGGCGCCACAGTGCCGGCGGCACCATACGCAACGCCTCCAGCAAACGGTCGGTCATGCGCAGAAAACCAATCTGCAGCGCCAGGGCAAGCTTCAGGGCGGGCGATCGACGTTCGTCGTCAATGACGCGCCGTTCCGACTCGGAATACGTAAAGAACGCTTCGATCTCGAAGCCGCTCAAGTCACGCGGCAACGCGCCTCGACCCAGATACGTGGACTGCCAGTCGTTCATGTTCTGCCTCCCGATGTGCGCCACAATACGCCCATCGAAACCACGAACAGCAAGTGCTTGACCGGCCTAGGGAAAGCTAGGTCCACCGCTACAATTACCGAGAGAAAGTACCGGCACATTTGGCACGGAAATCAAGGAAACCCTAGAGGCACCTTCAACCGCGATTCTGTGTAGCTTCAGCGACTTCTGGACAAATTGCTAGCGTAGAAATGAGAGACTTCGATCTGCTGCGGGTGTCCCGCAGACGGAGCGAAGTGGATGAGCAAACGCGCGGCCATCCTCTACATGCAAAAGCGCTGGTCGGAACTGACCCTGTTCCTGCGGGTGGAAGGAGCGCCCCTCGACAACAACACCTCCGAGCGCGCGTTGAAGAAG
>JALYHP010000048.1 GCA_030799355.1 Pseudomonadota bacterium
GCCGTCGGCGGTGCGCACCACGGCGCAACAGCGGCGTGTGGCCTCCGACGGGGGTAGCACGTTGAACGCGGGCTCGAGCATGCCAAGCTCGTCGGCATCGACGAAGCGATAGTCCAGAGCCTTGGCCAGAGCCTGTGCCAAGTCGGTGGGCGTGCGTCCCGTCGCCAACGTCAGTACATCGATCGCCGAGCGGCCCGTGCGTGCCGCCTCGGCCATCGCGCCGGCGATGGCCGCTTCGTCCAGCGCAACCGGCGGCGCCGCGGGTACGGAGACCGCCGGCACTACGGCATTCGCAGCCTTGTGGGGTTCCGGCGGCAGCGATTCCCTATCCGCGGGCGGCGCCACGGGAAGCGGGACTACTGCGTTCATTGGACGCTTCCGGCGAGTTGGAATATCGGGAAATACATGAGCACCACGATGACGCCGATCAAGAGCCCTATGATGGTCATGAACAGCGGCTCGATCAGTCGCGTGACGATGGCCACCCAGCGGCCGATCTCCTCATCATAGAACGCAGCGATCCGCTCGGTCATTTCGCCCATGTTGCCGCTACGTTCGCCGACGCGCAGCATGCGAGCCGCCACCGGCGTGGTAAGTCCCTCTTGTTCCATTGCATTGGCGATCGACTGTCCTTCCCGCACCGCTTGAGTCGCCTTGGCAAAAGCTGGACGCAGGGTCTCGCTGAGGAGCCCCGACGACATGCTCATGGCGGTCACCGCCGGCATACCGCTTCGCAGCAACATACCCACCGTCCGATAGAGCCGCGCCAACTGGTATAGCCGCAATTGGCGGCCGATGGCCGGCAACTTCGCGAACCAAGCGCCGAGAGCCGCTCGCGTGCTTCGCCGCGACAACCCATACCCGAGGCCGGCAGCGGCAACACCGCCCACCGCGAGCACCAATACCGTGTGCGCCTCCAGCATCTGGCCCCACTGCAACAGCAGCCGCGAGGCGAACGGCAGGTCGGAGCCGAGTTGTTCGTAAATCGAGCTGAAGCGCGGAACCACGTAGCCCATGAGGAACAGCGTTACCAAGATGCCGGCCCCCAGCAGCACGGCCGGGTAGATCGACGCGTTCACGAGCGTCTTGCGCAGCGCGTCGATTTGCTGCTGGTAGGTGATGAAGCGAGTGAGTGCTTCTCGCAGAGACCCGGTGCGCTCGCTGGCGCGGACGGTAGCGACGTACAGATAGGGAAAAGTCGAAGGATGCTCTGCGAGCGCTGCGCCCAAGGTCTGCCCTTCGTACAGGCGACCCAATATCTGTTCCAGCGGCCGACGCACCGCGGCACTGGTCTCCTTTTCCGTCAGTGCCTCGAGCGATTCTACCAAGGACAGGCCCGCATCCAGCAGCGCAACGAGTTCCTGGCTGAAAATTACCAACGGGACCTTCACCGAGCGCGCGAAGAGGCGTACCTGGCGAACGGGGGTCAGCGAAATGACGCGCAGGCCCAGCAACCCGAGCTGGCGTCGCGCATCGGATTCATCGATGGCATCGACCAGCTGCGCGAGGACGCTCTGCTCGCGGTCCAGTGCCTTGACACGAAATTCCACGATGCCCTACCAGTTCCCGATGTCGGCGTTTTCGCCGGTGCCGCCGGGCTGGCCGTCCTTGCCGTAGGACATCAAGTCGAAATCGTTGTTGTGGGTGCCAGGTGCCAAATAGACGTAGGGGTGACCCCAGGGATCGCGAGGCACGTCCTTTTTCAAATAGGGCCCGGCCCAATTCGGTTCGTTGGCGGGCGACGCGTTGAGCGCCGCCAGGCCCTCCTCGGTGGTGGGCAAGCGGTTCATGTCGAGCCGGAATTGTTCGATGGCCTTGTCGAGCGCATCGACTTGCGCCTTGGCTGCTTTGACCTGGGATTTTCCGACTTGCGAAAAGTAGCGCGGCGCGACGAATCCGGCCAATAGGCCGATGATGACCATGACCACCAGCAGTTCGAGCAGCGTGAACCCCGCGGTCCGCGAGGACCGACACGCACGGGTGCCCGACCAAAGCCCTGTGGCGTTAGCGCTCCTTGGCCCCTGTAGTATTGGCATGGTTAGCAAAGCTACTCCCGTCTGCGCTTCCACTGTACGCAGTCACTTCGCCCGGCGAAGGTAGGAAAACACAGTACGATTTTTGCTCGACGCAGCGGCGTGCCGCAGCGCGATTGCTGAGGTTGCGAACGGGTCGTCGAAGTCAGATCGATTATGTCCGATCAGCGGCCTGCCGAAAGCGAAATGAGCGGGTATATTGTTGACCGACCGCGGCCACCCGGCCGATCGAGTAGCTATATTCTTCCAGCGAGGGTACATGTACCCGCAATTTTTTGGATTCGACAAACTGCCGTTTCGGTTGCGCCCGGACCTCGATTTCCTGTATTCGGGCCCAGAGTACCTCCGAGCCCGCGTCAAGGTGCTCAACTGCCTGCACGGCAGGGCGCGGGTGATCATACTCACAGGGCCGGCCGGCGTGGGCAAGACCATGCTGCTCGAGGACGTGCTGCGCGACATTGCCGGCCACTTCGCTCTGTGCCGGATCAATCAGCCCCATATATCGGCTGCCGAGTTGCTGCAGGCACTGTCCCTGCAATTGGGGATTGCCAGCGACGCCGACATCCCCGCGTCCACCGCCGCGGGTTCCCGAGATGCCGTTCCACTGCTGGTCGTCGATGACGCCCAATTGCTCGCAGCGGAAACGTTGCGCGCTTTCGGTGAAATTCTCAATCGCACACCGCGCTTGGAGATCCTGCTCGCCGGGAAGGAAGGCGACTGGCAGCGAGTCGAAAACCTCCCGCGCTTCGACACGGCAGACGAACCCCATCGAGTTCGTTTGGCTCCGCTTTCCGCCGAAGGCACGAAAGCCTATGTCGAGCGTCGGCTCGAGATTGCCGGCGGCGGGGGTAAGGAACTGTTCACGCCGGACGCTTACGCGATGATCTTCCAGCACACCGCCGGAGCCGCCCGCCTCGTCAACGTGCTTTGCGATACCGCTCTGCATGCGGCGTGCGCCCGCGCTGCCGGCCACGTCAGTGGTGCGGAAATATTACTGGCGACTCAGGATTCGCGCTGGCCCGAGGCTGTGGCTCGCGACAGAACGAGTTCGAGCGCCCAGGGGGACGCCCCGGAGCACGACGTGGCTCCGGCCGAGCGTGCGCGACTCATCGTATGTCTGCGCTCGACACAAATCGCGGCCCTGCCGCTCGAAGCGGGACGCACGTCCATCGGTCGAGCCACCGATAACTCATTGTGCCTCGATGCACCGTATATCAGCCGCCATCATTGCTACGTGGAAACCATCGGAAACGTTTCGACGATCGAGGATCTGGGTAGCGTAAACGGGATTTGCGTCAACGGAAAAGTCGTAAAACGCCAAGTTTTGCAGAACCAGGACAACATCATCCTCGGCGAACACGTTCTGAAATACGTGAAGTAACCCAGCGTCGGGATTGCAACGCAAGCCGGGCGCGCGCCCGGCGGGTCTCGGAAGCTTCAGGCACGCTCGGCCGCCATCAATTGATCGACGAGCAGCCGCAGTTCGGCAGTCTCAAATGGTTTCGCCAACGTCCCGTCCGCTCCCGCCACTTTACAGGCAGGCGGGTAGACGGCGGTAGAAATCGCTTCGGGTGGGTAGGCCATCAGCCCGAAATTCCCCCCGCCCGAAATGGAGATGATGCGCACGCCGGGGTAGTCTTGCCGAATCCGTTTGATTGCCGCCACGCCGTCCATACCCGGCAGTACGACGTCGATGATGACCAGCCACATCGGAACCGTTTGGCCATCGGGAAGTGTCGTGGTGGTCGCCTGCGCGGTGAGGGTAATCTGCGCATGGGCCGCGGGGGTCAACCCGTGTGAGCTTGATCCATCAACCGCTGATATACCCGCATGACGGAAGGCACGTAGGCAAGAGTTTCGCGGAACGGCGGCACATGGCGGCCGTAGCGTTCGACGGCTTCTTCGCCGGCATTGTATGCGGCGAGGGCGAGTTCCAAGTTGCTGTCGAAGCGCGCCAGCAAATCGCTCAAATAGCGCGCGCCGGCGCGCACGTTCTGTTCCGGATCATAAATATTTCTAACGCCGTAGCGCTTCGCCGTCGCCGGCTGCAACTGCATGAGACCGATCGCGCCTTTCTTCGAAATGGCGCGGGGGTTGAACCCGGACTCGACCACGATGACGGCGCGCACCAGCGCCGCTTGAATCGTGGCGGACTTCGCCGCACCGCTGATGACGCCGTCGTACTGCGCAGAGCGCGCGAGCCAATCGATCGAATGCGCTTTGGATGAAGCCGCAGCGACCAGTGTTTCGTTCGGCGTTGCGATCAGCAGCCGGTAGCGCGAATCGGACGGCACGTTGCTGAAATGTGCGACGCCGTCGGCATCCGTGAACGAGTACACATCCGCGCGCGCAAATCCTGGCGCTGCAGCGGCGGCCAAGATGAGAATCGCGATAGGCCATGCCGACATTGCCTGACTCTACTCCCGCGAACCGTCACTCGAAGGTAGTAGAACACCGTAGAGGCCGCGCAACCGCTCCCTCTCGGCGACCGACCTTATCTCACGACCAGGGAGAGCGCGGCCGCCGAAGCGGGCTCTGCCGGCCATAGTTTTCGCTCGGCCATCAGTTCATCGGACCTTGCAAAACCGTCGAAACGAACCCAGGGCTTGCCGGGAGCGGCGCGTACCAGCGTAAGCGGTACATGGCTCATCTTGTCGCCGCGATAAGCGTTGAAGGCGCGTTGCACCGCGATGCTCGACGCGGTTGTGCCGGAATAATGGTTCCAACCCTTCCCCGCGTGGAATTGCCCGCCATAGGCGCGCAGTCGGGCCGGCGTATCTTGCTCAGGATCGATGGATATGGACATGAGGTGAACCGCTTCCCGCGAACTGCCCAATTCATCCTGAAATTGTTCGAAGATTTGGCTGCTCATGGGACAGGTCGTCGTGCAGCTCGTGTAGATGAAGTTCAGAACCACCGGTCTGCCGTCGTCCAATTCGGCGGCCAGATCCACCGACTTGCCGTCATCGCGTATCAATTTCACATTCGGAATCGCGTATTGCGCCTCTGAGCGCCGCACGTTGGAGTCGCGGCTCGGCTCGTGATGTGCCTGCGGATCGGCGACGCTCGATGCATCGCCCGCGACCGGCTGCGCACCCGCCACGGCAATGGCGGCGAACAGCGACAGGCCCGTCCCGCCGGCCGCGGTACATATCCTTCTTATCGCGACACGCATGGACATAACTCCTGATCCGGTGACCGCACCCGACCAGGCAGATTATCGGCGGCCTTCCGACCCCCGGCTATGGGTGAAACACCTGATGGCCGATCGCTGCACCCGACGTCCCGGAGTCGGTCATTTGGTCACCGCCCGCTGATGCTCGAAATCGGTCCAGAAACCGATCTCCGCGGCGAAATCACTGCGCGCCTCCGCCAGCGAGCGCACATTGGCGGGGGCGCCCGCCTGGTAATTGACCGCTTTGCGCAGTGCACCTTTCGCCGATAGCAGGTAGGCCTTGGTCGACCGACTTTGTTCGTCGTAAGTCAAAATCACCACATCGTCAGGGTTGGTCGCGCACACGTTGAAGGTGCGTATTGCTGACCGGTCCCGAATCACGGCTTGTTTCACGGCCGTCGTTCGTTCGACGCCAGTCACGCCGAGCACCACCGAAAGGCGGGCCGGTAACACCGCGTCGGCGCCCCTACGGACCACCGATTCGATGAGGCCGTCGAGCGAGCGGGACGCTCCCCGCGCCGACAACATTGCCGCCATGGCGAGCGCCGCTGCCAACCAGGCTCGTTTAACGGCCACTTCACGCACTTCGTTCCCCTTTCGCTGCCCTTCTCGCCTCGGTTTTCGATGAGCGGCCCATCCAAGAGTGCATTCAGTTGGCGCTCGATCGCATGTTGCTGCTCCTGGGGGCATACGCCTGCCTCATTATCGCCATTGCTTATTTTCTGAGCAACCGGTTGTCGCAGCCCATTCGTCGGACGTTCAGCCGTGGGATCGGTGACGCCCATCTCACGTCGGTCGATTTGCGGGCCGTGGTCGGCGCGGGCCTCCATCTGTTCTCGGCAGCGTATTGATCATCGACGACGAATCCGACGTGCGCGATGGCATTAAATGCGTGCTCGAGCGAGCAGGTTTTGCCGTTCGCGCCATCGACGATGCGGTGAATGCCGTCGCCGAATTGCGGCGCGTCCCCGCCGACCTCGTCATCACGGATATGATCATGCCCGTAGTCAGTGGCGTGAGTGTCATTGAGGCCAACGTCCAGAACTTCCCCGCGGTGCGGATCTTGGCCATCTCGGGCGGCGGGAACTTCGATGTCGCGAGGCATGGACCGGGCGACATGGTAACAAGCGCCTACCTGACCGCCGCAAAAAATGCCGGTGCCCATCGGGCTCTTGCGAAACCCTTCGATTCCGGCGAGCTGCGTCGAGTTGGTCATGGGCGCGGTTCCGTGCTAGACGGCGCCGGGGCGGCCGCGGGGGCACGCGGCAACGTGAAGAGGGAATCCTCGAGCGGAACATTGAGCGCGACTTTGCTGAGCTTGACGCTCTCCATGGTGTGCACGCCGCCCACCGCCGTCTCGATCTGATACGGCACTTGAATGCTGCCGACTTTGCGAAAATCCTCGAACGACGTCTCGACGGGCCAGGTCCGGTCGCCGATCTGTCGAGTACCGTCGATCTTGACGTCGAGGAAGGTCTCGGCATCCACCCAGACGTGCCGGGTCACGCCGCTCTTCATGCTCAGGGACAGCCTGTACGTGGGCCGATCACGAACCGTGTCGACCGCTTCGAGCCTGACCACCGTACCCTTGGCTGCCGCGTTCAGCAGAGGTCCTTCGAGATCGAGCTGGTCGGCCGCCGCGCGGGTCTGGCTCTCGGAGAAGGGACGCGCCACCGCGCCCGACCGGCCCGGCTGCACCGTGAAGCCCTCCTTCCCGTCGAACGCCTGAATAGCGGTCGTTCCTTGGTACGTCAACTCGTAGCGCATCTTGTTGGGGCGCGCGAGTTCGAGGCGAAATCCGACGATCTGGCTCGCGTCGCGCGTCAGGCGTGCGTGCGCGGCCGCACCCGGAACCTCGCCTGCTCGTTCGATCCGCCCGATCTGCACCATGGTCTTGATCTTGCGCCACGCCTCGAGGCCGCCCCGCGCGGCCGCGTTGCGCCGCAGGATTTCCTCGGCCGAAAGCTGCGGCGCAGTTGGTGACGCCCTCGACGCGTCCGCCGGCGGCTCACTCCGCACGGATGCATCCTCGGCTTTGCAGGCGGACCAGGAAGATACCCCGGCCAAGAGCGCTGCGAGGCAAGCGGAGAGGACGGCGTTGCGCGCGCGTAGCCGGCGGCATTGCGGGCGAATGGAGATTTCCATCATGGTGAATTCGGCCTTGAATAGAGGTGGATTGCTTCGGTGTTCACGGCGTGATCCATTCACTGTCGAGGATGACCTTGCCGCTTCCCTCGGCCAAGTGAACGAGGTAACCGCCCTTCGATGCGAAGCGCTGCCCCGGTGCAAGCCCGAGGCGTGGGAAGTAACCATTGACGAGCCGCCGGCTCAGCATCATCTCCATGCGCTCGAGCAAAAAGTCGCGCACGAAACTGTCCAGCACGTGGCCCAGCGTTTCCGACAGGATGACGCAGGTGAGGTAGGTGTCCGTCTGGACGCGTTCTGCCGTGACGGCGATGCCTTGCACCCTGAACCATCCAAGCGGGAAATTCATCCGGACCCGGCGCTGGTCCGGCGGGTCGAACGGGTAGGTCAGACTCGTAGCGGCGCGCCACGCTGTCGGCAGCGGCGCGGTCTCGAGTCCCGCCATCAAGCCCGATGCATAGACGGCCGGCGTCGCCGGCCGGCCGCGCAGCGCGGCGAGATCGGCAGGCCGCAGCCAGAGCACCAGCGCGTCGTCGGCGCGGAGTTCGGCGATTGCGCGTCCGAGGTCGCCCGCAGGCTCAGAGCGCTTCGCTGCGGCGGGCAAAGGCCGGCGCAACACCGGTATTCCGAGGGCGCGTGCGTGCGCCTCGAGATCCGTCGAGGCCGCTGCGCCGATGTCATCCGCGCGGTATACCTCGACCAGCCGCCGCGGGCGCTGCGCGCCGTCGCTCGATAAGCGCGCCGCGATCAGATCGGATTCGAGCAGCACGCCGCGCGAGTAATAGACCGGATAGAAGTCCTTCTCGGAGACCACGGGCAGATCGATGTTGGGCAGCAGGCACGGAACGGCGTTGCGCTCGCAGAAACGGTGGACCGGGCGCCAGTCATGGCGCCCAAGACCGGAAATCACCGCGAAAACCGGCTCGACGGCCAGGTGCTCATCGAGTTGCCGCTCCCAGGTTTGCGGCGCGCCGGTCAGTTCCCACACATGCAGCTGCCAGCGCCGGGTCACACGGTACATGATCTCGCGCGAGGCGTGCATGGGCCGGGATTCGGCAGCGATGACATTCTGCTGTATTGCGAAGAAGCGATTGAGCACCTCCAGCATCGCCTTCTTTTCGACGGGATCGGCGTCGGGCGTGACGATGGTGGCGAAATGCAGGGTGGTGTCCGTGACACCGGGTACCGGCTGACTCGTCAGATCCTTCAGATAGCCGATCAAAGCCGCCATCGACACATCGTCGAGAGCATAGTGCGGCATCAAGGGATTCATGCTCTGACCGTCCGGCCGCACGCCGGTACGGATCGCCGTTGCCAGCGTTTCGTCCGTATAGGTCCAGCCGTGCGGCACCCAGCCCGGCACGTGCGGCAGGGTCATATCCTCGGTGTTCGCCGCCCGGCCACGGTAGAGATATTTGGCGATGATGGGCGGTATCACGATGTCGCCTTCCACATTGCCGAGACCGCTGCGGCGATGACAGTTCACGCAGGCGGCAGTGTCGCCCGTGACGACGGTGCCGGCGTCGCGAATGCCGGTCAATTCGGCCCCGGCCGGTAATGCGCCGCGGCGATAGATCGATTCGCCGGCGGACCCGGCGAGAGCCGCCGGCCCCGCGATGCCGGGAACGGCGGATACAGCCCACACGGCTCCAAGCAGGGCAAGGCACGAACGGCGCATGAATCCTCGTGCTATCCCGCGATCACGGCTTGGCCCCGGACTTTTGCGCGGCGACGGCGGGTTTCGCGTCCACCTTGAAACGGCTGTCGTCGATCGCCGGATTGACCAACACGCTCGCAACGGTCAGCTTGCTCGAACCCGGTACGCCCTGGATGACGGTTTCGGTCAACATCGGGAACATCAGGCCATTGACCGCTTTGTAATTGCGCAAGTAGGTGTCGACTTCGCGCGGCTTGCCGTCGATGTGGCGGGTGCCGTCCATTTTGACATCGAGGAAGGAAGCCGCATCCACCCAAAGGTGCCGCACGGTGCCGTTCTTGAACGTCAGCTTGAGCTTGTAGGCATCCGAGCCCTCGACCTTCTCGACGCCCTCGAGCGCCACCTGGGTGCCTTTGCGGACGTTGTCGATCAGCGGTCCGTCCAGTTCCTGCTCGGCGGCCGCGAGTTGGCGCTCCGCCGGAGTATACGGCTCGGCGCCCTCACGCCCGAGATAGGGCCGGATCTTGAAACCCTGCACACCGTCGTAGATCTGGACGGAGGTCTTGCCATTGAAATCAATCTCGAGCCGCGTTTTGAGCGGGCGCTTCATCTCGAGCCGATAGGGAAGCTCGATGACCTTGTTCGGGTCGTCCGCCGGTGCCGCGGGAGCTGCGCCCGACGCTGGGCGCTTGGGATTCGCCATGGGCGGATGATAGTCCGGGCGCGAGGAACGCGGCTTGTTGGCATCCATCTGCCCGGTCATCGAGACGGCCGTCACCTTGCGCCACGCATCCAGTCCGCCGCGCGCCGCGGCGTTGCGGGCAAGAATCTGCTCCACCGGTAGCTGCGCGGCAGCCAGGGTCGCGGTCGCAGCGCATGCCAGGGCAACACCGAGAAATCCGGAAATCATCGCGCGAGAACCTGGGTTCATACATTCAACTCCTTGAGCTTAGGTCCGGCGAGGCGCGTGAAGATTCACTGCACCGGCAAGCCGGACGCCTGAAATTCGCCGATCACGACGCTGACGTGGCCGCCGCGCGGCACTATCTTTTCGGCGTTGCCGAATATCATGAAATAAATCCGGTTGGCATCCGGCGTCGTGTGCTGACGTAGTTCGCCGACGTTCTCCATCGCCGGCACTGCGAGCCGCGCACCGCTGGCATCGTCGACCAGGTAGGGCTTGACGTGCTGATCCAACAGGGGCGCGGCCTTGACCGGATCGAGCACGCGGTATTTGAACTCGAGCATCCAGTCGCTCGAGACCAGCCGCACCCCGACCACGTCGACGCCCCACGTGCGCTTCAGGTAGGTGCCGTTTGCAGCCGCCCAGCTGCGCATGTCGTTCTGCAACTCGTTGGCCCGGATCGCCTCCGCTTGGCCGGCCGGTTCCGCCTTGGGTGTCTGCACCACCCGCGGTGCCACGCACGCCGACAGGACTGTCAACGCGGCCAGAATGCAGTAGCGAAGCAGAGTGAAGCTGGACATACGGGTCGGGATAGGTCTGTGCGGTTCAAGTAGGGCGGGCCGGTACGCCGTCATCTTACTACCGGTCGGGATCACCGGATGTGAAGCGGCCCGCTAGTTTTCCCGCGGGCCGCCTCCTCATCAGAGTCCGGACAGGTTCAGCGTCTGCGGCCCACCGCCCGCGGCAGAATCCGCCGCTGACAACCTGCCAAGCGCGAAGCCTCCCCCCGCGTAGGCCACCGTGACGCTGCAACTGTTGCTCCCGGCCACCGCCGATACTGTCTTGCCGGCGCACCCGTCGTTGGTGAGGGTGAATGCCGAGCCGAGGAGGTTTGCCACGCTGGCCGCCCCGAAAGTCACCGATGCCCCGGTTACGGTGAGCGTCACGGTGCTGCTGCCCGCCGACCCCCCGAAGCTCAACGTCCGTCCCGCACCGTTGCCGATCAGCCTGCCCTTGCTCGCCGCCGTGAACGCCACCGCTCCCCGGGTCCCGACCACGATGGTGTCGGTATCCGTGGCGTTGTTGTTGGTCGTCACGGGATCGGTCATGCCCGCGGGCGCCGCCACGCTGGCCGTACTGGTAATCGAACCCGTGGCGTTCGAAGCCACTCTACCGGTCGCGGTGATGGTCACGGACGCACCCGATGCCAGCGTGCCCAGCGTCGTGTTGATGTCGCCATTGCCGCTATTGGCGGTGGTGCCGCAGCCCGCAGCCGGCGCGCACGTCCAGCTCCAGCTGCCTGCCGTAATACCGGCCGGCCGTGCAGCCGTCACGATCGCGCCCGACGCCGAGCCCGGACCGTTGTTCGTGACGACGATCGAGTAGGTCAATGAGTCCCCTCGATAGACGGTCGTACGGCCATCGGTAACGGTGATGGCGAGGTCCGCCTGCACCGTTGCAACGGGCAGCTCGAATGCTCCGATGTCGTATTTGCCGCCCTGAGGCCGCGTCGTTCCGACGAAGTCGTGGTTCGGCGCACCGCTTGCCGTGCCCGCGTTATAGGCCGAGCTGCTCGTACCCGCTAGCGCATAGCTGCCGAACGGCGCGCCCGCGGCGGTTGCGGTTCCCGGAGTTCCCGCCGGATAGGCGACCGGCGCCGTCTGCGACAGCGGCCCGTAGCGGAAGTCGACGAAGTTGCCCTGCTCGTCGGACGAGGCGCTGATGGCCTGCGAACTGTTGCAGTACGGCTTCACCAACAGCGGGTCATTGGTCGTATTGTTCGTCGTCGAATAGCCCGTGGCCGACGTCAGTACCGAGAATTGCGGATTCAGCTTGTTGGCACCGGGCGCAGCGCTGGTATCGTTAACCAAGCCAAGGTCCCAGTACCTTTCGTTCGTTTGATCGCACTGACCCGTCGCCAGCGTGGACAGCGCCGTCTGACCGGCCGCCAGACTGGTCGAGAGCTGAACGGGGCACGTGTTGTTGACGTCACTGACGTTGTTCGCCGAGCACAGCCGCGCACTCGTATAGTACGTGGTCGCGGTGCCCTGCAGCCCGACGTTGTTCGGCGGGTTCGTCGAGCCGTACAGATTGGCGTAGAACGAGCGGTTGTGCCAGATGATGTTGTTGGCGAGCTGCTGCGGGTACGAATACCCCGCCGCACCGATCGTCAACAGGGCGGGCGACGTCGCGTCCGCGGCGATACCCGCGGGATTCGGCTTACCGTTGTTGCCGCCCGCGAACAGCGGACCTGCAATGCCCACGGAATCGTTCATCGCCACCGTA
>JALYHP010000057.1 GCA_030799355.1 Pseudomonadota bacterium
CGGCCGCACTCCCGGCGCCGCCCGCCGCCCCGCCCGCGTCCGGCGACGAGCAGGTGGATGTCATGCTCGTGAAGGCAGCCCAGGCCGTGCTCGAACGTCGCTACATCGAGCCCGCCGACAGCAGCGCCTTGACGCTCTATCGCAACGTACTCGCCCGTGATCCCGGCAACGCCGAGGCGACCCAGGGGCTGACCCGCCTGGCACAGTTGCTGTTGACCAAGGCGGAAGGGGCGCTCGACCAGCGGCACTTCGATGCCGCGCTGCAAGCGCTCGAAACCGCGCGCAGCATCATCCACGATGATCCGCGCGTCAAAGCGTTGGATGCGCGCGTGCTGCAGATGCGCGCCGAACTCGGATCGTCCGTCATTCAAGCGAGCATCAATGCGGGCAACTACGATCGCGCGGCCGCTCAGCTCGATGACGCGGCGCGCACCAAATCCTTGCAGCCGGATCAAATCGCGCAATTGCGCGACGATCTGCGGCGCCATCGTGACGCGGAGGCGGATCGCTTGGCGAAAATCGCGCTGGCGCGCGCTCAGCAGGACAAGGCGCTGCAGGAAGCTCATGTTGCAGCCCTGCATACTCAGGAAGCCCAAGCCAAGGCTCAGCGGCAGCGGCTCGTGGAACAGTTCAACGAGCGTATGTCGCAGGGCAAATTGAACGAACCCGAGAATGACAGCGCCACCTATTATCTGAACGCGCTCAAGGCCGCGGATCCGCAGAACGCCGAACTCGGCGCCATGACGCGGGCCCTGCAGGAAGGAATCGCGGCGCGCAGCGCAGCGCCCCAGGCGGCGAAGGCCGCGGCGCCGGCACAGAATGCGGCGTTGAAGCTCTTGAAGCCCATCAATCCGGTTTATCCGTTTGGTGCGCGATTGTCAGGCAAGGCAGGCTGGGTCGACGTGGCGTTCACGGTGACTCCCGATGGGCGCGTCGATGACGCGCGGGTGGCCGCCGCGTCGCCTCCCGGTCTATTCGATCATGCGGCGCTCGATGCCATGCGAGCCGCGCGCTACGAGGCCATTCCGAGCGATCAGCCGCAGGTGCCCCGCCCGGCCAAGCTGCGCCTGAAATTCGAAATACAGTGACCGGGACGATGTCCATGGCCACCAGCACCGCGGCTTCTGCCGTTTCGTCGCGGCGCACCGGCGATGCCGCCGGCGCGTCCCTCGTACCGGGGCTGATCGTGCACGACGATCTCGATATCCGCTTGAAAGTCGCCGATCTGCTGCGCAAAGCCGGCACGCAGCGGCGCTTCGACAGCTCCAGCCTCAAGGCCTTCCAGGCGCTCGGCTCCGTGCAGATGCGCCAGTATTCTGCGCTATTCTTCATTCTCGAGTTCGGCGAGGCGAGCGGCGGCGCCGATTCGCTGCTGCTGCTCACGCGCCTGCACGACCAGCTGCCGCGGCTGCCCCTATTCGTAATCGCCCGCGGGGGCGATGAGCGGTGCGCGGTGCGCGCCCTGAAGGCCGGGGCCACCGACTATTGGCCCATTCATTCCATCTCCTTGCCGGAACTCGCCGGTGCGCTGCGCGAAATCGACATCGTCAGTCCCCCAAAGCGCGCGCCGCAGCCCGCCGTGGCGGGCGGTATGGAGTCCTCGCTCAAGCCGATTGCAGGGGTCCCCGGTTACCGCTTGGTGAAAACCCTGTATGAGTCCGAAGCGCGCGCCGTGTACTTGGCCGAGCATCGCGACTCGACGGAACTCGTGGCGCTCAAGATGCAGCGTCTCGCCGACGTGTCGAGCGATGATTGCAATCGCTTCCTGCGCGAATGCAAGCTGCTGTCGCAGCTCAACAATCGCACCATCGCGGACGTGCTCGACTTCGGCACCACCGAGGATGTCTGCTATCTCGCGCTCGAATACTTCCCGTGCGGGAGCCTGCGCGATCGGCTGCGAAATCCCTTGAGCGAAACCGAAGCGGTGAACTACGGATCGCAGATCTGCGAGGCATTGCGGGTGATGCACTCGGCCGGCATCGTGCACCGCGATCTGAAGCCGTCGAATCTCATGCTCACTCAGGACAATCGCCTGGTCATGATCGACTTCGGTCTCGCCCGCTCCAGCGCTCACGGCTTCGATATCACCTTGCCCGATACCAGCCTCGGCTCGCCGTATTACGTCGCGCCGGAACAGATCGACGGCCAGCAGCCCGACGCGCGCACCGATTTGTACAGCTTCGGCGTCATCTTGTACGAAATGCTGACGGGTACCTTGCCGTACCGCGGCAAGAGCATCGCCGATATCGTGCAAGCGCATCGTGCCACGCCCGTGCCACGCCTTCCCGAATCCCGGCGGCACTATCAAATCTTGATCGAGCGCTTGCTCGCCAAGACGCCCGCCGATCGCTTTGCATCCGCCCAGGAAGCGCTGGCCTATTTGCGAGTATCGGCGGAGAAGTCCGCATTACGGAGTATTACACAATGAAAAAAATGCCCAGTTGGAACAACAAATCCGCCGCAGGCGCGAGATCCGTCCGCAAGGACGCCATGCTCATCGGCGCGACCTGCGTTGCGTTCATCGCGATCGTGTTCGTGCCCGGCCTGCGTCTGGCGAATTCACTCGTCAAGAACTCAACGGCGTTGAAATTCGTCAGCGAGCAGCGCCGCTATCCGCAAGACATCCAGAGCGTACTGCAATCGGTGCAGGACCGGCTCAATTCGCGGGGCTTCGTGCAGACGCCGCTCGATCAGTTACGGCGCGACGAGGCGACGTTATCCGCCGCGATCGAGCAAATGAGCACCCAGGCAAAGGACGGTTGGTTCGACGCCGTGACGAGCACCTCCGCACTGGCACAACCGGCGTTGCGCCGCAGCGTGCAACCGCTGCGCGCCGACTGGGTTGCCTACCGCAAGGCGCTCAAGCCGCTGGTCGACTTCAAAGGCCTGCCGTACAAGGACAGCGAAGTGGCCGGCGCCAGCCTGAACGAGGCCGGGCAAGCATTGAATGCGCAGATCATGGCGGCGCTCAGCGCGGCGCGCAAAATGAGCCCGGCGATCGATGCGGAATTTGGCGCAATCGCCGAACAGCTGGAACTCAGCAATGACGACTTGGTGGGCAAACTCCGGTTGGTCATGTTCGCCGGGCTCTTGTTCGTGGTGGTGTTCGTGGTCGTGGTGATCGCGCTGCGAATCGCGCGCGAGGGCCAGGCAAAGAAGGTGCGCGAGGCGCAACAGCAGGCCGAAAGCATCTTCCGGACCGTGAAAGAGGGCCTGTTTCTGCTCGACAAGGACCTGAAGATCGGCTCCGCGTATTCGGCCGCCATGAACCATCTGTTCAAGCGCGAGGACATCGCGGGGCTGCAATTCGAAGATCTGCTGAAGGGTATCGTGCCGGACAAGACCCTGAACACGGCCATGAAGTTCGTCAACGTGTTGTGGTCCGAGCGGACCAAGGAAAATTTGGTCAGAAGCATCAATCCGCTGTGCGAGGTGGAGGTGACTTTCGATACCGCGGACGGTATATCGACCCAATATCTGGAATTCGACTTCCACCGCGTACGCACCGGCGCGGAGATTTCGCACGTGCTGGTCTCGGTGTCGGACGTCAGCGCCCGGGTTGCGTTGGCGGCCGAATTGCGGGGCGCGCAGGACAAGACCCAGGCGCAAATCGACACGCTGCTGGGCTTGCTGCAGGTCGATCCGGACCAGCTGGCCTCGTTCCTCGGCGATTCGGACGCCTCCATCCAGATGATCAATGCCATCCTGCGGGAACCGGCGCGGGACGAGGCCGTGTTCCGCAAGAAGCTCGACTCCATCTTCCGCCAGGTCCATTCGGTGAAGGGCGAAGCCGCCGCCATCGGCTTGGCCTCCATCGAAAATCGTGCGCACAGCTTCGAGGAAGACCTGCGGGCGTTGCGCGACAAAGCGTCCCTGTCGGGCAACGATTTCCTGCCCTTGATCGTCAAGCTCGACGATCTGTTCACGCACATGCAGTCGATCCGCGATCTGGTGTCCCGGTTGTCGCGGCTGCGGCTGGTTTCGCGCGCTCAGGAAACGGCGCAGGCCGCAAGCGGCAAACCGCCAGCCACGCTGCCGTCCGCCGAGCCCGTTGCATTATCGGCCGGGGAGTCGAGCGACATGAGCAACGTTCTGCGGCAGATCGCCGACCGCATCGCGCAAGAAAGCGGCAAATCGGTGCGGTTGCAGGTGACCGGTCTCGAACTGCTGCCCGCGGACTACCGGCGCGTCGTCAAGGACATCACCTTGCAAGCGGTGCGCAACGCCGTCGTGCATGGCATCGAACCGTCGGCGGTGCGCTCGGCGGGCGGTAAAACTGAATTCGGCTCGATACGCATCAGCGTGGCCGGTCTCGGCTGCGAGGGCTACAAGATCACCGTCGAGGACGATGGCCAGGGCCTCGCCACCGACAAGATCGTCGCCTCTGCGGTGCAGCGCGGGTTCATCACGGCGGAGGAAGCGCCCACGCTCGATACCAAGCAGATCGTCCGGCTGCTGTTCCGGTCGGGATTCTCCACCGCGGAGCAGACCACCAAGGATGCCGGGCGAGGCGTGGGCATGAATCTCATCGCCGACCTGGTGCAGCAGTCGGGGGGCAAGATCGGCGTATCCACGGCGGCCGGTAAATTCACCCGTCTCACGGTGACTCTGCCCGCGCTGGAAACCCGCGATGCATTACAGGCGGCGGCGGTATGAGCACGATGGCTCCCATCCTCAAGATGATGATCGTGGACGATTCGAACATCATCCGGCGCCGCATCGAACGCTCGCAGCAAATCGACCGGCTCGAGGTCGTGGGTTCGGCGGCGAATGGCGTGGAAGCGGTGGAGCTGTTTCGCCAGACCAATCCTCACGTGGTCACCATGGATCTGACCATGCCCGAGATGGACGGCGTCGAATGCGTGCAGGAACTCGTCAAGATCAATCCCAAGGTGTTGATTCTGGTCATCTCGGCACTAGCCGACAAAGCCACCGCCGTAGAGGCCATCGAGCGGGGCGCGAACGGGTTCTTGTGCAAGCCGTTCACCGACCGCCAACTCAACGGGGCTTTGGAAGAGTTGCTGGCGGGGTCCTGATATGTTTCGCGAAACGGAACTGAAAATTTTCATCGAAGGCGCACTGCGCATTTTCGAGACGTTGACCAGCCAACCGGCAACGGTCGGATCCCCGTACCTCGTGACGGATGGGAAGCCCGGAGTCTACGAATACGTCGGCATCATCGACATCACCGGAACGCGCAAGGGTATCGTCTATTTCACGGCACCGCGCGGCATGCTCACGGTGCTGCTCATGCGAATGCAGGAAACCGACACGGGCGATGCGAACATGCGCGATCTGGTGGGCGAAGTGGCGAATACCATTTCCGGAAACGCGCGTCGCGATCTCGGCAAGGGCTTCGTGATCTCGGTGCCGAACGTCATCGCGAACACGCCCGAGGGCGTGGTCACGCCGTACGAGCGCTCCTTCGTGATCCCGATCAACTGGCGTACGCACGCGGCCAAGCTGGTCGTGTGCCTGCAATGACGCGGAAAGGCCTGCCCGTGCACGCAGGCAGAACTCATGTTGAGGGGGACCTCAAGCTCGCCGTGGCGGTCGCTAGCCAACCCAGACGGGCGTGACCATCACGCCACGGCGAGGGCCGGTCAGTTGCCGGCGGGACGCGGCAGTTTGGCCATCGCATCCTTACAACTTGGCGTGAGCTTCTGTTGATTCATCACGAGGCACATCATCTCTTCCATGCCTTCCTGGCCCGCGCAGGTGGTTTTAAGATCGGTGGCGCAGGGCTTGGCGAGCGATGCAAGAACCGATTTGATTTCCGGTGAGTCGCTCGGAGGGGGCATGCCCGGAGGTGGTTGAGAGGCGGCGATCGTACTCACCGCACAGCCGACAGTGACAAGCATCCAAGTAGCCAATTTCATCGAATGTTTCCCCTTCCTCGAGATTGAGAATCCAGTCATTACCATTGCGTAGCCTATCGTATAGCCGCTGCGGCCGCACGACAACTTGAGCATGGCAACAGGGGGCGGCTTGTCGGGGCTGGTCACCGGTCCGCGAAATCGTCGAGGGTCTGGGATCCCGCCTCGCCGCTCGCGAGCAGCTGTGCGGGGGCGGTGCCGCGTTCGACCCAGCCCTCGAGCGCGCCTTGCCAGTTCACTTGGGTGGGCGCGTCGCCGCCGCCGCAGTGGAGCATTCCGGGTACCATGTACAAGCGATAGAAGTCGCCGAGGCCGCCCGTCTTGGCGGCGAGGCGCTCGCGATACTCCAACGAGTAGCCCGGCGCAATGGCGGGGTCATTCCAGCCGTGATATTGGATGAGCTTGCCGCCGCGCGCCTTGAAGGCCGACAGATCGGTATTGTCCGCGTCCATGACGGGAGCGTACCGGCGTTCCCCCCGAGTCAGGTCGGCAAGGGTCACTTTCGCCATATCGAACCTGGGATCGTTCATCACCATATAGGCCAGGTAATTCCAGGTAAAGCCGATACCGGCCGCGAGCGGCTGTTCCTCGGTACCGGTCAGCCAAACATCCCAGCTGCCTCGGACGGCCTCGGCCCCCGGAAGCACCGCGTACAGCGGCCGACCGCTCGCCGGGTCCTTGCGTTCGGCGTAAATGACTCGCACCGTATCGATCTGCGCCGCGGAAAGACAGGCCTCCGCATGGCCGTTGCATTCGAGCTTCGCCAGGTCGATGTGGCAGCGACGCGGATCCCGCAGATAGGCCGCGCCGTTGCCGCAGCTTTGCAGTGCCTGGTGCTGCAGCAGGGCCAATTGCGCCGCCGACAGGCGCGCGACCGCGCCGCCCAGTTCGGCGCTGCGCAGCGCGCCGCCGGTCAGCAAACGGGTCATGGCGAACGCCGGCGCACCCGCGACGATGCCATCGAAATACGCGGGAAAACGCTGCGCCATCATGAGCGCTTCGCGGCCGCCGTCGGAACAGCCGATGAAATACGATCTGGCCGGCGCTTTGCCCGTCACCGCAAAGACGATCTTCTTGGCGGCGAGCGTCGTCTCGGCAATGGCGCGCCAGCCATAGTCCGTGATCTTTTCCGGATGATTCAAGGCCCAGCTGGCATCGGTCATCTGGCTCGACCGATGCCCATCATCGGTGCCGGCAACGGCGTAGCCGAGCGATAGCACGTGAGCCATGAGCCCGTACGGCAATGCGCCCGCAAAGCCTCCGTTACCCAGCTGTTCGAACTTTCCGTTCCAGTCGCGATTCTCCGGAATCCACACCTCGAAACGAATCTCGGAGTCGGCGGTGGGGCGCGACGTGCCTTGGACGCGGCAATAGGCGATGGCGGAGGCTGGAATGCCGCCGGCCGCCGACAATGCCGCGGCGGTGCCGGCCGCGACCGTGCGTGCCTCGGTGATGTCCACGTGGGCGATCGTCATCCGTGCCGAAGTGCAGTCATTGGCGTGAGCGGCCATTGCCCACCATGCGAAGCACATCGCGTATCCAGCTCCCGCTCGACCTCGCATGATCGGCCCCTCGTCCTGATGCTTATCCCGATGCGTTTCCGAAACGGGATATTCGCATCAACTCCCGCTTGCTCCAAGCTCGCCTCGACTGCGCACGCCCGCCCCGGCTGCGCGCCCGGCCTCGCGGTGTAGTTCAAGGCGTCGTCTCGTAGGTAGGATAGCACCGATGGCCCGAGCCGCCATTGGCGGACATTCCGCACCGGCGTCGCCGTATTTAATGTACGTTGGTCTCGACCACGCGAGTAGCACATCAAGTCTGCGCACGACACTGCACGAGTACATCACATGCCGCATGGCGCCGAGCTGCAGCGAGAGGGCGGTGTGCGCTTTCGACTGTGGGCACCGGCGTGCCAGCACATTCGACTCGAACTGCAGGTCCCCGCAGCGCCGACGTCGGCGGCCTGGGTTCCCATGCGGGCGTGCGAGGGCGGCTGGCACGAATTGCACGTACCCCAGGCGGGTGCCGGAACGCGCTACCGCTTCGTGCTGCCCGACGGCACGCGCGTGCCCGATCCAGCCTCTCGCTTCCAGCCCGACGATGTGCACGGATTCAGCGAAGTGATCGATCCCGCAGGCTATGAGTGGACCGCTTCCTGGGCAGGACGAGCCTGGCACGAGGCCGTCCTATACGAGCTGCATGTGGGCGCCTTCACCCCGGCCGGCACCTTCCGCGCAGCCATTGCGCGGCTCGATCATCTGGCGGTACTCGGCATCACGGCCATCGAGATCATGCCGGTCGCGGATTTTCCGGGCGCACGCAACTGGGGTTATGATGGGGTGTTGCCCTATGCGCCCGATTCCTCGTACGGCACGCCGGAGGATTTCAAGGCACTGGTGGACGCGGCGCATGCGCTCGGCATCATGGTCGTGCTCGATGTCGTGTACAACCACTTCGGTCCCGATGGAAACTATTTGCCGCTCTACGCGCCGGCTTTTTTCACCGAGCGCCACAAGACACCGTGGGGCGCGGCCATCAACTTCGACGGGCCGCATAGCGGGCCGGTGCGCGAGTTCGTCATCCACAACGCTTTGTATTGGATCGAGGAGTACCACCTCGACGGGCTGCGCCTGGATGCCGTTCACGCCATACACGACGACGGTCGCCTCCACGTGCTCGATGAACTCGCCGAGCGCGTGCGTGCCGCGCATGGCGGCGTGCATTTGCTATTGGAGAACGAGGAGAACCAATCGCGCCGCCTGATGCGCAACTCCGCCGGGGGGCCACTCCATTACACGGCACAATGGAACGACGACGTGCATCACGTGCTGCACGTCGCGGTCACCGGTGAGAATACAGGCTATTACGAGGAGTATCGGGGCGACACCGAGCTCCTGGGACGGGCCCTGGCCGAAGGTTTCGCATTTCAGGGCCAGATGATGCGGTTTCGCGGCGCGCCGCGCGGCACCGCCAGCGCCATGCTGCCGCCCGCGGCATTCGTTGCCTTCATCCAGAATCATGACCAGATCGGCAATCGCGCCTTCGGCGAGCGTCTCACCGCCCTCGCTGCGCCCGAAGCCGTGCGCGCGGTCGTGGCTGTTTATCTGTTACTGCCGCAGGTGCCCATGCTGTTCATGGGGGAGGAATGGGGCGCCGCTCAGCCATTTCCGTTCTTCTGCGATTTCCACGGCGGACTTGCCGACGCCGTCCGCGAGGGGCGGCGATTGGAATTCGCAAAATTTCCCGAATTTCGCGACGAGGCCACGCGCGCGCGCATACCCGATCCGCAAGCCGAGAGCACGTTCGCGGCGGCCAAGCTGGCCTGGGCCGACTTGCGCCAGCCCGAGCATGCCGCTTGGTGCCGGTATTACCAACGGTTGCTCGCCCTGCGGCGCGAAGTGCTGGTACCGATACTGCCACTGATCGGAGCGAATGCCGGGCGCTTCGATGTGGTGGGTGACGCGGCGGTGGCCGTGCGCTGGCGGCTCGACAACGGCGGGGAACTGCGGCTGGCCGCGAACCTTTCGGGTACACCGGTACCCGCTCCCGCTGCTATTGCCGGCGTCGCCGATCGCACCCTGTGGCAGGAGGGCGAACCGCACGACCGTGGCGTCTGGCCGCCCTGGTCGGTACACTGGTCGCTCGCACCTGGCGTCCCCTCCTGACCCGCCGGCCGCGCGGATCGTGCACAATGGTTCACTCAGCGTAACGCGTTGGCGATGAACACGAAGCATGCAGCGGAATCGTTCGAGGCGGCCCCATGGGCGTGCATCCATCAAGCGAAAGGGCGGAGGTCGGCGCGAACGAAGACGCACGACGCGGGCGCTGTTGGCCTGGCTATGGCCGAAAGCAAAAAACCGCCGCCGCTGGCGCCGCGTATTCCGAGGCGCACCGCGCGGCCTCCAAATCACCTTCATCGCCATCGCCTGTCTGGTACTGGCGTTCACGGCCAACTGGATATACCAGATCGTCCGCAAACCCTCCGAGCTGCTGTTTCCGGTCAGCGGTACGCTGTTCAAGTCTCCCGTCGAGACCTGGGACAGCTACGCGCCGATTTTCCGCGAGTACGCCACCGGATCGATCACGCCCGAGCTTCTGGCGGCATTGGCGCAGGCGGAAGGCGCGGGCAACCCGGTGGCGCGCACTTACTGGCGCTGGGCATGGAGAACCAAGCCGTTCGAGATATATCGCCCGGCGTCGAGCTCGGTGGGGATGTATCAGATGACCGACGGCACCTTCGCCGAGGCGAGGAGGTTTTGCATCCATGATCATGCCGTGGTTGCGCAAGGCCGATGGGACGACCGGCATTCCTGTTGGTTCAATGGCCTTTATTTTCGCGTCATACCGAGCCATGCGGTCGAACTGACCTCGGCCTACCTGGACCTGCATGTGACAAGCACGCTGACGCGCAACGCCATCAGCGGGGCTTCGCTTCGGCAAAAGCAGCACCTGGCCGCGACCATTCATCTCTGCGGGGCGGGGGCGGGCGACCTCTATGCCCGCCATGGGTTTCACTTCGCAGCGGGCCAGCTGTGCGCAGATCACGACCCGCGCGCCTATGTCGCGCGAATCGATTCGCTGGCAGCCGAATTCACGCGCATTGCGGCTCGCGAATCCGGGTTCCGGCGATAATTCGCGACGCCGCCTGTGCCAAAACCGTCATGTTCGACCGCGAAGCGGGGGCAAACCCCGGCTTCGCAGCTCTCATGGGTCCCGAGTAAACAAACGCAAATCGATTGACTCTGCCATGGCTTTGTATCCCGTATCATTCGGGTGCAAGTGATCGCCGCTATCCATGGCCGGCAAAATTTGAGCGGCTGCCATTGCCTGGGCAAGGAGAAGGCGATCCGCGTCTGAGTGCAACAAGGGAAGTTTGGCGATCCCCGCCGCGTGCGTCCCCCGCACGGGTAGTTCAAAAAAATCCGCTCCTGCTGATTGCCTCGACCAACGCCGCTTCAGGGTTTGCCTCGGCTCTTTTTCCGCGCGGATGGCGCGTCGGCGTTGGCGTGTTTTGGAGTCGAGCGCGAGCCGGCGATCAAAATATCGACGAGGCGGCGCGCGCTCTGTTCCCAGTCCGGTAGAGCGGTGGTGTGGAAGATTCCGACGAGCGCGCGGACGAAGTCCTCGGGGTGAGTGTCGGCGCGCAGGTCGCCGCCGGCTATGGCGCGTTCGACGCAGGCAACGAAGGCGCTGTGGATGAGTGAGCGGGCACCTTCCAGGAGTCGCATGGATCCACCGGCGACGCTGTCCATCGCCGGAATGATGAGCCTCTTTTCGGCGACGTGTTCGATGAAGAGCAACATCCAAGCGCGAAGGGCTTCGAGTGGCGGCATCGTTGCCGCGAAGCGCTGCTCGGCAGCGGCCAGTTTTTCCACTTCGGTCCGGTACACCGCCTCGATGAGGGTATCTCGGGTGGGAAAGTGCCGATACAGCGTGCCGGGTCCGATAGCTGCCTGACGGGCAATGTCGTCCAGACTGGCGGCGGCGCCGTGGCGGGCGAAAGCTTGCTTGGCGATCCCGAGGATACGCTCGCGGTTGCGCTCGGCATCGGCGCGGGGCCGGCGGGCAGGCGCCGACGGGGACGTGGCTGTGAGGGACTTTTTCGGCATACAAAATTTTCGCAATTGTATGGAACCGGAGACTGTCTCCGGTTATCCTACTATGTGGAGGGTGTCTCCGTTTTATCGGGCGGGGGCATGATTGTCAATTCAGGGCGCCCCCCGCGGCCGCCCTACCGGCAGGAGAGGGCCATGCGTATATTTGTGACGGGAGCAACGGGCTTTATCGGCACGGAACTGGTGAAGGAACTCATGGCGGCGGGCCACCGGGTGCGCGGACTGGCACGCAGCGATGCCGGCGCGCAGCAGTTGGAGTCGGCGGGAGTCGAGGTGCATCGCGGCGATCTCGAGGACCTCGATAGCCTGCGCAGCGGAGCCACGGGCATGGATGCCGTCGTGAATCTGGGGTTCAACCATGACTTTTCCCAATTTGCGCAGAGCGGGGAGGCCGAGCGCAAGGCGGTGGCGGCGCTGGGCGCCGTCCTCGAACCCGGCAAACTCCTGGTGGTGACCTCCGGCACCGGATTGACCCGTGGCGGACCCGGGCATGTGCGCACCGAACGCGACCCGCCGGCGAGTCCGGCGATGATTCCGCGGCAGCCTGAACAGACGGCCAAGGCCGCAGCCGAGCGGGGTGTGCACGTGGCGATTGTGCGCCTGCCGCAGGTGCACGATCGGCGCAAGCAGGGCCTCGTGACGCCGCTGCTGCAACTGGCACGCGAGAAGGGCGTCTCGGCTTATGTCGGCGATGGCGCGAACCGCTGGGCCGCAGCGCCGCTGCACGACGTAGCGCACCTATATCGTCTCGCGGTCGAGCGAACGCGACCCGGCGTGACGGTGTATCACGCGGTACAAGAAGAAGGCGTGGCGCTGCGCGCGATCGCCGAAACGCTTGGGCTTGGGCTGAAAGTGCCGGTGGTTTCGATTCCTCCGGAGAAGGCTGCCGACCACTTTGGTAGGGCTGCCAATTTTGCGGGACTGGATATGCCGGCGTCGAGTGAGTGGACGCGCAACGCGCTGGGCTGGGAGCCGACCGGGCCGGGATTGATCGAGGATCTCATGGCTATGGAGTACTGACGGGATTCGGGTGGGCAACCAGAAAGCGGCGAGCGTCGCTGCCGAGAAGGGACCCACTCGCGTGCCAAGTAAATCTACGGCAAAGCGACGTTGTGATCGCCTCCTCGCGATACCGGTACGAGCGCATCTATCTCGTAGTAGTCGCCTGCCTCACCCGCAAAGATGTGCGCCTCAATTTTGAGGCCTTGCGGCTCGTCCAATGAGCCCGCCGCAATGGAAATCCGATCGTCGCCTTCCTTTTCGAAGAATAAGCTCGAACCGCATTCGTTGCAGAACCCGCGCCGAAATCCCGGTACGGCCACATACCACTTCAGAGTATGGTCCTTCACCAGGGTGAATGTTCCACGTCGGCACGCCGTGGCGGCAACGAAGTGACCGCTCGTTCGTCGACACTGAATACAATGGCAGGCGATCACGCCGCGAAGCTTACCCCGTACTGCATACCGGACCCGGCCGCACTGACATCCGCCGGTAATGGCTTGATCCATATTTGTACCTTGCGTCGCTACCATGGACGCAGACATAGCCTACTTCGCCGGACTTTCGAGGGCCAGTACCGAACAAGCGCCACGACCGTCGTATCCCATGATTCGCCACGGATCGCCATGGCCGATGCGCAACGGTGCTGCGCCGTCCCGCAGTTCAGGGTGTTCGCTGGTCCGCCATTGAAGGTACTGCCGATTGCGCCGCCTTGGCGGTTGCGGTTGAGGCACCGATCTCCATGGCCCGACGCAGTGCGGCGGCCAGCGTCTCGTCCACGCAGGCCACGAAGTTCGGCTGATGCGACAGATCGAGATCGTCTGCGACCTGGGCGCACAAACGTCGGGCTGTCGCACGCAGCCGCTCGCGTGCGACGCGTACACCGTCGGGTTTAGAAAGATCGAGCCCTGCGAGCGACACCTTTGCGCTTCGCGTAACCGCTGCGGTATCGCTGGGCGGGGCCGCCTCGGCGGCCAATGCAACGACACTGAGGGCGAGCAAGGCAGTGGTGGCGAGGCCCGTCTTGAGGCAAGATGCAGAGGCAAGCGGCGTTGCGGTATTCATGATGATCTCCGAGCGATGAGCGTTACGATTGAAATCGTCGATGAGTCTCGATGTGGATTCAGACCGATGAAATGCACGATTGACACACCGCGAATGCTAAGCTCGCTCGGGCGAAACACCGAGTCATGTTTTCTGTGATTGATCGATAGAAAATCTAAGGGTCATCACGATGCATCGACGGTTGCCACCCTTGAATTCGCTGCGCGCCTTCGAAGTGGTTTCTCGACACGAAAGCTTCCGTGCTGCGGCCGAGGAGCTGCACGTCACGGCTGCGGCCGTCAGCCAGCAAGTAAAGAGTCTGGAGGACCGCCTGGGTCGGAAGCTTCTGCGGCGAAATAGCGGCGGATATAGTCTTACGGCCGACGCCCTGACCGGCATCAAAGCGCTGCGCGACGGATTCGCTCAGCTGTCGTCGGCCGTGGCAACGATGAGTTCGGGTGGGCAACGCGTTTTGACCGTGAGCGCCGTGCCTTCACTCGCCGCCGAATGGCTGGTGCCCCGGCTGCACCGTCTTCGAGACGAGTATCCGGAACTCGACGTGTCACTGCATGCATCGAGGAAGCTGGTCGATTTGCGGCGTTCGCGGGTGGATCTCGGAATCCGTTATGGATCTGGCGGCTATCCGGGACTGATCTCGGAGCGGCTATTCGCGGACGAGATATTTCCCGTCTACAGTCCACAGTTGCTGAAAGGCAGGGCCCGGCTGAAGAAACCCGTGGATCTTCGGGGCCAGCCATTGATCCATACAGACTGGGCTCCGGATCGTGGCCATTGGCCCGGCTGGACGGATTGGGTACGAGCCGCCGGCGTGACGGGCGTCAACGTCACCAAGGGATTGCGCTTCTCCGATGGCGCGCTCGCCGTACAGGCCGCCGTCAGTGGCCAGGGCGTCGCCCTCGCCAGTAAGGCGTTGGCGTCGGAGCACGTGGCGACGGGGCGGCTCGTTAAGCCGTTCGAACTATCCCTGGTGACCGGCTTTGGCTACTACGTGGTATGTGCAAAAACGCGAGCGGATGAACCCGACTTGGTCGCCTTTCGTCGCTGGCTATTGACGGAGGCGCAACGAGAACCCCTCATGCAGAACGCTCGTCCAAGGGCGCGCCGAGACCGCTCCCGCTCATGATGGCTTTACTCCACACCCATAGCGATCAAGCAGCGGCCTCGCTCGGTACGACCATATAGTTTTCATTGGTGTCGTAGCGGCGAAATTTTCGAACGGTCACGTAATGGTTTGCCGCCAGCCAACGCTGGAAATCTTCGGCGTTCGGACCATTCAGGCGCATCATTTCGCCGGCGGCTTTTACGAGGTCGAGGACCTTGCCATCATGGCGGAGTTTTTGCCGGCCGGAGGCATCTTCGTGGATATCGGGTCCCATATCGGGAACCACACGATCTAGCTGACGCACGGCCACCCGTACCGCGTGAGCGAGCTTGTCGAAGTCGAACCCCTCGGCCCCGCCCCAGGTTGCAGACGGCGAACTCGCTCGGGCTCGTGACCTCGAGGATCTCGGTGCAGAGGGTTCGACAAGTGCACGGTGTGGCCCCGGCTCCGCGGTCTGGTTGCAGGTACGATTGCAATGATCCTTGAAGGTCATCCAGCCGTAGCCTTGTATAGCCCCGTGAGCCCCGCGAGGAAATCAGCCGAGTAGCGCGGAAATCGCGCTGCGGATGCCCTCCGAATCCAGTCCCTGGTAGCCCATCTGCTGCCACAGTCCGCCGTTGCCCTCGAGGTGGGTGCCGATGTGGTTGTATTTTCCCTTGAAGCCGGCCTGCAGCAGATAACTGCCGAAGCGGCTGCCGAGCCCCGTCTTGACGTTCCATCCTTCGGCGACCAGCACGAAGGGTGCCGCGGCCAGTTTCTGCATCATGTCCGTATCGACCACATTCAACGTAGGCTTGTTGATGAGGCCCACTCGTACACCGGTCTCTTGCAGGCGCGTCACCGCGTCGAGCGCGCGGTACACGGTCTCGCCGGTCGCCACCACGTAGCCGCCGCCGCCGGGACCGGCTTCACGCACCACGTAGTCCGTTCCCGGATCGAAGGGTTTGCCGCGGTACAGAGGATTGCCATCCGCATCGAGAATATCCGGAACCGGGGCGCGGGTGCTGAACACGAAGCGCAGTCCCGGGTCGCCGAAGATGCGCTTCACGCAGGCCGCGAATTGGTGTTGATCGACCGGAAAATACAGCCGGGTGGTGTCGTCCCCGTGCCCGGGTTTCACGCCGCCGTCGGCGAACATGCCGTTAATGCCGAAATGACAGGTGTTGTCCGCCATGTCATCGACGCCGCTGTGGCTGAAGTGCGCCAGCACGTTCGAGAAATTGAGCCGCGACATCGTGATCTCGCTCACGCACATCTCGAGGAACGCGCTGAAGGTGCCGAAGATGCCTTGTTTGCCCGGCGAGCAGCCGAACCCGGCCGCGGCGGAAAAGTTGCCGCGCTCCATGATGCCGGCCCGAACGAACACTTCCGGATGGCGTTTGCGAATGTGGTGCAAACCGCAGGAGCCCTCCAGGTCGTTGTCGAATACGCGCACGCGCTCGAGCCGCTCGCGCTCGCTCATGCCGTCGAGGATGTCGTTGATGATCTTGCCGAAATCGTCGCGGTTCTTGCCCGCCCCCGAGGACCCCGTGAAGCTCAGCGGGGATTTGTCCGGTTGCGCCGCGCGCAGCATGTCGATCGCGCGCTCGTATCCTCCGCGGCTCTCGAGATAATGGATGGCCGTCTCCGCCTTGAGAACCTCATGCGCATGCGGGCTGCCCTCGGCGCCTTCGATGCCCGGCGCCATCGGGCGCTTGATCACGAGCGCATGCGGAGCGGTATCGCCGAACGCCCGGCACAGATCGACATACAGGGCATCCAAGTCCTCGCCCATGGTGGTCTCGGTGCGCAGACCATAGCCCGACAACGTCCGGCTGAGGTCGTAACCGGCCATGTATTCCTGCGGATGTCCGGCGATGGTCACGTTGTTGTCATCGACCAGCACCTTGACGTTCAATTGCTTGCCCACCGTGAGGCGCGCCGCTTCGGCATTGTCGCCTTCCATCTGGCTGCCGTCGGAGCCCAGCATGACGATCGCCTTGCCAGGATTGCCCATGGCGACGCCATTGCAAAAAGCCCACATGTGGCCGAGGCGGCCGGAACTGAACTGCACGCCCGGCGTGAGCAATTTCTCCGGGTGTCCGGGCAGGCCGCTGCCATATTCGCGGTAGTGCAGCAGCCGCTCCGGCGGCATCGCGCCATTCAGCACGCTCAGCAGGTATTGCGTCGCGACGCGGTGTCCGGCTTCATCGTAAAAAATCGGTACGATGGGAACACCCTTCGCGATGAAGCCACGGATGATCATCACTTCCGGAACCGTGTCGTAGGCGCCGCCCGTATGCCCCGACAATCCTTTGGCACCGGCCAGTGCGGTGAAGAACACGATGGCGTCGCGGCACAGCTGGATATTGTGCCGCAGCGTCGTTTTCTGCGCGTCGCTCAGCTCCGTCACCGCGGGGTCGAGTTCGAGCGGCTCGAGTCTCGTCAGGTCGATGGGAAAAGTTTCGCTGCTCATAAGTCTTTGTCCGAGGGTTCGCTGAAGGTTTAGCCGAGGTTCGCTGCCCGATGCTCGCTGGAAAGTCGATCGTGGCCGAACCGAGAAGTCCGAAAGTATACCGCTTGCGTCCGCGAAGCGCGCGATGCGGGCCGCTGCGAGCGAGAGGCGGAGCTCCTCGTTAGGATCGCGCCGACGCGAACTTGTCCCGCTCGACGATAGACGGCACACGTCGATCATGCCCGTCTTCTTGTCGGTTGAGCGGTTGAGCGGTTGAGCGGTTGAGCGGTTGAGCGCTGAGCGGCTGAGCGGCTGAGCGGCTGAGCGGCTGAGCGGCTGAGCGGCTGAGCGGCTGAGCGGCTGAGCGACCGATCTGGCGGGCGAATCCGCCCGTACGCATCAGCGCGCGTACCGCAGCCGCCGGCCCTCCATCCATTGCCATGAGATCAGCGAGGGCAGGCCGCACAGCACCTCGCGCACGCGCTTGGTCATGGACACGGCGAGCGCCAATTCGCTGCTGATACCCAACGAGTGGCCGAACAGCACCAAGGTGGCTTCCTGCACGCCGAGGCTTGCGGGCACCATGAAGGCCAGATGACGCATGGTCTGAGTCATGCTTTCGAGAATGAGCGCGGTGGCCGCATCCACCCGATGGCCGAACAGGCGCAACGCGAACCAGATCTCGAACGATCCGACGATGAGTGCCGCGAACTGCAGCGTTCCCGCGGCCAATAACGTGCGCCACCGACCGAGACAAGCCCGCAATTCGCCATCCAACGTGGCGGCATCTTCGGAAAGGGCGGCGGCGCCCACCAAGGGGCCCAGAAACGTCTGCAGCCGCTTGAATACCGATCCGTAACGCAGCAGCAGCACCGTGACCAGGGGCGCCGGGAGGCCGATCAGAAAGCCAAGCAGCAAACGATGGTATGGCGCGCCGGTCGCGCGCAGATCGAGCAGCAAGGCCAATCCCAGCGCCGTGAATCCATACGACACGATCAAGGTCAATACGATTTCGATGATCACCGTGGCACTCACCGCGACGCCCGGCAGTCCGCGCCAACGCAGCAATCGAACGCCGGCCACACCGCCGCCGACGCTCGCCACGGGCAGCAAGCGGTCGATCGCTTCACGCACGCTGGTGACCCAGAAGAGATAGCCGAGAGCGGCGCGCCTGCGCGGATCATAGGCACGCAACAGGTAGAACCAACCGAGAGCGTAGAGCAAGAAGTACAGCGAGCGATACGGAATCAGCCACAACAGCGGCCAGCCCGCCGACGCGACGATTTGCAGCATCGCCGGCAAATCGGCACGTAGCACCAATGCAATCAGCACGCCGAGGCCGAGCAACCCCCCGAGATAGCCGGCGACCCTCATCGATCCGGGATCATGTCGATCTTCGCATGAAGCCTTCGGCATCCACCTCGAACTCGATGCCGCGCCATATCACGCGCGAGCTAAAGAAACTGCGGACCCAGACACAGCACAACAACAGGTCGCGCACGGGCAGGAGCCACAGATCCGAGAACACATGCGGGTTGCGGCCCAGCCGATGGATGAAATGCAGTACCAAGCGGATGAGTGCCGCGATACCGAAAAGGGCCCAGACCGTTACCGGCGGCGAACCGGCGACGAATGCGAGCACCATGCCGAGGACCGCCAGCGGCAGGCTGAAGCTCAGGAAGATCATGCGGAAACTGGCGGGGCGCAACACCTGGATGGTGCGCATCCATCGCAGCTCATGGCGGGTCAGGGATCGCATGTTTTGTTCGTGATGCTCACCCCCGACGAGGTAGGGCGACAGCACGATGCGCAATCCCAGCCCGCGGATCAATTCGCCCAACCGATGATCGTCGGCGAGGTGATCGGCAATGGTGCGCAAGCCGCCGATCGCACGCAGTGTCTCGTGCCGCAGGCACATGGTCTGCCCGGAGACATAGCCTTCGTAGCCGAACAGCCATGCGAGCAGGATCGAGGGCACGTACCATTCGTTGATGTACATCGCGCCGAGGCGCGACCAGACACTCCGCGTCGGGACGCCGCGGTAGGCGCACGTCACCAGGCCCACCCGCGCATCGAGCAACGGCGCCGTCACGGTGGCGAGATAGTCCGGTCCGACGAACGCATCGCTGTCCGCTATCACCAGTATCTCATGGCGCGCTCGATCGAGCATATTGATGAGATTACTGACCTTGCCGTTGCTGCCGTGCAACTCGGGATTCACCACCACATCGATGGGCAGCGTCGGAAATTCCGCGGCCAGCCGCTCGGCCACCAAGCGCGCGGGATCCGCCGAGTCGCGGACCCCGAAAACGATCTGATACTGCGGGTAATCCTGTCTACAGAACCCCCGCAGGTGCTCATACAGGCCCGGTTCGTTGCCGCACAAGGGTTTGAGCACCGTCAACGGCGGTCGTTGCGCCGAGCGCTCCGCCGGTTTACGCCGTTGCCACACGAGCACGGCGATCAGCGTCAGCGTGGAGTAGGTCGCCGCCACACCCAGACTCAGGTAACCGACGATCGCCGCTAACGGATGGAGGAGGGGCATCCCGGCGCTCTCGCAAACTGATCGGCGTCAAGCCTCATGCGCACGCAGGAAGCGGAAGAACTCGACGCCTTCGCGCAGGCGCCGCTTCATCATGTCCCAACTCGTGAGCATTTCCCTGACGATCTCCCAGATCTTGTTGGGCCGGAAGTAAAAGCGCTTGTAGAACACTTCCATGCTGTGAAAGATCTCTTCCTTGGATAGGTGCGGATAGCTGATGGCGGCGAGCTGTACCCCCTTATCGTTCACCAAGTTCACGGCCTCGTTCTCTTGCAGCCAACCGTTGTCCACCGCCTGCTTGTACAAGGTCGTTCCGGGGTAGGGCGCGGCCAACGAAACCTGGATGGTGTGCGGATTGATCTCCTTCGCGAAATTGATGGTCTTTTCGATGGTCGCCCGGGTTTCGCCGGGCAGCCCGAGGATGAACGTACCGTGGACCAGAATCCCGAGTTTGTGGCAGTCGCTGCTGAAGCGCCTCGCAATATCGGTGCGCAAACCTTTCTTGATGTTGTGCAGGATCTGATCGTCGCCGGATTCGAAGCCGACCAGCAGCAGCCGCAGGCCGTTGTCCTTCATCACCTTCAAGGTCTTGTAGGGTACGTTGGCCTTGGCGTTGCAGCTCCACGTCATGCCGAGCTTGCCCATGCCGATCGCGATTTCCTCCACTCGGGGTAGGTTGGAGGTATCGGTGAACGTGTCGTCGTCGAACATGATTTCCTGGACTTGCGGCATGTTCTCCTTGATCCATTGCACCTCGGCGATGACGTTCGCCGCGGAGCGCACCCGGTAGCGGTGGCCGCCCACGGTTTGCGGCCACAGACAGAACGTGCACTTCGACCGGCAGCCGCGACCCGTATAGAAGCTGACATAGGGGTGCTTCAAATAACCGATGAAATAGTTCTCGATCTTCAGATCGCGCTTGTACACCGGAGCGACGAACGGCAGCTCATCCATGTTTTCGATGATGGCCCGCGGCAGGTTATGCACGATGCGTCCCGCCTCGCCGCGATAGGACAGACCCTTGATATCCTTTAGCGGCAGGCCTTCGGCAACCTCCTTGCAGGTATAGTCGAACTCCTCGCGGCACACGAAATCCACCGCGGTGGCCGCTTTCAGCGAACCTTCCGGATCGACCATGGTTTTCGCGCCCACCAGTCCGATCATGACGTGCGGATTGTCCTCGCGCAGCAGTTCGGCAAATCTGGCATCGGTGGGGAAGGACGGCGTGCTGGTATGCATGATGACGAGATCAAAACCGCGCGCGATTCGGCGGCTTTCCTCGACGCTCAGTTCATCCGCCGGCGCATCGAGCACGCGGGAGTCGGGCACCAGCGCCGCCGGTTGCGCCAGCCAGGTCGGGAACCAGAAGGATTTGATCTCGCGTTTGGCTTGATAACGCGAGCCGGCGCCCCCGTCGAAACCATCAAAGGACGGCGCCTGCAGAAATAGAGTTTTCAGGGCTCGGCCGGACGAAGTTTCCAAAGTCATCAATACGCCTCGCGGATTCAAGCTCTCGCCATTAGTTGCAGATAATACAGGGTTTTCAACGGCCCGTGCAGGCGTGCGCCCCTCCAGAAAGCTCGTCTCACCGGCGGTCGGCTCGGTCTAGTGGCTCAATCCACTCATGGGTTTAACCGCGCTGGAGGCGAGCGCCGCGTCTTGCGATCGCAGTTGCGCTTTACATACCCGAGTCGCTTCATTATAGGACAGGGTCTTGCTTGCGGACATGTGCTTGGTCATGCACGCGATCAGCAGACGTTTGGGGGCCGGTGGGCGGGCGGCCGAGCCGCCCGCCCAGGCGGGCCAGCTTACCAGGGCTTGCCAGATCATCAGAGCCACGCTCACGGTGATGCCTGTGTGCCATGCACGCTTCATCTCGTCATCTCGCTACGCCCCGCCGCAACCCGGCGCGGCCTCTGATGCGATGCTCTGCCTGTCCAGCGCCAATCCGTCACGTTGCCGATCCCCTGTTCGTGGCACCGGTCGAGCGCCGCTGCGCACTCGCCGACCCGTCGCGGGCAAGTATCTCCCCCTAGGCCGGCGCTGCAAGCCGGGTAGGCCCTGAATGGCTGTCGGCGTCGCACCGACACGGGGCCACGCCCCCTACGCCCTCTGGCGCCCTGGGGCGCGCGTGCGCGCGGCCCGGCCGTAGGCGTTGCGGGCTGCCACGCGGGCGTGGCGCCGCCGTGGGACGTCCCATGACACGACATCCCGGTGTGCGCAACCTGAGCAAGCGCGGTGAACTTCCTATCATTGCCGAAGGAACCTTTCATGGCTTGGCGGTGAACGTGTTCGTGTTCAACAACTCGGGTTGGGGGCTGGTCCATCTCGAGATGGAAGAGGCCGGGCTACCTGCATTCACCCCAGGTGCAAACCTCAAGAACCCTGATTTTGCGCTGTACGCGCAAGCGTGCGGTGCTCGAGGCTTTCGGGTCACCCGGCCGGAGTCGCTGCACGAGACCCTCGCCCGGGCGCTCGCGACGCCGGGCCCGGTCATCGTGGGCGTGGCGGTCGATCCTACCGAAATTCTCACCATGCCGCACATCGATGTGGGAGACGTGTGGAAGTTCGGCATCGGCAAGATGCGCGAGTGGGTGAGCAGCTAGCCGCCGCGCGCCGCCAGGGCCCCGTGCGGCGGCGCCTCGCGGGTGCAACACGCGCTTTGAGCCAAAACTCGTGTCCGGGAGGGTGAATGAGGGATTCGCTCTCTATCGTCCGTGTGGCCTACGTTGAAACCGGGATCCCGATCTCTTCACATAGCCCATGATTCCGTTGTAAATTATCGAATGCACCCCCAGTGTATACACCGGTAACTTATTGTTCGAACAGGGCGCGACGCCCGAAGAGAAGAGTGTTATGAGCCCAATCCAACCGGAAGCGATTCCGCGCAATTGGATTACGACCGCGATGTTTGCGTTCACATTCGGCACGGCGGTAACGGCGGTGCCCTGGTATGGATTCGCCCACGGTTATCAGCCGGCGGCCTGGATCTGGTTCGCCCTGCTGCTCGGTGCCAACGGCATGGCCATAACCTGCGGATATCACCGGCTGTTCGCGCACGCCACTTACGAAGCACACCCGGTGCTGAAAGTGGCGTATTTGCTGTTTGGCGCCATGGCGCTGCAGAACAGCGCCCTGATCTGGGCCGCCGGCCACCGCGTCCATCACCGCCATATCGACGATAACGATCTCGATCCGTACAGCGCTCGGCGCGGTTTCTGGTTCTCGCATATCGGCTGGATGCTGCGCCATTATCCGAGCGGCGAGCCGGACTACCGCGCCGTGCGCGACCTGGAGCGCGACCCGTTGGTGCGGCTGCAGCACCGTTACTACGTTCCGTTGACCGTGGCGATGAATGTGGGCCTGCCGCTGTTGCTGGGGTGGGCCGCCGGCGACATGCTCGGCATGTTTTTGCTCGCGGGCGTATTACGGCTGGTGATAAGTCATCATGTGACGTTCTTCATCAATTCGCTCGCGCACATCTGGGGCTCGCAGCCCTATACCGAGGACAACACGGCACGCGACAACCCGCTCGTGGCGCTGCTCACGTATGGCGAGGGCTATCACAACTTTCATCACATGTTCGCCCACGATTACCGCAACGGCGTGAAAGCCTGGCAATGGGATCCCTCGAAATGGTTCATCGCCGCCATGAGCTGGTTGGGATTGGCGAAGAATCTCAAGCGCGTGCCCTGGTTCAAGATCCAACGCGCGTTGTTGGATGCTCAGTTCCGCCGCGCGGAGCGCCAGTTATCGAACCACGCCGGCCGCGTGCAGATCGAGCAATTGAAGCGCTTGGTAGCCGAGGAGTATGAGGTTTTCAGCAACGCCGTCGCCGCCTGGACGCACCTTCGCGAGCAGTGGCTGGCCGACGCGAAACGCGCGATGCATGAGCGCTGGGAGCGCTCCGTGCTGCAATCGAGGCTGCAAGAGCTGGAACGGGATCTGAAGACGCAATATCAGCGCATGCGCGTGCTGGGTGCGCAGATCAAATTCACCGTGGCGTAAACCGAGCACATTGTCGATCCGGATGTATAACAAGGAACATCTATGCCGACCGGTCCCGAACCCCGCCGCAGCGTCGATTCCGGCGGAGCAACCCAGGGCACCCGCCAAGATCGCCGCTCGCTCGAAGCACGGTTGCTGCGCCGCCTGCTGACCGGTTTCGGCGACCCGCCGATCGAGTTCGAACTCGCGTGGACCGGCGAGCGCGTCGTGCCGGACGTCCGCCAAGTGGCGGAAAAAGTGCGTATCGCCGATCGCAGCACGTTGCGCGGCCTGCTGCGCGACGCACAGGTGCGCTTCGGCGATGCCTATAGCACCGGACAAATCGAAGTCGAGGGCGATCTGGCAAGGTTCATGGGGACCGTGTTCCGTACCCTCGGCGGGGGCGATGCGCACGATTCCATTGCCAACCGGGTCGCCGGCTGGCTACATCGGCCACGGCGCAATACGCTCGCGGGATCGCGCGACAACATCCACCGGCACTACGACCTCGGCAATGATTTTTACTCGCTGTGGCTGGGCGAAACCATGGCCTATACCTGCGCCTACTATCCGAGCGCCGCGGCCACCCTCGATGAGGCGCAATTCGCCAAGATGGAGCATGTCTGCCGCAAGCTGCGCCTGAGCGCGGGTGATTCGGTGGTCGAGGCGGGCTGCGGTTGGGGCGGCTTGGCGCTGTACATGGCACAGCGCTACGGAGCGAAGGTGCGCGCCTTCAACATCTCCAAGGAACAAGTGGCTTTCGCGCGGCGCCGTGCCGCTGAACGAGGCATGGCGCACCTGATCGAATTCGTCGAGGATGATTACCGCAACATCCATGGTACGTACGATGTCTTCGTGTCGGTGGGCATGCTCGAACATGTCGGCACCGACCACTACGCCGAGCTCGGCCGCGTGGTGGCCCGCTCACTCGCCGGCACCGGGCGAGGCTTGATCCATTCGATCGGGCGCAACCGCCCGGGACCGCTGCATCCGTGGATCGAACGGCGGATTTTTCCCGGCGCCTACCCGCCGTCGCTCGGCGAAATGATGCAGATATTCGAGCCATCGGGCCTGTCGGTTCTCGATGTGGAGAATCTGCGGCTGCACTACGTCAAGACGCTGCGGCACTGGCTCGAGCGCTACGAGAGCGCGCTCGATGAGGTGCGCCGGATGTTTTCCGACGAGGCGTTCGTGCGCATGTGGCGGCTGTACCTCTCGGGATCGATTGCGGCATTTGAAACGGGCGTACTTCAATTGTTTCAGGTGCTGTTCACCAAACAGGACAACAATGCCATCCCGCTCACGCGCGAGTACATGTATCCGAAGTAGGCGGCGCGCCGATGCGTAGCACCGACGCTGTCATCGTCGGTGGCGGCCCCGCGGGATCGGCGGCCGCGCAGTGCTTGAGGGCGGCCGGTAGCGATGTGCTCGTGCTCGACAAAGAGCGTTTCCCGCGGCTGAAGCTGTGTGCCGGCTGGATCACCCCCGAGGTGGTGCGCGATCTGCGGCTGGACATCGCCGATTATCCGCATGGTTTCCTGAGCTTCCGGCGGCTGCACTGGCATTTGCGCGGCTTGCGGTTGCCGATACCCTGCGTGCAGCATTCGATTCGCCGAGTCGAATTCGATGCCTGGTTGCTCGATCGCTCCGGCGCCGAGGTGCTACACCATACCGTCAGGGATATCGCTCGCGATGGGGAGTATTTCGTGATCGACGGCAAGTTCCGCTGCCGCTACCTCATCGGTGCCGGCGGGACATCCTGTCCGGTGCGTCGCGGCCTGTTCGACCCGGTGGTGCCCCGCGCGCGCGCCTTGCAGACGGTCACCTTGGAATTGGAATTCCCCTACCAGTGGCGTGACCCGGATTGCCATCTGTGGTTCTTCGATCACGGCCTGCCGGGATACAGCTGGTATGTCCCCAAGGCCAACGGCTGGCTCAACGTGGGAGTCGGTGCCATGGCGGTACGCTTGAAACAGCGCGGCGAGAATGTCCGCCAGCACTGGCAGAACCTCGCATCGAAGTTACTGCGGCGCTTCGGGATCCGGATACCGCGCGACCCGACCGGCTACAGCTACTATGTACGCGGGCCGCTCGACCCGGCACGCCTCGGCAACGCGTTGCTCACGGGCGATGCCGCGGGCCTTGCCACGCGCGATCTCTGCGAGGGAATCGGACCCGCGATCCGCAGCGGCCAGCTGGCCGCGCAGTCCATCTTGCATGGCTCACCCTATCGCCTCGAGGAAGTCACCGGAGCCAGTCTCGGTGGCGGCCTGATCAGCCGTGCGATGGACTGGGCTTTCACGCGAGGCCATTGAAAACGAGTCGCCGATTTGCCGCAGCACGGCCCGGTTGATAAAGTCGGTGGGGCGGCGCCGGAATGAGATTTTCCAGCGGCCGGGGAGGCCGCAGCGTAATATAATAGTGTATTTGTTTTTATGCACTTATAACAATAAGCTATGAAACACATTAAGTACCATCCGAACCATGGCTCGAGCTGCGGCATATGAAAAATGCGCAGCCCTCCGCCATGCATGTCAATCGGTTCACGGCAGCCAAGGTATTGGCGCTTGGCGCGGTGGGCGTGCTGCTCTACGTGGCGCACGCGGCGTTCATCCCCGTCGCGCTCGCACTTCTGTTCGCGCTGATATTGTCCGGGCCGGTCGAAGCGCTTCACAGGCTTCGGGTGCCACGGGGCTTGAGCGCGGCCGTGATACTCATCGTGGTTCTCGTGGCGATGGGCGGCGCTGTCGATCTGATGTGGGGGCCCGCACAGCAATGGTTCAAATCAGCCCCCCAAACCGTGCGGGTCGTCAAACGCAAGCTCGCTCCGGCCGCCAAGTTTCTCGGCCATATCGAAGCGTTGCGCGAGACCGCGAGCGTCATAGGCGCGGCCGTGCCCGCGACCGCCGTCGCCGCGGACAAGGACAGCGCTCCGGTTTTGCTCTGGGATGCGACCCGCGAAGCGGCGGTCAGCACGGTGACCTTCATCATCATCACCTTGTTCTTGCTGGCGGGCGGCCCTCCCATGCTGGCGCGAATGACCGCGGCCTTCGTGGACGACTTGAACGTCACCCATGTCATCGACATCATCGAGAAAGTGCGTGGCGAAGTAGGGCGCTTCTACGTGACGACGGCGCTCATCAATATCGGACTGGGATGCGCCACGGCCGGAACGATGATGCTGTGCGGCATGCCGACGCCTTATCTCTGGGGTACGCTCGCGGGTATACTCAATTTCGTACCCTACGCGGGCTCCGCGATGACCTTGGTCATCCTGACCAGCGTAGCCTTGGTGACCTTTGACTCCATCGGACAAGCGCTGCTGGTCCCCGCATGCTACCTCGCTTTGGCGACGCTCGAAGGTCAGCTCATCCAGCCCTTGTTCGTCGGGCGCCGCCTGGCGGTCAACCCCTTGCTGATTTTTTTGGCCCTGTGGTTCGGGGGACTATTTTGGGGAATCGCGGGTGTCATTTTGGCGACTCCTGCACTGGTGGCCCTCAAAGTGGTCGCCGAGAATGCAAGCGGCGGCAAAGCCGTCCTCGAATTTCTGGGACCCAATGATCAACGGCCGGAGCGCAAACGCCCGCTCCGACGATTGTTGCGGCCGGTCCGGGAATGAGCGGGAGCGCACGCGGCGGCACCCGCTGATCGTGGCGCCTGGAAGAAGAGAGGGCCCTTTTCAGGGACGTGTAAAAACTGTACAGGGAGTGCAAGTTGATCGTCATATTCGTACCGCATCGAACACCGGTTGCCGTGTTCGAAACGACGCAGGCAGCGATCGAGTTGATGGCCATGGACTCGAGCGCCGCCGCAACTCATACGAGTTCGATTCCACCCGGGTTGCTGCTGCCCGGTGATTTCGCGACCTGCTGGGCCGTCTTGACCAAGGACCTGCGATGCGCCCATCGTTTCGACACGGTCGAGGCGGCTCTCGCCTACTTCGACGTCCCCAAGAACGGATTGACCATTCAGCAGCATGCGGCCGTGATCAGCGGCTTGCGCAGGATCGAGGCGAAACGAGTCCGCGATGTCAATGTCTCCCCTCGCACCGGCCCATAGCTCGCTCAGCCGCGGCAAGCCCGCGACCCTCGCGGGCAAACTCCACCGTGTTGGTATCGCAACGGCGCACGTGCCGACGCGCCGGCGAGGTGTGCGGTATAGTGGGTCACCATAAACGATCGGGAGCGGCGATGACGGTCCGAGCCATGCGCAATCCGCCGGTCGCTGCCTGGCGGTAGCCACCCGATGCAAGACACCCATCCCCTGATAGAAGAGTTGGCGGGCCGTATCGGTGATCTGGGCGTCGAGGTCGCCGACATCGCCGGGAATCTCGACGAAGTCACCAGCCGCGCGGGGCGCCAAGCGACGCAATTCAAGCAGCTTCTTCAGCAAGCCGAGACCATGGTGGTCGGTAATCGGGAGATCGACCGTGCCGCGCGCAAGACGCAAGGCACCGCCACCACCACCGGTGCTGAAATCGCCGAGTCTCGGGTACTCATCGACAATGCCGTGCGACATATCGCGCAACTGACCGGGGCGGTCGGCCACATCGAGGAGCGCCTCGGCTCCTTCAGTACCTTGCTCAAGCAGGTCGGCGAAGTCGCCGCGACCATCGAGACCATCGCCAAGCATACGCGGCTGCTCGCACTCAACGCGGCGGTGGAGGCCGCACGGGCCGGCGAGGCAGGACGCGGCTTTGCGGTAGTCGCCACCGAGGTGAAGAATCTGGCCGAGGGAACCCGCAAGGCCACCGATGAAATCAGACTGATCGTGCGCAGTCTCGGCGAGCAGATCGGCGGACTGATCAGCGAGAGCAACGATGCCGCGCACCACGCGGGGCAAGCGAATCAGGGGGCCCAGACCGTACAAGGCGTGATCACCCGGGCGAACGAAGCGTTCGCGATCGTCGGCCGGGAAATCGACGCCGTCGCCGGCTCCGCCGCGGAGAACCTGCGCCATTGCGACACGACGATCTCGCAGCTGGCCGAACTGGCCGAAGGGGTGGATCTTTCCGCGCTCAACCTCGAGCGGGCGGATCAGCGGACCGAGGCGTTGCTCGCGCTCAGCGAGACGCTGATCGAGCTGATCGCCGAAAGCGGCGTCGAAACCGCGGATACCCCGCTCATTCGAGTCGTGATCGAGACGGCGCAGCGCATCAGCGCCGAATTCGCCGCGGCGATCAGGAGCGGCAAGATCACGGCGAAGCAACTTTTCGATGAGCGCTATCGGCAGATCCCCGGCACGGATCCCCCGCAATATCTCACCGACTACGTCGACTTCACCGACCGGGTGTTGCCGCCCATTCAGGACCCGCTGCAGAAAATCGACCCGCGTATCGTATTTTGCGTCGCCTGGGCCAGGGGCGGTTATCTGCCGACTCACAATCCAAACTATCGGCATCCCCAGGGGCCGGACCCGGCATGGAACGCGACCCATTGCCGCAACCGGCGGCTGTTCGACGATCGTGCGGTTCGCAAAGTGGCCGAGAACCGCAAGCCCTTTCTGTTGCAGACCTATCGGCGCGACATGGG
>JALYHP010000080.1 GCA_030799355.1 Pseudomonadota bacterium
TGCTCCAGGCGCTTGCGCACGTCCGGGATCTCGAGAACTTTTTGCTTCTCCGAGAGCTTCAGGGACATGTGGGCGGCGACGGTGTCGGCCAAGCGGCCCGCCTGTTCTATGCCGGCGAGCGAGGTGAGGATTTCCGGGGGCACCTTTTTGTTGAGCTTTACATATTGCTCGAACTGGGTGATGACGGAGCGCGTCAGCACGTCCATTTCGCGCTCTTCGTAGCGCTCGAGGTCGGGCATGGCCGTGACTTCGGCGGAGAAGAACTCGCCCTCGATGAGTTTATCGATGGCGGCGCGGTCGACCCCCTCGACCAGCACTTTGACCGTGCCGTCGGGCAGCTTGAGCAGTTGCAGGATGGTCGCAACCGTGCCCACGCGGTAGAGATCCTCGCCCTTGGGATCATCGACGTCGGCCTGTTTCTGCGCCACCAGCAGAATCCGCTTGTCGGCCTTCATGGCCAGATCGAGCGCAACGATGGATTTTTCCCGCCCGACGAACAGCGGAATGACCATGTGCGGATAGACCACCACATCGCGCAGCGGCAGCACGGGCATGCCGGCCTGCGTGGAAGTTACGGTCGGGACATCGATTTTGGGTTCGTCGCTCACTACGCCTGCCTTACTGGTTGTGCACGGACAGCAATAACGCTGAACAACATGCGGCCGCCTGCAGTGAGTTTCAAGTCACCCGTGCGCAGGCTCAAAGATGGTCCGAGCCTGTGGGACGCCGCTGTTCCTCAACCGGAGCCACCAGCCGAGTCTCTTCGGTCCGATGGACTATATAGGGTTTGTTCGTGCCTTCGATCACCTGTTCATCGACCACCACCTTTTGCACGTTGCGCAAGGAAGGCAGGTCGTACATGGTGTCGAGCAGCACGTTCTCGAGAATGGTGCGCAGGCCCCGCGCACCGGTTTTACGCTGCATGGCTTTGCGCGCCACCGAGCGCAGCGCATCTTCCCGGAAGTCCAATTCCACACCTTCCATGTCGAAGAGTTTCCGATATTGCTTGGTGAGCGCGTTCTTCGGCTGCAGCAAGATCGAAATCAGCGCGTCTTCGTCGAGTTCCTCCAAGGTCGCGACCACCGGGAGGCGGCCGACGAACTCGGGGATCAAACCGTACTTGATGAGGTCTTCCGGCTCGGTGTCGTGGAACACGTCGTTGCCGTGAGGCCGCGCGTTCTGCTCGCGAACTTCCGCCATGAAGCCGATGCCGCTCTTGTGCGTGCGGTTCATGATGATCTTTTCGAGACCCGCAAAAGCGCCGCCGCAGATGAACAGGATGTTGGTCGTATCGACCTGCAGGAACTCTTGCTGGGGATGCTTGCGGCCGCCCTGGGGCGGCACTGAGGCGATGGTGCCCTCGATCAGTTTCAACAGCGCCTGTTGCACGCCTTCGCCGGACACGTCGCGCGTGATCGACGGGTTGTCCGACTTGCGCGAGATCTTGTCGATCTCGTCGATGTAGACGATGCCGGTCTGCGCCTTCTCGACATCGTAGTCGCACTTCTGCAGCAGCTTCTGAATGATGTTCTCGACGTCCTCGCCGACATATCCCGCCTCGGTGAGGGTGGTGGCGTCGGCGATGGTGAACGGCACGTTGAGCAGCCGCGCCAGCGTTTCGGCCAGCAGCGTCTTGCCGGACCCGGTGGGTCCGATCAGCAGAATATTGCTCTTGGCGAGCTCGACATCATCGCGCGAGCGCACACCCTCGGTGCCGCGAGTCTGCAGCCGTTTGTAATGATTGTAGACGGCGACCGACAGCACGCGCTTGGCACGCTCCTGACCGATCACGTACTCATCCAGGACCTTCTTGATTTCCTGGGGCTTGGGGAGCTTGTCGCGGGTGCGCTCGGCACGCTCCTCGAGTTCCTCCCGAATGATGTCGTTGCACAGCTCGACGCACTCGTCGCAGACGAATACCGAAGGGCCGGCGATTAACTTCCGAACTTCGTGTTGGCTCTTCCCACAGAAAGAGCAATACAACAGTTTGCCGTCATCGTGTTTGCCGCGCGAATCTTCGCTCATGCTGTCCTCAGGTTGACCGAGTATCCGGCTTGGGCGGAAATCCGGCTACAACCATGACTATATAGCACCCAATCGATGTTGCGCAAAGACAAGCTGATCCTGGCTGTGATGGGATCCCGCCGAAGCCCCGGACGGGGCGCGGCAACGGCCATGGGGCGGCCAGGCGCCCCCAAGGCAACCCTGCATCCCATCAGGGTTTTACCAATAGCTCGCCCCGCTTTTCCAGCATGGCGTCGACAATGCCGTAGGCTTTGGCGGTTTCGGCGGTCATGAAGTTATCGCGGTCGCTATCCTGCTTGACCCGCTCGACCGTCTGACCGGTGTGCTTGGCCAGAATGGCATTGAGGCGCTGCTTGGTTTCCATAACATCGCGCGCGTGAATGTCGATGTCCGAGGCTTGGCCCTGGAAGCCGGCCGAGGGCTGATGGATCATGATCTTCGAATTGGGCAGCGAATAGCGTTTGCCGGCCGCGCCGCCCGCGAGCAGCACCGCCCCCATGGAGGCCGCCAGGCCCACGCAGATGGTGCTCACGTCCGGCTTGATGAACTGCATGGTGTCGTAGATCGCCAAGCCCGCGCTCACCGAACCGCCGGGCGAATTGATATAGATCGCGATGTCCTTCTCCGGGTTCTCCGACTCCAGGAACAGGAGCTGGGCGACCACCAGGTTCGCCATATAGTCCTCGACCGGGCCCACGATGAAGATCAATCGCTCCTTGAGCAACCGCGAGTAGATGTCGTACGCGCGCTCGCCGCGCGCGGTCTGTTCCACCACCATCGGGACCAAATTGAGTGCCTGCGTCGTCATGAAATGTCGCCCCTTGCGGTTACGGAATATGTCGATCGACTCACGTGAGGACGGTACGAGACCATTTCAAGGGTACCCCGCCGCGCCCTCGAGGGCACCCTGCCGGCGGCCAGTGTCACTCCCGAACCAGGTCTGCGCTGTGCGTCACGCCTCAAAGTTCATCAGCTCTTTGAAAGTCGAGTGCTTGTCATGCACCTTGGCGTGCGCCAGGACCCATTCGACCGCCTGGTCCTCGAGCGCCAAGCTCTCCACTTGGCGCATGGCCTCGGCGTTCTGCAAATAGGCGCGCTTCAGCGCCGCGGGGTCGCCATAGGCGCCCACCATTTCATCCAGCCGCGCGTTGGAGCGCGCCGGGTCGAGAACGATGTTTTCACGGCGTATGATGTCGTTCAAGAGCAGCCCGAGCGCCACCCGGCGGCGCGCCGGGGCCATCAGCGGCTCGCGTGGCGGAGCCTGCGAGACATCCTTGGCGCCGCTGCGGCGCATGGCCTCGAGCTGCATGTCGCGGATCTGGGATTCGATCAAGGCGTTCGGCACATCGAGGGGGTTGGCCTGGTACAGCCGGTCCATCACCGCGGCCTTGTTGCGGTTGCGCAGCGTCTGCTCGAGTTCGCGCCGCATGTTGGCGGCCACGTCCTCACGCAGCTTGTCGATCCCGCCCTCGGTGACGCCGAAGGAGGCGCAGAACTCCTCATCGAGCGCGGGCAACGAGGGCTCCTCCACCGTTTTGATCTCGACCTTGAAGCTCGCCCGCTTGCCGGCGAGTTCGGTCGCGCGATAGTCGGGCGGGAAATCCACCTCGACCGTCCTCTGTTCACCCGCCACGGCGCCGATCAAGCCCTGCTCGAGTTGCGGCAGCATGCGATTCTCGCCGAGCACGAACGCGACATGATCGCCCTTGCCGCCGGCGAACGGCACGCCATCGATGGCACCCTCGAAATCCACCGTAACCTTGTCGCCGGCCGCGGCGGCTCGCGTTACCGCGGTGTATTTCATTTGTTGCTTGCGCAGGCGTTCGATCATCGCGTCGATATCGGCCTCCGTAACATCGGCCGTGAGGCGCTCGAGCTCCAGCGAATCGATGGCTTGCAGGGCCACTTCCGGGAACACTTCGAAGGTCGCAACATAGGTCAGGTCCTGACCTTCGGCGATGCTCTGCGGTTCGATCCGCGGATTGCCCGCCGGCGCCAAGTGATTCTGGGTCACCGCCTCGGAAAAGCTCGATTGCATGAGCTCGCCGATGACTTCGCGATGCACTTGCGGCCCGAACTGCTGGCGAATCACCGTGAGCGGTGCCTTGCCGGGTCGAAAGCCGTTCAGGCGCGCCGTGCGGCTCAGGTGTTTCAGGCGCGTGGCAATCTCGCTGCTGACGCGTTCGGCCGGCACCTGCACTTGCATGCGGCGCTCTAATTTACCGGTATTCTCGACGGAAACCTGCATGTCAATCCTTCTTTGTGCTTCTAATGTACGCTTCTAATCTATGCTTCGGCGTGCGGGACCGAGCGTGCGTGGTGGTGCGAAAGGCGAGACTCGAACTCGCACGGGTTACCCCACCAGATCCTAAGTCTGGCGCGTCTACCAATTCCGCCACATTCGCATCTGATAGCCGTGAAGTATAGCCCAGCCACCGGGCGAGGGGGTGAGCCGCCCGCGCACCGGCCCGGGGCTGCCGCGCGGCGGCGCGCGGCGGTGGCAAGCCTGAGCCGCTCGAGCCTGACGCTGGCCTTGAGCGTGCTCAACGCGGTTCGCTTTCACGCACCAGCAACCGCGCCACCTCGCGCAGCGCCGGCAGACCGTTTTCCAGAATGAAATACAGCGGGCTGTCCCCGGCGAAGGGCGGGCCTTCGTGCGGCGTATGCACCCAGGCCCAGGTGCGATCGACAGTTCCGGCCTCAGCCATCAGCGATTTCTGAATGCTGGCGATCAGCGCCGCGCGTTCCTGCTGGCCGGCCGAAAGCCGCGGCGCCTGACCGAGGCGGTAGCGGGTCAGCACCTGTGGAGAGGGAATGCGCAGCAAGCGGCATTGCTGCAAGGGCGACAGCTCCCACGCGTCCGCTATGGCGAAGAATCGCTTGAGCGCGGTACTGTTGGCATGCCGTGCGGCCCGGCGGCTGGCTGGCTGCAACACCAAACGCGGTCCGGTACGAGGCTTGATGGGCACAGAGGTTCTCACACGGACGGCCAGCATACTCCCTAACGGCCAGCGAGCCCGCTATCATGGCCCATGCCCATGACTTTTGCCGAGCGGCTCGTTCACGCACAGAAAACCAGCGGCAGCCTGCTGTGCGTCGGCCTCGATCCCGAGCTCGCCAAGCTGCCGCGCGAGCTAGCCACGGGCCCCGAACCGCTGTTTTGCTTCAACCGCCGTATCGTCGATGCGACCGCCGGATTGGCAGCCGCCTACAAGCCGCAGATCGCCTTTTATAGCGCCGTGGGCAAAGAAGCCGAACTGCTCGCCAGCATCAGGTATATCCGCGAACGTGCGCCCGATGCGCTGGTGATCCTCGATGCGAAACGCAGCGATATCGGCAATACCGCCGAAGCCTACGCGGCCGAGGCCTTCGATCGCTACGGCGCGGACGCCGTCACGGTGAATCCCTACATGGGCGAGGACTCGGTACGCCCGTTCCTTGCCCGCCCCGACCGGGGGGCCATCTTGCTGTGCCGCACATCGAACCCGGGGGCGCGCGATTTCCAAGACCTGCTGGTCGCAAGCCCAGGCGGCACCGCACTGCCACTGTATAGACGCGTGGCCGAGCGGGCTGACCGGGACTGGAACCAGGCCCGCAACCTCATGTTGGTGGTGGGCGCGACCTATCCGGCCGAAATGGCCGAGCTACGCCGCGCGCACCCTGCACTACCTTTCCTCGTTCCCGGGATCGGAGCGCAGGGCGGCGACCTCGACCAGACGCTCGCCGCCGGGCTCGACCGCGCAGGCGCCGGACTGCTCATCAACTCCTCCCGCGGCATCATTTACGCCGGCGGCGGCACGGCCGAGGGCATTCGCGCCGCTGCGGCCGATCTACATGCCGGCATCAACCGCGGCCGGCGGGCCGCGAATGGTTACGGCGCCGCTGCCAGCGGCGCGCCGCTGCACGGGTAGGCATGTACCCGGATCGTTGCGCGCTTCGGCCGCTTGCGCGGCGTTGACAGCTGCGCGCCGATATTCCTGTGCAATGCATCACCCGCCGCGAATGAGCGCGCTCGCGCGCGTTGGCGGCTACGGCATGAGCGGACGGCCCAGGGCGCACGGCAAGGCACACGGCTGGCCGGTCGCGGGTGCCAGTGGCGAAAGACCGGCTAGGCTATCCACGGGCAGCACGCTGCAGCACGCGTCCGCCGGTGTCCAGCAGCCGCAAATACTGAATGGCCGCGGCGGCACCCCAGCGGCTGAGCGCGTGCAGCGGCAGGGGACGCATCGGCGTCACCGGGAACCCCAGCTCCGCCGCCGGGTGTCCGAGGACACGTTTGGCGAGCAGCGCGCCCATGGTGGTGGCCATGGCAACGCCGCGGCCGTTGTAACCTAAGCCGGCGATGATGCCGGGAGCCACGTCATGCAAGTGCGGCAAATGGTCGGGGGTTATCGCCACCCACCCGGACCAATGATGCTCGAACGGCACGCCGGCGAGCTGCGGATAAATCTCACGCACGGCACGATAGTGAGGTTTGGCCGCCTCGAGGGACGTGCGGCCGAAGGCGCCGCGCGATCCCAAGACGAACCGCCCCGATCCGTCCAGGCGGAAATAGCGTAGCAGCCGACACGTATCGGATACCGCCTGGCGCTCGGGGAGGATGCCGCGCAGCTCATCCTTGGACAACGGCACCGTGGCCACCTGCAGCGAGGGCACCGCGACGAAGGTGCGCCGCAGCGCGCCTGTGAACTCGTCCGAGTAAGCGTTGGTGGCAAGGACCACATGGGGTGCGGTGACGCTGCCCTGCGCGGTACTCACCTGCCATTCCCGGCCGGTCCGCGTCAGTCGCAGCGCCGCACTGCGGGTATGGATCACGGCTCCCGCGCGCTCCGCGGCCGCCGCGAGCCCGCGGACGTAGGCGAGCGGCTGCACAGTGCCGCCGCGCCGGTCGAGTAGCCCGCCGCAGTAACGCTGCGAACCGGTGAGCCGCACGGCCTCGGCCTGACCGATGAGCTCGATCGCGGCCCCGCGAGCCCGCCACTGCGCAACACGCCTCGCCAGGGGCTGCAACGTGGCCTGCGACGTGGCGAGTTGCAGCCAACCGTTGCGAATGGGGTGGCAATCGATCCCCAAGCGACGGATGAGCTCGAATACCAGGTCGGGTCCGCCGCCCGCGGTGACCACGAGTTTCGCCCCCTGATCCTCGCCGAATCGGCTCTCCAGGGTGTCGGGGTCGTACTTGAGCCCCGGTATGACTTGCCCGCCGTTGCGTCCGGATGCGCCGTCGCCGATGTCGTTACCGTCGAGCACCACCACCGCGCGCCCGGCCTCGCTCGAGTGCAACGCCGCCGAGAGCCCGGTGTACCCGGCACCGACGATGACGACCTCGGCGCGGATCGCTGAGCGCAGCGGCTGCCGCTCGACAGCCGGCGCCGCCGTGGCGGACCACAGGGTTTGAGTCATCTCCCTCCGCGGGGCGGTATGCGGCATACGTATCATGGAGCGATGCGCTCGGTTGTGTCACGAAAGGTCATCAAAGCCGGCCGCAGCCGGTTTAATTTGGCGACGCTAGGATACGGGCGTACCCTTACCCTGCCGCGGCATAGGCGTCGATCAACACCCGCGCCGTCTGCGCCGCGGTTTGCGTGTCCGCACTGTCCGGCAACCGCAGCAGCGCTGATTTATGGGCACAGCGGATGGGAAGCGCTCCCATCCGCCATGCACGCTTCAGGCGCGATTCAAACTAATTCTCGCGCATTCTTACCGGCCATGGCCGTGACCCTGGTCGTCGTCGCCGCCAACAACGTATGCGACACCGCGATAGACAGTACCGTAAGTAGGACCCGCGATCGTGCGGAAAGCCTCGCTAGACACGTTTACCCGTAAGAGCCGTGGCGCTCACCTCGTCGGTGATTTCCACGATGCGGTTCGGATCCGCGCCGTTGTCGCCGGAGGCGCTGCTGGTCGAAGTCGCTGCCCACAGTGTCACCGTGCCGTTCTTGTTGACTGAGCCGCTGAGGTTGCGCAGGCCGATGGTCGTGACGTCCGGGTACCGGCCGTCGTCGCCCACGAGGTTGCTATCGACCATGCCGATCAGGCCATTGGTCAACGTGTAGGCGAGCGTCCAGGTGCCGTTGCTGCCTAGGATCCACTTCTCCAGGCCCGCATGCGCTGCATCGGTGCTGTTGCCCGTGCCCTCGTCGGTCACGTACATTGTGTGATCATTGGCGAAGAATACGGCGAAGGGTGTGTAGTTACCACCGCTCGTGCCGTCAGCCAGCGATGCACGGGCGGAGTCGGTTGGGAAACCGTTGAGGATGACGATTGCCTGCTGCGCGGCATTGGCGAGGGTGGGCAGCACGTTGCCGGTCGCGGGCCCACTGTCGGGTGCCGGCACGAAACCCGCCGGCGACTGTGGCGGATTGACAACGGTATAGACCGTCTGTACGCCGTTGCTGCCGCTGCCCTTGGTGAGATACAGCGCGCCGTTATACTCAGTGATGCCGCGGAAGTTGTCGTCCTTTCCGGGCTTGTCACTGGCACCCTTCTTACCGAGCCCGAACTGCAGCAGGGGATCGACCTCCGCCGAATTACCGGCCGGGATGGCCACGCTGGCTGACCCGCCGTTGATCGGATTGACCGCCTCCAGGCCCGTAGTCTCGGTCACATCCGGGGTCGTGCCGTTGCTGGCGGAACCAAACGTCGCGGCGTTGCCATTGTTAGCGTTGCCCACGGTGTAATACAAACCGTTCGAGCCTAGCAGGGCTGCGCGGCCGTTGTTGCCGCCGTAGTTGACCGTCGGCGTGTACGAGAAGTGTCCGTCATCGTCCAAGGAGACGATGGTGCGATGGAAGGCATAGTTGCTGCCGAACGCGAAGCTCACGGGATTGGTCGGGTCCTGACCTGCCACGGCATCGGAGTTCGAGACGTCGAGGGCGCCAACGCCTGGGCTGGCATAGCCGACGAACACCAGGTGGTTGCCCTGGTGATCCCGCTGAGGTGCAGCGCGAGCTCCGATTTGGAGGGGAAGCTGGTCACGACGAGACCGGTTGGCACGCGCAGGCGATGGAGGATACGGCCGCTATGCGGCTCTACAGCCGTCAGGTAGATGGGCGCGGTCACTCCGAAGCTGCCATCGACCGTGTCGTTGTTCCAGACGGTGACGTAGTTGTTGTTGGAGACCGCGGGAATGGTGGCAGTGTCCGTGTTGGCGAGCGGCGTGCCGACCGTCAAGGATGCCACTGCCCCGGTCCACCCTTCGTAGTTGCTGCTGCTGATGATCAGCGACCCGGGTTCCAGGACCGATTCATCTGCCGCGGCGATGCCGACAGGCACGAACACGGCGGCGCCGCAGCCAACCAGCAACGAAACGGCGCTGGCGATCGACGAATGGATGTTCATTGAATCCCTCTCTGAGTTGTTTACGAATCGGTGGAATTGCTTGAGCTGCAGGGTAATGAACCAACATGACAGTCGGGTGGAGGACATCGCCGCCTACCACGTGCGGGTCGAGATGACCTCCGCCAGACCCGATTGGCGGGTGAGGGGACCGATAGGGGCTGCTCGGCTCGCTCACGCCGTTTCTAAAAAAAACGCTTTCGCATCGATCACGCGACCTTGCAGATCGAGCGCGACCGCTGCGATCACGGGTGTCGCGCTGGAGGTCTCATCAATGCGGACGCGCGCGGCGCGTGGGAAGCTGGGGTACGCCGAGCGTTATAAAGCGAAGATCGTCAACTATGCCGATGACTTTGTGATCTGCTGTCAAGGCAACGCGTTTGAAGCGATGCAAATGATGCGCCAGCTCATGGGTCGGCTACGGTTGACGGTCAACGAGGAGAAGACTCACTATCGCCGCGTGTCGAGGCAGTATTTTGACTTTCTGGTGCGCCAAATGCACCGCAGGTTGGAACGTGAATGATTTCTAACTCCGTCGCCGCGGCTGTGCGTTACGCTTCGCAGACGACGTACATACATACATAGTGAAGCGGGCGGGGAGAGCTCGCATTCACTACCGCGCCGACATACGATCAATCATCAAACGGGGATGTAAATGTTGCCAATTTCAGCTCGCGGCTTTGCCCGTAGGTACCTGCCGGGGACTCCTTCCTTCGGCGCTTTACTATTGTTGGGCCTCGCCGGCCTGTTGGCCGCATGCGGCGGAGGCAGCAGCTCCAGCAGCACGGCCGCCGCTCCCACGCTGAAATCCATTGCCGTCACGGCCGCCTCCGCGAGCGTCGCCGTCGGTGCCACCGATCAACTGACCGCCGTCGGCACCTACAGTGACGGCGCCACGCAGACCGTCACCACCACGGTGACCTGGACTTCGGCCACGACCTCCGTGGCGACCATTACCGCCGGCGGTTTGGCCACCGCGGTCGCCACCGGAACCTCGGTGATCACCGCCGCCTCGGGTGGCATTTCCAACACCGTAACCATCACGGTCACCGCTCCCGCGGTGGCCACCGTGACGGTGACGCCGGCCACACCGAAAATCGCAGCGGGTGCGACCGAACAGTTCACCGCCACCGCGACGTACACGAACGGCAGCACCCTGGTGCTCTCCGCCGCCTCCATCCCCGCGGTGACCTGGAGTTCCGGCACCACGGCCGTCGCGACCATCACCGCCAACGGCGTAGCGACCGGTGTCGCCGCCGGCAGCTCGGTCATCACCGCCACCGTTGGCACCGTCACCGGTTCGACGACACTGACCGTCGAGAGCGCCACCTTGACGGCAATCGCCGTCGCCCCCGCTTCCCCCAGCGTGATCAACGGCTCGACCAGCCAATTGAATATTTTGGCCACCTTCAGCGACGGATCCACCGCCCTTGAAGCGGGTGCCGCGGGTAGCTGGACCTCCTCCGCGACCTCCGTGGCCACCATCGGCGCGACCACCGGCATCGCCACCGGCGTCACCATCGGTACGAGCACCGTCAGCGTCGGCTACGGTGGATTGACCGCGGTCGCCACACTGACGGTCACCCCGGCTGAATTTGCATTCGTGACCAACTTCGGCGAAAACACCGTTTCCGCCTTCAGTGTGGGCGCGGGGGGTTCGCTGGTCGCCAGCGGCACCGCCGTCGCCACCGGCAGCCAGCCTTTTGCCTTGGTGCCCGACAGCACTCGTCATTTTCTCTATGTAGGGAATTTCAGTAATAAAGCCGCCGGCAGCGTGTCCGAATATTCCATCTCGGCCACCGGCTCCCTCACTTTCCTGGCGAGCGTCGCCGCCGGCGCCGGCCCCAACGGCATGACGGTACACGGCGGTTACCTCTATGTGGCCAATCTCGGCGACAGCACGGTGGGCCAGTACGCCATCAACACGACCACGGGTCAGTTGGGCACGCCGGCCAGCGTCAATTCCGGTGCCTCCGGCGACGGCGCCGCGGCCATCACTTTCAACAGCGCGGGCACTTTTGCCTATGTGCCGAATTTCAGCGCCAACACCATCTCGGTGTTCAGCGTGAACACGACCACCGGCGCGCTCACGGCCAGCGGCTCGCCTATCGCGGTGCACACCGGCAGTGCCGGACCCTTGGCCATCGCCATCGATCCCACCGGCGCCTATGCCTACGTTGCCGATTTCGGTACGGACCCCAACACGGGCGATATCTCGCAGTACACCATCGACGGCACCACGGGCGCGCTCACGGCCATGTCCACGCCCACGCTGACCGTCAGCGGCAATCCGCGGTGGCTCGCCATCGACGCCAACACGAAGACGCTGTACGTACCGAATTCCGAAGCCAATACCATCCAGACCCTGACCATCGGCGCCAATGGCACCTTGTCCTTCACCGCCGCGCAGGCATTGGCCTCCGGTACCAATCCCAACTTCGTCGCGCTGGATCCTACCAACACGCTGCTGTATGCCCCGCAGCGCGGCGGTACCTATACGGGCCAGACCGCGCCGTACAACAACACCGTGGCTCAGTTCAGCATTTCGGATACCGGCGCCTTGGCGCCGTTGGCCACTCCGACCATCACCAGCGGAACCACGGCCCAAAGCGAGCCCACCGAGATCGCGTTCTCTCTCGCCTACTGACGCTTCCTGCGCACCGGCGCGGCCCCTCGAGGGC
>JALYHP010000110.1 GCA_030799355.1 Pseudomonadota bacterium
GGGCCGACATGCGTGCGCGGGGTTTCACGCTCATCGAACTGGTGGTGACGGTAGCCATCATCGGTGTCCTCACGGGCGCGGCCATGCCGCTGGCGCGGCTCACCGTGCAGCGCGAGCGCGAATCCGAACTGCATCAATCGTTGCGAGTCTTGCGCAAGGCCATCGACGCGTACAAGCAGGCAGCCGATTCGGGGCACGTACGGCTGGAGTTGGGAGATTCCGGTTACCCGCCGAATCTGCAGGCGCTGGTCGATGGGGTAGAGGACATCCAAAGCGAAAACAAGGTCATGATGTATTTTCTACGGCGCATTCCGCGCGATCCGCTGTTTCCGGACCCCAGCGTGGCGGCCGCCGATACGTGGGGCCTGCGCAGCTACAAAAGCCCGCCGACGGACCCGCAGCCCGGCGATGACGTATTCGATGTCTATTCCATGGCTCAGGGTAAAGGCATCAATGGCATTGCATTCCATGAATGGTAGCCGGCACGCCCGTGGATTCACGCTGATCGAATTGCTCGTGGTCATGAGCATCATCGGCCTGCTGCTGACCCTGGCGGCGCCGCGCTATTTTCGCACCGTGCAACGCTCCAAGGAAACCGTGCTGCGCCATGACCTGTCGGTGGTGCGCGAGTCCATCGACAAATTTTATGGCGATCTCGGTCAATATCCCGAGGTGCTAACCGCCTTGGTCGACAAGCATTACATTCGCAGCGTACCGGTGGATCCCTTCACGAAGTCGGCCGAGAGCTGGCTGCTGGTGGCTTCGGACGATCCTGACCACCCCGGCGTGCGCGACCTGCACAGCGGTTCCCCGGACAGCGGCTCCGATGGCACGCCGTTCGTCAGCTGGTAGCCCGATGCGCCAACCCCACGGCTGCGTAAGTCAGTGTACCCGGGCCGGCGGATTCACCTATATTGGCTTGCTGATCGCCGTGGTCGTTCTGGGGCTCGCTCTGGCGGGCGCGGGCATCGTGTGGCGTACCCAGGCGCAGCGCGAGCGCGAGCAGGAATTATTGTTCATTGGGCGCGAATTCCGGGCCGCCATTGCCTCCTATTACGACAGCGGACATCAGTATCCGGAGGGCATTGAGGACCTCCTGGAGGACAAGCGCGGCCCCGAGCCGCGCCATCACCTACGGCGCTTCTACGCGGACCCCATGACCGGCTCTCAGGACTGGACTCTGATCCGAACGGCCATCCCGGGCATTACCGGCGTTACCGGCATCGCCAGCAGCGCCCAAGCCTTGCCCATCAAGAAGGAAGGGTTCGAGCCGGGTGAGGAGGCCTTCAAGGATGCGAAGTGCTACTGTGATTGGCAATTCGTGTATATGCCGCGCACGGGGCGCCGCCGCGCCGGTGCCGCTCAACCCGCGGCGGACTGAAGGCCATGCCGATGCCGCTGTATTCGAAATATCATGACACCGGATCGGGCGGATCGGAAGCCGGAGGACGGCCCACGACCTTGGCCGAGGAACTGCAGCCGGTGCTGACGGCCACCGCCACGGAAGCCGAGTTGGCCATGCTCGAACGCGGATATCCCGAGGGCGTGAAAACGCCCGTGCTGGTCGGGGAATGGATTGCCCGGCTGGTCCCGGTATGGCGGGAACTGTTATCGCGAAACGTCGGGTCGGCGGCTCGCGGCGGCGTCCCTCCCGCCTCGCCGGGCGAGATCGATTTCGTCTTGAATTTGATCGATGGATTCTTGACGGCGCTGGCCGCTTGCGCCCCTCAGGTGGTGCAGGATCATGAGCACCACGCCGCCATCGAAAAGGCGAAACAGGAGTGGGAATGTACCGCCGATGCGCTCACCGCCATGGTATGCCTGCTGAACTCCGAGGGGATGGTGCTTCGCGCGAATCGAGTCGTGGAGCATTGGGGGCTGGGATCGGTGAGCGGCGTGGTCGGCAAGAAGGCGCATGCCCTACTGCATCCGGTCTGCCTCGATCCGGACTGCGAAGTTGCGCGCGGTCTCGACGATGCGGTGCCAGCATTGCGCGACGGCAGGCCGCATGAGTTCGAGTTCTACTGTCCGGTCACCGATCAGACGCTGCAATTCACGCTGCGCCCCATGCGCAACGGTGGCGGCAATGCGAGTGCCGCGCCGCGTGATACCCGGACCGTACTGGTGGTCACGGACGTGTCCGCGCTGCGTCGCGCGCAACAGGCGCTCGAGAACGTCAACCTCGACCTGGAGTCCCGCGTGCGCCTGCGTACGCATGAACTCTACGAGTCCAACCGGGATTTGCGCTCCGAGGCGGCGCGGCGAGAACACGCGGAGCAAGAGCTGCGCGCATCGCGCAATAACCTTGCGCTGCTCTCCGAGCAATTGATCCAAGCACAGGAGGGGGAGCGCCGGCGCATTTCCCTCGAGTTGCATGACTCCGTCGGGCAATCGTTGAGCGCGATCAAGTACACGTTGGAGCGCGCCATCATCATGGTTCAGCGGGGCAACCTGGGAAGCCCCGAAAGCGTGTTGGCGTTGGCCATACAGCGCATCCACGAAACGGTCGATGGGATCCGCGCGATCTCCATGAATCTACGTCCGCAAATGCTCGATGACCTGGGCGCCGCTTCGGCGGCCAGCTGGTTCTGCCGAGGATTCGCGGAGATCTATCCCACGCTCGCGGTACGCACCGAGATCACCGCCGAGAACGTGCAGATCCCCGCACGGATCGCCACGCATTTGTTTCGCTGCGTTCAGGAACTGCTCAACAACGTGGCGAAGCATGCCGATGCCCGAACCGTGTGGATAGTGCTCAAACGCGAGGGCGCGAGGCTGAGCCTGGAAGTGCGCGACGACGGTATCGGCATGCCCGAACACCCGGCGGAGCATCCCGCGCGTCTGCAAGGCTCGGGACTACGAAACCTGCGCGAGCGGGCGGAGATGACGGGCGGCCGGTTTTCTCTGTCTTCAGGACCGGACGGCGGCACATCGACGCAAATCGTCTGGCAGTTGGGCCCGGACGGCGGCATCGATTCCGAGGACGGCGAGGGCGGCGTTCAGCCCTGATCGACCAATCACGCCATTGCATACCCGGGCGGACTCGAGGGACAGCGAGGACGGCGAGACGGGGCGGCGTTGGCTCAGCGCTCGGATCCACGCGGGAGCGGCCGGTCGCCGCCAGGGCAGGGCGCTCTGCGATGCGTGCGGCCCTCCGGAGGGACCTGATCAGAGGACACCTACAGGATATCGCCGCAAGCGGCGATGGCGACAGCTCGCGTTCCATAATACGTTCCGGCGACGCAGCAACCGTTGTATGTGCGGAGGACTCTCCGCGATACGACATCCCGCCCACCGCAACGCTCGTGCGCAGCTAACCGATGCTCCTGGAGGTACCATGTTGATCAAATTACCCGCATCCGTCTCCAACTACCTGACCGCCGAGGCACAGAAGGACCTGGATAAACTCTCTCGGTGCTTCACCAAGGATGCCACCGTCCACGACGAGAACCACGAGTATCAGGGCCTCGATGCCATCAAATCATGGAAGCAACAGTCGGCGGCCAAGTACGCCTATGTCGTCGAGCCCTTGCGGGCGGCTGTGACCGAGAAGAACGTCAGGCTGCATGCGCGCCTGACCGGGGATTTTCCCGGCAGCCCGGCCGAACTCGACTACACCTTCGTGCTTGCGAACGGCAAAATCGCGTCGCTGCACATCCGCTGAGCCGATGCGCTGCGGCGATCGGAAACGAACGCAGGGGTCGCAATTGGGCGAAGATGGGGCGCGGCTGAATCAGTACGGCGCAGCGCGAATGCTACCGCCTGGTGCGCGCCAGCATTGAATGCGATGGTCGGTCTCGGTGCCGCTCCAAGAGGCGAGGGACACGGCCGAGATTCTGGATGCTGCGCGCCGCAGCAGCGCCGAAGGCCGCCGCATCGACCTGTCGCACTAGAGCGCGGCCCAATCCAAGATAATCTTCCCGGATTTGCCGGACTTCATGATTTCGAATCCGTCGATGTAATCATTCACGCCCAAGCGGTGCGTGATCACCGGCCGTACGTCCAGACCGCTCTGTAGCATGCTCGACATCTTGTACCAGGTCTCGAACATCTCGCGGCCGTAGATCCCCTTGATGACCAAGCCTTTGAAGATCACCTGGTTCCAGTCGATGGCGACGTCCCCGGGCGGAATGCCCAGCATCGAGATGCTGCCGCCATGATTCATGGTGCGCAGCATGTCGCGCAGTGCCGCGGCGTTTCCCGACATCTCGAAGCCGACGTCGAAACCTTCCTCCATACCGAGACTGCGCATGGCCTCATCCAGCGACTCGCGCGATACGTTCAGCGCCTTCGAGGCGCCCATGGTGGCCGCGAGTCCAAGCCGGTAATCGTTCACGTCGGTGATGACCACGTGGCGCGCGCCGCAGTGGCGCGCGATCGCAACCGCCATGATGCCGATCGGGCCGGCGCCGGTGATGAGCACATCCTCGCCGACCACGTCGAAGGCGAGAGCCGTGTGGGTGGCGTTGCCCAAGGGATCGAGAATCGATGCAATGTCATCATCGATGGCCGGCGGCAGCTTGAACACGTTGGACGCAGGAAGGGTCAGGTATTCGGCGAACGCACCGGCCCGGTTCACGCCGACGCCCAGCGTATTGCGGCACAGGTGACGGCGCCCCGCGCGGCAATTGCGGCAATGGCCGCAGGTGACGTGGCCCTCGCCGGAAACCCGGTCCCCGGTATGAAAGCCGCGAACCTCGCTGCCCAGCTCGACGATTTCACCGGCGTATTCGTGTCCCACCGCCATGGGTACGGGTACGTTCTTCTGTGCCCATGCATCCCAGTTGTAAATATGCATGTCGGTGCCGCAAATGGCGGAGCGATGGATTTTGATGAGCACATCGTTGTGTCCCACGGTGGGCTCCGCAATGTCCTGCATCCAGATTCCCGGTTCAGCACGGGCCTTGACGAGCGCTTTCATGATGTTTTGCCTTGTCGAACGATGCCATGATCGATGATCGGAGCGATCCGAGGAGTGCGGTGAACGATGCGCGGTTCGATGTATACGAGTTCGGTGAGAGTCCCAAGTTCGATGAAAGTGCTTCCGTTCAAGGGATGATGCCGAGTTCACGCCCGGCGCGGCCGAAAGTGCGCACGACATGGTCGAGCTGCTCGGGAGTATGCGCCGCGCTCATCTGCGTGCGAATTCGCGCCTTGCCGTGCGGCACCACCGGGAATGCAAACGCGACCACGTAGACCCCCTCGGCCTGACAGGCATCGGCCAGACGGACCGCCAGCGGCGCCTCGCCCAGCATGATGGGTACGATGGGATGTTCTCCCGGCAGCAGATCGAAGCCCAAGGCCTGCATGCGTGACCGGAAATGGCGCGCATTGTCGTGCACGCGTTCGCGCAGCTCGGGCGAGCTTTCGAGCAGATCGAGCACCTTCAAGGTGGCGGCGGCCACGGGTGGTGCGATGCTGTTGGAGAACAGATAGGGGCGCGAACGCTGGCGCAGCCAGGCGACGATTTCCTTGCGAGCGGCGACATAGCCGCCGCTGGCGCCGCCCAAAGCCTTGCCGAGCGTACCGGTCATGATGTCGATGCGATCCATGACGCCTCGCAGCTCATGCGAGCCGCGCCCGCGCTCGCCGATGAAGCCGGTGGCGTGCGAATCATCCACCATGACCAGAGCCGAATAGCGATCCGCCAAATGGCAGATCTCGTCGAGTTTCGCGATGGAGCCGTCCATGGAGAACACGCCGTCGGTCGCGATCAGCCGGACCCGCGCATCTTGCGACTCGCGCAGCGCCTTCTCGAGTTCATTCATGTCGTTGTTCGCGTAGCGCAACCGTCGGGCCTTGCACAGGCGGATCCCGTCGATGATGCTGGCGTGATTCAAGGCATCGCTGATGACCGCGTCTTTCTCATCGAGCAGCGTTTCGAACAAGCCGCCATTCGCATCGAAGCAAGACGAATAGAGAATCGTGTCCTCCATCCCGAGGTAGGCGCTCAAGCGCTCCTCCAATTCACGGTGCACGCTTTGCGTCCCGCAGATGAACCGTACGGACGCAACACCATAGCCGTAACGCTCGAGCGCCTCGTGCGCGGCCGACACCACTGCGGGGTGGTTGGCAAGTCCCAGGTAATTATTGGCGCAGAGATTGATCATCTCCCGCCCGTCGGCGAGTACCACGGGCCCTTGAGCGGAACCGATCAGGCGTTCCCGTTTGAGCAGCCCGGCGGCCTCGAGTGCCTGAGTATCGTGGTCGAGCCGTTCGCGAAATTCCTGGAGGGCGCCCATGCCTTATTATAGCGGTGGCGGTCCCGGGCATGGACATTCTTGAGGCAAGCCGGCATGACTTTGAACGACGACGTCGAGATTCACCGCTTGGACAAATGGCTGTGGCATTGCCGTTTTTACAAAACGCGCTCGCTGGCCACCGCCGCCATTAGCGGCGGCAAAGTGCACTTGAATGCGGAACGCGTCAAACCGGCGCATCGGGTGCGCCTCGGCGACCGGTTGAGTCTATCCCTGCAAGGTATCGTAGCCGAGTTCGAAGTGCTGGGCCTGCCGGTGCGACGCGGCCCCGCGATGGAGGCCCAGACGCACTATCGCGAGACACCGCAAAGCACGGAGCGGCGCATGCAGCTGCGCGAGCAGCAGCGGCTGGCGCAGCTGTCGAGGCCGCGCCCGGAGGTCAGACCCGATAAGCGCGACCGGCGCCGCTTGATGCGCCTGCAGCGCGACCAGACTTGATTACTTCCCTAGGTCCAGATATCGGCCGGGTTTTCCGGATCGTCCAATTCGCTGGTGGCGGCGGTTTCGGGCTGAAGCGTGGTCCAGTGGGCGTGATGCCACAGCGCGGTGACCAACCCTCCCGTCGGCAGCTCGCGCGGCTGCGGTTGGGGGCCCAACCGGCTCGCGAGCTGGCTCAAGCCGGGATTGTGGCCGCAAATGAGGATATGGCTGGCCCCGTGTTCTCGCCGTGTCACGAGGTGCCACGTGGTCTCCGGGGTGGCGAGGTACAGCTCGCGCGCACAGCGAATCTGCTTGGCATCGAGTTCACAGGCGCTCGCGACGATGGATGCCGTAGCCCATGTGCGCTCCGCCGGACTGGCCAGAATGAGATCCGGTACCAAGTCTCGGCGCACGATGCGGGCCGCCATCTCCTCGGCCTCGATGGTGCCGCGGCGCGTGAGAACACGCTCGAAATCCTCCGGGCAGCTGTCGATGGCCACCGCCTGCCCGTGCCGCAGCAAGGTCAGTCTGAGCGTACCCACACTCGTCCATCCGCGATCTTGGTCTGGAACGTGGCCACCGGCTCGTAGGCGGGCGGTGTGAGTGCCTGCCCGGTGCGCAGACAGAAGCGCGCGCCGTGACGCGGACAGATGATCTCCTGACCCTCGATGGCTGCCCCGGTCAGTTCCGCTCCGTCGTGTGTGCAGAGATCTTCGATTGCAAAATAGTCATCGCCGGCGCGGGCGACCGCGACCATGCGGCGTCCGACCGGAATCGACATGACTTGGCCGTCCTGCAATGCCCCCACCGGTCCCGCGTCGATCCAGCTCACATTGCCTCCCGGGCCAGTCTCACATCATGCCGGTCTGCAGCCGCGCCTCTTCCGACATCATGGTCTGATTCCATGGCGGATCGAACACCAGTTCCACGTTGGCCCGCGCCACCGTCGGAACGATTTGCACCTTGTCGCGCACGTCCTGTACCAGCACTTCGCCCATCCCGCAGCCGGGTGCCGTCAGCGTCATCTTGATGTCTACGTTGCGGGTGCAGTCGTCGTTCTGGGTGACGTCGCACTCGTACACCAACCCCAGATCGACGATGTTTACCGGGATCTCCGGGTCGAAGCAAGTCTTGAGTTGCTGCCACACGACGGCCTTGATCTCATCCTCCGTGGCGCCCGGGGCCACCTGTGGCGCCGAGATCGCGGTCTTGCCGATCGCATCCGCCTCAGCCCCGGCGATACGGAACAGGTTGCCGTCGATATAGACCGTGAAACTGCCGCCCAACGCCTGCGTGATGTAGCCCACCGAGCCCAATTTGAGATTCACCTCGATGCCGGCGGGGATGGCGACCGCTTTGACGTCGCGCTGCACCACGATGGGCTCATTTTCGTAAGAACGCATGATGCCTCGAATTCATTCGGTGGAAACGGCAGCTGCATGCTGCGGATCTGGCGACTCGAGTGCCGAGACCAGCGTGTGCCAGCACAAACTCGCGCATTTGACACGCGCCGGGTACTGGCGCACTCCCGACAGCGCCGCCAGCTTGCCGAGCGTATCGCTCGGGGCGGCATCATCGGTCAACAGCTGATGAACCCGGCCGAACAGGGCCAGAGCGTCCGCCCGCGTCTTGCCCTTGACCGCTTCGGTCATCAGCGAGGCCGAAGCCGTCGAGATCGCGCAGCCTTGTCCCTCGAAGCGGATATCGGCGATGTCCTCGCCCGCCATCTTCAGCTGGACGGTGAGCCGATCTCCACACAGCGGATTGTAACCCTCGACGCTGGCATCCGCGGACTCGAGCACGCCGTAATTGCGCGGCCGACGATTGTGATCCAGAATCACGTCTCGATACAGTTCGTTGATTTCCATGGTCTTACCCGCCGCCGGCGAATATCGAGCGGGCCCGCGCTATGCCGGCGGCCAAGCGGTCGATCTCCTCGAAGGTATTGTAAAAAGCGAACGAAGCGCGTGCCGTGGCCGCCAGCTTGAAATAATCCATCACCGGCATCGCACAGTGATGCCCCGTGCGAATGGCGATTCCCTCCTCATCGAGGATGGTTCCGAGGTCGTGCGGATGGACACCCGCGACGACGAACGAGACCAGGCTGGCCTTGTCCCGGGCGGTGCCCACGATGCGCAGCCCATCGATCGCGCTCAGCGTCTTCGTGGCATGCGCGAGCAGCGCACTTTCGTGGAGGTGCGCTCCCTCGAGGTCCAGGGAGTCGAGGAATTCGATGGCGGCGCCCAGGCCGATGGCGCCCGAAATATTCGGCGTGCCGGCTTCGAACTTGTAGGGCAGGGCGTTGTAGGTGGACTTGGCGAAGGTGACGGCGAGTATCATGTCGCCGCCGCCCTGCCACGGCGGCATGCGCTCGAGGAGCGATTCACGGCCGTACAGCACGCCGATGCCGGTGGGGCCGAATAGCTTGTGGCCCGAAAACGCATAGAAGTCGCAGTCCAGCTCCTGCACGTCGATGCGCATGTGTGGCACGGCCTGCGCCCCGTCGATGAGCGTCCTGATTCCTCGCGCCTTGGCCGCCGCGATCAAGCGCCGCACCGGCAGGACGGTGCCCAACGCGTTCGAGACGTGCGCACATGCAAACAAACGGGTACGGTCGTTCATCAGCGATTCGACGGCCTCGACGTGCACTTCGCCGTGCTCGTCCATCGGCGCCACCACCAGTCGGGCGCCGGTCTGTTCACAGACCAGCTGCCAGGGGACGATGTTCGCGTGGTGTTCCAGATAGGTAATCAGGATTTCATCGCCGCTCTTCAAGATAGGCCGGGCATGGCTTTGCGCGACCAGGTTGATCGCCTCGGTGGTGCCGCGCACGAAGATGACTTCGCGCCGCGAGTGCGCATGAAGGAACGCCGCCACGCGATCGCGGGCCGCCTCGTAGCGGCCGGTCGCTTCCTGGCTGAGGGTATGGACGCCGCGGTGTATGTTGGCGTGGTGATGGCGCTCGTAGTCATCGACCGCGTCGATGACGGCATCGGGCCGCTGCGCCGAGGCGCCGTTGTCGAGGTACGCCAGCGCCTTGCCATGAATGGTGCGGGCCAGCACCGGGAACTCGCCGCGCACGGACATCACGTCGAATCGCGGTTCACTGGTCGATAACGCGACGTTCTTCATCTGAATTTGCTCAGGGTCTGGGAGTTGGGCAGCTGGGCAATCAAGGCGTTCTCGATGGCCGAACGGGCGGAGGGCACCGCCATGTCGGTGAGCACGTCGGCAAGAAACGCATACACCAGCAGGCTTTGCGCCGTCTCGCGATCCAGTCCCCGCGAGAGCATGTAGAACAACATGTCGGGATCCAGCCGGCCGGTGGTGGCGCCATGGGCGCATTTGACTTCATCGGCATGGATTTCCAGCTGCGGCCGCGTATCGATCTCCGCGCTGGGCGACAGCAGCAGACCGCGGCAGGACTGCTGCGATTGCGCGTGCACCGCGCCGGCGTTGACGATGACCTTGGTATTGAACACGACGCGGCTGGTGCCGCCGGCGATGGCGCGGGCCGTTTGCTTGCTCTCCGTGTCGCGGGCCCCATGGGTGACGATATTCACGCAATCGACGTGGCGCGCCTCGTGCCCGACCAGCAGCGCATAGCTGTCCAGATGCGCTCCGGGCTCGCTCAAGCTCGCCTCGAGCGCGGCGCGCACGAGGCCGCCGCCCGAGGCGATGGTGAATTGCTTGACGCGGCTGTCGCGCTCCTGACGGATGTTCAACGAGTCGATATGCTCGGCGGCGGCGCCGGTGGCGAACACCCGATAATGCTCGATCCGCGAATCCCGTCGGGCCGCAATGTGAGTCGCCGAATTGCACAGCGGCGGCCGCTCGCCGTGCTCCACGTAGTGTTCGATGAGGGTGGCGTCGGAGCCCGGCGCCGCATCGATGATGACCCGGGGATAGGCGATGGCGTTCGCGCCGTCGGCGCTCAACGCGTGCACGATGACCAGCGGGGCGGCGGCCTTGCCGGTGACTCTGATGTACAGGCCATCGACGAAAAGGGCCGTGTTGAGCAACCCCCAGCGCGCCTGATCGGCATCCGACAGCGGCTCGAGATAAGCCGCAACGAGCCCCGGATCGGTTCGCGCGACATCGCGCAGGCTGCGCAACTCGTAGCCGTCCACCTGGAAATCGGCGGACAGCACCGGATGGCCGTTCACGACCAGCACCGTGGCGGCCCCGGCCTCGGCGCCGAGCAAGGAGGCGGCGGGTTCGCCCGTGCGCCGTGGGGCGCCGGATGCATCGACGAAACTGCGCGATGTCAGGTGCCGCAGATTGGTATGGCGCCAGGTTTCATCGCGAGTGGTGGGCAGGCCGAGCCGCAACACGCGCCGCATGGCATCTTCCCGCAGACGCGCGAGCGCATCGGCCGGCGCGTCGGCGTGCGTCGGCGCGCGCGCCAGCCACTGCGTCTCGAAAGAACGCAGCACCGGCGACAGTGGCGCGGTCGCGATGGCCTGCAGGGCGGAACTCATGCCGCGCCGGCTCCCGCCACCCAATCGTAGCCGCGGCGCTCCAGTTCCACGGCGAGCGAGCGATCGCCCGACTTCAGGATCCGCCCGCCGGACAACACATGCACATAGTCCGGCACGATGTAGTCGAGCAGCCGCTGGTAATGGGTGACGAGCACGACGGAGCGCGTCGGATCGCGCAGGCTATTCACGCCCATCGACACCACCTTGAGCGCGTCGATGTCGAGGCCGGAATCGGTCTCGTCGAGGATGGCGAGCTTGGGTTCCAGCACGAGCATTTGCAGAACTTCGTTGCGCTTCTTTTCGCCGCCGGAAAACCCTTCATTGACGCCGCGCGACAGGAACGACTCGCTCATCTGCATGAGCTTCATCTTTTGTTTGATGAGCGCGAGAAAATCATAGGCATCGACCTCGGGCTGGCCGGCGGCCTTGCGTTTCGCATTGAGCGCCGCCTTCAGCAAATAGACGTTGTTCACCCCCGGAATCTCGACCGGGTATTGAAATCCCAGGAACAGGCCGGCGCGGGCGCGTTCTTCGGCGGGAAGCGCGAGCAGGTCCCGGCCTTCGAAGCTCACCGATCCGCCGGTGACCTCGTAGTCCTCTCGCCCCGCGAGAACCTGCGCCAGGGTGCTCTTACCCGAGCCGTTCGGCCCCATGATGGCGTGCACCTCGCCGGGGTTCACCTCGAGGTTGACGCCCTTGAGGATGTCTTTGCCCGCGACACGAGCACTCAAATCAGAAATTTTCAGCATATTTCCTCGGCCTACGGCCAACTTTTCTCGTGGCCTTGCGGCCAACTCCTACGGGGTCCGATGCGGACCCCGACGATGATGCGGCGCTGCGCGCCGGGTGCGATCGTCAGCCGACCGCGCCTTCGAGGCTCACGCTCAGCAGATTTTGCGCTTCCACGGCGAATTCCATCGGCAACTCCTTGAAAACCACTTTGCAGAAGCCGCTGACGATCATGTTGACGGCATCCTCGGCGGATATGCCGCGCTGCAGACAATAGAACAGTTGGTCCTCGCCGATTTTCGAGGTACTCGCCTCGTGTTCCACCGTCGCGGTGGGATTCTTCACCTCCATGTAGGGAAACGTGTGCGCGGCACATGAGGGCCCCATCAACAAGGAATCGCATTGAGTGAAATTGCGCGCGCCGTCGGCGCTCGGCAGGATTTTGACGAGGCCGCGATAGGTGTTCTCGGCATGTCCGGCCGAGATGCCCTTCGACACGATGGTGCTCTTGGTGTTGCGGCCGATGTGGATCATCTTCGTGCCGGTGTCGGCTTGCTGATGGTGGTTGGCGACCGCCACCGAATAGAATTCACCCACGGAGTTCTCCCCCTTGAGCACACAGCTGGGGTACTTCCACGTGATCGCGGATCCGGTTTCCACTTGGGTCCAGGAAATCTTGGAATTGCGGCCGCGGCATTCGCCTCGCTTGGTGACGAAGTTGTAGATGCCGCCGACGCCGTTCTCGTCGCCGGGATACCAGTTCTGCACGGTGGAATACTTGATTCGCGCGTCATCCAGAGCCACCAGTTCCACGACCGCCGCATGCAGCTGATTCTCATCGCGCATGGGAGCGGTGCAGCCCTCCAGATAGCTCACCGATGCGCCCTCGTCGGCGATGATCAGCGTGCGCTCGAACTGTCCCGTCTTGGCCGCGTTGATGCGGAAATAAGTCGACAGTTCCATCGGGCAGCGCACACCGCGGGGCACGTACACGAACGAGCCATCGGAGAACACCGCGGAGTTCAACGCCGCGAAGAAATTGTCGCCCGCCGGGACCACGGTCCCGAGATAACGTTCCACCAGCTCCGGATGGTCGCGCACGGCGTCCGAAAAAGAGCAGAAGATCACGCCCGCCTTGCCGAGCTTGTCCTTGAACGTGGTCGCCACCGACACGCTGTCGAACACCGCGTCCACCGCCACACCCGCGAGGCGCGCGCGTTCATGCAGCGGAATGCCGAGCTTGGCGTAGGTCTCGAGCAGCTTCGGGTCCACCTCATCCAAGCTCTTCGGCGCGTTGGCCGGCGCGCGCGGCGCCGAATAGTAGGAAATCTCCTGGTAGGCAATCGGCCGATAGTGCACCTGCGCCCAGGTCGGCTCCCGCAGGGTCTGCCAGTGGCGGAAGGCTTTCAAACGCCAATCGAGCAGGAACTTCGGTTCGTTCTTCTTGCGGGAGATGGCCGCGACCACCCCCTCGTCGAGCCCCGGGGGCAAGCTGTCGGATTCGATATCGGTCACGAAGCCATGGCGGTACTTCTGGTTGATCAGGGCTTCGACGTCTTGCGATTTGGTGGACACGTGTATTTCCAGTGAACGGGTCGGTACGGTACGTTTGAGGACGGCTTACGTTTGAGGCGCGCCGGGACGCGATTCGGGCGACAGATGAGCGAGCCGCAGCTCGGCCGCATCGAGGCCCGCCAGCTGATGCAGCGTCACGTCATCGAGCGCGCGGCGAATGGCGGCATTCACCCGTTGCCAGCCGCCGCCCACCCGGCATTGACGCTCGATGCCGCAACGGCTCGACGCCCCGCTGCACTCCGTGATCGCGATCGGTCCTTCGAACACATCGAGGATTTGGGTCGCCGTGATATTCTCCGGCGGCCGCGCGAGCCGATAGCCACCCCGAACCCCGCGCGAAGAATTCACCAGGCCGGCGCGCTGCAGGCCCTTGAGCACCTTGCTCACCGTCGGCAGGTTGAGTCGCGTCAGCGCCGCGAGTTCCGCGGCGGCTCGATGCAGCGACGGTTCTTGCGCTAGACTGGCAAGCACGACCGTGGCGTAGTCCGTCAATTTCCCCATTCGCAGCATGGAAGGGCTTCCGGGTGAAAAAATTCAACTAGTACCATTTTAGTACCATTTTCGGTGAAGGTCCACCCACGGGGCGTATCACCGCCGATTTTGTTATTCTGTTCAGCCGGATCGTCAGCAAGAAGCGAGAGACTCAACTCATGAACACTGCAGAGCTAGCCGCGACGGCGCACGCGCTGGTCGCCAATCATCGGGGAATTTTAGCCGCGGACGAAAGCACGAGCACCATCGCCAAACGCTTCGCCACGATCAAGTTGGACTCGACGGAAGAGAACCGGCGTCTGTACCGCGAGATGCTGTTCACGGCGCCCGGTATAGCCGAACACATCAGCGGTGTGATTTTGTACGATGAGACGCTGCGTCAGAAAACCCGCGACGGCGTGCCGTTCGCGACCTACCTGACGGAGCGCAACATGATTCCGGGCATCAAGGTCGACACCGGCGCCAAACCGCTGCCCGGTTTTCCCGGCGAGACCATCACGGAAGGCCTCGACGGCCTGCGTGAGCGGTTCGCCGAATACTACAAGCTCGGGGCGCGGTTCGCGAAGTGGCGCGCGGTGATCGACATCGGCGCCGGCGTTCCGAGCGGCTACGCGATCGAGGCCAATGCCGAAGCGCTCGCGCGCTATGCGGCTCTGTGCCAGGAAGCGAGCATCGTGCCCATCGTCGAGCCCGAAGTGTTGATGGATGGCGCCCATACGCTCGAACGCTGCGAGGAAGTTACCAACCTCGTGCTCGACCGCGTGTTCTCGCGGCTGTTCGCCGCCCGCATCTACCTCGAAGGCATGGTGCTCAAACCGAATATGGTCATTGCCGGCAAGAAATGCCAGCAAAAGTGCTCACCGCAACAAGTGGCCGAAGCCACGGTCCGAACCCTGAAGCGCCAAGTGCCGCCGGCGGTACCGGGCATAGCCTTCCTGTCCGGCGGCCAGAGTCCCACCGAGGCGACGCTGCACCTGAGCTTGATGAATGCGATGGGATCGCTGCCCTGGGCACTCACGTTCAGCTATGGCCGTGCGCTTCAAGAAGACGCGCTCGCCGCCTGGCGCGGCAAGCCGGAGGCCTTCGCGGACGGCCAACAGGCATTTTCCGTGCGCGCCAAATTGAACCGCCTGGCTGCCGGCGGGTCATACGATCCGTCTCTGGAAAAATCAGCAGCCTGAAATCCCATAGCAACGTCGGGCTCCGCCAAGCGCGGAGCCCCCTGCGGTACCTCATTGAACGAAAAAGAATCCCCCGTCGTCGAAATCCGCAATCTGCACTATGCCGTCAGCGGACGCGTCATCGTCGATAGCCTGGATATGGAGATCCCACGCGGTGGGGTGGCCGCCATCATGGGGCCCAGCGGCACCGGCAAGACGACGCTGCTGCGTCTCATCACCGGCCAGATTCGCCCCGACGGCGGCACCCTCAACGTGGCCGGTGAGGACCTGCGTGCCTTGAGGCGTGCCGAGCTCTACGTATTGCGCAAGCGGATGGGAATGCTATTCCAGAATGGAGCCCTGCTCACCGATCTCAGCGTGTTCGAGAACGTGGCTTTTCCGCTGCGCGAGCATACCGACCTGCCGGAGCGTCTCATCCGGCAGTTGGTGCTGACCAAGTTGCAAGCCGTGGGCCTGCGCGGCGCCGCCGGATTGATGCCGGCGGAACTGTCCGGGGGGATGGGCCGCCGCGTCGCCTTGGCCAGGGCGATCGTGATGGATCCGGAGATCCTCATCTACGATGAGCCCTTCGTGGGTCTCGATCCCATTTCGCTGGGCGTCATTTTGCGCCTGATACGCCGCTTGAACGATGCGCTCGGACTGACGAGCATCGTGGTCTCGCACGACGTCAAGGAAATTTCCTCGGTCGCCGACACGGTGTTTCTGCTGTCCGGCGGCAAGGTGGTTGCGCAAGGCACTCCCAAGGATCTGAAGAACAACCCGTCCGAGATCGTGCGGCAGTTCGTGGGCGGCTTGGCGGACGGACCGGTTCCGTTCCACTATCCGGCGGCCGATTATTTCAGCGAGCTGCTGGCGCCTGGCGAGCCGCATTGAAACTCATCAAGGATCTTTGGGGGAGTCTGATCGACGCATTGGTGGGTCTGGGCGCGGTCGTGCGCTTCCTGCTGCGATTGGTCATTCTCATACCGGGCGCGCTGCTGCGATTCGATCTGATCATCCAACAGATCTACAACGCGGGCGCGCTGTCCCTCGTGATCATCATGTTGTCGGGGTTGTTCGTCGGGATGGTTCTCGGGCTGCAAGGCTTCCAGCTCCTGCAGAGATTCGGCTCCGAAGACTCGCTGGGCGTGGCGGCGGCCATTGGTCTGGTCAAGGAGCTGGGACCGGTGGTGACCGCGTTGTTGTTCGCCGGCCGGGCGGGAACCGCGCTGGCCTCCGAACTGGGCTTGATGCGGGCCACCGATCAATTGTCCGCCATGGAAATGATGGCCGTGGATCCCATCAAGCGCGTGGTGGTGCCGCGCTTCTTGGGCGGGGCGATCGCCATGCCGTTGCTCGCGGCCATTTTCAGTCTGATCGGAATCTACGGGGCGCAGCTCATCGGCGTCCAGATCATGCACGTCGATTCGGGCAGCTTCTGGTCCCAGATGAAAGCCGGCCTGAGTCTCGGCGACATCAACGAAGGCATCGTGAAAAGCTGCATATTCGGCGTCGCGTGCAGCCTGATCGCCGTTTGGGAGGGTTACCATGCGACGCCGACGGCGGCCGGCGTCGGTCGGGCCACCACGCGCACGGTGGTCACTTCCGCGGTCGTCGTCCTATTCCTGGACTATCTGCTGACGGCAGCATTTTTGTAAGAGGGCATCGTATGCGCAAGTCGAACGCGTTGAATCTTGGCACCGGTGCCTTTGTGGTACTCGGTTTTGCGGCGTTGTTTTTCTTGACGACGCAGACCACCAACCGCGGTTTGACGTTCGGCGGCACGCCGCACTACGACGTGAGCGCGAAGTTCGACAACATCGGCGACTTGCGAGTGGGCGCCCCCGTGTCCATGTCGGGCGTGGAGATCGGCCGCGTGGTGAACATCGACTTCGACACCCGCGAATACAAGGCCGTGGTACTCCTGCGGCTCAGCTCGAAATATAATCAGATTCCGACCGATAGCGACGCGGCCATCTATACGCAAGGCCTGCTGGGCGGCAAGTTCATCGGCGTCACCGCCGGGGGCGCGGAAACTTATCTCAAGGACAAGAGTCAAATCGAGTTCACGCAATCGGCGTTCGTTCTCGAAAATCTGATCGGTCAGTTCTTGGCGAACTTCGCGAAGGGCTCGGGGCAATCCGGTTCGGCACCCTCCAAGACGAATGCACCGGCCCCCGCCGAGAAGACACCCTGAAAACCGGCCTTGCGACGATAACGAGCACTGCGAAGAAGGTAACCCTGATGAAAACGACACTCCCTCTGCGAGCGCGCCCCATCTCCCGCGTGAGCCCAGCCGCCTCGGGCGAACTATTCAGCGCCCGCCGGACGCCCCGGCACCTGTGGGTGACCGCATGCGGCTGCGTCGCACTCGGCTGTGCCGCTGCGGCACAGCCACAGGCCCCCACGGCGGCCCAAGCGGCGCCCACCGCAGCGCCCTCGGCCACCCTGGGTCCCCAGGAACTGGTCGAGAACTCGGCGCAACGGATGTTGCAGGAGCTGGACAAGAACCGGGGGATATACGCCAAGGACCCCGCGAAGCTCGATGCGTTGGTGGCCAATGTGCTGCTGCCGAACTTCGACAGCGACTATGCCGCTCGACTGGTGCTGGGCCAAACGTGGCGCACCGCCACGCCGGAACAGCGCAAGCGTTTCGTCGACGCGTTCTATCACTCGCTGCTGCGCAATTACGGCACGGCGCTGCTCAACTTCACGGCCGATAAGTTCGTCATTCTTCCCTACAAGGGAGACCCGAACGAGACCATGGCCACGGTGCGCACCCAGGTCAAGAAATCAGGCGGTGAACAGGTACCGGTCAATTTCAGTCTGCATAAAACCGATGCGGGCTGGAAGGCATGGGATGTGGTCATCGAGGGCATCTCCTATGTGAAGAGCTTCCGCACCGACTTCGCCTCCGAGATCCAGCAAAAGGGGCTGGACGAGGTCATCAACCGGCTCGAGGCGGACGGCAAAGTTCGCGCGAGCGGCGGCGCGCCCGGTACCGGGCATTGAAAAAGTTTCTGAACGGCAGCGCGACGTTCGAAGCGTTGGAGGGCGAGCGCGCGCGGGTGGTGGGTGCATTGGCCTTCTCGACGGCGACAGCCCTGTGCCCCTCGGGCATCGCCGCGATCCGCCAAGGCCAAGCCGCCGTGATCGATCTGGGCAGCGTTACCAACAGCGACAGCGCCGGGCTCGCCTTGCTCATCGAGTGGCTGAGCGTGGCGAAAGCCGCCGAGCGTCCCTTGCGCTACGAAAACATCCCCGCGCAGTTGCATCAACTCGCGCTGCTGAGCGACGTCGATGAGTTGCTCGAGTCGGGTTCGGCCGTGACGCTGGACCCGCGGCAAGCCCCAGAGCAGCGGCACGCTTCCGAGCAGCCGTAAGCGCCCAAACTGTCATCGCCTAGGCAGCCGTAGCCGATTATCCCTGATTTGGTCCCGGCGAACGCAGACGGTGGTTGCCGCGCGGTGCGCAACAGCGGCTGACCCGGCGCCCCGCCTCGCGCGTAGCTGGGGCTCGTTCGTTACGGCTGGTTCCGCGGCGCCGGTTCCGGGCGCGTCTTGGTCTTGGAATCGGCCGGTGAGGTATCCGTCGGGACATCCGCTCCCGGATCCTCCAAGGGCTCATCGGTCACCTTGCCGTCCGAGACCATGTAAGCACGTCGCTGCAAATAGGCGTCGCGGACAAAGGCATAAGGATCGTAGGTATGCGCCAAGGTCTCATCCAACGACAGCAGTCGCGCGCGCCGGTCGGTCAGGTCGGGCAGATACAAACCGTACTTGATCCACGGGTTCTTGATGTACTGGCGCGGGTTCGTGTACGAGTCCACCGCGCGGGAAGGTGCGTCACGCAGATCCGAGGGTCCCAAGACGGGCAGCTCGACGAAAGGTCCGGCGGGCACACCCCATTTCCCGAGCGTCTGGCCGAAATCCTCGTCGTTGTGGGCGAGCCCGGCAGCCGAGGCCGGGTCGAGGAAACCCGCCAGCCCTACCGTGGTGTTGAGAACGAATCGCCCGAGGTCGGTGAGAGCGGCTAGGAATTTTCCTTGCAGCGCATCGTTCACCATGACCGTCGGGGTCTCGATGTTCGCGAAGAAATTCGTGACCCCGGTGCGGATGGGTTCCGGAACCACCTTCACATAGGTCTGCGCTACCGGCTTGGCCACCGCTCGATCGAGAACGTCATTGAATTTATAGACGCCGCGATTCCATGACTCCCATGGATCTTGGGGGTTGGGTGTGCTGGTCGGCGGCAGCGTCACGCAGGCGCTCAAGACCGTCGCGACCATGACCGCAAGCACGCCGCGCGCGAATCCCACATTCAGCATATCGAGACCTCTCCACTGTCCTGAATCACCCATGCGTTTGTCCCTCCCTCCATGCATCGCAGCATGTCCACACCGCCGTGCCGGCACTCCCATCGCTGTGCCCCCAACTCCGCTGTGCCTCCACCCATTGCGCCATTGCGGTGCCCCAATCATCGCCGTATCCCAACGGCATCCCAGCCTCGCGGCTGGGGCCGTCCCTCGATCTCTCGCGATGCATGGCACGGCGTCGCCATTCGGACACCGGCCGGGCTCTTGCGCGGGGCTGCGTTTCGAGGCCGCAATCAAGCGGCAAACAGGTCGCGGACGACCGCCACGATACAGGGTTGCGGTGCAAAGGTGTTGGACTTTGCACCGCAAAGTGACCGCTCAGTAGCGGCCGCCGTTGTCATCGGCGACCTTGCGGTCCTTCGGCATGGCGGCTTTGATTTCATCGAGACGCGCGCTGAATCGCGCGCGTTGCACCGGGTCCAATCCCGGGAGAGTCAGTGCCAGCTGCAATTGCGCCGCGGCCATCTTCAGATCGCCGTTCATGACATGATAGAAGGACATGTAGTAATACGAGTCGGCGGCATCGCCGGCCTCTTTCGCCGCCTTGGCGATGAGCTTGGTTTGCGCCGGCGTCGGTTCGACGACGTTGAACAAGTCATCCAGCAGCATTTGAGCACGCTTGTTGTCGCCGCTGTGCATCAGCGTTTCCGACAAACGGATGGTGACCGGGACATTGCGCGGAAACAAACCGAGCGCCTTGTCCATGGTTTCCTGCGATTCCTTGAGCTGACCGTTGAGCATGTAGGCCTGCCCGAGGGCGCCGTAGAATTGGGTGACTTTCGGATATTCACGCACCAATGCCCGCAGATCGGGAATCGCCGCGGTCGGATTACGCATCTGGATATCGGCGACGGCTTTGCCGTAGCGCTCCTCCATGGTCAATCCCGCGCCGTTCTTCACCAGGCTCGTGTAGTAGTCGCGCACCACTCGCGGATCGCCGACCAACGCGCGCAGACGCTCGCGGGTCAAGCTGTAGCCGATCGAATCCTCATGACGGATTCGTCCGATCTGTTCCGCGCGGTTGCGCGCCTCCGCAACCCGATCGGAATTGATCGGGTGATCGATCAAGAATTGCACGGCGTTGACCCGGTCGGGGGATGGACTGTTGCGGCCCATGTAGCCGAAAAAGCTTGCCATTCCCAGCGGGTCGAAGCCGGCGGCCGCCATGGTGCCGATGCCGATCCGATCCGCCTCGAATTCGCTGGCCCGCGTGTAATTGATCTGGTGCTGAAGGGCGGCGCCCTGGGTGGCCATGATCGCGCCTTCCATGGCATCGGGTGAACCTCGGCCGGCGGTCGCGCCCAGCAGGATGGCCGCCAGCATGGCTGCCGTCGACACCAGGCCCGCATGGCTTTGGTCCACGAGCTGGCGGACGAGGTGACGCTGGGTAACGTGCGCGGTTTCGTGAGCCATGACCCCGGCCAGCTCGTTCTCGTTGCGCGTGGACAGTATCAGCCCGCTGTTGACGGCAACGAAGCCGCCCGGCATCGCGAAGGCATTGATGACCGGATCGCGCACGACGAAGTACCTGAAACGATGCTGGCCTTCCTCGGCATGGCTCGCCAGGTTGTGGCCAATTTCCTGGATATAGTCGCTGACCTCGGGGTCCTCGAGCACCGTGCCGCTTTGGCCCATCTGGCGGAACCAGCCGAGCCCGGCCTGATATTCGTCCTCGAGCGACACCGCCGCGTTCGCCGGGCTTCCCAGTTCCGGCAAATCCTGATCGGCGGCGCTCAGCGCCGTACCCGCGGCCCAGCCCACCCCCACGCTCACGCTCACGGCAAGCGCCAGGGCAAACATCGCCAGAGGTTTACAAATATTCAGATTAGCCACTCGGATTAATCACGCGAACCAAGATCATCGTCGAAGCAACGTCGTAGCAAGCCGCCGAGGCGGTCCGTTGTCGGAGCGATCCGTTCTAGGCCCGGCTTCGCCCTCCGATTCCCGCCGACACCGCTTTGCCAGCCGCCATGCTGACGTCGAACCCTCCCTTGGAGTGCCTTCCACCGCGCAAAGTTCGGTCCGTCGCCGTCCGGCGGCCGCTCACAGCGCTTCGGACGCGTAATCCGCCAAACGCGACCGCTCGCCGCGTATCAAGGTGATGTGGCCGGAATATGTCCAGCCGTAGAATCGGTTCACCACGTAGGTCAGGCCGGTGGTCGTTTCCGTCAGATAGGGCGTGTCGATCTGGGCGATGTTCCCCAGGCAAATCATCTTGGTGCCCGGCCCGGCGCGGGTCACCAGCGCCTTCATCTGCTTGGGAGTCAGATTCTGTGCCTCGTCGATAATGATGAAGCGATTCAAGAAGGTACGCCCGCGCATGAAGTTCAACGATCTGATCTTGATGCGATGGCGCAGCAGATCATTGGTCGCGCCGCGTCCCCAGGTACCGCCGGGCTGGCTCTGGGTCAACACCTCCAGGTTGTCCATGAGCGCGCCCATCCACGGCTCCATTTTCTCCTCTTCGGTTCCGGGCAGGAATCCGATGTCCTCACCGAGGGGAATCGTCACGCGCGTCATGATGATTTCACTGAATCGATTGTGATCGAGCGTCTGTGCGAGACCGGCCGCCAGGGTCAACAGGGTCTTGCCGGTACCCGCCGGACCGAGCACGGTGACGAAGTCGATTTCGGGGTCCATTAGCAGATTCAGAGCCAGATTCTGCTCGCGATTGCGCGCCGTGACGCCCCAGACGTTGTTGCGCTCGGTACGGTAGTCCACGGTCAGTTCCAGGACGGCCGATTCGCCCTCGATCTTGCGCACGATGGCCTCGACGCCGTTCTCTCCCGGATCGTAGACGAATTGGTTCGCGCGCCAATCGCGCACCAACGGTCCGCGGACGCGGTAGAAGGTCCGGCTCTGCTGCTGCCAGGACTCCATGCCCTTGCCGTGTTTTTCCCAGAAATTCGTCGGCAGCTGCTGTACGCCGCTCACCAACAGGTCGGCATCCTCAATGGTCTTGTCGCTGGAATAGTCTTCCGCCTGGACGCCGACGATGGCTGCCTTGATCCGCAGGTTGATATCCTTCGATACCAGCGTGACCCGGGCGGCAGGGAAGTTCTGCTGCAATGCCAGAGTATTGGCGAGAATGGCATTGTCGGCGCCGTGCCCCGGGAGGCTGTCCGGCAGCACGGACTCGAGCAATTGCGTCTGGAAATAGAGCCGGCCTGCGGGCGGCCGCTTGCCCTGATTGCTCGGCACGGCCGTCGGCAATGCAAGACCGCCGTCGATGTCCTTCTTCGTCGCATCGCGGATCAATTCATCGAGGAAGCGGCTCACCTGGCGCACGTTGCGCGCCGCTTCGGATAGTCCTTTCTTGCCGGCGTCGAGTTCTTCGAGCACCGTCATCGGCAGGTATACGTCGTGCTCCTCGAAGCGGAATATGGCCGTCGGATCGTGCATCAGGACGTTGGTGTCGAGCACGAAAATGCGTCGTTCCTGCTTGCCCTGGCGCCCGCGCAGCACCGCGGCTCCCTGCGGCCGGCCGGCCTCGGTCACAGCGCCGACACCGCGGCCAAAACCGCCTCGGCGTGTCCGTTCACCTTGACCTTGCGCCACTCCTGGCGCAGCACGCCCGCGGCATCGATAAGAAAGCTGCTGCGTTCGATTCCCATGTACTTCTTGCCGTACATGCTTTTCTCCTGGATGACGTCATACAGCGTGCACACCCGTCGATCGGGATCGCTGAGCAGTTCGAAGGGAAACCCCATTTTCTTCTTGAATTTTTCGTGCGACGCGACGCTGTCGGGAGAAATGCCGACCAGCACGCTTCCGGCTTTGCGGAAACGCGGAAAGTGATGGCTGAAGCTTTCGCCTTCCTGCGTGCAGCCCGGCGTGTTATCGCGCGGATAGAAGTAAATCACCACGTGTTCGCCCGCGGCGTCATCGAGCGACCAGTCCCCGCCCGTCCCCTCGAGGGTGAAGCGCGGCGCGTTCTTACCTACTTCTAATTTGCCCATGAGCAGCGTTCAACTTTTTACGGGTTCGAAAATGGCATCCAGATTCAGATGGTCGCAGAAGTCCATGAATTCTTCGCGCAATACGCCGATGTGCAGGCGGCTCGGTACGTTCACGATCATTTGCACCGAGAACATCGGCGCGCCCGTATGAGCGGCGGCGTAAGCGCGCGTCGATATCTCGGCGATATCGACCCCGCGCTGCGAGAAAAAGCCGGACAGCCCGGCCACGATCCCGGTCTGGTCGAGGCACACCACATCGATGGAGTACGGCATCATGTCACTGCGCGCCGCCCGTTCTTCGGTGCGCCGCAGCTGGATGTTCATGCCCGTCGCGTCGCCCAGCTTCTTGAATTCCCCTTCGAGTTTGGCCAGTGTGTGCCAATTGCCGTTCACCAGCAGCAGCATCGCAAATTCGCTGCCCAGGGCCGTCATGCGGCTGTCGCTGATACTGCCACCGCAATCCGCGATGGCCTTGGTGAGTTCATGGACCATGCCGACCCGGTCGCCGCCCACCGCGGAAATCACGATATGTTGTTTCATCGGGCTAAATTCTACCGGATGGACGCTTGCCAGGGTGTATGTCTGCACTTAAGGTAGCGATATTTCCCGCGGAGCCCCCTGCATGTTTTCCGGAAGCCTGGTTGCTATCGTCACGCCGATGACCGAGAGCGGCGCGTTGGATTGGCCCGCTTGGGACCGTTTGATGGATTTCCATCTCGGCGCCGGCACGGACGGAATCGTGGTCGCCGGCACCACCGGGGAATCGCCGGCCCTATCCCTCGATGAGATCGAGGAGTTGACACGCCGCGCCGTGGCCCGCTGCCGGGGGCGGCTCAAGGTCATCGTCGGCGCGGGAACCCATTCGACTGCCACCACTGTCGCCCGCACCGGCACGCTGTCCCGACTCGGCGTCGATGCCGTCATGCTCGTGACGCCCTATTACAATAAACCTCCCCAAGAAGGGCTTTATCGCCATTTCATGGCGGCCGCCGACGCGTCGGCGGTGCCCCTGATCCTGTACAATGTACCCAGCCGTACCGGCGTCGATTTGCTCCCCGCGACGGTCGCACGTCTGGCGCGACATCCGCGGATCGCCGCGCTGAAGGAAGCCACCGGTCAGCTGGGACGCGCGCGCGAATTGCTGTCGCTGCTCCCTGGATTCACGGTGCTGTCGGGGGACGATGCGACCGCCATCGACTTGATGAGCGCGGGGGCCAAAGGCGTTATCTCGGTCACCGCCAATGTGGCACCCCGAGCGGTGCGCGAGGCGTGTGCTGCCGCGTTGGCCGGTGATTTCGTGAGGGCCAGAGCGATCGATGCTACTTTGCAGCCTTTGCACAAGGATTTATTCATCGAGGCCAACCCGATTCCGGTAAAATGGGCAGTTGCGCGGATGGGCCTCATGGGGAACGCCGTTCGCTTACCCCTGGTCGAACTGGCAGCGGTGCACCACGAAACCGTGTTGCGTGCCATGAACGCAGCCGGCATCAAACTCGAGGACCGAGCGGCCTGACCTCGCCCCCGCCTCCGCGGGGGAATAGTTATGCAAAACGGCGATATCCCGCCCTAGGAAATCTGTGAGCATGAGTTTCGAGCGAATCATTGTTGTCATGGGTAGCGTCATGCTGTTGTGCGGTTGCCACGTCGCCAGGCGCCTGAATCCCGACTGCCATACCAAGCAGGAATACCAGCACTCGGTGGAGGTCCCTCCGCTGAAAGTGCCGGAAGGCCTCGAGTCGCCGAACACCCAGGGCGCGCTCGTCATTCCCAATGTCGAATTGTCGCCCCCGCCGCCGGGGCCCAAAGATGCCTGTCTCGACTTGCCGCCGCGTTACAAGCCCGCGCCGCCGAACAAAGCGGCAGCGCCGGGGTAAGAACCGATTTGATAGCCGGAGCCTCCTCCGGTACCCTTGCGACCCTGCCCGTACCCGCAGGGCGAGGGCCCGCACGCAGTGCGCCCGCAGGGCGAGGGCCGGGAAGGCCCGAGTCTATCCCTCCCGAGCGGGTTGATGATGAGTTTGGTGTCGAGTGGAGAGGTGGCCGAGTGGTCGAAGGCGCTCGCCTGGAAAGTGAGTAACATCCCAAAAGGTGTTCGAGGGTTCGAATCCCTCCCTCTCCGCCATAAGTTGGATAAATTTTTGTCGTTTTGGATCAGACAAGGGCGGCAGCGACGAAGCGGAGATAACGTCGCGGAAGCGATGGCCCCGAAGGGGCGAGGAGCGGAGCGACGAGTAATCCCTCCCTCTCCGCCATTGTGTTTCGATGCAGGGTGCTTATATCGTCTAGAAGCAACCACCAGTCTATGGTGGCTCGCGTTTGCATCTTCGCGACGACTGGCCACGAACCCCGTCAGGCCCGGAAGGGAGCAGCGGTAGAGGCTTTAAGTCGGGCGCCGAAGTCCTGCTGGCGCGGGCCGCCTCCTCTTGGTGGGACG
>JALYHP010000112.1 GCA_030799355.1 Pseudomonadota bacterium
CCGTTCCGGGTTCATGTATCACGGGCGCGTCAAAGCGCTGGCTGAGGCCGCACGCGAAGCGGGTCTCGAGTTCTAACTGAAGGTCAGAGTGCACTATGGCGAGAATAGAAAAACCGATGTCCGGCGATGACCTGCTCGAAAAGCTGGTCGCGGTGAACCGCGTGGCCAAGGTGGTCAAGGGCGGCAAGCAGTTCGGCTTTACCGCGCTGACCGTCGTCGGCGACGGCGCCGGCCGGGTCGGGTTCGGTTACGGCAAGGCGCGCGAAGTGCCGGTGGCTATTTCCAAGGCGATGATGCAGGCCCGCAAGAGTCTGGTCACCGTGTCCTTGAAGAACGATACGCTGTTCTATGCGGTCAAAGGGCGGCATGGGACCACGCGGGTTTACATGCAACCGGCCGCCGACGGCACGGGCGTGATCGCCGGCGGCGGCATGCGCGCGGTGTTCGAGTGCGCCGGCGTGCGCAACGTGCTCGCCAAGAGCTACGGATCGCGTAATCCCATCAACGTGGTGCGCGCGACCATGGATGCGTTGGCCAAGCTGCGGACCCCGGACGACATCGCGGCCAAGCGCGGCAAGAGCGTCGCGGAACTGGTGGGTTGATCTCATGACGGACAAGACAGTTAGGGTGACTTTGACCAAGAGCATCTTCGGTCAGCTGGCGAGCATCCGCGGCTCGGTGCGCGGCCTGGGATTGCGCCGAATCGGGCACAGCGTGGTGGTCGCCGATACGCCGTCGAATCGCGGCATGATGAACGCGGCCAGCCACATGTTGAAGATCGAACCCGCACTGGGGAACAAGTGATGCGATTGAATACCATCAAGCCGGGTGCCGGCTCCAAGCGCACGCATCTTCGCGTCGGCCGCGGCGCCTCCGCCGGGCAGGGCAAGACCTGCGGCCGCGGAGTCAAGGGTCAGCGCGCCCGCAAGGGCGGCTACCACAAGACGGGGTTCGAGGGCGGCCAGATGCCGCTGCAGCGCCGCTTGCCGAAGATCGGCTTCCGCTCGGCGATGAAGGCATCGCGAGCCGAACTCACGCTCGACGATCTGATGCGGGTGCCGGACGGCGTCGTGACCCTGCAAGGGCTGATCGAGGCAAACCTGGTGCCTGAATACACCAAGCGCGTGAAGATCATCCTGTCGGGCAGGGTGACCAAGGCCTACGTCATCAAGGACAAGGCAATCACCGCCACCAAGGGCGCCAACGGCGCGTTGCAAGCTGCCGGCGGCAGCTTCGCGGAATAGGACGTAGTCGAGAGAACTCGTGGCCACTTCCAGCACACATGCCGCCGCGCTAGGCGACCTCACGCGCTTCGCAGAAATGCGCAAGCGTCTGTGGTTCCTGCTGGGCGCGCTGGTGGTGTATCGAGTCGGCACCTTCATTCCGGTGCCGGGCATCGATGCGGCGCGCTTCGCGGCATTCTTCTCCACCCAGCAGGGCACGCTGCTCGGCATGTTCAACATGTTCTCCGGCGGCGCGTTGCAGCGATTCAGTATTTTTGCGCTGAACGTCATGCCCTACATCACCGCCTCGATCATCATTCAGATGGCGTCCATGGTATATCCGCCGTGGGCGCAGATTCGCAAGGACGGCGAATCGGGGCGGCGCAAGCTGATGCAATACACGCGCTACGGCACCGTGTTCCTGGCGGGATTTCAAGGCTTCGGCGCGGCGCTCGCCATTCAGAATTCCGGCGGCAACCTCGTGCCGAACCCCGGCCCGCAGTTCCTGTTCGTCGCGACGGTGTCCATCACCACGGGCACGATGTTCGTCATGTGGCTCGGTGAGCAGATCACCGAGCGCGGCATCGGCAACGGCATCACCATGATCATCGTGGCCGGCATCGTCGCGGGTCTGCCGCGGGCCATCGGCAACACGCTGGAAATGGTGCGATCCGGCGAAATGAATCCGCTGGTGGTGTTGCTGATCCTGGTCGTGGTGGTCCTGGTCACGCTGTTCTGCGTGTTCGTGGAGCGGGCGCAGCGCAAGATCCAGGTGAATTACGCCAAGCGCCAGGTCGGGCGGCGCATGATGCAGGGGCAGAGTACCCATCTGCCGTTCAAGCTGAACATGGCCGGGGTCATCCCGCCGATTTTCGCCTCCAGCCTGCTCGTGTTCCCGGCCACCATCGCGCAGTTCTTCGGCAACAGTCCGAACCCGAATGCGATCCAGCGAACCTTGCAGAAGGTCGCGGCCATCCTCAATTACGGCCAACCGCTGCACGTGGTGTTGTTCGCCGTGCTCATCATCGGCTTCGCTTTTTTCTACGTGGCGCTGGTGTACGACGCGCGCGATACCGCCGAGAACCTGAAGAAAGCGGGCGCGTTCATTCCCGGTATCCGTCCCGGACAGCAGACCGGCGACTATCTGGACAAGGTGTTGACCCGGCTGACGTTGTGGGGCGGCTTATACATCATGGCGGTGTGCCTGCTGCCTGAAATCATTCGCATGGTGAATCCGAGCATTCCCTTTCAGTTCGGGGGCACATCGTTGCTGATCATCGTCGTTGGCGTCATGGATTTTGTCGCGCAGGCCTCTTCGCACATGATGTCGCACCAATATGAGGGCCTGATGAAAAAGGCCAGCCTGCGGGGCATCGGGAGTAAGAAATGAAAGTCCGTCCTTCGGTGAAGAAGATTTGTAAGAACTGCAAAGTCGTGCGGCGCCGCGGCATTGTGTACATCATTTGCTCGTCGGACGCCCGGCACAAGCAGCGGCAGGGCTGAGTCCAAGGTGAACAGCATGACCCTTGCGCTCCTATCCCCTTATCCGGCGAGTCGCTGCGACCCCCGCTCGTGGCGCCCCGGTAGCACTGGCGCGAACACCCTGAATCAATATATACTTGCGCGCTTTTTCGCGTGCGCACTGGTGGAGAAATAGATGGCGCGTATCGCCGGCATCAACATACCGATGAACAAGCATGTCGTCATCGGGCTAACCCATATCTTTGGTATCGGCACGAGCCGGGCGGTGCGCATATGCGATGCAGCCGGGGTGAAGCACAGCGTCAAGGTGAAGGATCTCACCGATGCCGAAGTGGCGTCGCTGCGCTCGCAGGTCGCCAAATTCGCGGTGGAAGGCGATTTGCGCCGCGAGGTGTCGATGAACATCAAACGCCTGATGGATTTGGGCTGCTACCGCGGCATCCGTCATCGCAAGGGCCTGCCGATGCGAGGCCAACGCACCCGAACCAATGCTCGGACGCGCAAGGGCCCGCGCAAGCAGGCAGTCAAGATGAACGCGCCGCCGGGCAAGGTGTAGTTGATTGGGACCGGTTCGTATCCTTGCTCGCGCAGCGGGCAACTAACAGACGGCGTCGCCGCGACGCCCGAGACTGAATCAAAATGGCAGATCAGAAGCAAAATACCGCGCAGGGCGGCAAGGCGCCCGCCAAGAAGAAAGTGCGCAAGAACGTGCTCGACGCGATCGCGCACGTGCACGCGTCTTTCAACAACACCATCATCACCATCACCGATCGGCAGGGCAACACGCTTTCCTGGGCGACCTCGGGCGGGTGCGGCTTTCGCGGATCGCGCAAATCGACGCCGTTCGCGGCGCAGGTGGCCGCCGAGCGCGCCGGCAATGCGGCGCAGGAACACGGCGTCAAGAACGTCGAGGTACGGGTCATGGGCCCCGGTCCGGGACGCGAATCAGCGGTGCGCGCATTGAACGGCTGCGGCTTGAAAATCACCAACATCGAGGACGTGACGCCGATACCCCATAACGGTTGTCGTCCGCCGAAGAAGCGGCGCGTTTAGCGGTACCGCGTCCGCTGCCCCGAAGTGCGCAGCCAGTCCGAAATATCGCTCAAAAGATTGCTCAAGGGTTTGTAATGGCAAAGTACACCGGTCCGAAATGCAAGCTGTCGCGTCGCGAGGGAACCGACCTGTTCCTAAAGAGCGGCGTGAAACCGCTCGAGTCGAAATGCAAGCTCGAAGTGCCGCCGGGCGGCGTCAAGAGCGAGCGCAAACAGCGGCTCTCGGAGTACGGCTTGCAATTGCGCGAGAAGCAGAAGCTGCGGCGCATGTACGGCGTGCTCGAGCGCCAGTTCCGCAACTACTATCAGAAGGCCGCCGGACGCCCGGGCGCCACCGGCGAGACGCTGCTGCAATTTCTGGAATGCCGCCTCGACAACGTGGTGTACCGGATGGGCTTCGCCTCCACCCGCGCGGAGGCCCGCCAGCTGGTGAGCCACAAGGCGGTTTCGGTGAATGACAAGCTGGTCAACATCGCTTCTTACCAGTGCAAGGCGGGCGACGTGGTGAGCTTGCGCGAAAAGGCGAAGAAACAGACCCGGATTCAGGCCGCGCTCACGATGGCCGCTCAAGTGGGCTTTCCGGATTGGGTGGAGGTGGACGACAAGAAATTTTCCGGTGTCTTGAAGTCTGTTCCAGACCGGCAGGAAATACTTCCGGACATCAATGAGAGTCTGGTCGTCGAATTGTATTCGAAGTAGAGGATTGGCTTGTACGGCGCAGCCGATGCGACGTGTCCGCGGTTAGTTCAACGTAGGTGATATATGCAGGGATCGATCAGTGAGTTTTTGAAGCCTCGGGTGGTCAAGGTACAGCCCGTTTCGCCGCGCCATGCGCGTATCGTGATCGAACCGTTCGAACGCGGCTTTGGCCACACCTTGGGCAATGCGTTGCGCCGGGTACTGCTGTCCTCCTTGCCCGGAGCGGCGATCACGGAGATCGAAATCGAAGGCGTATTGCACGAGTACACCGCCATCGAGGGGGTCCAAGAGGATGTGGTCGACATTCTGCTGAATCTCAAGCTGGTTGCCGTTCGCATGCATACCCGCGATGTCGCCGAGGTGCGCCTGCACAAGAAGGGTCCGGGACCCGTCACGGCCGGCGACATTTCCGGCGACCATGACATCGAAATCCTGAATCCGGATCTGGTGATCGCCAACCTGACCAAGGCCGGCGAGCTGTCCATGTCGCTGAAGGTCGAGCGGGGCCGCGGCTATCGGCCGGCGGCGCAGCGCATGGCCTTCGAGGAACAGACGCGTGCCATCGGGCGGCTGCAGCTCGACGCCTCGTTCAGCCCGGTACGCAAGGTGACGTACAACGTCGAGAGCGCGCGCGTCGAGCAGCGCACCGACCTCGACAAGCTGATCCTGGATATCGAGACCAACGGCACCATTGATCCCGAAGAGGCCATCCGCCGCGCCGGTGGAATACTCAAGGACCAGTTGTCGGTGTTCGTGGATCTGCAGGGTCAGGACGAATCGACCGCCAAGGCGACCGAGACCCAGTTCGATCCCATCCTGCTGCGTCCGGTCGATGAGCTCGAGCTCACGGTGCGCAGCGCCAATTGCCTCAAGGCGGAGAACATCCACTACATCGGCGATCTCGTGCAGCGCACCGAAGTGGAGCTGCTGCGCACGCCGAACCTCGGCAAGAAGTCGCTGACCGAGATCAAGGAAGTGCTCGAGAGCCATGGTTTGACTCTCGGTATGCGTATCGATAACTGGCCGCCTCCGGGCTTGAAGCGCGACGACGAGCGCGACGGGATCTAAACATGCGTCATAGAAACAGCGGCCGTCAGCTATCGCGCAATGCGTCGCACCGCCACGCGCTCATGCGCAACATGGCGACGTCGTTGCTGCGTCACGAGACCATCCGTACCACCGTGCCGAAGGCCAAGGAACTGCGCCGCGTGGTCGAGCCTTTGATCACCTTGGCGAAGGTGGACTCCCTGGGCAAGCGCCGGCTGGCCTTCTCACGGCTGCGCGATGATGCCGTGGTCGAAAAGTTGTTCGCGGATTTGGGCCCGCGCTTCAAGGCGCGCGCCGGCGGATACACGCGCATTCTCAAGATGGAACCGCGTCCGGGCGACTCGGCCGACATGGCCTTGATGCAGCTGGTCGACGGGCCCGTGGCCTCGGCCGAGAAGTCCGGGGAACCGGCGAAGGGCGCGAAAGCGCCGCGCAAGTCCAAGAAGACGAGCGACGATGCGGCCGCTTCGGTTGAGGCGCCCAAGCGCCGGAAGAAGGCCGCGGCTTAAGGCTTAGAAGGTCTTAGGTCGACGCGTTGGGCCTCGTCCCCGTACGCTCGCGTAGCGAGCGCTATCGGACGGCGTCGCCTCGACGCCGTAAATTCAGCGCGTCGCGCTTCTAAAAGCGTCCCGCGTCATATTTTCCGGCCCGGCCGCGGTCGTCACCACATTGTCCTCGATGCGCACGCCGCCATAGGGCCGCAGTTCCTCCACCACGTCCCAGTCGATGAGCGCATGATGCGCGCGGTTACGCGCCGCGGCCAGCAATGAGTCGATGAAGTAGATTCCCGGCTCGACCGTAACGACCACGCCGGGCTCGAGTATCCGCGTCAGGCGCAGATAGGGGTGTCCCGCCGGCCGCTCGCGCTCGGCACCGCTGACGTCGCCCATGACGCCGCCGACATCGTGGACCTGCAATCCCAGAAGATGTCCGATTCCATGCGGAAAAAAGACGCTGGTCACGCCCTGCTCGAGAGCGTCCTCGCCGGGGACATTGGTGATGCCGACCTCGTGCATGGCATCGCCGAGGAGCCGGTGTGCGGTCAAGTGCACCTCCCGATAGTCTCGGCCCGCCACGATCTCGGCGCACAGCTTCAATTGCGCCCGGTCCGTGGCCTCGATGAGGTCGGCAAACCGCCCCGGAGAAGCCGCGTAGGTGCGGGTGATGTCGGCCGCGTAGCCGCGGTATTGCGCGCCCGCGTCGATCAGCAATGAACGCAGCGGCGTCGGCGCGCGGCGATCCAAATGCTGATAGTGGAGTATGGCGCCATGCTCGTTGTAGGCAACGATGCTGTTGTACGGAAGTTCTTCTTCTCGCTGCACGCACGCCTGCAAGTAGCTCATGTGCGCCTCGTATTCGGACGCGCCGCCACGGAACGCGCTCAGCGCGGCTCGGTGGCCGAGCACCCCCAGAGCCGTGGCACGGCGCAGGCACTCGAGTTCGTAGGGGGTTTTCACCGCCCGCTCGTAGTGAAGGCGCCTCAGCAATTCGGGATGGTTGACCGATTCGGCCGCGGCCTCGGGGAAGCAGTCGCGCGATCCGATGAATGCCACCCTGCGGAGTCCGGACCACGCTTCCTGGGCCCGCGAGGGATCGGGCATGGCGATGACTTCGATGGCTTCGGTCCAGGGATCGTGAGGCGGGCTTGCCGGCTTATGCCAATAATCGTCCGGCTGGTAGAAGAGTAACTGCGGGGCGCGGCCGGGCCGGTAGACGAGCAGCGAGCCCGGGTTGTCGAGCACCGGTACCCAGGCTTTGAAATGCGGGTTGACCTTGTAGGGATAGTCTTGATCGTCGAGAAATTGCGTGGGGGGCGTCCCCGCGTGAATGACCACGGCCTCGAAACCGGTGTCCGCCAGCACCCGATCCGTTCGCCGCATCAGGGTTTGTAAATGATTCAAATGAAGCTGATCCAAACCGACTGCGTTCACGCTGGAATCCTTCGGGTTCGAAACCGGCCAAGTATGCGTGCACCCTAGCGAGAGCTTCAGGGGACACGCCACCGATTACGATATTTTAGCCCTTGCAGCCCTCCGTGAACGGCGAAAGAGATATGAAATTCAGGTGAAACCCTCTAAAATCGGTCCCGACGTCTGGGTAGATGCCCAGAAAGATGCTCGGCCTTCTCGTTTTATCAATCAAATATTTCTGGGGTATCGATAGATGAAGACCAAATTTGCTCTAAGCGCTTTCGTCGCTGCACTGGTATTGAGTGCTTGCGGCAGCAAGACCGAGGCTCCCGCGCCCACGACCGACACGACTGCGCCGGCTGCGGCCGCCGCCGCCGATTCTGCTGCGTCCGCCGCCGCTGATTCTGCGGCCGCCGCCAGCTCTGCTGCCGACGCGGCATCGTCAGCCGCTTCCGCCGCGGCAGCTCCGAAGCCGTAATCAGCTTCGCGAGCTGATCCCACATGCCCGAGCGGACGACCGGATTGGTTGTCCCCTCGGGCTGTGTTTTTTTGAGGATCGCACGGTAGTGGCTTCGTTGCTCGTCAGCATTCGCGACTGTAGGCACTCGAAGAAGGATCGGCAGTGGATCCAGGATGCCTACGGCGAGTACCTCGAGGCCCTTTCCGGGCTCAACACCGGGCTGTTCACCGTGTTGGGCGCGGATAATCCCCACGAGCACGAAATTTTCGCGAACTGGTTCGCGAACGATCAATCTCATCCTCTGTTGATCCTCAAGGGGTCGGATGCCGTCGGTTTCGCGCTGGTGACCCGGCCGCGCATCCCGGTCGCCGGCGAGACGGCGGCCGATTACCACATGTCCGAATTTTTCGTCCGCAAAGCGCTCCGCCGGACGGGTATAGGTCGAGAGGCGGCCATGCTGATCTTCGACCGCTTCGCCGGGGACTGGGAGATCGTCGACTATCTGCGCAATCCAGGCGCGGTGGCATTCTGGCGGCGCGTGCTGAGCGTCTACACCCAGGGCCGATTTACGGAGCGCTCGCGCAACGGCGAGGTGCATCAGCGGTTCACCAGCCGCGCATCGCCGCGCTGATGCCTCGCACTCACGAGCGCGCACGTGCCGAATAGCCCGCTAGATCCGCCGGACGTCGCGTTCGAATTCGTCCGATCGCTGGCGGCGGAGCTTTCGGCCGGCAAGGTGGACCTGCCTTCTTTTCCGGAAATTGCCGTGCGCGTGCGCCGCGTGTTGTCGGACCCGAAATCCTCGGTCGACCAGGTGGCACGGGTGGTCGGGTCTGAACCGGCCCTCGCGGCCAGATTGATGCGCCTTGCGAACTCGGCCGCGCTCAACCGCAGCGGGCGGCCGGTGGCCGATTTGCGCACCGCGATCAATCGGCTCGGCCACAACATGGTGCGCAGTGCCGCGATTGCCTTTGCGATGGCGCAAATCCGCAATGCCAACAGGCTCGTGGGGCTCGAGCATTATCTGAACGACCTGTGGCAGGCGAGTACGCGGGTGGCCGCGTTGGCCTACGTGCTGGCGCGCACCTGTTCCCGTGTCAATCCCGATGAGGCGATGCTGGGAGGCATGATGCACGGCATTGGCAAGCTCTACGTCGTGACGCGCGCCGTGAGCCATCCCGAGTTGTTCTCGGACAAGCCAATGCTCGACCGCATCGTCAATGACTGGCATGCCGCCATCGGCAAGGCCATCTTGGAGAACTGGGATTTCTCCGAGGAGATGGCCGAGGCGGTCGGCGAGCAGCAAAATCACGGGCGCGACCCGCCGGCTGCCGCGGATTTACGCGATGTGATCGCCGTAGCGGTCGTGATGGCGGCGCATTTCCCGGATTTGCCCGGGCTCGAGAAAGCCCTCGGGGAGGTGCCGGGTGCGTTGCGTCTGGGCCTGGACCGCGACAAGACGCCGGCGGTCGTGCAAGGCTGCATCGCCGAAGTGTCCGCGCTCAACGACGCTTTGGGAAGCTAGGCTCCTAGACGGTTTCGGCGGCGGTTTCGGCCGCGATGGCCTGTGCGACGTAGGGCGCATTATGCGGCATGATGCCGGCAAGGTTCATCCGGCCATCGCGCGTCATATAAATGTGATGCCGGTCGCGCAAGCGGTCGACGACGTCGCCGGACACGCCGAGCAATGAAAACATCCCGCGTTGCGCTTGAATGAAATCGAAAGAGCCACTGCCGGTGGCCGCGCGTAGATGCTCGACCAGCAAGACCCGCATCGCTTTGATGCGCTCTCGCATGCCCGCGAGCTCCTCGACCCAGGACTCGTATAGGTTCGCATCCGCAAATATGCAGGCCGCGATGGCGGCGCCGTGGTCCGGGGGCATGGAATAAATGCTGCGGGCGATCTGCAACACGTGGCTGTGGACGGCCGCGGCGCGTGCTTCGTCGTCGCTGATGACGATCAAGGCTCCGACGCGCTCGCGGTACAACCCGAGATTCTTCGAATAGGACGTCGCGATCAGCGATTCGGGCAGTTGCTCGGCGACCAGCCGCACGGCGGCAACGTCCGCGGTCAAACCGTCACCGAATCCTTGATAGGCGAGATCGAGGAAGGGAATGAGGCGCCGGCGTTGAAGCAGCTCGATCAACGAGCGCCATTGTTCGGGCGCGAGGTCGGCCCCGGCCGGATTATGACAACAGGCATGGACCAACACCACGTCGCCCGCGGCGGCCTTGTCCAGATGCTCGAGCATCGCCGCAAAGCGCAGTTCGTGCGTTGCCGCGTCGTAGTAAGGGTAGCGCTCCAAGCGCAGACCTGAGCTTCCGAGCAAGGGGACATGATTACCCCAGGTGGGATCGCTGACATACACCGTGGCGGCGGGAGACGCGGCGCGAATGAGTTCCGCGCCCACTCGCAGAGCGCCGCACCCGCCCGGCGCCTGCACGGTCCGCGCGCGCCCTTGATCGCGAGCCGCATGCGAACCGCCGAGCACCAATGCCTCGACCGCCGCGTTGAACTCCTCGCGTCCGGCGGCGCTCACGTACGATTTGGTCGTCTGCGAATTCAGCACCGCCCGCTCGGCGCGGCGCACGCAGTCGAGTACCGGCGTATTGCCCGCGAGATCGCGATACACGCCTACGCCCAGGTCGACCTTGTGTGGGGATGGATCGGCGCGAAACTTCGCCATCAGCCCCAGGATCGCATCGGGATCCAGGCGGCTCAGTTGCTGGAACACGTGTTAACACCCCCGTCGTGGTTCAAAGCGCATTATAGTTCATGCCATGATCGGTATACCGGCCGTGGCAGCCCGGGCGGCGGCGGCCGCGCTATTCGCAGCGAGCTTCGGCCTGTGTTCGGCGATGTACGGACCGGTGCGCGCCGCGAGCGCGAGGCCGGCGGCCCGGATAGCGCCGCGGATCGTCAGCCTGAGCCCGCACATCACCGAATTGCTGTTCGCCGCCGGCGCGGGGCCCCGCATCGTCGGCGTCGATGATGCCAGCGACTATCCCCCCGCCGTCATGCGAATCCCACGCGTCGGCGAAGCGGCGGCGCTGGATATCGAGGGGCTGCTGCGATTGCAGCCGACGCTGGTCCTCGTCTGGGGAAGCGGATCGCCGCCGCAGCTGCGGTCGCAACTCGAGCGCTTGCATGTGAGCGTCGGGGAGACGGAGCAGCGCACGCTCGAGGACATCGGCAGCGCCATCGTCGCGTTCGGGCGTTTGGGGGACAGCGCGCCGGCGGCTGAGGAAGCGGCGCGCCGCTATCGATCGGATCTTGCGGCGCTACGCTCGCAGTATGCCCACCGACCGCGTCTCAAGGTGTTCTACCAGGTCTGGGATCGGCCGCTGTACACCCTATCCGGGGCACACGTCGTCAGCGAGGCGCTGTCGCTTTGCGGCGGCGACAACATCTTCGCGCACCTCTCGACGCTCGCACCCGCGGTGGACCGCGAGGCGGTGATCGCAGCGGATCCGGACGTCATATTGATCGGCGCAACCGGCCCCGAGGGCGCACGCCAAGCCGCGGATTGGAGCCCATTCTCCGACCTTCGGGCCGTCAGGGCTCACCGCATTTTCATGCTCGATGCCTCGCTCATCGGCAGGATGTCGCCGCGCATTTTGCAGGGCATCCGGGAGGTCTGTAGCTCTTTGGATGCGGCTCGCGCGGGCACCGTCTCCAATAAAAGACAACCCCCCGGATGACATTTTTTGGCGTTAGCATGTACGCTCTAGAACCTCATTAGCGGGAGACGTTCATGGCACTTTGGAAAGAGACCTCCACCCCCTCCGCCGCGGGATCCAATGCCGCCCCCCAGGCGCCGCTGGATCGGGGAATGACCGAGCGCACCGAGCCTCGCAGTGCGGCGGCCGATCCGGCCCTGGCGGTAGCGCCGCGCCGGCCGGCGCCGGCGCCACGTACCGAAGGGGGTGAATCGGTGATTGCCGCCAACCTCTCCATCGAGGGCAAGATCGAGGGCGCCGGTAACGTCAAAATGGCGGGTCGCTTCAAGGGCGACGTGCGCATCGACGGCAATTTCAGCATCGAACCCGGCGCTCATCTGACCGGCCAGGTGCTGGCGGGCATCGTCGTGGTCGGCGGGGAACTGCAAGGCAACATCGAATCCGCTAAACGAGTGGATGTGCTGGAAGGCGGAGTCATCGTCGGTGACGTCAAGGCGGGATCCATTACCGTCGCGGCCGGATCGCGCATGCGCGGCCATGTCGAATTCGGCTGGGCCGAGGAGAAGGCCTCGAAGCCGGCCACCGGACTCACGACCGCCACGGGCACGGCCACGGGTGTACCCACCGCGACCAGCATGGCGGCCGGAAAGAGCTAGGAGCGGAGCCTGTCTGACGTTCGCGTGGCCGGGACCGCGGGCGATGTTCCTCTCGCGAGGCGGCATCGGCGCGGTTGGGTTGACCCCATGAGGAGGCGACAACGATGAGTGCCGTTCGTCCGGGTACGCTGGGTGCGACGCGAACCTGTCCGCATTGCAAGGCGACTGTTTTGCAAAGCGCCAGCATCTGTCCCGGATGCCAGCATCATCTGCGGTTCAGTGCCGGCAGCGCGGAGCCCGACAGCAAGGGCATCCCCGCGATGCGGATCGAAGGTTCGATTCATCATCCGGTACAAGACGAGCAATGCGAATATTGCGTGGTCGTCTCCATCACCAATGAACGAGGCGAGAAGGTGGCGCGGCAAGTCGTCGGCGTGGGCGCGCTGCAGCCCGGCGAGCGCCACAAGTACAGCTTTTCGGTCGAGTTGCTGCCCGCTCGCGGCATCGGCCCGGAGCGCAGGCGCAACTAACCGCGTCGGCTGCCGCGGACTGCCGCGCTCGCGGCCAGGCGAAACACGGACAGGCTTCCGTGTCCTGGCTCGCAATCGCAACGGGCGAGGTCGCACCCGAGCTCGGAGCGGGCGAGAGCGATACGAATTGGTACAGCCGGGGCGGGCGCGGCTACGTTCAGCGGCGCTGAATGCCTTCGATGTCGATGAACCGCAGAAACTCGGCCCGAGTGCTCGGATCCGCGCGGAACGTGCCGAGCATTTTGCTGGTCACCATCGACACGCCGAGCTTGTGCACGCCGCGCGTGGTCATGCACTGGTGAACCGCGTCGATGACCACGCCGACGCCGCGCGGGCGCAGGATGTCATTGATGCAGGCCGCGATCTGCGCGGTCATTTTTTCCTGGACCTGCAAGCGGCGCGCGAAGCCATCGACCACGCGGGCCAGCTTGCTGATGCCCACCACCCGGGCGGTGGGCAGGTAGCCCACGTGCGCGCGACCGATGATGGGCGCCATGTGGTGCTCGCAAAAGGATTCGAATGCGATGTCGCGCAGGATGACCATCTCGTCGTAACCCTCGACTTCCTCGAACGTGCGCCGCAGGTATTCTCCGGGATCGGCGGAATATCCGGAGAACCAGTCGCCGTAGGCATCGACCACGCGTTTGGGTGTATCGCGCAGTCCCTCGCGGTTCGGGTCGTCGCCGGCGAATTGCAGCAAGGTCCGCACCGCCGCCTCGGCTGCTTCCCGTGTCACGGGCTTGTTCTTTTTTCCGACCCTTCGTTCGATTCCCGCCATCCGGCCTCCCGCACATCCCATTCGAGCTGCATACAATAGCACCGCCGTTCGGACCGGCGGGAATCATGGGCGGGAAGGAGAATGAACTCGAGGGAAGGGCGGATGCCATACTATGCGCCAAGTGGCGTCTCACGCAGGCAGACATGACAATCCTACAAGTGATCGACGGGCGTGAACGTGACCTGGGCGGGTTCGCGGTGCGCCGGGTGCTGCCATCCTCGGGCCGTCAAATGGTGGGCCCGTTCATTTTCTTCGATCATCTCGGTCCGGCCGGATTCGCCTCGGGCAAGGGCATCGACGTGCGGCCCCATCCGCATATTGCACTTGCGACCGTGACCTACCTCTTTCAGGGTGCGCTCGAGCATCGCGACAGCCTGCACAACATGTGCGAAATTCGCCCCGGCGACGTCAACTGGATGACCGCCGGCCACGGCATCGTGCATTCGGAAAGGACACCCCAGGCAGTGCGGGCCGCCGGGCCGCAGATTCATGGCATCCAGAGTTGGGTGGCGCTGCCCGATGGGTACGAGGATGTGGACCCTGATTTTGTACACCATCCGGCCGCGACGCTGCCCTCCGTCAAGGCGGGTGCGGGCGAGCTGACCGTGATCGCGGGACACGGCTTCGGGGCCCGCTCACCGGTGGCCACGCTGTGGCCCACGCTTTACGTGGATGCCCGGCTGCCCGCGGACGCGACGCTGCGAGTCCCGGTCGAGCATGAAGAACGCGCAGCGTACGTGGTGCACGGGGCCATCGGCATAGGCGACACCACCGTGTCGGCGGGGCAGATGGCCGTGCTCGCGCCGGTCGAGGTGACGTTGCGAGCCGTCGGCGCCTCCCGAGTGATGCTCCTCGGCGGCGAGCGATTTCCGACTGAGCGTCACTTGTATTGGAATTTCGTCGCCTCGTCCCGCGAGCGTATCGAAGCAGCCAAGGAGCGCTGGAGGAAGCAGCAGTTTCCGAGCGTGCCGGGCGATACGGAATTCATTCCATTGCCGCAATGACCCTGCGGATACGCTTCGCCGCCGCCCTGCTCGCTGCGGGCCTCGGGGGAACTCTTTTCGCCGCAGCCTGCAGTGCGGCTGATTCGACGAAGCCGGAGAACTCGCCGCAGGTGTTGGAGGAGCTTACCGTGACCGGCGAGCACACCGGGCCCGGAATGTGGCATGTGCACGGCGGTGCGGCGAGCAATGGCGCTGCCGGGGACCTGTGGATCCTGGGCAGCATATCGCCGCTGCCCAAGGGAATCACCTGGCGCTCCAAACAGGTGGAACAGCTACTCGACCATACGGACCGGGTGGTGATTTCGAAGCCCATCGACATCGGCATCTTTCGCGTCTTGTGGTTATTCGTTACGCAGCGCGAACTCTTGATGGTCCGCGGCGGGAAGCGGCTCAAGGACGTCATGCCGCCCGAGTTATACGCGCGCTTCGCGGCGCTGCGGACGAGGTACGAAGAGGCTTCAGATAAATGGGAGCGCTTTCGTCCCATCATCGCCACGGCGTTTCTCGGACAAGCCGCCTTCCACAAGGTGGGATTGTCCGCGCGCTTGGACCTCGGAGCCGCGGTACGCAGGCTCGCCGAAAAACGCGGCGTGCGTGTCGAGGAGCTCAAAGTTGCCGGGGTGCGCGACGCGCTCGACGCCTTGAAAACCATGCCGCCGGCCACCGAAAACGCCTGTGTCGAGGCATCGCTCGCCACCATCGAGCGGGATCTGCCGCGCTTGATCGAACGCGCCCAGGCGTGGGCCACCGGCAATGTCGAACGCATTCAAGCCCTGCATCAGCCGCCCGAAGTAGATTCCTGTCGCGCGGCGCTGGACGAAGGCACCGGCGCGGGGGAAGTCATCGCGCAGATGCGGCGCACCTGGCTCGACAGCATGGAGCGCTATCTGCGCGGCGCGGGAGTGACCGTGGCCGTGGTCAATATGGACATGCTGCTCGAAAAAGGCGGCCTGCTCGATGAACTGCGCGCGAAAGGCTACGCCATCGACGCGCGTTGACGGACACAGGCCGCTGCGCGGTCCGCGGGCGGCCACGGCGTAGCGCCGAAGGGGGCCGTGGCGTAGCGTTATGACTTTTGTGGAGGAGGATGCTCATGGCTGACAAAACTGCGGCGGTTCATTGGGAGGGTCGGGGCAAGAACGGCGTTGGCAAGATTAGTACCGAGACCGACGCGTTGAAATCGTACCCCTACGGGTTCGGCAGCCGCTTCGAGGATGATCGGCGCGGCACCAACCCGGAAGAGCTGCTGGCCGCGGCCCACGCCGCATGCTTCACCATGGCGTTTTCCTTCGCCTGTGACGCGGCGGGTTTCGCGACATCAGCCGTCGATACGCAGGCCAGCGTGCGGCTGGTCGCGAAGGGCGGTGGGTTCTCGATCGAGCGCATAGGGCTCAAGCTCGAGGCGAGCGTCCCCGGTATCGATGAGGCGACTTTTCAGAAACTGGCTGCGGGCGCCAAGAAGGATTGTCCGTTATCGAAGGCGCTGGCCAGCGTGCCGGAGATCACGCTCACCGCGGTGCTGAAAAACCAGGAGCCTCCTCTCTCTCCTTGACAACGCGGCTCACGGGAAATACTCAGACAGGCGGCTAGCGCCCCGGCGGGATCCGTGCGCCGATCGGCACGGATCGGACAGGCTGCGCCCGGGACAGAAAATCGAGTATGTCCTGCACCAGGCGATATCCCTGGAAGGCGAAACCGGTATAGACCTGGATGAGGTTGGCGCCGGCGCGCAAGGTGGCCGCCGCGGATTGCGCGCTGACGATGCCGCCGACGCCGACGATGGGGAAGTCCGGTCCCAATTCCGCCCGCAGTTGACCGATGATGTTCAAGGACAATGGCTGCAGCGGAGCGCCGCTCAAGCCCCCGCGATGATGCTCCGGCCAGGCGGCACCGAGGCTGCTGAGATCGGTGGAGGTGTTGGTGGCGATGACGCCTTCCACGTCGAGCGAACGCAACGCGGCGGCCAGCGAGGTGACCTGGCTCGCATCGAGATTGGGGGCCACTTTGACCAGCAACGGCACGTGCTTGCCGTGTCGTTTCTTCAACTGGTCGCGTTCTTGACTCAGTGCGCCGACGATGCGCTCCAAACCGTCCCGCCCCTGCAGTTCGCGCAGCCGCGCCGTATTCGGCGAGGAGACATTGACGGCGACGTAGTCGGCATGCACATACACCTCACGCAGGCAGGCTACGTAGTCCGCCTCGGCGTTCTCGATCGGCGTATCGGCGTTCTTGCCGATGCTGATTCCGCGGATTCCCCGATAACGGCTGCGGGCCAGTTGGGCGACCAGATGGTTCACGCCCTTGTTGTTGAAACCCATGCGGTTCACCAGCGCGCCCGTCGCGGCGATCCTGAACATCCGCGGTTTGGGATTGCCGGGCTGCGGCCGCGGGGTCACCGTGCCCAGTTCGACGTGGCTGAAGCCGAGAGCCCCCAGCGCATCCAGGTAATCGCCGTTCTTGTCGAAGCCGGCCGCGAGCCCGAGCGGGTGCGCAAAATCCAATCCAAAGCAACGCACCCGGAGCGCGGCGGGCACGGACACCGCAGGCCACAGGGGCTGTAGCAAGCGCAAACCCGCGAGACCGAGGTCATGCGCGAGCTCCGGGTCGAGCCGCGACAGCAGGGGCAGCGAGCCGCGTGCGACCGCCGATGCGACCTGACGTCTCATGGGACGGCTGGGCGGGTAGCGACGAAGGAGGCCTGAGCGTGAGCCTTCCCCACTTGGCGGTGGGGGCCGGCATCGAGGCGGATGTCGATTAAACTGGCGCCGATGACGGGGCCGGCGTCCAAAGAGCGGACAAGACGCGTTTCCGCGGAAACGTCCGCATTCATAATCATAGCGCCGCTTCCCATTGCCCGCCCTTATTGTCAGTTTGGAATAGGTCCCAATATGCCCTTTGAAGGACCTGTATCCACGGTGTCCTACCCGCGTGCCGTAGCGCGGGCGAGCGAGAGCCCGGCGTGCATAATACCCAATCAGCGGGCGAGGAGCGGAATTCGCGGCTCGAAATGCCTTCTTTCGTGGCGAACATTTGTGAATTCCGTGGGGCTATTCCCCAAAGAGTCGCGCAATCCGAGCCAAAAATGGTGCCGGTTCCAGCATGAATCACGCGCAGATCGCAGTGGCGCTCGAGTGTGGTCGAGGACAGTCAGAGGGCTTGCGCGGGCGTGCCGGTGTTCCCCACTTTTGACGCACGAGAGCTAGTCTGAAGTTCCGTGCGCCGTGGCCCGAGTGCAGTTCGTTCCAGATCTGTCGACGGTAGTCGATGGTCTCCGTTCTTGCGGTGTGCGCAGACGAGGTGTAGCGGGTGTCCGTGATTCTTTTGTCTTTTTCGCAAGGTAAGCGTGGAGGTCTTTAATGGCTTCGCAAATGACGGGCGATCGCGCACCTGCACCTGCGTTCTCGTTGGAAAAATAAGCGATGAAAATCACCGGACTCGCCGCAGAGTCGAGCGCAGCTATCCGTCGGATAGCCCGCTCGCGGGGACAACAAAAATGATGCCCTTGAGGCCGTTTACATGCTTGCAAGCAACGAAGCCATCTCGCCGGCATCCCATCCTTTACTTTCTGATATTTGTCACGCTTTCGGCCGCTTTATCTCCCGCTGAGTCGTTGGGTGATGGCGTTTCAGGGGACGATGCGGTTCTCGACGAAATCATCGTGACCGGTTCGCTCATCCCGCAGGAGACCCTGACGTCGATGAGCCCGGTCAGCGTGATCGATAGCGACGAACTGACGCTCGAGGGAATCACGAACGTCGAGGACCTGATCAACAGCCTGCCCCAGGCCTATGGCGATATGGGGAGCACCCTAGCGACGGATGAAGCCACCGGCATTGCTACGTTGAATCTGCGCGGTCTGGGCCCTGCGCGCACTTTGGTACTGATCAATGGCCGAAGAGTGATGCCCGGCGATCCCATCACGCCGTTTGCCGACCTGAACGTCATCCCGGCGTCGCTGGTCAGGCGCATCGAGGTACTGACGGGGGGTGCCTCTTCCGTCTATGGTTCCGACGCCGAGGCCGGCGTAGTCAACTTCCTGCTGAAGGACAAATTCTCGGGAATCAACCTGGACATGCAATATGGCGCGTTCATGCACTCGAACGACAACCGGTCTTACCAGCAATATCCCGCGCAGGCCGGCTTTACCGTGCCACGGGGCAATGTGACCGACGGCCAACGCTTTGACGGTACCGTATCGTTCGGCACAAGCACGCCGGACCAGAACGGCCACGTCGTTGGCTATGCGGGATATCGCAGGATGTCGGGAATCCTCATGACCCGCCGCGATTCGTCCGCCTGCACTCTGGTCGAAAGTCCGGAAAATATTGGAACCACGGCGGCTTGCAGCGGCAGCTCCGCCTCGGCCAATGGAACGTTCTACACCGGCAACGCAAACGATCCCAACGGGAACGAATATCAGCTGGGCAGCAATGCCACGCTCGTTCCGGGTACCACTTTGTATAACAGCAATGCAGCCAGTAATTACCAGCGCCCTGATGCGCGCTACATCGCCGGCTTGTTCGCCCACTACGACCTATCGCCGGCGCTCAACCCATATCTCGAAACCATGCTCATGGAGGACAATACGACGGCGCAGGTCGATCCATCCGGTATTTTTGGATCTACCTCCAACATCAACTGCGACAATCCCATGCTTTCCGGCCAGGAGCGCTCGATTGTCTGCGCCCCCGGCAACCTGGTCGGCGTCGCCGCGGATGGCGTCCACGCCGTAACCGGCACTGCGACGGCGTTTATCAATGTCGATGGGACGCCGTACCACCGAGGGGTGCTCCAAATTCAACGGCGGAACGTCGAAGGAGGGGGGCGTTTGAGCAGCTTTCGGCATGGGTCATATCGATTCGTCCTCGGATCGAAGGGCGCATTCGGCCAAGGATTTTCCTACGATGCGTACGGTCAATTCGGGACGACGATTTACGCCCGCCGCAATACCAAGTATTTCTCCGACTCGCACATCGCCAACTCGCTCGACGTCGTCGACGTCAATGGGACCCCCACGTGCCGATCGGTGGTCGACGGGACCGATCCGCGGTGCGTGCCTTACAATATCTTCGGCACCGGCGCCGTCACGCCGGCAGCCCTTGCTTATTTGCAGGTTCCACCCAGGATGGACGGCGTGACCCGCGAAGCGGTATTCAGCACCTCGATCAGCGGTCTCTTGGGCAAATACGGCCTCAAGTTGCCGTGGGCCAGCCGGGGCATCGCGTTCAATGCCGGCAGCGAATATCGGCGTGAATCAGTGGATTTGAGAGTAGACCAATATTTTCTGAGCGGCGACCTTTCCGGTCTGGGCTCTGGGTTTACGCCTGTCAATGGCAGCTATTCCGCCGCCGAGCTATTCGGTGAGACCCGCGTGCCTCTCGTGAACCACAGGGCGGGCATTGAGGATCTATCGGCGGAATTTGGCTACCGGTACTCGCGCTACAGCACTGCCGCTGCGACGCAGACCTGGAAAGCCCAAGCGGCCTGGACGCCGTTTCGCGGTCTGCGATTTAGGGCCGGTTTCGACACCGCTGTCCGCACACCCAATCTCCAGGAACTCTTCAATCTGCCCCAAGTGGGGGGCGACGGCGTGACCGATCCGTGTTCCGGCACGCATCCGGCTTTCACGTCCGGGCAATGCGCTCTTCAAGGCGTCACACCGGCCCAGTACGGACATATCGATCCCAATCCGAGCGGGGAGTACAACGGCCTCGAAGGAGGTAATCGGGCGCTTCTACCCGAGATCGCACATACGCTCACTGCCGGAGCGGTTATCGCTCCGCCCGGTATCGCGGGGCTCAGCCTGACCGCCGATTTTTTTGACATCAAGATCGACCGCCGCATCTCTTCTTTGGTTGCCGACAACATCGTGCATCAGTGTGGCCTCTCCGGAAACCCCTTTTACTGTTCGCTGATTCATCGCGACAGCAACGGCTCGTTGTGGAAAACCGAAGGGGGGTATGTCACGGACTTACTGACCAACTCCGGATCCGTCGAAACACGGGGTATCGATCTCGGTCTCGACCAAGTCTATAAACTGAAGGGGGCCGGAAAATTAAAGATCGATATCAAGGGCACTCTTCTGAATCGCTTCACCTATTCGGCGGTGGAATCCACGCCGTATGACTGCGCCGGATATTTCGGGTCGGTCTGCGGCAGCCCTATTCCGCAGTGGCGTCACAAGGCGCGCGTGACCTGGCAGTCGAATGGCGGCCTGACGACGTCGCTCCAATGGCGGTATTTCGGGGCGGTCAAGGTCGATCGATCCAGCTCGAATCCCAATATGACCGGCATCGTCTTTCCGGTCGATCGCCGCATCGCAGCGCAGAGCTATTTCGATTTGGCCTTTTCCGTCAAGATCGGCGACTTCGTCCAGCTACGATTGGGGGCCGATAACCTGCTGGACAAAGACCCTCCGGTCATCACCACGCAAGACGCTCCGATAGACAATCTCGCCGCAGGCAACACGTTTCCATCGGTCTATTCGCCGCTCGGTCGCTACGTGTTTGCCGGCGCCACCGTAACGTTTTGACGCGCAAGTTCCGCAGACCGGTCAAGTCGTTTGCCCACCAGCCTACCACTACCGCGGTAGCCGAAACTTGCCGCTGATTGGGGCGCCGGGAACCGGTCGCAGGGGGCACAGCGACGTTGAGCGCATTGAGCAATCATTCCGTCGGGCCGGACACACGCGTGTCATGGCGCTCAGTCGTAGGGCTTGGCACCACCTCGCCGATCAATCCAACGATCTGCGCAGCGTATTGCTTTGACATGGACCCTTGATGCTGCCGTAGCGCCCGGGCAGCCGCCATCTTCAATGCCTGCGGCGCGGCCGGGTCCAGCAGCCGCGTCACAATAGGGCCGTCGACATCAGGTCCAAGCCGATATCGCGCCGCGTCGATCGCAGCACTGGCAACCTCGGGCGCCGGATCGTAAATGGCGGCAGCGATGAGAGGCCCGGCCCGCGGATCCTCGACATTGCCGAGCAGACCCAGAACGTACGCGCGATCCGCAGGCCGTCCCTGGGTGGCGACCTGGAGGAGGGGATCTACGGACGGCGGCGTGCCGATCTGCGATAGCGCTCCGAGGCCGATTTTGCGCACGGCAAACTCCGGATCGGCCGCCAGCAGGGTCATCAGGCTCTGCAACTTGGCATCCGGATTGTTCGCTAACGCAAGCGCCCGCGCAACGATTAGGCGCAAATTCGGATCAGCCGACCTGGCGCTATCGGCGATGATCTGGCGGGCTGATGGGCGATCAAGCGCAACAAGAGATTCAGCCGCCGCCGCGGCTAAGTTTGAATCCTTGCCCTGGATCGCGGCCCGCGCCAGGGCGATCCCTTTCGGCGAAGCGCCTGCAATCAGGGCCTGTAGGGCCACGATACGTATCGACGGATTGGAACTCCGCGACGCCTCGGCAAGAACGGCTAAAGCATCATCGCCGGGTGCTTGGGCAAGCAGCCGGATCGCGGCCAGAGCGACGCGCGGATCGGCACTATTTACCCCGGTCAATAGCGACCCACGCGAGATCTGGCCGGGCGCGGTGGCACTACATCGGGGGGCCGCCATCGCCAATAAACGAAACGTCGACGAGTCGTTCCGTTGCTGCAGGTTCAACGCCGTCCAGACCGTCGCGGTTGACACTCCCGCCAGTAGCCACAGCTGCACCTTCGCTGTTCTGCTGTTCATGTTCAGGGGGCGGGCATCGTGCCCGTAAAATGAGGACACGTGACATCGGGATGGTTGAGGCACTTGTCGATCAATCCCTGAAGCACGGTTTGATCCCAGCCGTTGACGAATTCCGCTCGCCACGACTCCACCGAACCCGAGGACACGGTCAGGTCGCCGACGCGGGAACCGGTGAGATAGTGCGCCGTGAGCCGCAGCATCGGCAGTGGCTTCGGATAGCCGTCCGGGCAGCTATTGTGCGACGGGTCTGCGATCCTCTCGCCCCGGCCGGGAACGCCCAGGCCGTTGGCCCATATGACATGCTTAGCGGCATCGCCGTCGGCATCCAGAATGCCGTCCCAGCAATTGGGAAACTCCGACCGCACTTGGATATCGCCGCTGGCGCAGGTGGCAGGTGGCTTGTCGCCGAACTGGGTCATATCCCCGCAAGACCATATCCAGTGACGAGTCACCCGATCATCGAGCACATAGTGGTAGCCGACTGGGAAGGCGACCAACTCGCCGGCGGCCAGCGACTTGTTCTCATAGTATATCTGTAGCGAGACCGGGGTGAGCTTGAGGCCATCGCGATAGAGCGCGGGCACTCGATAGAGGCTGCCGTTTTCGCCTGGACAATGGCCAGCCGCGGCGGCGTTCGGGGCCGCAGCGGAAAAAGTGCAACTGGTTCGCCATCGCCGGGTCTCTTCGGCCCGCGCCGAACCCGCCGCTAGCGTTGTCAGTGCGCTGAGCGTCAGCGCCAAGCCCCACCCTTTCTTACACGGACCCAAATGATTCTCCGTCGGCCTCAATACTCGTTTCTTGTTTCAGCCTGCGCAAGTTTCGCAGTCTCGCCGCGGGTTCCTCGTGCCGGCGTGGTACCTCTCAGATGGCCGCAATCAACATTGGGTTGATTGAGGCATCTATCGATGAGGGACTGGAGCGCGAGGGTGTCCCACGCATTGATGAAGTCGCCGTGCTTGGAGAAGACGGAGCCGGATGACAGCGTAATGGTCCCCACTTCTGGGCCGGTGAGGTAGTGCATGCTCACGCGCAGCATCGGCAGCGGTTTGGGATACCCGGGCGGGCAGGCGTTTTTCGCGGGGTCCTCGACCTTATCGCCCCGGCCGGCCGGAGGTAGCCCATCCGCCCACGTGACGTGGCCGGCGGCGTTGCCGTCAGGCCCGAGCGCGCCGTCCCAGCAATTGGGAAACTCCGCGCGAAGTTGAATGCCGCCGCTGGCGCAAAAAATCGGAGGCTTGTCGCCGAATTGGGTCCGATCGAGACAGGACCAGACCCAATGCTGCTCGGTTTGCGCGGCCGTGGTGGCCTTAGAGTCTCCGAGGACGAGTTTGAAATTTGCGGGAAATGCAACGAGCGGACCCGCCGCCAGCGACTTGTTTTCATAATAAAGCAGCATTTCGTCGGGCGTGATTTTCTCGCCGTTACGATAGAGCGCCGGCACCCAGTAAGCGCTGCGGTCCTCGTTTGGGCAGTTGCTCGCGAATCGACTCAAGCCCTCGCCGGTCGTCGTATAGGCAGTAACGCCCACATTCCCGTAAAAATCATGGAGATGGGCGGCTCCAGGTTGGTTGGGAAAAACGATGGGGTCATCCTTGCTGGAATTGACGAATGTGCACGAGATTCGCCAGCGCCGCGTCGGTTCCGCATGAGCGAAGTCGGCCCAAGTCGCTAGCAAACAGACAAGCGTCAACAATTGGAAAGTCCAGGAACTGATACTTTTGCTATGCAGACGCCGTCTCATGAAATCTCCGGTTCAGTTGCGTAAATCGTAGAAGAGCGCGGAGTCGGTGGTTCTGCCTCGGCCATCGTAGCGGGCGTGAAACCGACCCCGACCGCCGAACCACACCGGCATGTCGCTGCGCATTCCCTCAAGCGCCTGTGCAAGGTGCAAGAGCGCAAGCGGATCTAGCGCATCGATGCGCGCGTAGCATTGTCCGGGAGCGACGAACAGCCCGGTGCGCAGCCGCTTCTCCATCATGTTGTCGCCGATTTGCTCGGCAAGTTCGAGGAAGGCAGGTCGTCCGGTCGCCCGATGCAGCGCGATCATGGCCAGCAGAGCCAGCGGTTCCGAGCTGGCGCAGCGACGGTTGGGCTCGAAACCTGAGCCGCCGGGCGGGCCCAAACACCCAAGTTTCAAGCGAGTGGTCAGAACCGCGCAGGCTTCCCAAAGAAGGGGATCCTCCGAGTGGCGATAGCCCTGGGCGAAGGCCAGCAACGCCGGCCCGTCGGCGAATTGCGCCTTGAGTGTCGTGCCACGGGCGCCGAAATAGCCATCCCGCTGCAACACGAGTCCGGTCAGGCGAGTCCCATCGGTCAGGACCGGATGTAGTAGTCCGTCGCGAGCGTCGAACACATGAGCAGCAAACGCTTTCAGGCCGAGGACCGCAGATCGTGCGAACCACGGTTCATCGATCGTCGATGACAATTCCATGAGGGCGATGAAGCAATACAGCGCTTCGCGCGCTTGGCGCGGCATCCATACGGAGCGTTCCTCGACCGCCTCTCCCACTTCGGGCCCGAGTTGAGTCGCCGCGCGGTCAGGCCGTTCCGGCCGCGTGGTCGATTTCGGCCGATAGCTTGCGTTGTAGAGGTAGACGGGTAGACCCGTCGAGGGATGCGCCGCTTGCATGTAGCAGGACACCAGGCGGCGGGACCACAAGAGCGGACGCTCGTCGCCGCTGAAACGATGGAGCATGGCGGCCGAGTAGGCGAGGTCGATGCCGGCCGGCATGAAGGTAAACCGCTCGCTGGTAAAGGGGCCGCCCGTATATGCGTTGTCCCACAGCGACACATCCGGGGCGCGGCCGGGGGGCAAGTTGCTTATATTGTGGCGATTGAAGGAGAGCACGCTCCAATCGCACATATGCTGTTCCCAGGTTGCCTCGATGATGCGCCGAGTCTCTTTTGGGTCTATCTCGTTCATCAGTTCGTAGAATGGAAAGCAGCGCTCGAGCTCGTGGCGCGGGTAAACCGACCCATCCGAGCAAAATACCAGCCGTTTCTGCAGCAAATCGGCGGTGCAGTGGGCGCCCCACCACATCATGTCTCCCAACCGCATATGGCGCATCACATAGCGGGTGATTTCCTGCCCCGCGTTGCGGTACGACGCGCCGCTTCCAAGTCGCTCCAGACCTGACAGCACCCGTAGAAAATTCTGCTGCGACGCTGGATTCGACAGTATCCACTGCCGGCCGTCCTGAACCCAGGTAACTGGTTCGCGTGAGTCGAGATGTAGACCGTCGGCGAGCAGCGGCGTTCGATAAGATCCCCAGCGGTCACGAGCGTCTTTCAGGACCGTGTCCGCATGCGTGCGCGCCGCTGTAACGAACCGATCACCGTGGCTACTCATGGCGCCACCGGGCGTGATGCAGACCGGCAAGGACTTGGCGGGCCTGGGCGACGTAGCCGGCGTTCATCGATAGCGCGATAACGGCGGCCATCATTGGTGGGAAAAAAATCGAAGATGCGATCCTCCCCAACTGTCTGCTATGCAAATAGAATCAACATAATGCGACGGCCAAAGCGGCCTTGCCGCGCTATGGCGGGTCTTGTGTTCGCTTACGATACCTGCGCGACATCGCCGCCGCTAGGGAACTTGTTCAATCCTGCCGATGCTCCGCCCGGGGAGAACCCCCGTGTCGCTCCGGTCGCGCCTCGCGATTGCAGCGGCCGTCCGCTCGCACTGAGTTAACCCAGCTCGAAAACTGTTCCGGTCCCTCGACCGGTACAGTCCGCTCGATGCAGGCTAGACTGAACCGGGCCAGGCGGAGGCCAGACCGGTACATTGCGTTCAGCCATAGTAAAAGGGTGCACCCCGTGATCGATGTGCCTGCTCTCGCCCTGTATTTCGCGGTGATGTCGATCACCCCCGGTCCGAATAACGTCATGGTGACGGCGTCGGGGGCGGCGTTCGGCTATCGGGCGACGCTACCGCATGTGCTTGGGGTGGGCATGGGCGCGGCGCTGCAGATGGTGCTCGTGGCGCTCGGGCTGGGCGTCGCCTTCCAGCGGTTGCCGATGCTGCACCTGGCACTCGCCGTGGGCGGGGCCGCTTACCTCGTTTATCTCGCCTGGCAGCTGTTCAACGCGGACACCGTGGCCGAAGCCGAGAGCCGGCGTCCGTTCACGGTCTGGAAGGCCATCCTGTTTCAGGCCGTCAATCCAAAAGCATGGGTGATGGCGATTACCGCCGCGGCGGTGTTCGTACCCCGCGACACGCCGCTGTCGACTCTCATCATGGTCGTCGGAGGCATCTTTTTCGTCGTCAACGTGCCCTGCGTCAGCATCTGGGCCCTGTTCGGCAGCGGCATGAAGCACTTGCTGTTGCGGCCGGCGTATCGACGAGCGTTCAATGTGACGATGAGTGTTCTGTTGGTGTTGACGGCCATTGCCGGTTTGCGAGGTTGAATGTTCGACGTCGTGCGCACATCCCCCATGCCTCTCGGAGACCAATTGGTGGAGCGGGTGAGCGTGCTGATCGAATCGGGACGGCTTCCTGAGGGGTCGCGGTTGCCGTCGGTGCGTCAGTTGGCGCGCCGCATCGGCGTCAGCGTTTACACGGTGACGTCGGCCTTCGAGCGCCTCAGCGCCAAGGGACTGATCGATGCCCGGGCCGGAGCGGGGTACTTCGTCGCTCCGGTGCGCCGGCGCTCGGTGTCGCTGGTGGAACTCGCGCCGCCGGCAAGTTCGGATCCCGTCCTCGGTTTCACGCGCCATGCCATCGAGCAGGACCAGATCTCGGTTCCGGCCGGATCGGGATTCCTGCCACCGAGTTGGCTGACCGACGCGGTATCGTCCTCGATATTGTCCAAAGTGGTGAGGGCCGGCGTGCTGACGGAGTCCGCCGCGACCCAGGGGGACGGGGCACTGCGGGAGTTGCTGGCCGAGCGGCTGCGGATGGCGGCCCTGCCGGTGGCGGCGCGGAGCATCGTGGTCACGTTCGGCGCCTCCCATGCCTTCGACCTCATCGCGCGAACCCTGTTGAAGCCCAACGACACCGTCATGGTCGACGATCCTGGCTATTTCGTGCTTCCCGTCCAACTTCGATCCCACGGGGTACATCCCCTCCCGGTCCCGCGCACGGCAGAGGGTATCGACCTGGAAGCGCTCGAATCGGTGGCGCGCCTGCATCGGCCGCGCATGTTGTTTACGCAAACGGTGCTGCACAATCCGACGGGAACCAGTGCAACCGCGGCGAACTGCCACGGCATCCTGACACTGGCGGAAAAGTACAACTTCGTGGTGGTGGAAGATCACGTTTACACCGATCTCGCGCCGCGGCCGGTGGTGTCGCTGGCGCAAATCGATGAGCTGAAACGGGTCCTGTACGTGGGCAGCTTCACGAAAGTGCTGGGGGCGGGGCTGCGTATCGGTTTCATCGCGGCGCCCCAAGCCCTGGTTCCGGGACTGGTGGATTCGAAAATCCTCGGCGTGCTCTCCGGTTCGGCGCTCGATGAGTTCGTGCTGCGTGAACTGCTCGCCGGTGGCAAATACCGCAAGCATACCGAGCGGCTCCGCGACCGGCTCGCGAAAGCGCGTGCGACCGCGACCCAGGCCTTGCGCCGCGCAGGCATGACGATCGAGACGTCGGCCGCCGGCGGCCTGTTCCTGTGGTGCCGCTTGCCCGCCGGCGTTGATTTGGAGCGCCTATCCGCGGACGCGCGCGCGGCCGGCATCCTGTTGGCCAATGGCGCCATGTTCTCGATCAGCGGCCGCAATGCCGCCTACCTGAGGATCAACGTGGCGTATGGCAGCGATCCGGTATTGACGCAGTTTCTCGAAGCGCGCTGCGCCGCGGCGTAGGAGCACGCCATGTCTTCGATACGAACACCCATCTACCAACTCGATGCCTTCACGAGTCGCCGATTCGCCGGAAATCCCGCGGCGGTGATGCCGATGGGCCGCTTTCCGGCAGACGCCGTGATGCAGGCCATCGCCGCCGAGAACAATCTGGCCGAGACCGCGTTCTTGGTTCCCCAGGATGGCGACTATCGCCTGCGCTGGTTCACGCCCATGGTCGAAGTGCCGCTGTGCGGCCATGCCACCCTGGCGAGTGCCGCCGTGGTGATGGAGCGCTTGGAGGTGGGACGCACGCGGGTGGTCTTCCATACCGCGAGCGGTCCTCTGCCGGTGAATCGCACCGGTGCAGACTACGCCATGAATTTTCCGGTCCGTCATTGCGAGCGGATTTCCACGCCGCCGGAACTCGCCGATGCGCTCGGCGTGCTGCCCGTCGAGGTCCTCGCCGACGACGTGAACTATTTGGCTGTACTCCAGGACGCGCGGGCCGTGCGTGAGCTGGCGCCCGATGTCGGGCGAATCGCGCGCCTCGACCGGAGTGGGTTGATCGTGACCGCGGCCGGCGACGGAATCCATGATTTCATCAGCCGCTACTTCGCTCCGGCCAAAGGAATCGCCGAGGATCCCGTCACCGGCAGCGCCCATTGTGCATTGGCTCCCTATTGGGGCCGGCGATTGGGCAAGACGGACTTGCGTGCATTCCAAGCCTCGCCGCGCGGCGGGGAGGTCATCTGCCGTCTGATCGGCGACCGTATCGAATTGGAGGGCGCCTGTGTGTTCTATCTGGAAGGCACCGCGGAGATTTGAGCGCCTGCTAGGTATTCACCACCGTCACCGACAGCGCACATTGTGCGTTGGTCCCCTTGGGCCCGACGATTGGGCAAAACGGACTTTCGTGCGTTTCCGCGCGGGCGGCCCGAGCTAGACGTATTTCCAGGTCGCGAGCGCGCCCAGGTAAAAGCATAGCTCGGTGGATTGCCTGACCGTCAGCGGCACGCGGGCGCTCGGCGAGTTGCGCTTCAGATAGGCGGCAAGCCCGATACCCATGACGGTGGCGGCGGCGAGACCCGTCAGTCCGGGGATGCCCAGCAATCCGGCCGGGGCGAAGCCGAGCACCAGACTGATCATCACATCGGGGGTCGATGCCTGTGGCAGCCGCTGCGCACCGCCTTGGTGTGCATCGGCACCCCTCTCGGCCCCGCCGGTGCGCAGCGCCAGCACCGCCACCAGCAACGCGCGGCTGGCCGCTTGGCCGCAGACCATGACCACACCGAGCGCGACATTCGCGGGCACGGCAAATCCGAGATGGGCGGCCGTCAGCGCCATCAGGACGTTGTACTTGACCAGCAGCGCGAAGAGGTCGGTCCAGCGGATCGGTAAATTGGCGAAGTTATCCCCGCCCACAACCTCATCGAGCCATGCCGTTGCGAACAGCGACACCATTACCGCGACGCTGCTCGGCCAGAACTGCGCGGCGAGCCAGTAGACGGCGGCGGCGCCGAGGCCGACGAGGATGCCGGTGAGCGGTCGGTATCGTGCGGCCGCGCGCTTCATGGCAGGGTACGCGGGGCGTGCGAACCGAGCGCCAACAGCGCCTGGCGCCGCCCGATGCTCATGCCCGCTTGCGGCGCGCCGGCGGCGCGGCTTGGCCTGCGCGTTGCGCCAAGGTGGCTTGCAGGTAGCGGCCGGTATGGGAGGCTTTGTTCGCTGCGATTTGTTCGGGCGTGCCCACGGCGATGATATTGCCGCCGCCGTCGCCGCCTTCCGGCCCCAGATCCACCACCCAATCGGCGGTCTTGATGACGTCGAGATTGTGTTCGATGACGATGATGGTGTTGCCTTCGTCGCGCAGCCGGTGCAGCACGGCCAGCAGCTGAGCGATGTCGGCGAAGTGCAGGCCGGTGGTGGGTTCGTCGAGGATATACAGCGTGCGCCCGGTGGCGCGCTTCGACAGCTCCTTGGAGAGCTTGACCCGCTGAGCCTCGCCGCCGGACAGCGTGGTGGCGCTCTGGCCCAGGCGAACGTACGACAGGCCGACGTCGAGCAGCGTCTGCAGCTTGGGCTGTACCGTGGGCACGGCCGAGAAGAACGGCAGCGCATCCTCGACCGTCATCTCGAGGACTTCCTGGATGTTCGCGCCTTTGAAGCGGATTTCCAGGGTTTCGCGGTTGTAGCGCTTTCCCTTGCAGACATCGCAGGGCACATAGACGTCCGCCAGAAAGTGCATTTCCACCTTGATGACGCCGTCGCCCTGGCACGCCTCGCAGCGTCCGCCCTTCACGTTGAAGCTGAAACGGCCGGCTTCGTAACCGCGCGCGCGCGCTTCCGGAACGGCGGCGAAAATCTCGCGGATGGGCGCGAACAAACCGGTGTAGGTCGCGGGGTTGGATCGCGGCGTTCGGCCGATCGGGCTTTGATCGATCTCGATGACGCGATCGATGTAGTCCAGCCCTTCGATACGGTCGAAGTGTGCGGTACCCGGCGCGGCGTGGTTGAGCTGCGTGGCTATGGCGCGGAACAGCGTATCGTTGATCAGGGTGGATTTGCCCGATCCGGAGACGCCGGTCACGCAGGTCATCAAGCCGAGCGGGAACTCGGCGGTCACGTGCTTGAGATTGTTGGCGGTCGCGCCGGTGACCCGCAGCAGGCGCTGCGGGTCGGGCGTGCGCCGTTTGGCCGGTATGTCGATGCGCTTGCGCCCGCTCAGGTACTGGCCGGTGATGGAATCCGGATGGGCGATCACTTCGGCGGCGGTTCCTTGCGCGACGATGGCGCCGCCGTGCACGCCGGCACCCGGGCCGAGATCGACGATATAGTCGGCCTGCCGAATCGCGTCCTCGTCGTGTTCGACCACGATGACCGTGTTGCCGAGATCACGCAGGTTCACCAGCGTGTCGAGCAGCCGTTGGTTGTCGCGCTGGTGCAGGCCGATGGACGGTTCGTCGAGGATGTACATGACGCCGACCAGTCCCGAGCCGATCTGACTCGCCAGCCGGATGCGCTGCGCTTCGCCGCCGGAGAGGGTATCGGCACCGCGGTCGAGCGTGAGGTAGCCCAGTCCCACGTTGCCCAGGAAGCCCAGACGGGCGCTTATTTCCTTGACGATCTTGGTGGCGATTTCACCGCGCCAGCCGCGCAGTTCGAGCCGCGAAAAAAACTCGATGGCGCGGTCGACCGACAAGGCCGATAGCTCGGGCACGCTGCGACCCTCGATGACGACGTTGCGCGCCGCGCGGTTGAGGCGCGTCCCGCCGCATTCGGGGCAGGCGCGTACGGAGCGGTACTTGGTCAATTCTTCGCGCACCGTGGCGGATTGCGTTTCCTCGTAGCGGCGCTCCAGATTCTTGACGATGCCTTCGAACGTATGCCTGCGCTTGACCGTTCCGCCTTTGCCGTCGAGGTACTTGAACTCGATCTGCTCATCGTGGCTGCCGAACAGCACGAGGTCCTTGATCTTCTGCGGCAAGCTTTCGAACGGCGCTTCGATGTCGAATTTGGTATGCCGCGACAACGACTGCAGCAACTGGAAATAATAGGCATTGCGCCGATCCCAGCCGCGCACGGCGCCGCCCGCCAGCGACAGATGCGGATTGGCCACGATCTTGGCGGGATCGAAGAATTCCTGCGTCCCGAGACCGTCGCAGCTGGGGCAGGCGCCGATGGGACTGTTGAACGAGAACAGCCGCGGTTCGAGTTCGCTCAACGAATAGTTGCAGATGGGGCAGGCGAATTTGTTGGAGAACACGAGTTCGGCCCGCTCGGGCTCGTCCATGTACGCCACCCGCGCGACTCCCTGACCGAGACGCAGGGCGGTTTCGAAAGATTCGGCCAGCCGTTGACCGAGGTCGGGCCGTACCTTGAAGCGGTCGACGATGGCCTCGACGGTGTGCTTGCGGCGTACGTCGAGCTTCGGCGCCTGGTCCAGCTCGACCACCTTGCCGTCGATGCGCGCACGCACGAAGCCGCCGGCCTGCAATTCGTCGATCAACTCGGTGTGTTCCCCCTTGCGTTCCGCGATGGCGGGCGCGAGCAGCATCATGGGCGTGCCGGCGGGATGCTGCAAAACGGTATCGACCATTTGGCTCACGGTTTGCGCCGCCAAGTCGATCCGGTGATCGGGACAGCGCGGCGTGCCGGCGCGTGCGTATAACAGCCGCATGTAATCGTAGATTTCGGTGACCGTGCCCACCGTGGAGCGCGGATTGTGGGAGGTCGATTTCTGCTCGATGGAAATGGCCGGTGACAGCCCCTCGATGGTGTCGATGTCCGGCTTCTCCATCATCGACAGGAACTGGCGGGCGTATGTCGACAAAGACTCGACATACCGTCGCTGGCCCTCGGCGTAAATGGTGTCGAAGGCGAGCGATGACTTACCCGAGCCCGACAGCCCCGTGAAAACGATCAACCGATCGCGCGGCAGGTCGAGGTCGATGTTCTTCAGATTGTGGGTCCGGGCGCCCCGGATGCGGATTTCTTGCATGTAGCCAGACACTATACGCCCGGCGTCAAGCCCCCCGGCCGGGAGCCGAACCACGGCCGCGCGGCGGGCGCGGGCTTGCACCCCTGCGGGGAGTTTGGGCACCCCGGCGAAGCTGGGCTCGGACCGCTTGGGCCGACCGAAGCGCGAACACAGCGGAGCCGATCGAGGCGTGCAGCGACGCCGATCGAGCCACCAGCGGAGCCGACCGAGGCACGGGGCGGCGGCGGGCCGGTCGAGGCGCACAGCCAAGCCGGTCGAGGCATGTGGCGTCGGTCGGGGCGCCCAGCGGGGCCAACCGAAGCACGTGGCGGCCGGCCGGGGCGGTGCCAAGGGCGGGCAGTGCGCACCCGAGGCGCGGCTTCCCTCGGGCCGAGGCGGTGCGCCGCGCGCGTTGAACGCATTTCTGGAAATATTCGCCGCGGTCGCCGCGGGTAGGGGTCCGTACGCCCGTGTACAATGGAGGCATCCAAGGGTTTGCAGGAGTTTCGTCATGGCGCGCGGGGTGAATAAGGTCATTTTGGTGGGGACCCTGGGTGCTGATCCGGAAACCCGGGCGATGCCGAGCGGCATGACGGTCACGAACATTCGTATCGCCACCAACGAGTCCTGGAAGGACAAGGCGTCCGGTGCGCAGCAGGAGCGCACCGAGTGGCACAGCATCGCCCTGTTCGGTCGCTTGGGCGAAATCTCCGCGGAGTACCTGCGCAAGGGATCTCAGGTGTTCGTAGAAGGCAAGCTGCGGACCCGCAAATGGCAGGACAAGCAGGGCAACGACCGCTACACCACCGAAATCATCGCCGACAACATGCAAATGTTGGGTGGGCGAGCCGGCGGCGCCGGTGGAATGGGCGGCGGCGAGCGGGGCGGCGGGTCCACTACAACTCCTCCCAAGG
>JALYHP010000114.1 GCA_030799355.1 Pseudomonadota bacterium
GCTTGTAGATGTCGAAGAACTCGGCCGCTTCGGTTGCCGCCGTGCCGGTCATCCCGCCGAGCTTCGGATAGAGGCGAAAGTAGTTCTGGAAAGTGATCGACGCGAGCGTCTGATTTTCGGGCATGATGTCGACGCCTTCCTTGGCCTCGACCGCCTGGTGGAGGCCCTCCGACCAGCGCCGACCGTCCATCATTCGCCCGGTGAATTCGTCGATGATGATGACCTTGCCGCCGCGGACGATGTAATCGGTGTCGCGGCGGAAGATCATGTTGGCGCGCAGCGCCTGATTCAGGTGGTGAACGACCTGCGTATTCTCGTAATCGTACAGGTTTTCGCCTTCGAGCAGTCCCGCGAGTTCCAGCGCGCGCTCGGCTTTTTCGGTGCCGTTCTCGGTCAGGATGACCTGCTTCTGCTTCTCGTCGATCTCGACGTCTTCGGTCGACAGCGTCTTCACCATCGCGTCGACCTGCATGTATAGCTCGGACTTGTCGTCGGTCGGACCCGAGATGATGAGCGGGGTCCGGGCTTCGTCGATCAGAACCGAGTCGACCTCGTCGGTGACCGCGAAGTTGAACGGACGCTGGACCATCGCCTCGCGCGCGTACTTCATGTTGTCGCGCAGATAATCGAAGCCGAATTCGTTGTTGGTGCCGTAGGTGATGTCGCAGGCATAGGCCGCGCGCTTTTCGTCCGGCGACTGCACGTTCTTGATGACCCCCACCTCCAGTCCCAGGAAGCGAAACACCGGCGCCATCCACTCCGAATCGCGCTGTGCCAGGTATTCGTTCACCGTGACCACGTGCACGCCCTCGCCGCTCAGGGCGTTCAGGTAGGCCGGCAAGGTGGCCATCAAGGTTTTGCCTTCGCCGGTGCGCATCTCGGCGATCTTGCCCTTGTGCAACGCCAACCCGCCGATGAGCTGCACGTCGAAATGCCGCAGACCCAGTTTGCGGCGCGACGCTTCGCGGACCAGCGCAAAGGCCTCGGGCACCAAGTCATCGAGCGCCGTGCCGGCGGCGTAGCGCGCCTTGAGCTCCCGGGTCTTTTCGGGGAACTGGTCATCGGTCAGTGTGCTGATGCCGGCTTCGAAGCCGTTGATCGCCGCGACCGTGCGGCTCAGCTCCTTGACGAGTCGCTGATTACGGCTGCCGAAAATTTGAGTCAGAAGCTTCCACACGCGGAGGGATCCTTGGGAAAACTGCGTATTGTACGGATAGACTGAGGACCCGGGAAATCGTTTCGTCGGGCACGGGACTCAAGCCTTGGGCGCACCCGGAGCGCAACCCACGCCGCGGTCGGAGCGGCTCGGCTAGCCTGGCGCCCTACCGGCTCGGGCTACGGCTGCAACCGCCAAACCCCGGTCGGCTAGCCCTCGGCCATCCCCTCCGGCTCGGCCGTTCCCTCCGGCTCGGCCATCCCCTCCGGCTCGGCCATCCCCTCCGGCCATCCTTCCTGACCCGCCGAGACGGCTCGGCGCTGCCGCGGGACCCGGCCTCCCCTAGTCGCGATCCTCGCCGATGAAGCGCAGCGGGTCGACTTGCGCCCCGTTCTTCAGTACCTCGAAATGCAGATGCGGACCCGTGGAGTGCCCGGTCGAGCCCATCAAGGACACGTCTTGCCCCTTGCGGACCATGTCGCCCTGTTTCACCAGTAACTTCTCGTTGTGGCAGTAGCGGGTCGCCAGGCCATTCCCATGGTTGATTTCCACCATCTGGCCACATCCCGAACGGTCGCCGGCGTAGGTGACCAAGCCCGCCGCCACCGCGGACACCTTGGTGCCCTCCGGACCGGCGAAATCGATGCCCTTGTGGACCGCCGAGTAGCCGGTGAACGGATCCGCCCGGCGCCCGAAGTAAGAGGAAATCCACCCCTCTTGAACCGGCCGGCCCTCCGGATACACCTGCTTGTTCAACTCACGAGTGAGGATCAAGTTCTCCAGCACCCCGAGCTGTTGCTCGCGATTGGACAGCTGGTCCTGTAGATCGTCCACCATGGCCGTCAGATTCGGAATCTGGGCAGGTTGGCCGTCGGCGCTCTCCCCCTCACCTAACGCGGGCGGGGTGCCGAAGTTGAATTCACCGTCATTCAAATTTGCCATGCGAGTCAAACGCTTACCGAGTGCATCGAGACGAATGACATGGGCCTTCATCTGCCCCACGCGCAGCGCCAGCGCGTTGACTTTTTCCTGCAGGACCCGGCGCACGTCCTCGATCTGATCCTTCTGACGCAGCAAATCGGCCGACCAGCCGCCTAGCTGGTCGATCACATTGGCACTGCGATGGCCCGCGCCCAGGCTTACGCCGATGGAGAAGGCAGTGCCGACGATGCCGAGTACCAACCCGAGTGCGGCCGCCACCACCAGCGGATGCCGCAGATCCAGTTGCTTGACCCGACCGGTCGTGCGGCCTACGAAAATGACATTCATGGGGACTTTTGCTCCAAGGCCTTCACTGCAGGGTTACCCTCCGGGGGCCCAGGGAATGAGAGGGGGTAGACTATGCAGAATTAGGTGACTCAAAACAAGGAATTAAGCACGCTTCAGCTGCTGAATTTCTCGGCTCGGAAGCGCGTGTAAATGAAAAAACCTCGAAGTATCAACGAGTTGTTGCGAACCGGCGGCCAGCGCCTGAAAGCACTCCAAGCCGCCTCCAGCGAGCGGACCGTGGTTCGCGAGCACGTGCGTGCGGCGTTGCCTTCCCGATTGGCGCAAACCGTGGTCACCGCCGGGCTCGATCAGGGCCAGCTGACCATCGGGGTCACCAGCGCGCCCTGGGCATCGCGCCTGCGCTACGCGAGCGAAGCCCTCCGCCTCCAGGTCGGCGCCGCCATGGGCGTGACGGTGCAAAGCGTGCGCATCAAAGTCGCCCCGCCGCGCGCCTAATGGTCACGCGGTAGCGGCCGCCGCGGCGACATAAGAGATGGGCGCATCCGCCAGGCTCTCGAAAGTGACTTCCTTCCATGCGCTCTCGGTACCGATGAGCGTGCGCAACAATTTATTGTTGAGCGCGTGGCCGGACTTGTAGCCGCTGAACTCGCCGATGAGGCTGTGCCCGAGCAGATACAAGTCGCCGATGGCGTCGAGAATCTTGTGCTTCACGAACTCGTCCTCGTAGCGCAGGCCGTCTTCGTTGAGGACGCGGTAGTCATCGAGCACGATGGCGTTATCCATGTTGCCGCCGAGCGCGAGGTTTCGCGCACGCAAGCTCTCCAGATCGCGCATGAAACCGAAAGTTCGCGCGCGGCTCACTTCGCGCAAGAACGACGTGGTCGAAAAATCCATGGAAGCGACTTGCGAGTGCTTCTTGAAAGTCGGGTGGTTGAATTCGATTTCGAAGTTGACCTTGAAGCCGTCGTAGGGATCGAAGCGCGCCCATTTATCCCCGTCCTCGACCTGCAGGCTCTCGAGGATGCGGGTGAAACGTTTCGGCGCTTTCTGTTCCTCGATGCCCGCGGACTGTAGAAGGAACACGAACGGGCCGGCGCTGCCGTCCATGATCGGAACTTCATCGGCGCTCACTTCCACCAAGGCGTTGTCCACACCGAGCCCGGCCAGCGCGGACAGCAAATGCTCCACCGTCGATACCTTGACATCGCCCGCATGCAGCGTCGTGCCCATCGTGGTATCGCCGACATTTTCGGCGCGGGCCCTGATATCGACCGGCTGGTCCAGATCCGTGCGTCGGAACACGATGCCGGTATCCGGCAAGGCGGGCCGCAAGGTCATCAAGACCTTCTTGCCCGTGTGCAAACCCACTCCCGTGGCGCGAATCGAATTCTTCAAAGTTCTTTGATTCAACATGGAAGGCGGATCACCGAGCTGAATGAGGCATCGTCAAAGGTACCACAGGCGCCCCCTGGGGCCACCATCGTAAATAGTCGTAAAAAAACCGCACACGATCGCGATCGTCGAACCAAACGGGCACTCGCGCGGCGGAAAAAACCGCGCGAGCCCAAGCTGGACGGCGACCTCGAAACCGCGTTGCTACGCCGCGGCCTTGCTGCGCCTATGCGCCCTTCGCCTCGCCTCCGTCAATCGGCCTGGCGGCGTAAGAAGGCCGGAATGTCCAGCATGTCCTCCGATTCTACCTCCGCGCGCAATCCATCGCCCACCGCCCGTTGCCGCTGTACGGTCGGCCGGTCCAACATGGCGTAATCCGTGGGCGCCATCGCTTTCTGGCGAACCACGCGCATGGTGGGCGGCGGCGCCATGACGGCAGCCACGGGCTGCGGCGCAGCCGAACGCACCACGGGCTTGCCGAGGCCGGTGGCCACCACCGTGACCCGAATTTGGTTGGCCATTTCCGGATCGATGACCGTACCCACCACCACGGTGGCATCATCCGAAGCGAACTGCTTGATGACGTTGCCCACTTCCTGGAACTCGCCGATGGACAGGTCCATACCCGCGGTGACATTGACGAGAATGCCTTGCGCGCCGGCGAGATTGATGTCCTCGAGCAGCGGGCTCGAAATGGCCGCCTCGGCCGCTTCGCGCGCCCGATCCTCGCCCGCGGCGGCTCCCGAGCCCATCATGGCCATGCCGGTCTCCGACATGACCGTGCGTACGTCCGCGAAATCGACGTTGATCAAGCCGGGCCGCGTGATGAGTTCGGCGATCCCCTGAACCGCGCCTTGCAGCACGGTATTGGCCGCCTTGAATGCGTCGAGCAGCGTCGTGCTGCTGCCCAGCACCGCCAACAGCTTCTGGTTCGGAATGGTGATGAGGGAATCCACGTATTTCGACAATTCCACCATGCCCTGGTCGGCGACGCGCGAGCGCTTGTTGCCTTCCATCTCGAAAGGCTTGGTCACCACGGCGACGGTCAGTATGCCGAGCTCCTTCGCGACCTGCGCCACCACCGGTGCCGCGCCCGTGCCGGTGCCGCCGCCCATGCCGGCGGTGATGAACAGCATGTCGCAGCCTTCGATGAGCTCGATGATGCGGTCACGATCCTCCATCGCGGCCTGGCGGCCCACTTCGGGATCGGCGCCGGCGCCCAACCCCTTGGTGATGTTGCAGCCGATCTGCAGAGCCGTGCGCACCTTGCCGTGCTTGAGGGCCTGCGCGTCGGTATTGATGCAGATGAACTCGACGCCTTCGAGACCGGCTTGCACCATATGGGCGACCGCGTTGCCGCCGCCGCCGCCGACTCCGATTACTTTGATGACAGCGTTTTGGCTGTAAGAATCCATCAGTTCAAACATTGCAGTTCTCCTTCATTGAGTGGTATTCGATACGTTCGGTTCGATCTAGCTATTCATGTTTTTCAAAAATCGTTTTTTAAAAATTGCCCTGAAACCAAGCTTTCATTCGTTCCAATATGGATTTCATGCCGCCCGACAGCAGCGGCACGTCCGTTCGCCGCGCGTCCATACTGCTGCTCTTGGCGTATAGCAGCAGGCCCACGCCCGTGGCATGGATGGGATTGCTCACCACGTCGACCAGTCCGCTCACGTACTGCGGCACGCCCAGGCGCACCGGCATGTGGAATACTTCTTCGGCGAGTTCGATCGCGCCTTCCATCTTGGAGCTGCCCCCGGTGAGCACGATGCCCGTGGCCACGGACTCTTCCAGTCCGGCGCGGCGCAGCTCGTCGCGGATCAGGCCGAACAGTTCCTCGTAGCGCGGTTCGACGATCTCGGCCAGCGTCTGCCGGGCCAAGCGGCGCGGCGGCCGATCGCCGACGCTCGGCACTTCGATGGTCTCGTCGGGATTGGCCAGCTGCGACAGCGCGCAGGCATACTTGATCTTGATGTCTTCGGCGTATTGCGTCGGCGTGCGCATGGACACCGCGATGTCGTTGGTGACCTGATCGCCGGCGATGGGTATCACCGCGGTGTGGCGGATCGCGCCGCCGCCGAACACCGCGATGTCGGTGGTGCCGCCGCCGATGTCGACCACGCACACGCCGAGATCCTTCTCATCCTCGGTGAGCACGGCATAGCTCGAGGCCAGCTGTTCGAGAACGATGTCGTCCACCGCGAGACCGCAGCGCTGCACGCATTTGACGATGTTCTGCGCCGCGCTGTCGGCGCCGGTCACGATGTGCACCTTCGCCTCGAGCCGCACGCCCGACATGCCGATCGGATCGCGGATGCCCTCCTGAGCATCGACGATGTATTCCTGCGGCAGGACGTGCAGGATTTTTTGATCGGCGGGAATCGCGACCGCCTTGGCGGCGTCGATGACGCGCTCGACATCTCCCTGCACCACTTCCTTGTCCTTGATCGCGACGATGCCGTGCGAGTTCAGACTGCGCACGTGGCTGCCGGCTATGCCGGCATACACCGAGTGGATTTCGCAGCCCGCCATGAGCTCCGCCTCCTCGACGGCGCGCTGGATGGACTGAACGGTGGACTCGATATTCACTACCACGCCCTTCTTCAGACCGCGCGAGGGGTGGCTGCCGATACCGATGATCTCGAGCGCGCCGTCGCTCTTGATTTCGCCGACGATGGCGACGACCTTGCTCGTGCCGATGTCGAGGCCCACTACCAGATTGCGATCAGAACGCTTAGCCATGTACCCATTCGCCCTTAAACGTCGGCATCGTCGGAATGCGGAGCCGATGCCGGCGCCGCCGCGTTGCGCCAACCGATGGCAAAGCCATTCGAGTAGCGCATGTCCACATAGGTGATGTCGCTGAAGCGGTGCGCGAGCACTTGCGAGGCCGTGCGGATGAAACGGTCGAGCCGCGCGTCGACGTCGCGCCGTCCGAGCCTCACGGTCACGCCGCTGTCCAAATCCATTTCCCACGCGCCGCGCTCATCGAGACGCAGCGCGGCGATGCGCATGCCGGCTTCGAGCATCCGGCCCTGCGCCGACAGGTAACGTTGCGCCACCTGCGATTGCGTGCCTTCGGGTCCGGAGAGTCGCGGCAATTCCGCCGGCACGTGCGTCGCTTCCCTGACGAACAGTTCACCGCGCGTATTCAAGAGCCCCGATTGACCCCAGCGAGCGGCGGCCGTCTCTTCGGTCACCGTGACATGCAAACCGTTGGGAAAGCGCCGCTCCACCCGAGCATGATCCACCCACGGCACCGACTCCACCGAGCGCTGGATACGGTCGAGGTCCGCCGACATGAAGCCGGCGCCCGTGAACGGCGCCACCGCCTTCTCGATTTGCCCGGGCGATACCCGTTGGAACGCCCCGTCCATGGATATCACGCGCAGCGGCCGATCGAGCGCCCAGGCGAGCGTCGCCAGGGCGCCGCTGCAAAGCACCGCGAACGCCATGCGCCGAGCGTACCTGCGCCAATCGCCGCCGAACGCCGGCCACCGCCATGGCGCCTTATCGGAGCTGGAGCGCTTGGTGAAGCGATTGCGGGGGATGAGCCATTGCAGATTCATTTGCGCCCACTCGAGAATAGGTGTTGCACGATGATCGTCGAGGACATCACGATTTCCTCCGTCTCGCGAAACTGGTCTCGAGTACGCGCCACACCAGCTCTTCGAAATCGATTCCGGCTTGACGCGCGGCCATGGGAACCAGGCTGTGGTCGGTCATTCCCGGCGTGGTGTTGATCTCGATGAAATAGAATTTATGGGTGATGCTGTCGCGCATGAAGTCCACCCGGCCCCAACCGAAGCAGTCGGTGACTTGGAAGGCGGCGAGCGCCGCGGCCTGCAGCTCGGCCTCGGCCGAGGCCGACAGTCCGCTCGGGCAGTGGTACTGCGTGTCGTTACGGAAATACTTCGCCTGATAGTCGTAGAACTCGGCGGCGGGCTGGATGCGGATGGACGGCAACCCTTGGCCCTGCAGGACACCGACGGTGTATTCCTCGCCCGTGACGAAGCGCTCGGCGAATACGATGGGATCGACCGCGCGGGCCTCCGCATAGGCGCGTTCGAACTCCTCGGGTAGTTTTACCTTGGCGATGCCGACGCTCGAGCCCTGCGAGGCGGGTTTGACCATCAGCGGCAAGCCCACCGAGGCCAGCGCGCCGGGCAGATCCGCCGGGCTCGAAAGCACGGCATACTCGGGTGCGGCGTACCCCGCGCCCACCACCACGCGCTTGGTCTTGAGCTTGTCCATGGTGAGCGCCGAGGCGAGCACGCCGCTGCCGGTGTAGGGGATGCCCAACCACTCGAGGGCGCCCTGCATCATGCCATCCTCGCCCCCCGGCCCATGCAGTGCGATCCACGCCCGATCGAACCGGTCGCTCGCGAGTTGCTGTACCGGCGTGTCGAGTGGATCGAAGGCGTGCGCATCCACGCCGCGCCGCTTCAAGGCCGCGAGCACGGCGTTGCCGCTCAGCAGCGAGATCTCGCGCTCCGACGAATCGCCGCCCAACAGAACCGCGACCTTGCCGAAATCGGCGGCGGCGCGGGTACGGGCGCACTCCGAGCGGGTGTTGAGTAAGCTCATGCGGGGTCTCCGACGATACGCACTTCGGTCACGAGTTCGATGCCGTGCACCCGCGCGACGGTTCGCTGCAGGTGCCGGATCAAGGCCTCGATATCGGCGGCGCGTGCCGACCCATGGTTGATGATGAAATTGGCGTGCTTCTCGGACACGGTGGCATCGCCGATGCGATAGCCTTTGAGACCGGCGCTTTCGATCAGGCGCGCGGCGTGATCGCCCACCGGATTGACGAACACCGAACCGCAGCTCCATTCGCCGATGGGCTGCGTTTGCCGGCGCATGTCGAGCAGCTTGCGCAGCGCGGCTTCGTCGCTGCCCGGCCGGTGTTCGAACTCCATGCGCGCGGCGATGAACCCTTCGTCCGCCGGACCGCTCACATGGCGATAGCCAATCGCGTAGTCCGCCGGCCTCCGGGTGTGCCGCGCACCGCGGCGGTCGAGCACGTCGACCTCGCTGACGTGACGCCACGTCTCGCCGCCCCACGCGCCGGCGTTCATCGCCAGCGCGCCGCCGAGGGTACCGGGGATACCGGCAAAGAATTCGGCCGGTCCCAAGCCCCATTTCATGCACTGCCGGGCGATGCGGGCGCAGGGCACTCCGGCCTCGGCGTACACCCGCGTGGCGCTCATGCGCTCGAGCGCATTCAAGGCGCCGTGCGTCGCCACCACCGCGCCGCGCACGCCGCCATCGCGCACCAGCAGATTGCTGCCGAGTCCGAGCCACAGCAGCGGCATCGCGGCGGGCAGCTGCCTCATGAACGAGGACAGATCCGTGGCGTCGCGCGGCGTGAAATAAAGATCCGCCGGGCCTCCGGCATGCCACGAGGTGTGCTTCGACAGGGGTTCGTCGTGCAGCACTCGCGCGCTGAATTCCGGCGCGATCTGGCCCAAATCGGTTTGCGCTGTGCCGTTCATGCGGCTCCCGCGGAAAAATGCGCCTTCAGTTCCTGCGCGACCGTGCCGATGTTGCCGGCCCCCATGGTCAAGATCACATCGCCGTCGTGCAGCACGCCGCGCAGCGATTCGGCCAGGTCGTCGACGCGCTCCACGAATATCGGTTCCATCACGCCGCGAGAACGCACGGCGCGGCAGATGGCGCGGCCATCCGCGCCGGCGATGGGCGCTTCGCCGCCCGCATACACTTCGGTCACCAGCAGCACGTCGCAGGCACCCAGGCAGCGGCCGAAATCATCCAGCAGGTCGCGCGTACGCGTGTAGCGATGCGGCTGGAATGCGAGCACCAGGCGGCGCGACGGCCATGCCTGACGCACGGCATCGAGGGTCGCGGCCACCTCCGTGGGATGGTGGCCATAATCATCCACCAACAAGGCGCGCCCACCCGGCCACTCGACCTCGCCGAGTTGCTGCAGGCGCCGCTCGATGCCTTGAAAATGAGCCAATGCCCTCTGGATGGCCGCGTCCGCAATGCCGAGCTCGCTGGCCACGGCCACCGCCGCCAGCGAATTCAACACGTTGTGCCGCCCGGGCAAGTTGACCGTGACGGCGAGCGGCTCATGCCCGGCACGCAGCGCCTGGTAATGCGATTGCAACCCGGCGCGCACCACGTCGACCGCGCGCACATCGGCGCCCGCCGCGAAACCATAGGTCACGACGGGCCTGGCCACGGTCTCGAGGATGCCGCGCACATGATCATCATCGACACACAGCACCGCCAGCCCGTAGAACGGCAGGTTGTGCAGGAAGTCCACGAAGCTCTGCTTGAGCCGCGAGAAATCGCCCTCGTGGGTGGCGAGATGGTCGTTGTCGATGTTGGTGACGATGGCGATCATCGGCTGCAGGTGCATGAATGACGCGTCGCTCTCGTCGGCCTCCGCGACCAGATACCGTCCCGCGCCCAGGCGGGCGTTGCTGTCTGCACTCTTCAGCCGCCCGCCGATGACGAAGGTCGGGTCGAGGCCGCCCTCGGCGAGAGCGCTCGCGACCAGGCTGGTGGTGGTGGTCTTGCCATGCGTGCCGGCAACCGCCACCGAATAGCGGAAGCGCATCAGTTCGCCGAGCATCTCCGCTCGCGGTACCACCGGGATGCGGTTCGCCACGGCCGCGGCCACTTCCGGATTGCTGCGGTTGACCGCGCTCGAGACCACGACAACGTCGGCCTTGCCGAGATGCTCGGCCGCGTGGCCGAGGAAAATCGTCGCCCCCAAGCGCGCCAGGCGCCGAGTGACGGGGTTGGACTTCAGATCGGAGCCCTGCACGGCGTAGCCCAAGTTCAGCAGCACTTCGGCGATACCGCCCATGCCGCTGCCGCCGATGCCGACCAGATGGATGGCGTGGATGCGGCGCATGCGATCGTTCATGCTGAGACTCAAGCTCTGGCTCATGGTATCGCTCATGCCGGCGCTCCCGCGGCCAGGCACTCGCCCGCCACCTGTTCCGCGGCATCGACGACCCGTACGCGCCGCGCGGCCTCGGCCATGATCTGCAGCCGGGCGCGATCGGCCGCGAGTTCGGCGATGCAGCCGCTCAGGCGCTCAGCCGTCAAATCGCGCTCCTGCAGCACCTGTGCCGCGCCGATGTGCACCATCGTTTCGGCGTTCTTGGTCTGGTGATCGTCCGTCGCCGTGGACAGCGGCACGAGCACCGCCCCTAGGCCTGCCGCCTGCAACTCGGCGATGGTCATGGCGCCGGCGCGACACACGGCGACATCGGCCCACGCATAGGCCGCGGCCATGTCATCGATGAACGGCGTGACCTCGGCCTCGATCCGGGCTTCTCGGTACGCGGCACGCGCGGCATCGATGCCGCGCTCGCCGGCTTGATGCCGCACCATCGGGCGGCGCGCCGGATCCAGCCGCGACAAGGCTTGCGGCAGCACGGCGTTCAAACGTTGCGCGCCCTGGCTGCCGCCGAACACCAGCAACCGCGCACGGCCGCTGCGACCGGCGAAGCGCACCGCCGGCTCGGGTATGCCGGCAATGTCGGCGCGCACCGGATTGCCGACGAAGCGCGCGCCCACGCGCTTGTCGAAGCTGCCGGGAAATCCCTGCAGAACACGGGTGGCCAAACGCGCCAAGCAGCGATTGGTCAAGCCGGGAATGGCGTTTTGCTCGTGAATCAACAGCGGTATGCGCAGCAGCCACGCGGCGATCCCGCCCGGGCCGCTGACGTACCCGCCGGCGCCCAACACGGCGCGGGGCCGCACGCGGCGCAGCACCGCGATGGCTTGCAGCACGGCGTTGACGATGCGCAGCGGCGCCATCGCCCATGCGCCAACGCCCTTGCCGCGAATTCCCTTCACGCGGACCCATTCGATGGGAAAGCCATTGGCCGGCACCACGCGCGATTCCATACTTGCGGGCACCCCCAGCCACACCACCGCGACGCCGCGCTCACGCAGCACCTTCGCCACGGCCAGCGCGGGAAATACGTGTCCGCCGGTGCCGCCGGCCATGATGAGCACCGGTGCGCCGCCGGTGGGGCTTGCGGCCGTCCCGCCCAGGGTGCGCGCGCCCTGGGCCCGGTCGAGTTGCATGGCGCCCCGAGGTCGCTGCATGCTCATTGTCGGGGCCCTCCCGGCATGCGCATCACCGCCGAGCGCGAGGTGCATTTGACCTCGTGATAGATGCGCAGCAGCACGCCGAGCCAGCCGAGACTCACGATCAAGCTGCTGCGCCCGTAGCTGAGCAGCGGCAGCGTCAATCCCTTGGTGGGCAGCACGCCCATGTTGACGCCGATGTTGACGATGGCCTGCAGGCCCAGCCACATGCCGAACGCCAGCGCGAGATACGATTGGAACTTCAGGCCCGCCGCAGAAGCCATGCGCGAAATCTGGAACGCACGCCACACCAGTGCGACGAATAGGGTGATGACGCCCACGACGCCCACCAAGCCCAATTCCTCGGCCAATACCGCGAATACGAAGTCGGTATGCGCCTCGGGCAGATAAAACAGCTTCTGGATGCTGCTGCCGAGCCCCACGCCGAACCAGCCGCCGCGACCGATGGCAATCAGCGATTGGGTCAGCTGGAAGCCGCCGTTGAATGGATCGTCCCACGGGTGCAGGAACACGGTGAGCCGCTTCAGGCGATAGGCCGAGGTCAGCGCCAGCACCGCGAAGGCCGCGGCCACCGCGGCCAGCAGCGACAGCACATAGCGCAGGCGTGCCCCGGCGACGAACAGCACCGCGAAGCCGGTGGCGAACAACACCGTCGTGGCGCCGAAATCCGGTTCGAGCAGCAGCAGCACGCCCGCGATCCCCAGAATACCCACTGGCTTCAGGAGGCCGGCGAACGTACGCTCGAGTTCGGCGCGCTTGCGCACGCTGTAGCTGCAAACCCAGGTGAGCACCAGCACCTTGGCCAATTCCGACACCTGGAAATTCATCGGCCCCATGTGCAGCCAACGGCGCGCACCGTTGATCTTTGCGCCCAGCCCCGGAATGAGCACCAGCAGCAGCAGCGAAAGACCCAGCAGCAGCAGCGCGAAACTGTACTTTTCCCAGAGCTGCGCCGGCACGCGCGTCACCACCCAAGCGGCCGCGAGGCCGCAGGCCCCGAAACCGAACTGCCTTTCGAGAAAGTAGAACGGGTCGTGCAGGCCCTTCGCGGCCACCGACATCGACGCCGACGTGACCATCACCAGGCCCACGAGCAGCAAGGCGGCCACCAGCCCCAAGGTCATGCCGTCCCAAGCGAAGGGCATGCGCTCGCGCGCCCGCACGCCATAGCCCATGGTGGTTGCGTTCATGGCGAGGCCTCCGCCAGCGCCCGCACCGCGGCGGCGAATACGTCGCCGCGATGTCCATAGTCGCGGAACATGTCGAGGCTGGCGCAGGCCGGCGACAGCAGCACCGTATCGCCGGGACGCGCGGCACGCGCCGCCGCGGCCACCGCCTCCTGCATCGAGGCTGCACGCTGCGTGGCGCATGCACCGGCGAGCGCCTGCTCGATCACGGGCGCATCGGCGCCGATCAAGACGACGCGCCGAACCTTGTTCCTGAATGCTCCGGCCAGCGGCGCGAAGTCCTGCCCCTTGGCGAGGCCGCCCGCGATGATGACCAGCGGACCTTGCAGGCCCTCGACCGCGGCGAGCGTGGCGCCCACGTTGGTGCCCTTGGAATCATCGACGTAACGTACGCCCGCCACCTCGGCGATCCATTCCGAACGGTGCCGCAGTCCCGGAAAGGCCTCGAGCGCACGCAAGCTGGCGGCCATCGGCAACCCCGCCGCATCCGCCAATGCCAGCGCGGCGAGCGCATTGGCCGCGTTGTGCAGGCCGGTGATTTTCATGCGCTTCACGTCGAGTACGGCCACGCCATCGCGCGCCAGCAGCGTCTGGCCCCCCGAGCGCAGCAACGAATAGTCGGCATCGGGTCGCTGCGTCGAAAAGGTCTTGATGACGCGCTCCTTCGTACCCGGCCCGGGGGGGG